>CAZOAZ010000045.1:0-59250 GCA_964577955.1 uncultured Bifidobacterium sp. | reverse complement strand
GAGCCAGAAGCTGCCGTCGGGCTTGATGTCGATGAGGTGTTTCGTGATGAGGTCGCGGTATTTCGGCTTGCCGTAGGGGGCGAGCCCCATCAACTTGTATTCGCCGCTGTTCACGCGGAATCCGCAGTAATACGTGAAGGCCGAATACAGCAGGCCGAGCGAGTGCGGGAACTGGAGATGCTGCGCGAGCGTGATCCGGTTTCCGGATCCCAGCCCCATCGTCGTCGTGCTCCACTCGCCGACGCCGTCGAGCGTGAGGATGGCGGCTTCGTTGAACGGGCTCGGGAAGAACGCGCTGGCCGCGTGGCTTTCGTGGTGATCGGTGAAGATGAGCGGCGACCGCAGCTTGCCGCCGAGCGACTTCTTGATATCGCCCGACATCCAGAGGCGCTCCTTCAGCCACATCGGCAGCGCCATCCGGAAGCTCCCGAAGCCGGCCGGCGCGAACGCCAGGTAGTTCTCGAGCAGCCGCTCGAATTTCCGCAGCGGCTTTTCGTAAAAGCACACGTAGTCGATTTCGTCGCGCGCGATGCCGGCGGCCTCGAGACAGTAGTCAATTGCCTTGGCCGGGAACCCGGGGTCGTGCTTTTTCCGGGTGAACCGCTCCTCCTGTGCCGCGGCGACGATCTCGCCGTCGCGCACCAGCGCCGCCGCGCTGTCATGGTAGTAAGCGGAAATCCCGAGAATGGTGGTCACGTCTTCAGCTCACTCTTCTATGGAATCTGCCGCACGATGTGCGGACCGAGCGCGGTCGCGACGCCGAGCGGCAGCTTCTTCCAGGTCTCGATCATCAGGTGAAACTTCGGGTTCTTCGGACCGATCGGCGGCAGCTCGGTGCCGTCGGTCAGGATGTATTCCCAGTGCAGCGGCACCGGCTGCGCGCCCCACTGCTCCTTGAACTTGAACGTGCCCTCATTCGGCGTCGAGCGGCCGTAGTCGAGCGTCGTGGCGCCGGCGTCGACCGCGGCTTCGAGGATGCTCCAGTACAGCAGATGATTCGGGCAGAGATTGTTGTAGTCGCGAATCGACGACGCCCACGGCACCTCGACGCGGCCGTTGCTGCGATACGTCAGTCCGGCGGCGATCGGGTTTCCGGCCAGCCGGACGACGTGCAGATGGGCCTGCTCGGGAAACTGACGCAGCACTTCTTCGAAGAGCCGCGGCGAGTAGACCGGCGTGCCCAGGTCGCGCATGTTGCGGGCGAACACCGCGTAGAAGTCGCGAACGAGCTCAGGTCCACCGCGCTCGGCCGTCAGGTCTGACTTCTGCGCCTTGCGGATCTGATTGCGGACCTTCCGATCAAGCCGATCCCACATCCCGGCTTCGAGCGGCAGCAGCATCGTGACCTTGTGTTCGCGGCAGGGCAGCGCCGGGAACTGCCGGCCGATGTGCCGCAGTTCAACGTGTCCGCACCTGCGTTCGCGCGCGAGCGCGCCGGCCGCGTCGACGAGCGCCTGCGCGACGGCGTCCGACTCTGCCAGCACGCCGCCGTAGTTGAGGAACGCGAGCGAGGTCAACGTCCGTCCGAAGATCGGGCTCTTGATGAAGACGAGCGGCAGCACGCCGGCGATGGCGCCGTTGACGCGCGCCGCCAGGTACACCGAATCGTGGCCGAGTGCCTGTTTGAAGACGCTCCGCCAGGCCCACACGTGATAGCCCGTGCGATCCGGATGCGCCGCGACAAAGGCGTCCCACGCCTTTTGATCGGCGTCGGTCATGGCGGTCACCGTCACCGCGGCGATCGCCGGGGCCGGTTCAAGCGTGGCCGTTGCATGCATCAGGCCGCCACGCGTGAAGGGGACAGGTTGGCGCGTTCGAGAACCGTCGCGACCGTGTCGAAGCGGAATTCCGTGATGAGCCGCGTCAGCCGCGACATCGTCGCGGCCAGCCCGTGATAGTGCCGGATCCGCGTCGTCGACGGGACGGCGAACCGCGGCTGATCCGGATCGACCTCCCACGGATGCAGATAGAACACTACCGGCCGCTGTTCCACCCGGTTGACGCGGCGAATGCCCCACCGGGTCCATCCGTACGGCAGCAAACGGAAGTAACCGCCGCCCGCAATCGGCAGATTCACTCCGCTCATCCTGACCGTCGAGCCCGGAAGCTCCACCAGCGTGCCGGCCGGGCGCTGAAGAACATGTGCATGACGCTCGGCGTTCGCGATCCCGTAGCGATCGTGGTGAATGGGAAAAATGCTCGTGTCGTAGCGATAACCTTCTTCGATGAGCACGTCGAGCGCCCACAGGCTCCGCTCGACAATCGAGTAGCTCGGCGCCCGGTAGCCAACCACCGGCGCGCCGGACAGATCTTCGAGCAGCGCCTTCGCCGCCCGGACGTCCTCGCGAAACGCCTGCGGCGTCAGCGAGTACACCAGCTGGTGATTGAATCCATGCGAAGCGATCTCGTGGCCTCTCGAGGCAATCGTGCGGACCAGAGCCGGAAAGTGCTGTGCGACCCAACCGAGCACGAAGAACGTACTTTTGACCCGGGTCCGGTCGAACAGTTCGAGGAGCCGTTCGGTGTTCGGCACGACCCGGCTCTCGAGTTTCGACCAGTCGGCGCGGGATACGACCGCGTCGAAGGCCGACACCTGAAAGTAGTCTTCAACGTCCACGCTCATCGCGTTGACGATGTCGGTCATCGCGCGCCCCGGCGCAGGATCACCGTCTTGACGGTCTCGAGGACGATCACGACGTCGAGACCGATCGACATGTTCTTGATGTAGTAGAGATCGTACTGGAGCTTCTGGATCGCGTCCTCGACGCTGGCGCCGTAGGTGTAGCGCACCTGGGCCCAACCGGTCAGTCCCGGCTTGACGACGTGACGCTGGCCGTAGAACGGAATCTTCTGCGTCAACTCGGCGACGAACGACGGGCGTTCAGGGCGCGGTCCGACGAAGCTCATCTCGCCTTTGAGAATGTTCCAGAGCTGCGGAATCTCGTCGAGACGGGTGCGCCGCATGAACGACCCGAGACGCGTGACGCGCGGATCGTTTTCCGTGCTCCACACCGGTCCGGTCTTCGCTTCGGCGTCCTGCCGCATCGTGCGGAACTTGTGGACCACGAAATTCTTGCCGTTCAGACCGACGCGCTCCTGGTGATAGAAGATCGGCCCCGGTGACGTGAGTTTCGTCAGCAGAGAAATGACGGCGATGATCGGCGCCGCCAGCAGCAGGCCGATCGAGGCGACGGCAATGTCGAACACCCGTTTGGCGGCGAGCAGGAACGGCGTCTTGCTGAAGCCTTCCGAGAAGATCAGCCAGCTCGGACGCAAATTCTCGACGGCAATCTTTCCGGTGTACTCCTCGTAGACCGATGCCAGATGGTCGAATCCGACGCCGCTCTTGAGCCGGCTTTCGAGCAGCCGTTCCATCGGCAACCGGCCGCGCGCGTCGGCGAGGCTGACGACGACGCGGTCGGCCTTGTACTCGCCGATCAGCGAGGGAATGTCGTCGATCGTCCCGACCACGCCGGGGTTCAACACCGGCGCGCCGACCTGCGCCGGGTCGTTGGTGACGAAGCCGACAATCTCGACACCGAGCTCCTGACGACGATCGTGGAGCTCGCGCGCCAGGGCGACGGCCGCGGCTCCCGTCCCGACGAGCAGGAGGCGTTCGCGCGGCAGCGCGTGACGGGTCAGCCAGGCAAACGCCAGGCGCCAGAGAATCACGAAGGTAAAGATCAGCGCACCGGAGACCAGGGCAACCCCGCGGCCGATGATCAAATCGGGGAACCAGAAGTAGAGCAGGGCGAGGATCAGCGACGCCACGCCGAGCGGCTGCAGCAGCCGCAGCAGCAGGTCGCGCGGATCGACGACACCGCGAAGATCGTAGAGATCGGCGTAGTGCAGACAGATCTGACAGATCGCGACGATCAGGAAGGCCTTGAACGGACCGGATTCGTCCCAGAGTAACGTCCAGCCGTACTCTCCCAGGCGCAGATAGGTCGCCGCCATCACGGCGCCCAGCAGGACGATCGTGTCGCCCGCAGCCAGAACAACTGATCGCCAGGTCTTGAAGAACATCGAGCCCTTTTACCGCTTGCGCGCGAACGGCCAGTACCAGCGTTTCTTCGGGCGCTTGTCGAGGCCGTAGTTGTAGCCGTAGCCGTAGTAGTAGCCGTAGCCGACCGCGATCTCCGAGCGCTTGGCGCGGTTCAGGACGACGCCGAGAATCTTGTCCGTGCCGAGCGCTTCGACCGCGCGCCGCACCAGGGGATACGGCGTCGCCTCGGCGCGCACGACGAGCAGCGCCACGTCGATCATCGACGACAGCAGATTCGCGTCGCTCAGCAGCGCCACGGGCGGCGTGTCGATCACCACCCAGTCGTACTCCTGCGCGGCTTCGGCGATGAAGTTGCGCATCATGTCCGATACCAGCGCGCTCATCGGATCCTGAGTCGGTTTCCCAGCCGTCATGACCGTCAGTGTTGGCGAGATGCGGTGGAGCGGCAGCGTGGTGTTGCCCACGCTGCGCAGCGTTTCGCTCAATCCTGATTTGTTGGGCAGCTTCAGCAGCGAGTGGATGGACGGCCGCCGCAGGTCGGCGTCAATCAACAGCACCTGGCGGCGGTGCGAGTGGCTCAGCGTCAACGCGATATTGGCCGCCGTCGTCGTCTTGCCCTCGGATTCCACGGCGCTCGCCACCATCACCGTGCGGGCGCCGTTCTTGAGCTGCGCGTGGTGGAGCGCCGCCGCCAGATGGCGATATTGCTCGACGAGCGTCGTGTTGGCATGCTGGCCGACGACCAGCGTCTGACCTTCGCTGCCTTTCGCAAACGGATAGTCGACGCCCTCGAACGGCCGGTCCTCGATGTCGTCGCCGAAGTCTGACGGCAGTTCGAACGACGACTCGCGGGCGACCGTTGCCGGCGCCTTGAAGGACGACTCGCGGGCCGCTGCAGGCGCCTTGGCCTCCGGCTCCGGCTCGGGATGGACGTCGTCGAGATCGAAGTGCCACGTGCCGGGAACGTCGGCGTCGCGGGAGTCGCCGTCAGCGTCCTTGGCGGTGGCGTTGGCGCGGTCGATGGCCTCGACGGCTTCGGCCATGGCCCGGGCTCGCTCCAATGCTTCACTCAGTCTCGTCACGGTCGTCCTCAAAAGATGAAGAAGCGCTTGCCACGATTGAACGTCGAGAACAAGGGTTTCGACTCCTTCTTCTCAGCGATCGCATCGGTCGTCTCGATCGCCGCCACCGCCGCCGGGACCGGGACCGGGCCCGGCTTGGCGATCGGCCGCGGACCAGCCGGCGGCCGGACCGGCGCCGGCGCCGGGATCCCGTCGAAATGAAAGTCCCGGCTCACTTCGGCCACGATGTCGCGGCCGATAGGTTTCAAATCGGCCGCAAACCCGCTGACCAGCGCGTTGTCGCAGATCACGCTGACGGTTCGCGGGATCCCACGCGAAAATTCGTGCACGGCCGCCACCGCGTCGCGGGTGAACAGCAGCTCCGGTTTGCCGCCGGCGACGCGCACGCGGGTCGCGATATACGCGGCTGTCTCCTGGAGATCGAGCGGCGCGAGCTCGCATCTGAGCGCCACGCGCTGTTTCAACTGCCGCAAGCGCTCTTCGTTCAACCGCACCGACAGTTCCGGCTGGCCGACCAGCGCCACCGTCAGCGCGAGACCGTTCGGCGTCTGCAAGTTGGTCAGCAGGCGGATCTCCTCGATCAGTTCATGCGGCAGGCTCTGTGCTTCGTCGACGATCAATGCGAGCGGCGCGGTACCGTTGACGCGGCTTTTGAGCGCCCACTCGAGCTCGTTCAGGAACTGCGTCTTGGATTTGGCGGCCGCCGCCGTAAAGCCGTAGCCTGCCGACAGGTACTCGTAGAACTCATTTCTCGTCAACGTCGGATTCGACAGGTGCACGATGCTCGCGTTCGCTCCGGCGCCGTTCACGGGCTGCAAGGCCGCCTTGACGAGCGTCGTCTTCCCGGTTCCGGCCTCGCCGATCAGCACGGTCACACCGGGACGCCCGCTCAGTCCGTAGCGAAGATGCGCCAACGCCTCGGCGTGCTGTTTCGACAGAAACAGAAACCGCGGGTTCGGCGAGAGATCGAACGGCCGCTCCTGCAGGCCGTAAAAGGCTTCGTACATCGTTATCTCAGATACCTGAGGGTGACGAACACACCCACGCCGACCGCGACCGCTGCCGTCGCCGAGACAAACGCGATGAGCACCCGCCGTTTCTTCGACACGCGGGCCTGAATCAACGGAATCGCCGCCAGCACGTTGATGCCGACCGCCACCCGCACATCGTCGTCGTTACGCATCGAGCGATCGAGATACTCGAGCACCAGGGCGAGCCCGACGCCGACGATGAGACCGCCAACGATCCCCATGCCGTAGTACTGCGGCCGGTTGGGAGTGAACGGCCGTGCCGGGACGCGCGCCGGATCGAGGATGCGGAACTGCTCGCCAATTTGACGGCGTTCGAGATTCGCCGAGATCTGCGATTCCTGTTTCTTCTGAAGCAGACCGGTATACATCGCCTGCAGGGTCCCGTAGTCGCGGGTCAATTCGGTGAGTTCGGACTCGCGGGTCGGCGTCACTTCGATCCGGCGTTGATAGCCGGCCAGCACCTCGCGGAGCCGCTTCTCTTCCGCCGTCTTGCTCGCGATGTCCTTGGTCAGGTTCGCGAGGTCGCGGTTCGCGTCGTTCAGCCGCGTGCGGCGCAGCCGTTCGAGCGGCGTGACCGGCGTATCGCCGGCCGAGAGCGGCTGGTTGGCGGCTTCCTCGTCGGCCGCCTTCTGCAGATCGGCAATGACCTTCTTGGCGCGAATGATGTCGGGGTGCGTCGGACGCATGCGCTGCTCCAGCGAGGCCAGCTGCGCCTGCGCGGCGCGCAACTTGTCGGCGGCGGTTTCGATGACCGTCGCCGCTCCGGTCGGCGGCGCCACCATGAACGCGTTCGCCTCGAGGTCGGCAATCATCAGCTTCAACCCGTCGTAGCGATCGCGGTCGCGGTTCATCGAGTCGACGAGCGTCTGGATCTGCATCTCGGTGTTGTGCAGACCCTGCATGTTCGATTCGAGCTGCGCGGGCAACTCGCCGCCGTGGCTGCGACGGTAGTTTTCGAGCTTCTTTTCGTTGTCCACGAGCTGCCGGCGCGCGTCTTCGAGCTGCGCCTCGAGGAACTGGCTGGTGCCCTCGGCGAGCGTCTCGCGGTCGCGGAGGCTTTCGTCGATGAACAGCGACCCGAGCCGCTCGGCGACTTTCATCGCGGTTCGCGGATCCTCGCTGGTGAAGCTGACGCGGAAGGCGTCGCCCTTCACGGTCTGGACTTCGATCTTGCTGCGCATCTGGTCGATGATGTCTTCCATGATCCCGGTGCGGCGCTGCCGCTCGAACAAGCCGAGATCCAGGATGATGCGCTCGAGCCGCGTGCGGCTCAGAATCTGCTGGCTGATCGACTGCAACCGGTCCTGGACGGTCGCGGTGACCGTGGACTTCACGTAGGCTTCGGGCACCTGCTGCGGCACGACGAGGATGACCGCGTCGGAGCGGTACAGGTCAGTCAGCGTGCGCGTCCAGGCCACGACCGCGACGGCGATCGCGACCGCCGGCAGGACGATCCACCATTTGCGGCGCCAGATGATCTGCAGAATCAGCTCGGGTGTGTAGACTTTTCCGGGTATCACCGCGTTCTCCTCTGCGTGCCGAAGATCGGCTGGTACAAATTCACGCCGGCCACCACCGCCTGCCGCCCGAAATCGCTGGCGATCGGCAGCGCCGACAGCCCCTCGGCAATACGGTTATGGAAATAGAAGTACTGCACGTATGCCCCGACCTGCCGCGTGATGCCGATCGAGAGGTTCGACGACGCGCCGTACGAGTTGAAGCTCTGGGACGATTCGAAGTTGACTTCTCCGTGGACCATCGTGAACCGATTCGCCCAGGAGACTCGTCGACTCAGCTGGCCGGTGATGAATGCTTCGGCCGTGTCCGACACGACCGGTTGGAGGAACGCTGGCGAAAAGCCGAGATTCCGGCTCGCGCTCGCGCCGGTGCTCCACGTCCGCCCCATCGTGTGAATGAGGCTGACGTTCCCGGTCGCCACGAAATGCAGGTCCCCGGTTGCCGCTCCAGTGGTGGTCACGGATCGCGCGGCGCCGAGCGCGAACGTCGCCGAGAGCGTGGTACGGCGGGTCAGCTGCAGACTGAGCGCGTCGCCGTAGTCCACGCCGGCGTCGAGGGTCTGGGTCGGCTGCGACGCAACGTCGTCGTCGGCGAAGGTGACTTGCGACCGCCGATACGACAGATGGAAATTCAGCCGGCGAAGAAACTGATGGGTCAGCGTCGCGCTGCTACTGAGCTGCCCGAGTCCGATCGACGTGTCGTCGAAAAAGATCGCGCGCTGAAATGACAGATCGGCACTCAGATGAGTGCGGCGAGACAGCGTTCCGCTGAGACCGACGTTGCCAAACGTGTTTATGTTCGGCGAAAACGTCGTCGCGAATCCGACCGACGGATCGCCCGTCGTAACCAGCGAGTTGGGATCCTGGCCCGTCGTCGGCGTGCTGCCAGTGTAAAAAGCGCCGGAGCCGAGCAGGCTGAAATATGGCGAATAGGCGGCGCTGGCGCCGGACGTAAAGGCAATGCGCCGCGTGAGCGCGGTGGCCAATCCAACGGTCGCACCCACGGAATACTGCGGCTGCTCGAAGTTGATGGAGTAGTCCGACACTGACGCAAATGTCCCAACGGTGAATTGCGCGTTGTCCGTTCGGCGGGCAAACGCGTACGCCAGCGATCCGGATACGCCAGCAAACGTCTGCGAGCGTTGAAAGGTCGGATCCAGCAGCGCCGGATCGAGATCATCAGGAACAAAAACCTGCTGCCAGATACCGAACCCCGAGGCGCGCGCGTCAAGCGTATTGATGTTGTCAGCGGCGCGGCCGCCGCCGAACAGACCCGCAAACGGGCCCGAGATGCGGTTGGGCGGCGTCGCGCGCGGCGCAGGCTGGCCGGGTTGCGCAAGCGCCGGCGCGGCGGGGCCGATCACTCCGAGCACCATCGCGAACGCGAGCCGGGATAAGCCCGTACGCCATCGCCGCGTAAAGCCTTCGTCATGGCGTTCACGGGACAACAACCGTGTCTCCGGGTTTCAGTTCGACGTTCTGCTGGAGCTTCTTTCCATCAATGAGCTCTTTGTAATTGACCTTGATGGCGACGGGCTTGCCGTTCTCTGTCCGCAGCACGATGATCTTCGACGAATCGGCGTACTCGCCGAGCCCTCCCGCCATGGCGATCAGCTGCATCACGGTCATCGGACCGCTCAACGGATACGGGCCAATCTTGCCGACCTGGCCCTGGATGAACACGCGGCGGCTGCGGATTTCCTTGACGATCACCGTGACGTTGGGGTCCTCGAAAAACTCCTTGGACTTTTCGGTGAGCTCCTGACGCAGCTGCTCGGGCGTCTGGCCCGCGGCGAGGACGTCGTTGATGAGCGGCAGCGAGATCTTGCCGTCCGGTCTGACCTGGACGTCCATCGACATGTCCTTCTCGCGCCAGTACACGATCGAGAGGATGTCTTCCGGACCGATGGTGTAGCCGAGCGGCAGGGTGACCGACGGTGTTTCGCGCGACGCCGCGGGCGGCGTGTTGCGGTTCGGCGGCGGCGCCTGGCCACGCTGGGGCTGTTGCGCGCTCGCGGCGAGCGTCAGCGTGAAAACGATGCCGACAACGACGCATCCATGCGTAAGGTTTTTCATCGCAGTCTGTTCCGAGAGCTACCGGTACTCTTTGAAGGGAAGCTGGCAGTCGTGCTTCCGGAGAAAGTTGAGGAACCGCTTGTAGTCGCTGTTCTCCATGTTAAAGAGTCTCAACACGATTTTGTAGTTCCCCCGGGCCTCTTCCAACCCCTTATGGACGAGGTCACGAAGCTGGCTCTTCGCTATTTCTCGGCTCATGTACAGCGGGTAAACAGCGGTCCAGAACGATTCCCGGTCTTCGACCAGCTTCTTGAAGAGATCATCGGCAACCGTCCGCCGACGCTCACGTCCCGGCCGGTGGCCGTGCAGCCCCTGCTTTCGTACTTCGTGCGGAAGTGCCTCAAACGACACGACTTCGCTCCGTCCGGTGACCACCAGGCGCTCGATGACGTTCTCAACCTGACGCACATTCCCCGGCCACGAATATGTACAAAGCGCTGCCAGGGCGTCGGGCGCAATGGCTTTGACGGGACTATTGTGCGCAGCGCCGTTCCCATTCCCGTTGCCGTTGCCATTGGCGTGCGGGCCGGTGAACTTCGTCAAAAAGTGCTCGATGAGGAGCGGAATGTCCTCGCGCCGCTCGCGGAGCGGCGGGATCACCAGGTGGATCACGTTGATCCGGTAGAACAAATCCTCACGAAACTGCCCCTGCGCGATGAGGTGCCACAAGTCGCGATTGGTCGCCGCCATGATCCGCACATTGCTCGTGTTCGTGACGCGTTCCGACCCGACCTTCTGAATCTCGCCGGTTTCGAGAAAGCGCAGGAGCAACCCTTGCATGCGCAGCGTCATCTCGCCGATCTCGTCGAGAAAGAGGGTGCCGTTGTCCGCCATCTCGAGCTTGCCCGGCTTGTCGCGATACGCGCCGGTGAAGCTGCCCTTCACGTGGCCGAAGAGTTCCGACTCGAGCAACGTTTCGGCAATGCCAGCGCAGTTGACGGGCACGAAGATGTCGGCGCGCGACGTCGCCGGGCTCGTTGCGATCGCGCGCGCGACGACTTCCTTTCCGGTGCCGCTTTCGCCCGTGATCAACACCTTGGCGTCCGACCGAGCCACCCGCGCGATTTCGTCCCGCAATTCCGAGATCGATGGGCTGTTGCCGATTAGTTGCGTGTGTGCGTCTTGTCTCAATGTTCGCCCCGTTTGATGACAGATGTACTTCAGTCACGAGCTTGCAAGAAGGCCACCAGGCGGGGTGAACTATTTTTTCAGGTACTAACCTCTGTCCTGACAACAGTTTAAAGAAATCGTTGCGACAGAATGTGTATCGTGGAGCTGTTTAAAGGTCTTTACTTGGTAGACTAACACCCGCAGAGCGCGCCTTTTGACATGACTCTAGCGTCACTCTTGGGACAAGATATTTTCTTCCGTTCGGGCGTCATCATCCCGACGTTGCACTCTACAGCTACGATCGATCGCGTCGCGCGGACGCCGCGCGCCGAGTCGAACGCTCCACTCGCGCCAGACGAAGGATGTGGTCGTTGACCTCTGACAACAGTTCTGACGTGCTGCTCCTCGGCGAGAGCACGGCCATTCAAAATATCGAGGGCGACATCGACTGCGCGGCCCGCTCCGACGCCAAGGTTCTCATCACCGGCGAGACCGGTGTCGGCAAAGAGGTCGTGGCGCGCTTGATTCATCGCCGCAGCGCGCGCGCCGGTTCCCCGCTCGTCACGCTCAACTGCGCCGGCGTTCCCGAAACCCTGCTCGAGTCGGAACTCTTCGGACATGTCCGCGGCAGCTTCACCGACGCCTATCGCGACAAGAAGGGCGTGCTCGAAGGCGCGAGCAACGGCACGCTGTTCCTCGACGAAGTCGGCGAGATGAGCCTGCGGATGCAGGCCGTGCTGCTGCGGTTTCTCGAAACCGGCGAAATCCAACGCGTCGGCGCCGACCGTGCGCATACCCGGGTCAACGTCCGGTTGATCGCCGCCACCAACCGCGATCTCCAGGCGCAGATTGCCGCCGGCGCGTTCCGTGAAGATCTCTACTTCCGTCTCAACGTGATCCGCATCGCGATTCCGCCGCTGCGCGATCGGGCCGGCGACGTGCCGCTGCTCGCCTTGCATTTCCTTGAGCACTTCTGCCGGCAGCATCGCATCACGACGTCGTTCTCGCCGGAGGCCATGCAGGCGTTCCAGGCCTACTCGTGGCCCGGCAACGTCCGCGAGCTCCGCAACGCGGTCGAGCGCATCGTGCTGAAGACGCGCGGACCGATCATCGGGGCGGACGAACTGCCGGCCGTATTTCAAACCAGCGGCCACAGCCACGGCGCGCCGGGCACGCCCTCACCTGTCAACGGCGCCTCGCGCGTCCACGAACTCGCGACGCGGATGCTGGTGCAGGGTGAATCGTTCTGGTCCGCGGTCGTCCCGCCCTTCACGACCCGTGATCTGTCGCGCGCCGACCTCCGGAAAATCATCCAGCTCGGTCTGGAGCGCACGCAGGGCAGCTACCACCAGCTCGTTCGCCTCTTCAACATGCCGGACGAAGACCACGGCAAGTTCCTGAGCTTTCTCCGGAAGAACGATTGCCATCTGCCGTTTCAGGGGTTCCGGGCGGTACCGGCGCGGGCCAAGCGGGCCGCCGCCTCAGCCGCAGCCATCGAAAAAGCGTAGCCGCTGTCAGGGCGCGCACGCTTGTATCATTCCAGTCCTCTACCGTGGCCTAATTGACACTCAGCCTGGGGCCGATATACCCACAGAGTGTTCCGCCGATTTCTCGCTAGATAGACGCGTCTTGACCTGTAACTCAGAGGGCGGAGCTGTATCTGCGTGGTGAGAGACAGGTCCGGCTGACGTGTCCACCGTAGCCTTGGCGAAGGTGGAAGCCGGACCCCACAGAAGGTTTCGGATCATGAAGCATCGCGCTGATCGGTCGTTGTGGGCGGCGTTCGCAATCGCCGTGTTCGTTCAGACGGCGTGTTCCGTTCCTGAAGGCAAGAGCGATCCGCGCTTGACCTCCGAATACAACAAGCAGGGCCGCCTGACTCGCCTCACCTACGACAAGAACGGCGACGGCCGTCCCGACACCTGGGGCTACATGGACGGTGCGCACGTCGTGCGCGTCGAGGTCGACGAAGACGGCGACGGAAACGTGGACCGCTGGGAGTATCACAAGGAGAACGCCGCCGCCGCCCCGGCCACCGGAGTGCTCGGCGACGCTGCACCCGACCGCACGATCGAACGCATCGAACGGTCGGTCAGGCACGACGGCAAGATTTCCCGCAAGGAGTATTTCGAAGAGGGGCAGCTGACGCGCGTCGAAGACGACACCGACGGCAATGGCCGGATCGACAAGTGGGAAACCTACGCCTCCGGCACGCTCGTCAGCATGTCGCTCGATACGATCGGGAGCGGCTCACCTGACCGTCGCCTGGTCTACAACTCCGACGGTTCGCTCCACCACGTCGAAACCGACCCCACTGGCTCTGGCACCTTTCTGCGGGTGGAGAAGTGAGCACGACAGCCGTCAAACAGGGAGTCGCGGTCCTGGTCTCGGGACGGAGCGCGCAGCTCGATCTGGCCGCACTGACCGGCGGTCTCGGCTACCAGACGCTCCGGGCCGAAACGGCTGACGCGCTGAGCGCGGTCGGCGAACGGATCGCGCTCTGCCTGATCGACTTGAAGGACAACGGCGACGCGCTGCGCATCGCCCGCACCGTGCGTGCGCAGCATCCCGAGTCGATCCTGATCGGCATCGCCGATCCGGACCGGCCGGCCGCCGCCGCCGACGCGATTCGCGCCGGCGTGTTCGACGTCCTGCCGCGCCCGCCGTCACCGCGCGATCTCAGCGCCCTCATCGCCAACGCCCGCGAACAGGCGACGCTCGCGAGCGGCGACGGCCGCGACCGCGCACCCGAAACCGTCGGCCATGGCATCATCGGCAACTCGCCGGCCATGCGCACCGTGATGGATCTCGTGCAGCGATCCGCCGACGGCCGCTGCGGGATGCTGGTCGCCGGCGAGCGCGGCTCCGGGCGCGAAATGATCGCCCGTGTCATTCATGCCCTCGGGCGCCACACGATGGCGCCGTTCATCAAGGTGGATTGCGCCGGTCCCTCGCCGGAAGAAGTCGAACAGGATCTCTTCGGCATCATCGGGAAGCGATCGTCAGGCGCGCCGGAACGGCGAAGCCTCGAGCGTCTCGGGCTGACCAGCCGCATTCACGAAGCCAACGACGGCATGCTGTTCCTCGAGAACGTCACCGAGCTGTCGGCGCGGGCGCAGGCGCGCCTCGTCCGGGTGCTGCGGGATCGCGAAGTGTTTCTCGAGGACGAGACCGATCCGATCGCGCTCGACGTACGCCCGGTCGCGTCGGTCGATCTCTCGCTCGAAGCGGCGCTCGAAGAAGGCCGTCTCCGCCACGATCTCTACGAGCGGTTGTCGCTCATCCGCATCGACGTGCCGGCGCTGCGGCAGCGCCGCGAAGACATTCCGCTGCTCGCGACGCACTTCCTCAAGGAACTGTGCCGCGTCAACGGCAAGCCGATCAAGACGCTGACGCGCGCCGCACTCACGCTGCTCTCCGCGATGCCGTGGCGCGGCAACGCGCCTGAACTCCGCAGTCTGCTGGAGCGGCTGATTCTGCTCGTCCCGCAGGGGCTCATCCGCCTCGAAGACGTCCTGTCGCACACCCAGCTCGAAGGCTCGATGAGCCCGACCGGGTTCGACGCGACGCTGCGCCAGGCCCGGGCCCGGTTCGAGCGCGACTACATCGCTGCGGTGCTCCAGCACCAGCATGGCCGGATTGCCGACGCGGCCCGGATCCTGGGGATCCAGCGCACAAATCTTTACAGAAAGATGCGCCGTCTCAATCTGACGCGCGCCAACAAGACCTCGACGCGGGGGTCCGATGTATCCTGACCGATACACTGTTGCGACCGTCGATACAGAACTCAAATCTGGCCCCTTGACCGCCGGAGTGGGCCGGGGGACTATGTGGAAGCCGAAAGCCGGGTTTGCTCCCCCAGAGTCAAGTCCGCTTCACCGGCAAGATGCGCGGCAGAAGGAAACGAATCATGAAGACGCAGCAATTGGTAGCAGTGGCGGCGGCGATGCTGTTCGCCGGCACGGCGCTGATGGCCCAGGCGCCGCAGCAGAGTGGCTTGATCAGCGGGACCGCCAAGGACGAGGCCAAGAAGCCGTACACGGACTACAGCGTCCGGGCCCGCGACGTCCAGCAGGGTCAGATTGCCTCGACAACGCCGCTCGACACCGAGGGCGCGTTCTCGCTCGGCAACCTCGCCAACATGCGGTACGTGGTCGAGCTGATGAACAAGGACGGCAAGGTGGTCTGCACCGAGGGGCCGTACGATCTGGCGTCGCTGCCCAATCAGATGAAGGCAGGCGTCGTGATCGACTGCAACAAGGTCCCGGCGGCCTGGTGGCTGCTCGGCGCGGCGGGTGCCGCGGGCGTGACGGCCGGTATCGTCACCAACGACCCGGGCAGCCCGGCGCAGTAGCCTCGGCCGCCGCGCGCTTTCTCCGACCCTTTCTCGTCGTTCTTCTGACCGCTGCCGCCGCCGGCCTCCTGCCGGCGCGCGCGGCGGCGCAGGAGCTGGAAGACCCAACCGACCGGGCGCGCTTCCACTGGGGCGCGTTCCACTTCACGCCCTCGATCGCGATCAACAACCTCGGCGTCGACAACAACGTCTTCAACGAAGGGTCAAACCCGCAGAGCGACTCGACCGCCGCCTTCGGACCGGCCGTCGATCTCTGGATGCACCTGGGTCGCGCCCGGCTGAGCGGCCGCGCCAGCGCGCAGTACCACTACTTCAACGAGTTCGTCGCGCAGCGCGCCTGGAATTCCGCCGACGACGTGCACGTCGATCTGCCGCTCACCCGCATCACGCCGTTCTTCGAAGCCGGCTTCAGCAGCTCGCGCTCGCGGCTCGGCTACGAAATCGATTCGCGGGCGCGTCAGCAGTCGAACCATCTGGCGGCCGGCGCCACGTTGAATATCTCCGGACGCTCCAATCTCCGCGTCAGCCAGGCGCGACAGAACGTGGCGTTCGACCGCAGCGAAGTCCTCGTGGGTGTCGAGCTCGCCGATCGCCTCGATCGCAGCAGCGACGCGACGAGCGCCGCGCTCCGCTACGCGCTGACGCCGCTGACCACCTTCGTCGTCAATACCGAGTTCATCCGCGACCGCTTCGACACCGAACACACGCGCGACGCGGACAGCGTGCGGGTGCTGCCGGGACTCGAGTTCAAGCCGCTGGCGCTCATCTCCGGCTCGGTGGCCCTCGGCTTCCGCCGTCTCGACGGACTCGACCCCTCGCTGCCCGACTACGCCGGCTTCGTCGCGTCGGTCAACACGTCGTATCAGATCGCCGCAACGCGCGTGCAATTTCGCGTCGATCGCGATCTCGTCTACTCGTCGCGGACGATCGACCCGTACTATGCTCTGACCGACATCGGCGTCACGGTCACCGAGCGGATTACGTCGAGCTGGGACGTCGTCGGTTCGGGCGGCTGGCAGTCGCTGAACTACCATCGCCTCACCAGCGCGACGCCCCTCGACGACGACGTTGAGCTCGTGCGTCAGTACGGCGCCGGCGTCGGCTACCGTCTGGGCAACTCCGTGCGCTTCGGTCTCGACCTGATCTATTCGAAACGTCTGTCGTACGATCCCGGCCGGGATTACAAAGGATTCCGCGCCGGTTTCTCGATTGGTTACGGACAGCCATGAAGAACGTTATGAAGCACCTCATTGCTCTCTGTCTGACGCTTGTTGCCGCGCTCAGCGCCGCGCCGGCGCGCGCCCAGACGGACTACGTCGTCGGCGCCCAGGACGTGCTGACCATCACTGTCTTCGGTGAAGCCGAGTTCTCGGGCCGCTATACCGTCGAACAGGACGGGACGTTCACGTTTCCGCAGCTCGGCCGAATCAAGGGCGGCGGCATGACGCTGCGCGGCCTCGAGGAAGAGTTGAAGCGCAAGCTCGCTGACGGATATCTCAAGAATCCGCAGGTCGCCGTCGCCATCGAGACCTATCGCAGCCAGCGCATTCTGGTCATCGGCGAAGTGCGGAACCCGGGCGAATTCCAGCTGACCGGGGAAATGACGCTGATGGCCGCCCTCGCGCGCGCCGGGCTGACGACGCCGGCCGCCGGCAAGGAGGCGCTCATCGTGCGCGCGCCGAAGCGGGGCGCGAGCCAGGAGGCCGAGTCCGAGATCATCCACGTCGACCTGGCCGACCTTCAGGCAGGCAACATCGCGCTGAACGTGCGGCTGCAGGACGGCGACACGATCAACGTGCCCCGCGCGCAGTCCGTGTTCGTCACCGGAGAAGTGAAGTCGCCGGGCGCGTACGCCGCGGAGACCGGCACCACGGTGCTTCAGGTGCTCTCGCTCGCCGGCGGCCTCACCGACCGCGGCTCCAACACGCGCATCAGGATTCAGCGCATCGTGAACGGCAAGCAGACGGAGATCTCGGCGAAGCTCAATGACGTCGTCAATCCCGGCGACACCATCATCGTCAAAGCGCGCTTCTTCTAATCGTCACGGCGGCCATCGTCGATTTGAGTGGACCTCGTTTATGAAAACGCCTCCTGAACCGTATCGCCAGACCCCGAACGCCAGCGGCTACACCGCGGCGGAGCCGCGGCACGCCTCCGACTACCTGCGCGTGCTCTACAAGCGGCGGTGGGTCGGCGTGCCGATCTTCCTGGTGATCTTCGCGATCGGGACGATCAACGCGTTGCGCCAGACGCCCATTTACCAGGGGCGGGCGCAAATCCTGATCGAGAAGGATTCGCCGACGGTCGCGACGCTCGATCAGATGTTCCAGTCGCAGGACAGCTGGTACAACGACGAGTTCTTCCAGACGCAGTACCGCATCCTGCAGAGCCGCTCGCTGGCGCGGCGGACGCTCGACGCGATGAAGCTCTGGAACGGGCCGGATCTGGGCACCTACGGCAAGGGCTCGACCAGCTTGTTCGGTCTGGTGACGAGCGGCGTGTCGGGGGCGATCTCGCTCGCCAAGCGCCCCTTCGAGGACGCGCCGCCGGACACGACGGCGGCTGACAGATCCGCGGCGCAACAGGCCGACGGCGAGACGGCGACACAAAGCTCGCGCATCGACGAATTCCTAGAGGGCGTCGCCATCGTCCCGGTCCGGAACAGCCGCATCGTGGAGATCCGCTACACGTCGAGCGACGCGCCGTTTGCCGCCGCCGCCGCCAACAGCCTGGCCGACGCGTACATCAAGCAGAATCAGGAATTCAAGTTCACGACCTCCAAGGATGCCTCGGACTGGCTCTCGACGCGGCTGGCCGAACAACGAAAGGCCGTCGAGGCCAGCGAAGCGGCGCTGCAGCAGTATCGTGAACGGAACGGCGGCGTGGCGATTGCTGATTCCGCCTCGAACATCGTCGTGGCCCGGCTCGCCGATTTGAACGGCGCGCTGACGCGCGCCAAGACCGAGCGGATCAACAAGGAAGCGCAGTACAACCAGCTCAAGTCGCTGGCCGGAACACCGGCCATCGATACGTTCCCCGCGGTCCTCTCGAACGACTACATCCAGCGGCTGAAGTCCGAGCTTTCCGATCAACAGCGGCAGCAGGCCCAGCTCTCCGAGCGCTACGGCGAGCGGCACGCGGAAATGATCAAGATCCGCAGCTCGATTCAGTCCACTGAAGCGAAGCTGCAGATCGAGGTGGCGAAGATCGTCCAGTCGGTGCGCGGCGAATACGACACGGCGCTCAGCCAGGAGCGCAGCCTGCAGAGCGCGCTCGACACGCAGAAGGCGGAGGCGCTCAGCCAGAACCGCAAGGGCATCGAGCTCGGCGTCCTGCAGCGCGAAGCCGAGAGCAACCGGCAGATTTACGAGAGCCTCCTGCAGCGGACCAAAGAAACGGACATTTCCGGCGACCGGCGATCCACCAACATCCGCATCGTCGACCCGGCCGAGATTCCGCGGCGGCCGATTTCGCCGAACCTGCCGCGTGAAACGATGATGGCGTTCGCGGGCGGGCTGATGTTCGCCATCGCGGTGGTCTTCGGCATCGAGCACTTCGACAGCCGGATCAAGACGCCGCAGGAGATGAAGGCGCAGCTCGGCGTGCCGTTCCTCGGCATGGTGCCGGTGATCGCGGCCAAGGGCGCCAAGGGCGACCCGCTGCTCAGCGACGACGTGCCGGCGAATTTCTCGGAAGCCTTGAAATCGATCCGCACGAACGTGCTCTTTTCGTCCGCCGAAGAAGGCATGAAGTCGCTGGTCGTCACCAGCGCGGGACCCGGCGAAGGCAAGAGCGTGGTCTCCAGCAACCTGTCGATTGCGCTCGCGCAGACCGGACTTCGGGTGCTGTTGATCGACGCCGACATGCGGCGTCCGCGCGTCCACGAGATCTTCGGGCGGGACCAGACGCCTGGCCTGTCCGATGTCCTGACCGGCAACGCCAAGCCCGCCGATGCCATCAAGCGTTCGCTGGTGCCCGGCCTGTGGCTGCTGTCGGCCGGCTACATCCCGCCGAACCCGGCGGAGCTCCTCGGGTCGCGGAAGTTCGCCGACTTCATCATCTCGCTCGACACGCACTTCGACTGGGTGGTGATCGACACGCCGCCGGTGATGGTGGTGGCGGACAGCTCGATTGTCGCCAACCAGGTGTCGGGCGTGGTCTTCGTGGTCGGGTCCGACAAGACCAGCCGTCACGCGGCAAAGGCCGCGATCGAGCAGCTCGAAGCGGCCAGTGCGCACATGGTCGGTTCGGTGCTCAATCGCGTCGATCTGATCAACAACCCGTACTACTACTCGGCGTACTACCGGAAGGAATACTCCCGGTATTACGTCAGCAACTCAAAGTAGGAGCGGTGTCGCGTCAGGCCAGGACGTAGCACCGTGAAGTCCCTGCACGTCTGCTTCGGCTTCCAGCCCGACCCCGTGGCCGGGACGGAAATCTACGTCGGCGCGCTGGCCCGGGAGCTGAAGCGGCTCGGCGACACCGCGGTCGTGGCAGCCCCGGCGCCCGCCGCCCGGTCCTACGACTGGAACGGCGTACCGGTCAGGCGTTTTCCATTCCAGCCGCCGCCGACGACGGCGGCGCTCTACGACGAAGGCGACGAGCTCGCGGCTCAGGAACTTGGTCGGCTCGTCGATCGTGAAGAGGCCGACGTCGTTCATGTTCACGGCCTCACGCACGCCTGTTCGCTTCGACTGGTTCGCGAAGCGAAGCGCCGCGTCCCGGTCGTCTTCACTTACCACACGCCAACGGTTTCCTGTTCGCGCGGCACGTTGATGGAACACGGCACCACGCCGTGCGACGGCGTCGTCGGGCCGCTTCGCTGCGCGGCCTGCGTTCTCGAACAGCATGGCGCACCATCGCTCCTGGCCCGGACCGTGGCCCGGACGCCGGCAGCACTCGCGCGAGCGGTGCAGCACGCTCCGGTGCCGCAGCGCCTTGCGACCGCCCTGCAGATTCCGGAACTGGTGGCCTCGCGCGGCCGTGTCTTTCACGACACCATGCGGGAGATGGATCGCATCATCGCCCTCTGCGGCTGGACCGAAGAGCTGCTGCTCGCCAACGGCATCCCGCGCGAAAAGGTCGTCCGAATGAAGCAGGCCAACTGTCTGCCGATCCGGTCGATTCCGGCGCCCGAGCCGAGTGAGACGCTGCGGCTGCTGTTCATGGGACGGCTGCATCGCGACAAAGGCATTGCGGTGATGCTCGACGCGTTGAGCCGCGTCGCCGGACCACGTGTCACGCTCGACGTCTACGGGACGGTTCAAGACGACGAGGGCCGGGCGCTGGAGGCGCGTCTCCGCGACGCGGCTCGCCGCGATCCGCGGGTGCGTGTGCACGAGCCTGTCGTCCCCGACGCGGTTCCCGAGGTGCTCGCCCGCCACGACATGATGATCGTGCCGTCGCAGTGGTTCGAAGTGGCGCCGCTGGTGATCGTCGAAGCGTTCTCAGCCGGCATGCCGGTGATGGGATCGGCGCTCGGCGGTGTGCCCGAGCTCGTACACGACGGCGTCAACGGCGTGCTCGTCAGCCCCTTCGATTCCGCTGCGGCCTGGGCGGCGGCGATCTCGCGGCTGGCCACGAACCGGTCGGTGCTGCAGACGCTTCGTCAGGGCGTCACGCCGCCGATGCCGATGGAAGCCGCGGCTGTGTCGCTTCGCGATCTGTACGCCCGGCTTCTCGAACAACCGTCGGTGCGGCTCTCCGCCTGAAGCCACCGGCATGAAACGCCCTACTGTCCTCTACGTCCAGTACTCGCAGCCCGCGGCCTATCCGCCGATCCTGCACAGCGCCCGGATGCTGGCGGAGAGCGGCTGGCGGGTCACCGTGCTGGGGATCGGTCTGATGGGCGTCCGCGACATCGAGTTTCAGGCGCACCCACAGATCGATGTCCACGTGCGGCCATGGTGCGCGCCCGGCTGGCGGCAGAAGCTTCACTACGCGACTTTTCTGGCCTGGGTGATGGGGTACGTGCTGATCCGGCGGCCGGAGTGGGTGTACGTCTCCGATGCGCTGGCGGCCCCAGTCGGGCGATTGATCGCGACGCTCACCCGTGTCGCGGTCCTCTATCACGAGCACGATGCGCCAGTGGCCGGACGGAACTCCTGGTTCGCGCGGCTCATTGACACCAGCCGGCAGCAATTGCTCGGCGCCGCGCGCGTGGTCGTTGTGCCAAATGCCGAACGCGCCACGCGGCTTCAGGCCATCGGTGGCAGCACGGCGGACGTCCGCGTCGTCTGGAATTGCCCGGCTGAGAGCGAAATCGCTCCGCATCCGCGGCCGGCCGTCGATCGCCAGGATTTCTGGCTGCTCTATCACGGCACGATCGTCCCGGCCCGCGTGCCGTTGACGCTCGTCGACGCGCTGGCGGAGCTGCCGTCGTTCGTGAAACTGCGCGTGCGCGGGTACGAGACGATCGGCAACGTCGGCCACGGCGCGGCGCTCCTGGAGCGCGCGGCCAGCCTGGGGATTCGCGACCGCGTCGAGATCCAGCCGTTCGTCAAGAGCCGCGAGCAACTGCTGACGCTGGTCGATGACTGTGACCTCGGTCTCGCGTTGATGCCGTCGCGTTCCGACGACGAGAACGAGCAGCACATGACCGGCGCGTCGAACAAGATCTTCGACTATCTCTCGCGCGGCATGCCGGCGCTCGTCACGGATCTGCCCGAGTGGAAGCGGATCTTCGTCGACGGCGGATTCGCGCGGGCCTGCCGCCCGGAGGACCCGGCAACGATCGCGGCGCAGATTCGCTGGTTCGTCGAACATCGGGCCGAGACGCGGGCCATGGGCGAAGCCGGACGCCAGCGAATCGCGGCGGAGTGGAACTACGAGCAGCAATTCGAACCGATTCTGCGGCTGATGCAGAACGCTCAGGGGGCGGGGGTCCATGTCCACGCTCACTGAGACACCGGTCGCCGCCGGAACCGGCGCCGCCGTGTCAGCCGGTTCCCTGCTCATTGTCGGCATTCCGGCCGACACCCACGTCGGCGGTCACTTCGCGCGCGCGGCGCGGCCGATGGTCGAGCGCACGCAGACGTGCGATTTTTCAGATGCCTATCGCGCTCCACGAGTGCTCCGGACCTTGAACTGGCGTCTGCGCGGCCACCGGCCCACGCATCTGACCGCCTTCAGCCGGCGGCTCGTCGACCTCTGCGAGCGCGAACGGCCAACCTGGTTGCTGGCCACCGGGATGGCCGCGATCGATCGCGACGCGCTGCAGGCGATCGGCCGGCTCGGCGCTGTCAGGATCAACTTTCTGACCGACGATCCGTGGAGCCCGGTCAGCCGCGCTCCGTGGTTCCTGGCGGGCCTGAACGAATACGACCACGTCTTTTCGCCGCGAACCGCGAACCTCGAGGAACTACGTCAAGCCGGATGCGGAGCGGTGCATTACCTGCCGTTCGGATACGCCCCGGATATTCACTTTCCGGAGCCGCCAGACACGGCCGAAGAGGAATCACGTTTTGGGTCGGACGTCGCGTTTGTCGGCGGCGCGGATGCCGAGCGCGTGCCGTGGATGAAGGAACTCGCGGACGCCGGGCTGTCGCTCGCGCTCTACGGCGGATATTGGGATCGTGACCGGGCCACGGCGCGCTTCGCCCGCGGCAACGCCGACGCGAGAACCGCACGGAAGGCGATCGGCGGCGCCAAGGTGGCGCTCGGACTGGTGCGCCGTTCCAATCGCGACGGCCATTCGATGCGCAGCTTCGAAACGCCGGCGATCGGCGCCTGCATGGTTGTCGAGGACACTGCGGAGCACCGGGCGCTGTTTGGTCCGGACGGCGACGCTGTTCTCTACGTCAACACGCCCGCCGAGGCCCGCCACGCGATCGGCCGGCTCCTCGGCGAACCGGAGACGCGCCGCCGCCTTCGCGATCGCCTTTACTCGCTGATCACCGGCGGTCATCACACCTACGCCGATCGCTTGCACTCCATCCTGACGACGGTCGCGGCCCATGGTTGATCCGCAACTGTATGTCTGGTCGGGAGTCTGGCTGATCGCGATGGCGGTCATCCTCTTCGCGCTGAGGCGCTCCGCGGTCAGCACGGGGCTGATGCTCGCGTACGTCTTCCAGATGTTCATCCTCCATTGGCTGGGAGCGGCCGTGTACCTCCTGCCGTGGTACTGGAACTCCGATGTCGGCATCGTGTTCGCCGGGCTTCGGGAAAGCACGTTTGGGATGGCTGGAATGGCCGTCGGCGCGGTGCCCGTCCTGTATTACTTGCAGCAGCGACAGGTCGAGCCGCAACTCCGGCAGAACGCCGTGGCCGATACCCGTCTGATTCGTGCCTACATCGTGGCCGGCGCGATCAGCTACTTCGTGTTGTTGCCGCTCGTCGGACAGGTGGCCACGCTTACCTCGGTCATCTCCGTCGGCGCAAGCCTCGTGGTCGTCGGGCTCTGCCTGGGGTGCTGGAACGCATACCGCCGCAAGACCGGAGCGCTGGTGTATTGGCTGCTGGCGAGCGCGGCATTGCCGGTCCTGACGATGCTGCTGCAGGGATTTCTCAGCTTCGGCGCCGCCGCGCTGGTGGCGGTGTTTGCGTTCGTGGCCAGTTTCTATCGTCCGCGCTGGCACGTCGCGCTCCTGGCGGTCATCGTCGCCTGGGGCGGCCTCTCGATCTACGTCACCTACATGCGCGACCGGACGGAAATTCGCCGCGTGGTCTGGGGCGGTCGATCGATGTCCGAACGCGTCGACCAGGCGATGTCGACGTTTCTGGAACCCGAGATTTTCGACATCACCAAGGTCGAACATCTGCAGCGCATCGACATCCGGCTGAACCAGAATTTTCTCGTCGGGGCGTCGGTCGCCTGGCTGAAGACCCGCAGCAACCAGTTCGCGCACGGCGAAACGATCCAGGAGGCGTTTACAGCGCTCGTGCCGCGGGTGCTGTGGCCCGGCAAGCCGATCTTCGCGGGCAGCGGCAACCTCGTCTCGCGATTCACCGGCATGTACTTTCCCGACGGCACCAGCGTCGGCATCGGTCAGGTGATGGAGTTCTACGTCAACTTTGGTTCGTTTGGCGTGTTCTTCGGCTTCATCTGCTTCGGCGCGATCGTCGCCTACGTCGACGCGCGCGCCGCCCGCGCGCGCGACCTCGGCGACTGGGCCAGCTTCTGTCTCTGGTTTCTCCCGGGGCTGGGCCTGCTGCAAGCGGGCGGTTCGCTGGTCGAGGTCACTTCAGGCGCCGCCGCCGCACTCGTCGTGGCGGTCGTCTTCAATCGGTTCAGTCCGAGCGCCGCCGTGCTGCTGACGCGGCAGCGGCGGCCGAAAGCCATGATGCGGGCCACCCGCAATCGCCGCCTTCCGCAGGCGGAGGCGCCACTCTCATGAAGAAGCCACCAAGTCTCGTCGCGATCACCGTGGCGCCGCGCGGCGACGGCATCGGCGTCGTGGCGCAGATGCTGCACCGTGTGCTGTCGGGATCGACGCCGCCGTGCCGGACCGTCACGATGTTCGACGGGCCCGCGCGCCATCCGACGCTGCTCCGAAAGATCTGGTTTTCTCTCCGCCTGGCGTACGAGACGTTCGTGGTGCGGCCGGAATGGGTTCTGTTCGCCCACATCGGGCTGGCGCGGGCGCAGAAGCTGATTCCCGCTGCGTGGCGGCGCCCGTACGCGGTGTTCTTCTACGGCGTCGAAGTCTGGAAGCCGTTCAGCGAAAGCGATCGCGCGCTGCTGCGGCACGCGACGCTCCGAATCTCGATTTCCACCTACACCGCGCGGCGCGTCATGGAAGCCAATCCCGACATCGGGGACGTCGTCGTGTGTCCTCTGGCGCTGCTCGAGTCCGAAACTGAAGCGGCCGATCGGATCGTCACGCTCGCGCCGCCGCTCGACGACCCCAGCGCGCTGATTGTGTTGATGGTGGGCGGACTGCGCGCTGATCAGGCGTACAAGGGCCACGACGAGATGATCGCGGCCTGGCCGGACGTCGTTCGTGCCGCACCGCACGCCCATCTCCTGGTCATCGGCGACGGCAACGATCGGCCGCGCCTGCAGGCGCTCGCGCAGGCGAGTCCGGCGGCGAAGCACATCACCTTCACGGGGTACGCCTCGGACGCGGTGCGAACGGCAGCCTACGAACGGGCGGCGCTGTTTGCGATGCCAAGCCGCGGCGAAGGCTTCGGCCTGGTCTACGTCGAGGCGATGGCGCGGGGCGTCCCGTGCATCGGCTCCATTCACGATGCCGCCGGCGACGTGATCACCGACGGAGAAACCGGCGTCCTGGTCGATCAAGACAATATCGCGGCCCTCGCGACAACTGTCGCCGGCCTGCTCAACGATCCGGCGCGGCGCGCCGCCATGGGCCGGGCGTCACGCGCGCGCGTCGAACAGGTCTTCACGCGGTCGGCCTTCGATCGCCGCATTCTCAAACTGCTCGGCGATACCTTCAGACAGGCCGCGTGACCATGAGCACTCTGTCCTCTTCAACCGCGCAAGACCTCGACGCGCTGCCCGAACACATTCTCGAGGCGTCCGGGCCGTGGCCGATCCCGCGTCTGGGCGAGCTGTGGGACTACCGCGACCTCGCGTACTTCATGATCTGGCGCGAGGTCAAAGTCCGCTACAAGCAGACGGCACTCGGCATCGCATGGGCGGCGATCCAGCCGCTGCTGACCATGGTGGTGTTCAGCATCTTCTTCGGTCGTCTCGGCCAGATGCCGTCCGACGGGCTGCCGTATCCGTTGTTTGCGTTCTGCGCGCTGCTGCCGTGGCAGCTCTTCGCCTTCGCATTGGGGGAGTCGAGCAATAGCGTCGTCACCAACCAGCGGCTGATTACCAAGGTCTACTTCCCACGCCTGCTGATCCCGCTCGTGCCGGTCTGCATGGGGCTGGCCGATTTCGCGATCGCGTTCGTCCTGCTGATTGGGCTGATGGTGTACTACGGCGTCGCGCCGTCCGCGGCCATGCTGACGATTCCGTTCTGGACGCTGATGGCAGTGACGACGGCGTTCAGCGTCGGCCTGTGGCTGGCGGCGATCAACGTTCGCTACCGGGATGTGCGCTACACGATTCCGTTCCTGACCCAGATCTGGATGTTCCTCTCGCCGGTCGCCTATTCGAGCGCCCTCATCCCCGAGAAGTGGCGGCCGTTGTATGCGATGAATCCGATGTCCGGTGTGATCGACGGCTTCCGCTGGGCGCTGCTCGGGCGGAGCGCGCCATCCGCGCTGACGATGGGGATCTCGATCGTGACCGTGCTGATCATTCTGGTCAGCGGTCTGTTCTACTTCAGGCGCACGGAGCGCACCGTTGCGGATGTGATCTGATGAGCCTGGTCATCAAAGCCGAGTCGATCTCGAAGCGGTTCACCGTCGGGACGGTCGAGCCGTTTGCGACGCTGCGCGACAGCGTCGCGCGGGCGTTGACGGCGCCGCTGCGGCTGTTTTCGGGAAAGCGCCAGGAGCCGCCCACCCTGTGGGCGCTTCGCGACGTGTCGTTCGACATACATCACGGCGACGTGGTCGGCATCATCGGCCGAAACGGTTGCGGCAAGAGCACGCTGCTGAAGATCCTGTCCCGCATCACCGAACCGACCTCCGGACGCGCGATCGTGCGCGGCCGCGTGGGATCGCTGCTCGAAGTCGGCACCGGGTTTCACCATGAGCTGTCCGGGCGCGAGAACGTGTTCGTCAACGGCGCCATCCTCGGCATGCGCCGGCGCGAGATTCAGCGGAAGTTCGACGAAATCGTCGCCTTCGCGGGCGTCGAGCGTTTCATCGACACGCCGGTGAAGCGCTATTCGAGCGGCATGCAGATGCGTCTCGCCTTCGCCGTTGCGGCGCACCTCGATCCGACGATTCTGCTGGTTGACGAAGTCCTCGCGGTCGGCGACATGGAGTTTCAGCGGCGCTGTCTCGGGAAGATGGAGGAAGTCAGCCGCGAGGGACGGACGGTGGTTCTCGTCAGCCATCAGATGGGCCAGATCCGCCGTCTCTGTCACAGCACGCTGTGGCTCGATCAGGGCCGCGTCCGCGCGTTCGGCAGAACCGCCGACACCATTCGCGCCTATGAAACGGCCCTCGCCAAGGGCGAAGACTCCGGCGGCGCGCACTGCTTCACGAAGTGGGAGATCCCCGACATCGGTCACACGCTCCGCGAGACGACCGAGCCGTTCGTGATTCGCGTGTCGCTCAATCTGCGGCAGCCGGTTGCGAGGGGCTACTTCAGCCTGTGCATTCTCGACGACGAGGACAACGTGATGGCGGGATGGGCGTTCGAGCCGCTCGAACTGCCGGCCGGTCCTCAGAGCCTCGATGTCGCCGTGGACTCGCTGCCGCTGCAGCCGCGCAACTACCGGTTGTCGCTCGCGCTTTACGAAAACGGCAACAACCTGACCGGCGGCAAAGTCATTGAGAAGTGGATTGCCTCGCCGTACTTGACGCTCGATACACAGTCGCTCGGTCATCCGCAGGACGACTGGGCGGGGGTGCTCAATGTCAACGCCTCGTTGACTCGTCGCGACGCGCAGGGCCGCGAGGCGTTCCGCGAGCCGCTCGTGGCCGGACGGGTTTAGTGGCCGGTCCGCGCCATACAGACCACTCGATGAAGGTCCTGCACGTGACGCCGTCGGTCGCTCCCCGCTATGGCGGACCAACCACGGCCCTGTTCGACGAATGTCGAGTGCTCGCCGGCGCCGGCGTCGGCACGAACTTGATTACGACCGACGCCGACGGACCCGATCGTTTGCCGGTCGCCTATGGCGACTGGTGCGAGTTCCACGGCATCCGCACGATGTTCTTCGGGCGCTACGGCGGCGAAGCGTTCAAGTGGGCACCCGGGCTCTCACGCTGGCTGCGACGGCACGTGGCGGAGTTCGACGTGGTGCACATCCGGGCGGTGCTGTCGCATGCGTCGCTTGCGGCAGCGGCGGCCTGCCGCGCCCACGGTGTCCCGTACGTGCTCGAACCGCTCGGCACGCTCGACCGCTGGTCACTCGAACAGAAATCGCTGCGCAAGACCGTTTTGTTGTCGCTTCTGGGGCGTCGAGCGATTGCCGGGGCGGCGGCGCTCCGTTGCACTTCGGCGCGCGAAGCGGCGGACGTCGCCGGGCGGTTTCCGGGTACGCGGACCGCCACGGTTCCGCTCGGCATCACGCCAACGGCGGACGCGCCGCCGCCGGCGGCGGCCCGTGAACCGTACGTGCTGTCGCTCTGCCGGCTGCACCCGGTGAAGCGCATCGACACGTTGATTGACGCGTTCGAGCGCGCCACGGCGCGCGCGCCGTACGACGGGTGGCGTCTCGTCGTCGCGGGCGACGGCGATGCGGACTACGTGGCCGCGCTGAAGGCTCGTGCTGCAGCGAGCGCGGCGGCACCGCGCATCGAATTCACGGGGTGGGTGGACGGCGCCGCACGCGATCGGCTGTTGCGGTGCGCCGCGGTGTTCGCGCTCATCTCACATCACGAAAATTTCGGCATGGCGCTGGCCGAGGCGCTGGCGGCCGGGACGCCGGCGCTTCTCTCAAAGGGCGTTCACCTGTCCGAAGAAGTCGCGCAGGCACACGCGGGATGGGTCGCCGGGACCGGCAGCGGCGAGGTCGCCGCGACGCTCGCCACCGCGATGGGATCGCCGCGCGATCGCGAAAGCCGCGCCGCCCGTGAATTGTCACACCGCTTCGAATGGCCGGCGATCGCCGACCGGCTGCAGCGGCTTTACCGCGATCTGGCTTCGCGTGGCGCCGCCCGCGCGGTCACCGCCTCGCCCGCACTCGACACACACCCGTCATGAGCCTCCACATCGCCGGATCGCTCGTCACGCCCGTCATCCTCACCTACAACGAGGGGCCGAACATCGCGAAGGCGCTCCGCAGTCTGGATTGGGCCGACGAGGTCGTGGTGGTCGATTCCGGATCGCACGACGACACGGAGCGTCTGGCGCGAACGTTCAGCAATGTCCGCTGGCTGGTCCGGGCGTTCGACAATCACCGTGCGCAGTGGGACTTTGCCATTCGCGCGGCGGGCGACCGCGCGGCCTACGTGCTCGCGCTCGACGCCGACTACGAAGTGCCGCCGGCGTTCGCGCAGGAAATCGCCGACCATTTCGCGATGGGTGACTTTGCCGGCGGGATTGCCGGTTTCGAGTACCGCATCAACGGACGGGCGCTCATGGGTTCGGTGTATCCCGCCAAACTCGTCCTGTTCAGACCCGATCGCGTGAAGATTTCGCAGCCGGGTCATAGTCAGGAACTCGCCGTCGAAGGCCCGACGTATCGCTTCAAGACGAAGCTCGTTCACGACGACCGCAAGGCCACGTCCCGGTTCGTCACGTCACAGCTCGAGTACTCACGCCTCGAAGCCGACCGGCTGCTTCACCGCCGCACCAAGCGCTGGCAGGACCGTCTCCGGCTCACTGGCCTGATGCCGATCGTCGCCGGCATCGGCTCATATCTGCGCGCCGGCGGACCTTTCAAGGGCCGCGCCGCCCTGCGCTACGGCTACGAACGCCTCGTTTTCGAGTCGCTGCTGGCGCTGCGCCTGCTCAACCCGGACGAGCGAGCCGAACGCAAGGCTCGCCGTAATCCGCCGAGCACGTCGGTCAACCGCTGACGCGAACGGATTACACGGTTCTGCGCATGCCGCTCGCTGCACCGAATAGCTGGATCGGCCGACAAGAGATCGCGAGACCTCCATCCTCATGAGCATTCTCGGACTTAATGCGTACCACGGCGACGCCAGCGTGGCCCTGTTCACCGACGCCGGACTCAGTTCGGCGATGGAGGAAGAGCGATTCACCCGCCTGAAGCACCAGGCCGGGTTTCCCGCCCTGGCGGCAGCGCACAGCCTGGCGCTGGCCGGTCTACGCGGCGAGGATCTCGAGCACATCGCGATTTCGCGGGATCCCAGCGCCCATCTCCACCGCAAGCTGATGTTCGCCCTGTCGCAGGGCCCCAGCCTGGCGTCGGTTCGTGACCGGCTCTGGAACGTCTCCAAGATCCGCGACGTCAAGACCACGCTCGCCGAAACCCTGGAAATCGATCCGGCGCGGCTCACGGCGCAGGTGCACCGCGTCGAACATCACCACGCCCACATGGCGAGCAGCTTCTTCGTCTCGCCGTTCGAGCGCGCGGCGCTTCTGTCGATCGACGGCTTCGGCGATTTCGTCAGCACGATGTGGGGACGCGGCTGCGGCCACAAGATCGACGTCGAAGGCTGGGTGGAATTTCCGCATTCCATGGGGATCGTCTACACGGCGATCACCCAGTACCTGGGTTTCCCCAAGTACGGCGACGAATTCAAGGTCATGGGTCTCGCGCCTTACGGAGAACCCGAGTACCTCGATCGCCTCCGGAAACTGGTCCGGGTGCGGAAGAACGGCGGATTCGAACTCGATCTGTCGTACTTCATTCACCACAGCGAAGGCGTGAACATGACGTGGGACACCGGGGCGCCCACGATCGGCGACGTGTTCTCGAGCAAGCTTGAAAAGGAATTCGGACCGCGCCGGCAGCCGTCGGAGCCGATGACGGCCCATCACCACAATCTCGCCGCGTCGCTGCAGGCCTTGCTCGAAGAGGTTGTTCTCGGGCTGCTGCGTACGCTGGCCGAACGGACCGGGCTCACCGATCTCTGTCTGGCCGGCGGCGTCGCGCTCAACTGCACGATGAACGGCAAGATTCTCTCGGAGACGCCGTTCAAGCGCGTCTACATCCAGCCGGCCTCCTATGACGCCGGGACGTCGCTCGGCGCCGCGCTCTACGTCAAGCATCAGACGCTCGGGGCGCCGCGCGACTTCGTCATGGATCACACCTATTGGGGTCTGGAATACTCGCGAGAAGCCTGCAAGGCCGCCCTCGACGCCAAGGGCCTCAAGTACTGCGAGATGGATCAGGAGCGGCTCGCCGCGGCGGCCGCCGATCAGATCGCCCAGGGCAGGATTCTCGGATGGTATCAGGGCCGTTTCGAATGGGGTCCGCGCGCGCTCGGCAACCGCAGCATCGTGTGCGATCCGCGCAACCCCTCGATGAAGGATCACCTCAACCGGCGGATCAAGCACCGCGAAGGGTTCCGTCCGTTCGCTCCGTCGGTGCTCGAGGAACGCGCCGGCGACTGGTTCGCCATGGCCGACCCGTCGCCGTTCATGCTGATGACATGCCAGGTGCGCAAGGAAAAGCAGGCCGAGGTTCCGGCGATCACGCACGTCGACGGAACCGCGCGCCAGCAGACGGTCAGCAAAGCCACCAATCCGAAGTACTGGTCGCTGATTCACGCCTTCGAGCGTCAGACCGGCGTGCCGATCGTGCTCAACACGTCGTTCAACGAAAACGAACCGGTCGTGAACACGCCCGAAGAGGGTGTCTCATGCTTCCTCAGGAACGACATGGACGTCCTCGCGCTCGGGCCGTTCCTGGTGCAGAAAGCCTAGCGGGATTCCGACCATGCTGAGTCTTGCCAAGCATCGCATCGCGGTCACCGGCGGCGCCGGTTTCCTCGGCTCGCACGTCGTCGCGGCGCTGAAAGCGCGCGGCTGCAAGTCGGTCATCGTGCCGCGCAAGATCGAGTACGACCTCACGCAAGAGGCGTCGGTCCGGCGCTTCTTCAGCGATCATTACCCCGACATCGTCATCCACCTCGCGGCGGTCGTCGGCGGCATCGGCGCCAACCGCGAGAATCCGGGGCGATTCTTCTACGACAACCTGATGATGGGCGCGCTGACGATGGAGCAGGCACGCCTGAGCGGCGTGAAGAAGTACGTCGCCATCGGGACCATCTGCTGTTACCCGAAGTTCACGCCGGTCCCGTTCCGCGAAGAAGACCTCTGGAACGGCTATCCGGAGGAAACCAACGCGCCGTACGGGCTGGCGAAGAAGATGCTGCTCGTTCAATCGCAGGCCTACCGGCAGCAGTACGGATTCAACTCCGTCTTTCTGCTTCCGGTGAACCTGTACGGGCCGCGCGACAACTTCGACCCCGGCACGTCGCACGTCATTCCGGCGCTGATCAAGAAGTTCGTCGAGGCCGTGCAGCTCGGCGCGACCGCGGTCGAGGTCTGGGGCGACGGCAGCGCCACGCGCGAATTCCTCTACGTCGACGACGCGGCCGATGCGATTGCGCTCGCGACTGAACGCTACGACGGCCCCGAGCCGGTCAATCTCGGCGCCGGATTCGAGATCTCCATCCGCGAGCTGGCAGAACGAATCGCGGCGATCACCGGGTTTACCGGCCGGATCGCCTGGGACACCAGCAAACCGAACGGGCAACCGCGCCGCTCGCTGGACGTCTCGCGGGCCGAAGCCTTTTTCAACTTCAAAGCCGCGACGCCCTTCGAGGTCGGTTTGAAGAACACCGTCGAGTGGTACCTCCGGACCCACGCCCGCAAGGCGCTGGCGGTATGAGCACCGCGGCCCCTGAGCCGGCCAGCACTGGCTGGCTCCTGGCCATGGGACACCTCCTGCGAGCGCTGCCGGTCGGCATGCGCGGCAAGGCGCGTCTCGCGCGTCTTCTCCTCAAGAGCGATCTCACGACGCGCGACTTGACGGTTGACGGCGCGGACGGCATGTCCTTCCTGCTCCCCTCGTTGGCCGAATCGATCGGCTTCCATCTCTTCATCGACGGCATTTACGAGCCGGACGAAGTCCGCTGGGTGCTGGCGCAACTGACGCCGGGCGACATCTTCGTTGATGTCGGCGCGAACATCGGCGCCTTCTCGGTTCCGGCCGGACGAAAAGTCGGTGCGACCGGCCGCGTGATTGCCATCGAGGCTTCGCCGCGCATCAGCGCGTACCTGACCCGCAACGTCGCCCTGAACGACTTGACGAACGTCACGATTCTCAACCTCGCGGCGGATCGGGTGTCGCGAGACTCGGTTCCCTTCTACGACGCACCAGTCGAGCGGTTCGGGTTCGGATCGTTAACGCCGGCGTACGGCGGGACGATGACGACGGTCCCCGCGCGCCGGCTGGATGACATCCTGGCTGCGCAGGCGATTGGACGCGTCAAGATCTTGAAGATCGACGTCGAAGGATTCGAAGCGGCCGTGCTCACGGGCGCGGAACAGATCCTGTGCGGTCCGAATCCGCCGATGGTGCTCTTCGAGTTCTACGACTGGGCGGAGCGGACGGCGGGGACGGTTGGCGAATCGCAGCGTCTGCTCCGCGATTGGGGTTATCAGATCTGGCCGATGGGATCGCTGACGGCGGCACCGCTTGGTGAACACGACACGCCGGTGGGCAATCTCGTCGCCATTCGCAAGGATCAGCGGCCGGTCCTCCATTGACTCCCCACGCGACCAGCGCCTCGCCGGCTGAACCCGTGACACGAACCGTCACCGAAGTACCGGTCCGGCTCGCGCACGACGAGTCGAGCGGGGCGCGGCGTCTCTCGAACAGCGGGCCAAGCCGCCGCCTGCGGGTCGTCTTCTTCAATCGCTCGTACTATCCGGACTTCGGGGCGACCGGTCAGCTCCTGACCGAGCTTTGCGAGGATCTGGTGTCGCGATTTGGCTACGAGGTGACGGTCGTCGCCGGGATGCCGCTCTCGGCCGAACATTCGATCGCCAGAGTGCCGTGGTACGCCCCGGTCCGCCGGGAGGAACGCAACGGCGTCCGGATTCTCAGAGCGTGGGGGACATCGCTCCCGACGCGAAAGTTCACCGGCCGAATCGCCAACTATCTGAGCTACTTCTGGTCGGCGGCGCTGGCCTCCTTCCGAATCGGCCGTCCTGACGTCATCGTGGCGCTCACCGACCCGCCGATCGTGTCCTTGACCGCGATCACCGCGGCGCATCTGACCGGGGCGAAGTTCGTGTTCCTCTGCCAGGACATCTTTCCCGAGGTCGCGCGTCTGCTGGAAGACTTTCAGAACAAGCGCGTCGAGGCGCTGCTGACCCGGGTGAGCCGGTTCACCGTGAAACAGGCGGATCGCATCATCGCCCTCGGCGACACGATGAAGCGGCGGCTGGTCGAGACCAAGGGCGCCGACCCGCGCACCATCCGCGTCATCCACAACTGGTCGGATGCCGAAGCAATTCAGCCTGGCGTCAAAGACAACGCGTTTGCCCGCGAGCACCGGCTCGTGAACAAATTCGTCGTCATGCACTCGGGCAACGTCGGCATGTCGCAGGACGTCGACGCGCTGCTCGATGTCGCGGAACGGGTGCGGGATTTGACCGACATCGTCATCGCGATTGTCGGCGAGGGCTCGCGCAAGGCGTTTCTCCAGGAAGAAGCCGTGCGGCGTGGATTGTCGAACGTCCGGTTCTTTCCGTACACGCCGAAGTCGCGCCTCGCCGAGTCGTTTGCCACGGCCGATGTGTTCATCGTCTCGCTCAAGCGTGGGCTCGCCGGCTACATCGTGCCGAGCAAGCTGTACGGCATTCTCGTCGCCGGCCGGCCGTTCATCGCCGCCATCGAATCCGACTCCGAAGCCGCGCAGATCGCCCGGGACCACGACTGCGGTCTGGTCGTCTCGCCCGGCGATCGCGACGCGATGGCCATGGCGATTCGCAAGCTCTACGCCGACCCCGACTACCGGACGCGTCTGGCGCAGCACGCGCGTGAAGCCGGACTCGTGTACGACCGTGCGCGCGCCGTCGAGGCCTACCGCGATCTGCTCGAGGGAGTGGTGGCGTGAGGGCGGAGGCAACGGCCCGTGCCCTCGAACCGGTGGCGCCGCCGCCGTCCATGCCGCGAACCATCCCGGTCCGCCCGATCCCGTGGGCCAAACGAGCGCTGGACATCGGGCTGTCGGGTATCGGGCTGCTCGTCTCGGCGCCGATCTGGGCCGTGCTCGCGGCCTTGATCAAATTCGAGGACGGCGGACCGATTTTTTTCGGTCAGGAACGCGTCGGAGAGGGCGGACAGCTGTTTCTGACCTGGAAGTTCCGCTCGATGATCGCCAACGCTGAGGCCAAAGTCGGGGCGCTGCAGGCGAGCGAACACGATCCGCGCGTCACGCGGATTGGACGAATCATGCGCGTGTCGGCGATGGACGAGCTGCCGCAGCTGTGGAACATTTTCCGCGGCGACATGAGCTTCGTCGGACCGCGCGCACTCCGGCCCGGCGAGATCGAAACCGGCGGGTCGTCGCGTCATGTCGCGATGGAAGAAATTCCCGGCTACGTGGAGCGTCACACCGTCCGGCCCGGCCTGACCGGTGTCGCGCAGATCTTTGCGCGGCGCGACGTGCCGCGCCGCCACAAGTTCAAGTACGATCGCATCTACGTCGCCAACCAGAGTTTCTGGCTCGACGTTCGTTTGATCCTCCTGTCGTTCTGGATTACGTTCCGCGGCAAGTGGGAGACGCGCGAGAAGAAGTTCTAGTGCCGGAGCCTCAGGTCAGCTTCGTCATCACCTGCCACAACTACGGCCGGTATCTGGCCGAGTGCATTCACTCGATCTACCGGCAGCGGCTCGACTCGTTCGAGATCATCGTGGTCAACGATCGATCGACCGACGATACGTCGGCCGTCGCGCGGAGTTTCACCGACGGGCGGGTCCGGCTGATCGAGCATGAGACGAACCTGGGCACGGCGCAGGCCATCACCACCGGCATGCGCGCGGCGCGCGGGCGGTACGTGGCCCATCTCGATGCGGACGACCGCTACCGCGACAACTACTGCGCCGAGATGCTGCCGCTGCTCGAGGCGCATCCCGACGCCGGATTCGTTTACGGCGACGCGGCGGCCATGGACATCAACGGCCGCGTCTTCGAGGATCCCTGGTCAGGCATCCGATCGCGCGAGCGTCATCAGGCGCAGGACGCCTTTGGTGACGAGTTTCTGTTTCAGCTCGAGGAACACGTCATTCCCTCGCCGACGGTCATCGGCCGCCGCGACGTGTGGCTCGAGGCGCTGCCGTTTCCGGCGTGGCTGACCGACTTCACCTATTGGGATTGGTGCATTCACCTGCGGGTGGCTCGCGAACACCCGGTGTACTACCGCGCCAGGACCGTATCGGACTATCGAGTCCATACGCAGAACCTGAGCCGGCGGAAACCCACGGATCGCCGGGCCGAAGCGACAATCGTCGGTCTCCTGGACGAATCGTTCGCGGGCAGCGATCGGACCAGCCAGAAGGCCGGGGTGCGGCGGCTCTTCTACGCCCGGGCCTACCTGACCGCCGCCCAGCGCTATTTCGGCGCCGACATGAACGAGGATGCGCGGCGCTGCTATCTGAAAGCCCTCCGCTACCGTCCCGACTTCGTCTTCAACCCCGCGCTCGTCCGGCAGCTCGCCGCCACGTTCAACCGCCCGACCTACTCCTGGGTCAAGCGCGTCATCAAACGCGCCGCCTGACCAATCTGCGCAAGTTACGGTACCCTATGGTCTTGGACGCGACCGGGCGACGGGTGTCCTCGACCCGCACGAGCCCCTAAACGGACGTCCGGCCGAACCCGATATCACACGAGATGCACGATATCGCCATCGTTGGCGGCGGCCCCGGCGGTCTGTACGCCGCCCACGTCCTGGCTGGACGGGGTTACGACGTCGTGCTGTTCGAAGAGCACGTCGCCGCGGGCATGCCCGTGCACTGCACCGGCGTGCTCGCGAAGGAAGCCTTCGACGAGTTTGAAGTGCCGCGGGCAGCGATCCTCAACGAACTGAGAACCGCCGAATTCTTCGGACCGTCGGGCCGGTCGATCCGCTACACGACGCCGACCGTCGAGGCACTCGTCGTCGATCGCGCATCGTTTGACGCCGGTCTGTATACGCAGGCCGCGCGCGCCGGTGTCGCGCTCCACGCCGGCACCCGGATCGTCGACGTCGTCGTCTCCGAGCGCCGCGTCACGCTGACCTCCTTGGAACTCGGACCGGTTGAGGCTCGCGCCTGCATCCTCGCCTGCGGCGCCAACTACGCCATTCAACGCCGGCTGGGCCTCGGCATGCCGGCGCTGCACATGCAGTCGGCGCAATTGGAACTGCCGGCGGCGGCGCCGGGACACGTCGAACTCCACTTTGGCGCCGATGTGGCACCGCGAGGATTCGCCTGGGCGGTCCCCGTCGTACGCGGCCAGGAAACATTCGCCCGGATCGGGCTGATGTGCGACCACGACCCGCGCGAGCACTTCGAACGATTTCTCGCCCGCATCGGCCCGCGATGGCAGACCGGCACGACCGGATGTCTCTCGGGCGGGTTGTCGCCCCGCTGCAAGATGCTGCCGCTCTCGCCCATCGATCGGACGTACGGCGCGCGGCTGCTGGCGGTCGGCGACGCGGCCGGCCTCGTGAAGGCCACAACCGGCGGCGGCATCTACTACAGCCTCGTGAGCGGCGCGCTCGCGGCGGAAGTGCTCGGCGATGCGCTGCAGGACGGCGATCTCTCGGCGGAGGCGCTGGCGACGTATGAGGAGCGCTGGCGCGCGGTCCTCGGCGACGAACTCGCGGCGCAGCGCACCTTGCGCGATCTCGCCGATCGTCTCTCGGATGCGGAAATCGAGGATCTCTTCGAACTCGCCCGCACCGACGGCGTGATGCCGATCGTGCGCCGGACGGCGACGTTCAACCGGCATCGCCACGTCATCCTCTCTCTCCTGAGCCACCCTCCGGCGCGGCGCGTGCTCATGCGGCGCGTGCTCGGCTGGGGACGCACGGCATCAGCCGCTTCCGCGTGACCACCGTTACGCCACGGCGACTGATCCACACGCTGCTGCTGGGCGGCGGCCTGCTCTGCGTCGCCTGGGGCGCGCTGGCGTTCGGGTCGGTGTATCCCTGGGCGTTCCAGCCGCTGGCGATCGCGTGCATGCTGATCGGCGGCATCGCGCTCGTTGTGGAACGGCGCGGCCGCCCGCGTATCGGCGCGCTCGCCCTGTGGCTGGGCGCCGTCGCGTTCGCGATCGTCTTGCAGCTGATCCCGCTCCGCCTTCAGACGATGGCCTCGCTCAATCCGGGCGGCGACGAATTTCTCCAGCGTTACGACCTGTCGTATCGCATGAGTCGATCTGCCGAAGCCGACCCATCGTCCGACGACCTGCCGGTCGTGCGCCATGCGGTCTCGATTGCGCCCGAACAGACGCTGCTCGGTCTGACGCTCTACGTCCCACTTGCCGTGTTCTTCCTCGGCCTGACGCGACTGTTTTCCATCACCGGCGCCACTCCGATTGCCCGGACGCTCACGATCTTCGGTGTGTCGCTCGCCTTGATCGGCATCGTCCAATACGGACTGACGCCCGACCGGCTCCACACGCTCATCTACGGGTTCTGGAAGCCCAAATACAACGGCCGGCCGTTCGGCCCGTTCGTCAACTCGAATCACTTCGCGGGCTGGATGCTGATGGTCCTGCCGGTCGCGTTGGGGCTGTTCTACGACAGCCTGACTCAGGCGCTTGGCGAAGCGTCGGCGTATTCCAAAACGCGAATTTCGCTCTCCAACTCGCCGCGGATTGGGGCGCTGATTCTGCTCGGGTTCTCGGTGATCCTGATGGGCGTCGCGCTGATGATGACCAACTCGCGATCCGGGATCGCGGCCTTCGCGGTCGGCGCGGCGCTCGCCGGCTTCGTGTTGTGGCGCCGTCAGAAGAGCGTCACGATGCGCGTGAGCATGCTGCTCTTCTGTCTGCTGCTCTTCGCGGCGACGATCGAGTGGGCCGGCGTGGATACGTTTCTCGGCAAGTTTTCCGAGCCGATGTACAGCAGCGAGGGATCGTTCGGCGGCCGGGTCGGTGCGTGGCGCGACACGATCAGGATGATGCGCGCCGCGCCGATCACCGGGATGGGGTTGAACACGTTCGGGCGGGCGATGATCCTCTATCAGACCGGCAGCCCGACCGTGCACTTTCAGGAAGCGCACAACGACTATCTCCAACTCGCCGCCGAAGGCGGGCTGCTCGTTGGCATCCCGGCGCTCGCCGTGCTCGTGGTGTTTGTCTTCACCATCCGCCGGCGCTTCCGCCAGGCGCCCAAGACGGGGACGACGTATTGGGTCCGCGTGGGCGCGGTGATCGGCTTGATCTCGATCGCGCTCCAGTCGGCGGTGGACTTCAGTCTGCAGATGCCCGGGAATGCCGCGATGTTCGCGCTCGTGGCGGCGCTCGCGGTTCATCAGTCGCCAAATCTCAAGCGCTGGTAAACTGGAACAGGTCACCAATCTTGCGACTGGGCTTCGACCTCGACGGCACCATAGCGGACATGCAGGCCGCGCTCGCACGCGAAGCGCGCCGCCTGTTTCCCGATATCGATCCGGCAAGCCTCCCGAGTTCGGCGGCGTCGGCGAATCCATCGAAGGACACGACAGACAGGAGCGCGTCCGCCGACGCGGGCGGCGGTACTCGCGGGGGGCTGACCCCCGCCCAGCAGCGCGATGTCTGGCGCGTGGTCTGCGAGAAAGAAAACTTCTGGGAGACGCTCGACGAAATCGAGCCGGGGGCGATCGCGCGGCTCTACCAGGTCGCGCAGGAGCGCCGCTGGGAAGTGATCTTTCTCACCAGCCGCCCGGAATCAGCCGGTGACACCGCGCAACTGCAAAGCCACCGCTGGTTGACCAAACACGGATTCCTCACGCCCTCGATTTTCGTCGTCCACGGCACGCGCGGGAAAATCGCCTCGTCGCTGGCGCTCGATGTGTTCGTCGACGATCGCCCGGAAAACTGCCTGGACATTTCCATCGATTCCTCGGCCCGGCCGATCCTGGTCTGGCGGGGCGGCGAGGACAAGGTGCCCGGCAGCGCGCGGCAGCTGGGCATTGGCACGGTCACGTCGGTTGCCCAGTGCCTGGACATCCTCGAAGACCTCGACCGCAGCAAGGATTCCGGCGGCGGCCTGGTGACGCGGCTCAAACAGCTCCTCGGCCTCAAACCGAAGACCGGCCGGCTCCGTGAATCGAGCCGTCTGAACCCCGCGCCGGGCCAGCCCGCCGGCGCTGCCCGCTAGGCCCTTTTCGGCCCATTTCCCCTCCTGATACGTCTCTGCAGGCCGGCGCCGCACGCGCCGATAGTCCGTCAGACGTGGTGTTCTTCCAGGCCTTTCTCTGGACAGCGGCTCTCGCCGTCGGCTTGATCTGGGCGGCGATCACGGCCTACCTGCTGGTCGTCGAGCGGAATCGCCGTGCCGCCCGCGCGAACACGGCTCGGGCGGTGGCGGCCCTCGAAGCGCCCGATCTGCTTCGGCTCCCGCTTGTCGAGCGCCTGGCCCGGACACGCCCACTCCTCGGCGCCGTGTCGCGCGACATGCTGATGCACGCCGCCGCCGACCGCGCGACGGAACCCGAAACCTTTGCCGTTCTTGCGGCCTATCTGTCCGAACCAGCGGGTCACCGCTCGTTGTTGCAGGACGCGGCCTCGCATCAGGGCACCCGCGAAAAGTGGCGCCGGACCACGGCGCTCCGCATCCTCTTCCGGCAGAATCATCCGGACGTCATGCGCCTGCTGGTTCAGGCAAGCGACGACCGTGACAGCGATCTCGCCGGCGTCGCCTTTGCGCTGCTCGGGCAATCTGCCGATCCGCACGCCATCGACGTCTTGATTGACGCGCTCCGGGGCAAAAAGCATCCGGCCTCGCGCGTCGCGGTCCATCTCGAACAGTCCGCACTGCTCACCGCCGACCGACTGAAGCCGCTCCTCGCCGACGCCGACGCGGTCGTCCGTCTCTGGGGCGCGACCCTTCTCGCTCGCTATCCGGAGCCCGACGTCGAATACGCGCTGGCGCCGCTTTGCGAGGACGCTGATCCGCGGGTGCGAAAGGCCGCCATCCGTTCGCTCGGTTCGGTCGGCGACGTGCTCGCAACCGATTGCGCCGACCGCCTGCTTCGCGATCAGGTCCCGTACGTCCGCGCCCACGCGGCTCGCGCGCTCGGCCACCTCGGTCAAGTCGACCTCGCCGACAAGATCGTCGCGCTGCTCGGCGACCGCGACTGGTGGGTCCGCAAGGCCGCAAAAGATGCGCTCGAGACGCTTGGCACGGAAACCTGGCCGGTCGTCATGCGCAATCTGAACCACAAGGATCGCTTCGTGCGGAACGGATCCGCGGAAGTCCTTCAGAACCTCGGCATCCTGGACAGCCTGATCGTCATGGAGGCCGCAAGCGACAATCCAGCCGAAGCGAAGATTGCGATGCTGCGCCGCATCGCGTCCGCCGGCGGCGTCCGCTTCACCGATTCGCTCGTCGACCGCGCCGGCCCGGTCATCGGCCCGCGCATTCGCAGCCTGCTGGCCACCATCGGCATGGAACGCGTGGAGGCGCTGTAGTCATGTCCTGGCTGCAGTCGCTCATCACGCTCTCGATGCTGCTGGCCCTCGGCCATCTCGCGCTGCTCGCGCTGCTCACGATCGTTTCGGCCGTGAAGGCCGGCGGCCGTCGTGACACGGATCCAGAAGATCAGGACGCGCTCTCGATGTCCCGTTTCACCATCCCGGTCAGCATCGTGATCCCACCGGGCGCCGATGCGGACGCGCTCTCGACAACCATCGACAAGGCGCTTGGCTTCAACTATCCCGAGCTCGAAGTGATCGCGGTCATCGACGACGCCACGACGAGCGGCTTCGGCGATCTCGCCCGCGAGTGGCAGCTCGAAGCGCGCGAATGCTTCTACCGCCAGTCGATCGGCAGCGGCGCGGTCCGGCGACTGTATCGCAGCGCCCGCGACGCGCGACTCGTCGTCGTCGACAAGGAACCGGGGAGCGCCGGCGACGCCCTCAACTGCGGCGTGAACCTGGCGCGGTTCCGTTACGTCATGACGCTGCCGGCCGGCATTACCTTCGATCGGAACGCGTTGCTGCGGACGATGGCGGCCGCCTCGATGGATCCGGCGCACGTGATCGGCGCCAGCAGCCACGTCGAGTGGGGCTGCGCATCGACCGATAGTTCCTCGCCAACAGCGGCTGGCGCGCGTCTGATCGGCGCCTTTCAGCGCCTCGCATCGCTCCGGTCGCTCATGGCCACTCGCCTGACCTGGAGGCATTCGCGGAACGGGCTCGTTCCGCAAGGCGCCGTCGTCGTCTGGCGCCGCGACGCGATTCTGAAGGCCGGCGGATTCTCACTGACCGCGCCCGACATTCATCTCGACCTGCTGTTCAGAGTGCAGCAGGCCAGCGATCGGCGCCGCGCCCGCTTCCATCGCGGCTCGGACATTTTCGGCAGCGTTCCCGCGCAGCCGGTGGCGCGCGCCTGCGATCTCGCGCGAGCCCGGCAGCAGAGCGCGCTGCAGATCTTCCGCTCGTCGTTCGACGACGGCTGGCGCTCGGTGGGCAAGCGCACCTGGCTGCAGTTTGTCGAGTCTGAAGTCGTGACGCCGTTGGCCCAACTCTGGCTCATCGCCGGAGCCGTCGCGGGTGCCGCGGTTGGCTGGTACGCCTGGACGACGGTCGGTCTGGCGGTGGTGCTCTTGTCGTTCGGAAGCGCCGCGGTCACTGCCGGCGCGCTTCTGCTGCGCGGCGCCGCGCCGGGCGCGCCCGATGAACCCGAACTGCGGCGATTGCTGCTGATTGGACCGCTCGACGTGCTGCTCTATCGTCCGGCACTGGCGCTGGCGCGCCTGGCCGCCCTGCCTGCGTTCGCCCGCCGTCCGGTGCGCGTCTAGTGCGTCGGCGGAGCTATCGTGGAATCCGGCTTTAGCCGGATTATTCGGCTCCGGCTGAAGCCGGAGCCCACGCACTGACTACGGCGCGCTACCGGTAATCCTTGAACGGAATCTGGCAGTCGTGCTTGCGGAGGAAGTTCAGGAACCGCTTGTAGTCGCGCGGCTCCATGTTGAACAGTTTCGCGACAATCTTGTAGTTGCCGCGCGCTTCCTCGAGGCCACGGCGGACGATCTCGCGGACATGCGCCCGCGTGATATCGCGATCCATGAACATCGGATAGACCGTCGTCCAGAACGATTCCTTGCGTTCGACGAGCGTCTTGTAGAGGTCGTCGGCAACCGTGCGGCGCCGTTCGCGTTTCGGCCGCAGCGCCACGGGATCGTGGACGCGAACTTCCGATGAGAGGTCGTCGAGTTCGACGACCGGGCGCTGCACCTTCACGACGAGGCGCTCGATGACGTTCTCGAGTTCGCGGACGTTGCCCGGCCAGGCGTATTCCGTCAGCGCCTTCATCGCCGCCGGCGAGATCGATTCGATCGGCGAGCGGTTCACATCGCGAAAGCGGGTCAGAAAGTGCTCGGCCAGCAGCGGGATGTCGCCGCGGCGGTCGCGCAGCGGCGGGACGACGATGTGGATGACGTTCAGACGGTAGAAGAGATCTTCGCGGAACGTCCCCTGCACGATCATGTCACGCAGATTGCGGTTGGTCGCGGCGATGACGCGGACGTTGACGATGCGGCCGCTGCCGTCGGCGCCGACCTTCTGGAGCTCGCCGGTCTCGAGGAAGCGCAGCAGCAGGCCCTGCATGCGCAGCGTCATCTCGCCGATTTCGTCGAGGAAGATGGTGCCGTTGTGCGCCGACTCCAGCTTGCCCGGCTTGTCGCGGTACGCGCCGGTGAAACTGCCCTTCACGTGACCGAACAGTTCAGACTCGAGCAGCGTTTCAGGGAGGCCGGCGCAGTTGACCGGCGCGAACGTCATTCCGGCGCGCGGACCTTCGGCATGGATGCTCTGGGCGACGATTTCCTTGCCGGTGCCGCTCTCTCCAGTGATCAGGACCTTGGCGTCGGAGCGTGCCACGCGCTCGATCTCCTGACGGAGCGTGACAACGTCCGGCGCGTCGCCGATCAGCTGAATTTGATTCTTGACGGTTGGGCTCACCGCGGCATTCCTCAGCTCGTGCCCTGTTCCGTGAAGCGCTCGATGATGCGCTCGTTCTCCGGAGTGATATCAAGGAACATCGCGCCGATGCGGCACTCGTCGCTGCCGGCGACCGGCACGACGCGGCGGACTTCGACTTCAGCGGAGAACGGCTGGCTGCCCAGGGTCAGCGTCAGACGCCCGGTCGCCCCGATGCGCGCAAACTGCGACGACTGGAGCAGGACTCCGCCCAGGCTGATATCCAGGATCTGCACGGACATCGCCGACGGCAGCACGGCCAGCTCCCCGGCCACAATTTCATAGCGCGGCGCACGGCGGCGTTCTTCAATCACGTAACACGACCCCTCGAGGACCCGGACCGCTCGCGTCCCTCATTCGGAAGACTGATTGCCGCCCAGCTGCTCAATCGACTGAACGACGGAAACCGGCGGCGACGTGAATTCCAGACCGATCAGATACCGCGGTGCGCCGGCGCTGGCGGTGATACGCCGGACGTGCCGTACGTGCGCGTCGACGCTCACTTCATGACCTTCGACAACCACGCGCAAAGGTTGAGAGGAGTCGAGCGCGGCGGGCAACGGCGAATCGATCAGGGCGCCGGTGGTGCTGACATTGCGAATCTGCGCCGATTCGGTCAATTCGAGCTGACCCCAGAGCGCCCCGACGACGTCGTAGCGCTCGCGATGGCGGCGGTCGGCCATGGGCTTCATCGCAGACCCGCCGTTTCAATCGGCGTTTGACGCTCGGCGTCCTGCCGCGCTTCCTTCACCAGCGACCCATTGTGCGCCGCCCCCGCGGCCCGCGCGGCCATCCCAATCGAGACACCCGTCTCGACTCCGCCGCGCTCCCGGATCGCCTGCTGGCAGATGCGGGTGCTGACCGTGACGGCATCGCTCGGATTGATGCCGGTCAAGAGAATCCCAATCTCTCGATCGGAAAGCATCCCGGCGAGATCAGAGCCCCGGAGGCGGCCGCGAATCTCGGTGGTCCAACGCTGCAGCAGGCCCGGCCGCGACACCACCGCCGGCGCCAGCAGCACAATGACCGCCGCGTCGACACCGTCGCGCAAGGTCTGGCCGGCCACGCGATCGAGCACTTGCTGGAACTCCCGGTTCTCGGCACGGCGTTCCTGCGTGCTCGCTCGTTTGAGGACGCCGGATAACCAGGCGGACAAGATCGCCGCCGCGCGGTCGGCCGTCTGACGCTCGCGACGCGTGAAGAGCTGGGCGCGCGGCCGGCGCAGCGCGAGGACCATCGTATGGCCGTCGTGGACGGGACTCGTGGACACGATTTCGTCGGATAGCTCGCGGCCATTCGGCGCCGCAAACGCCGCCATGTCGCCGAAGGCAATCGCCCGCGTCCCGCGGGGCCCCGTGACATCGACGACGGCGTGCTCGGCGCCAACCGCGCGCTTGAGCTCCGCGAGTGCGGCATCGCCCGCATCCTCAATCTCGCCGACGCCGCCGAGCAGCTGCTGCAGCATGCCCCAGCTCAATCGGGTTTCGGCGATCGTGGCGACGCGGTCGACGCCGTCGCGCAGCAGGTCCATGTAGAGCGAGATCCGCGATTCGTCTTCGCCGCGAATCGTGCCGGAAAGCGCAATGAGCCACGGCTGCGAGTAGGCGCTGCCGGTGCGGGCGAGAAAGTGATCGCGATCGCGCCGGAAGCCGAGACGCTCGGCCTCGTTGCCGGCCAGCCGGTACAGCGTCGCGTCGCGCGGAACCGACGCGTCCGCCGGAATCATCGTGGCCTGCTTGCGATCCACACCCGGAGTCGCCACCGCCAGCCCGTACTGACCCTGGCCGTCCTGGATGTAGCCGCGGACTTCGAGGTCGTCCCAGGCGATCAGCGCTTCTGCGAAAGCGGTGACCACGTCGATTTCGCGCCCGTGTTCGACGGCGTCGTGCAGCAGGCGATGAAGCGAGGACACGCGATCGAAGGCTTCGCCCTCTTCCACAGGGAGATCGAGTTGCGCCTGAACCGCGCGGAGCAGCCAGGGACCGATCTCATCGAGATCGCCGCCCGTCGCTGGCGCGCGGCTCGCCTGCCGGACGAGGACCAGCGCACCCACGGCCGAACGGCCGACCACCAGCGGGCAGCAGAGAAGATCCCAGCCGTCGCTCGTGGTTCGTTGCTTCTGGTTGGTTCGCAGCGCGGCGTCGACGAGGGAATCGTGGGCCACCGCGCTCGAACCAGCGAGCAAGCGCCGGAGCGCAGATGCCGACGCCCCCGGACCCGAGAGTCCGGCCGGTCGGCCCTGCTCGTCGACAATGTCGGCGACGAAATCGAGCCGGCGTGCAATCTCGGTCAGCCACGACCAGGATTGGCGTCGGACCGCTGTCTGCAGGTCAGCCGATTGAGCTGCGGAATGGGCGTCGGGCCTTTTCATCCAGGTCGTGCAGGGGATTCGTTGCGCGTGGTCAGTACAGGCTTCTTGCGGGCGCCGGAAGCCTCAGGGACCATCTGCTTGCGCCTGCAGCCAGCCCAGCGGGATCCTAACAGAATTACTCATATCGTAGACCCCGAACGACACTCACAACGAGTGAAAACGCGCGCCGGCGCGCCGCCGCACGAATACTTCTGACAAATTTTGTCTACTTGGGGATAATGGGCGAACAACCGAACAACAGGAGCGCGTCGTCCGTCAATTCGTGCGGAGGTGTGCAACGAACGCTGCAGCCCCGAAACCCAGCATAAAGTCGCGGGAAGCCCGGCCGATATCCGGTGAAAGCATATGAATCCGCTGGAATTGCAGGTTCTTGCGATCTTGAGCGGCCACGAGGCGGGCCAGAGTCCGCTACCGTTCGAGGCGGTCGAAGCGATGCCGGTGCTGGCACCTGCTGTGGACGCTTCCGGGGTACGAAAGACGCCGGCGCCTAAACGCCGCGCCGCGCCGCGGCGGCAGCAGACAGGTCGTCAGGCAGCCCGCTAGGGGGTCAGGCAGCCTTTTCGGGTGTCAACTCCTCAGAGTCCTTCTCAAACGACTCCGGCCCTTCAGTCCTGGCGTGCGGCCGGTTGACGAGCGTTTCGACCAACCAGATTCTCCAGGTCACTTCCGCTGATGTCGTCGAGAGCGACGGTGTGTCGCTCGGGGGATCCCACATGATAGCCATGCTTCCGGCTATCGCAACGGGAGTGCCGTACCCGAAGCGCGCAACGGTGTGAGAGCGGAGCGGGTTGTGATTACGGAATCGTCGCGACGACGGCGTTTCTCTGATGTCCGTCGCCAGCAGCATCAAGGAAGTAGTGCGCAATCAGTCCGGTCAGAGCCGCAATCGAATCCGCGCGATTGAGCGTGTGCCGGAGTTCGCCTCCGCCCTCAACACCCTTGGTGAAGTACGCCCCGAGCGCGCGAATCTTGTTGATGACCCAGCGGTCGTGTCCGCCGGCGGCATCGTCGCGAACACGTTCGTGCTTCAGGAGCTCGATGTAGTCGAGGAGAAACCGCCCGCGATCCTCGCGCGTCACCTCGGTCTTCGGCCGGCCGGCCAGGAGATCGGCGGCCTGCGTGAGAATCCACGGATTGCGAAGCACACCGCGACCGACCAGGACACCCGACACGCCCGTCGAGAGCCGTTCGACGATCTGCTCCGGCGTGACGCAGTCGCCGCTGCCGAAGACGGGAATCCGGAGGCGCTCGGCCACCCGCGCGACCAACGTCCAGTCCGCACTGCCGGTGTAACTCTGCGCCGCAGTACGGCCGTGGACGGTCACGGCACGCGCGCCGGCGTCCTGAACCATCTCCGCGACGGTTTCAGCGTTGCGCTCCGCGTCGTTCCAGCCGGCGCGCATTTTCACGGTGACGGGAATCTTGACCGCCTTGGCCATCGCGCCGATCACCGCCGCCGCATGTTCCGGCTCGCGCATCAGGCTGCACCCGGCATTGTGCTTGGCAATCTTCGGCACCGGACAGCCCATGTTCACGTCGACGATGTCCGCGCCCATACCCTCGACGATCTGGGCGGCAGCCGCCATCTTGTGCGGGTCGCCGCCGAAGATCTGGATGGAGACCGGCCGTTCCTCCGCGGTGTACTCGGCAAACTCCAGGGTGCGATCGATGCCGCGAATCAGCCCCTCGGAACTGACCATTTCCGTCACGACCAGCCCGCAGCCGCCATGTCCCTTGACCAGCCGGCGGAAGGCGGAGTCGGTCATTCCGGCCATTGGGGCAATGCCCAATGGTTCGGGAAGTTCAGTGGAGCCAATTGTTAGCCGCTTCTTGCGACTCGGCAGAAGAAAGTCTTCCTTCTCGAGGTTCATGTTCTGCGTTCCTGGGGACCGGCTCGGACGACCTCAAAAGCTGTGAAACCGCTGAGTTTCCCGCCAATTCATTGTGCCGTGGACTGTTACCTTACATCCAATCGGTTCTGCCGGGGCTGGCGTTTCACAGTAGGACAGAAGCCGATGCCAGTTTCAGGCCCGCATCGGGTCCAACTTACTGAATTTTGCCGTGGCCTTCTCCTTGCTCATCAGTAAGCTCTTCTCGTCGTCTCTCGGACGGCAGGAAGTACTTTTGCGCATTTTTTCACGATGTCTGGCCCGACGTCATTCGTCCTGATCGCCATTTCGAACCCGGCCCGAGCCGCTTCGTTCAAGCAGGCCGTCGCCGATACGCTGCGATCGGAGGCGGTCGTCGTCCGCGACGGCGACGACGCGCTGCAGGAGATGGCGCGCCGCGGTCTGCCCAGCCTGATCATCGTCGACCCGTCGCTGCCGCGGGTCGACGGATTCGCCGTCGTACGTCGCGTCCGTAAACAGGGCGCCGATCGCGCGACCCGCGTCATCGTCGTCGCCGCGCACGAATCGCTGCTGTCGGCGGCGCGTGAACTGGCCGCCGAACTGGCGATCACCGCGATCCTCTCGATCGACGCCGACGCCGGTCTCGTGCGCGAGACGCTGCTCGCGGAATGCGGACCGACCCGACGGACGGCGCCGGAGCCGGCGCCCGCGCCGGCGCTTCATCACACTCCCGGCAAGGACGTCGACAGCGTCATCGAGCGCGCGGCGATCGACGCGCGGCGGCGCTTTCAGATGCCGGTCGGCATCGGCTACGTCAAGGTCGGCGATCACGAACACATGACGTTCCACGTCGTCGCCCGCAGCAACGAGCCCACGATGTCGTTGAGCGACGCCGCCGATCTCAAAGTGCTGCGCCAGGTCGCCGAATCGCTCGATCCGTTGATCATTCCCGACGTCAAGAATCATCCCGTCTTCTCGAAGAGTCCGCAGAAGTCGGCGTCGCCGATGCGCGGCTTCGCGGCGGTCCCGGTGACCAGCGCACGCGACGATGTGCGCGCGGCACTGTGCGTGCTGGACACCCGGCCGCTGGTCCTCAACGCCGGCGACATCGACGCGCTGGCGGTGTTCGCCCGCGGCGTCGGCCAGGAAGTGGATCGCGTGCTCTCGGTGTCGCCGGATTCCCGGAGTCACGGCGAGCCGATCGTCGATGACGTGAAAGTGCTTCAGCACATGGCGGCGACCGATCCGCTGACCGGACTCGCCAACCGCCGCGGCGGCGAGAAGCACATCGCCAGCGAGATTTCGCGCGCCAAGCGCGAGAAGCGGCCGCTCAGCTGCATCCTCATCGACATCGATCGCTTCAAGCAGGTGAACGACACCTACGGTCACCAGGCCGGCGATCAACTGCTGCGCGACGTGAGCGCGCTCATCCGCCGGACAGTCCGCGCCTACGACATCCTGGTGCGCTGGGGCGGCGAAGAATTCCTGCTGGTGCTGCCCGGCGTGGACCTCGATCTCGCGCGTCAGCTCGCCGATCGCGTCCGCGCCGCCGTCGAAGCGCTGGACACGCATGGCATTGGCGGGGTGACGATTTCCGGCGGGGTCGCGCGCTTCGAAAGCGACTACGACTTCGCGACCGCGCTCAAGACCGCCGACCAGCGGCTGTATCAGGCCAAGGCCTCCGGCCGCAACACGATCGTCTAGTACGCGCGGACGTCCGACACGTCGACTTCGACCGACACGGCCTGGCCGATCAGATCCACGGCCAGCACGAGCCGCGCCCGGTGCGAATCCTTGCGGATCAACCGGCCGACGACGCCTTTGAGCGGTCCGTGCGTCACTTCCACCATCATGCCTTCATGAATCAGTGGACAGGGATCGAACTGCAGCTGACTGGAGACGAGCAGCCGGATGCTCTCGATCTCGAGCTCGGGAATCGGCGCCGGCTTGCCTTCGAACGAGACGATGCTGACGACGCCTGAGCACTTCAGAATCTGCAGCGCGTGATCGGGATCGAAGCGGGCGAAACAGTAGCCGGGAAAGAGCGGCCAGTCGATCTTCTTCTTGCGATCCTTCCACCGGCTCCACCGCGTCATGGTGGGGAGAAAGACGTCGATGTGCTTGCGGGTGAGCTGCTCGCGCACGACCTGCTCGTGGCGCGAGCGCGTCCAGATGGCGTACCAATCCTGCGCCACCGGTTCTCCCTGGGGGGCCGGCGCGAAAACGTCGGGGCCAGGTCCTGCACTCATCGTGGTGATCGGTTCGCCGGCTACGGCGTCGAACCCTGCGCCTTGGCCTGCTGGACGCCCAGATCGTAGGCGCGTTTGATGTCGGCGTTCTTCCACTCGATAATCGCCTGGGCGCGAATCCGCTCGAGATATTTCTGCAGTTCGTCCTTCCGCTTGCCGGTGAACACGCGGTTGCTGATGTCTTCGCGGGCCGCTTCAAACGCCATCGTCTGCGCCTCGGTCAACGACTCGACCTTCAGCAGCTGATAGCCGCGGGCGCCGCGGAGCACCGGCGTGATCTCTCCGGCCTTCATCGGTTCAAGCGTGGCACGCACCTCGGCGGAAAGGTCGTTCAGATTCAAGGGTCCGATCAGGCCGGCGTTGGCGCGGGACGGCGACTCGGACAGATCGGCGGCAAGCTTTTCGAAGCTCTCGCCGGCCACCGCGCGGCTGCGAATCGCCAGCGCCTTGTCGCGCGCCGCCGTGTCCTGTGCCACTGAGGCGAGCGCCGGATCCACGCCCAGCGACACGAAGATCTCGCGGAGCGTGATGCTCTTCGGCGTCGTGAACTCGTCCTTGTGCGACTCGTAGTACCGGCGCGCTTCCTCTTCGGAAACCGAGACCCTGCCGAGGATTTCGTTCTGCTGGACGCGCGAGACGATCATCTGTCGTTCGAGGCTCTTTCGCAGCTCGGGCAGCGTGACGTTTTCCTGCTTGAGCGCGGCCTGGAACTGCTCTTCGGTGTCGAGCTTGTTGTCCTTGCGGATGTTCTCGAGGATGCTCTTGAACTGATCGTCGCCCATCGCGTAGCCGAGCTCACGGCCGCGCTGGACCAGAAGCATCTCGTCGACGACGTTGACGAGCACCGCCGGCGTGACCTTCTCGAGCATGGCGCGAAGCTGCGCGTCGGTGGCCTTGGGATCGATCGCCTGCCCTGATTGGCGAAGCGCGACGACCTGGCGGGTCTCGAGATCGGTCTTGGTGAAGATCTCGCCGTTCACTTTCACCAGAATCGCTTCGACGACTTCGGCCTGCAGCCTGACGAGCGGCGTTGCCGCGGCGACGAGGATTGCGATCGAGAAAATCAATCGTTTCATAACAACTCTTTACCAGTCACTAGCTTAATCCCGATCCGCGAGGGTCCTCAACAACTGCCCGACGCGCTCGAACACACCACCTGGCGCCCGCGGATCGTCCTTGGCGGCGCGCATGATTTCCGACTTCGTGAACCCCGGGGTGACCTCCCCGCTGCGCGCGCGGGCCGTCCACCAGCTTGAAGCCGGTTCAACGCGTCCCGCCGGCTTCTTGGCGCCCCAGGCTGGTGGAGTCGGAGGCCGGACGGGCTTCGTTTCGATCTTCGGCGGCCGTGTCTCCGGACCCGAAACGGCCAGCCGCAGGCCCGACGGCGGAATCAGCGTCAAGTCTGGACGCTGGCGGACCAGCGCGACCAGCCTGCCAACATCGACTTTGGCCCGCTGTCTGAACTTTAGGACGACGGCGGGGCCTTCGCGGTCGATCGATTCGACCCCCAACCGGTCGGCCATCACCCGAATGCGGCCGTAGTCGGCCAGGTTCCGGACCGATTCTGGCGCGGGACCATAGCGATCTGCTGCTTCCTCGAGCACGCGATCGATGTCTTCCTCGCGCCGGGCCGACGCCACCTTCCGGTAGAGCATCAGCCGCTGGTTCATGTCGGGCACGTACGAAGCATCGATGCGCAAATCGACCTTCAGATTGACGGTCGCGCGCAGATCGTCCTCGATGTCCTCGCCTTTGAGCTCGCGGACGGTTTCCTCGAGCAGCTTCATGTACATCTCGAAGCCGACCGTCTCGATGTGCCCGCTCTGCTCGCCACCGAGGAGATTCCCGGCGCCGCGGATCTCGAGGTCCAGCGCGGCGACGCGGAACCCGCTGCCCAGGTCGCTGAACTCCTTGATCGCCGCCAGGCGTTTCTTCGCGATCGGCGAGAGCGTATCGTCGGGAGGAATCAGCAGATACGCGTAAGCGGGCCGATCGGAGCGACCGACCCGGCCGCGCAACTGATACAACTGCGAAAGCCCATAGCGATCGGCGCGGTTGATGATGATGGTGTTGGCGTTCGGAATGTCCAGGCCGTTCTCGATGATCGTCGTGGCCAGCAGGACGTCGAACTTTCTCGCCACGAAGTCGAGCATCGCGCGCTCGAGCGTCTCCTCTTCCATCTGGCCGTGGCCGATGACGATGCGCGCTTCCGGGACGAGCCGCTGAATCAGATTGCCGATCGAAAAGATCGACTCGACGCGGTTGTGGACGAAAAAGATCTGGCCGCCGCGCTCGAGTTCCTGGCGAATCGCCCGCCCGATCACCTGCTGGTCGAACTTGACGACGTTGGTCTGAATCGAAAGCCGGTCCTTCGGCGGCGTCTCGATGATCGACATGTCGCGGATGCCGACGAGCGACATGTTGAGCGTGCGCGGAATTGGCGTCGCGCTCATCGTCAGGACGTCGACCTTGCGGCGCAACTGCTTGATCTTTTCCTTGTGCGCCACGCCGAAGCGCTGCTCTTCGTCCACGACCAGCAGCCCGAGGTCGCGGAACTGGACGTCCTTCGACAGGAGACGGTGCGTGCCGACGATGATGTCGAGTTTGCCGGCCTCGAGCTCCGTCAAGGACTCTTTCTGTTCGGCCTTGCTCCGGAAGCGGCTGACCAGGGCGATCTTCACGGGAAAACCCGCGAAGCGGTCGCGTAGCGTCTTCTCGTGCTGGAAGGCGAGGATCGTCGTCGGCGCGAGGAAGGCGACCTGCTTGCCGTCCATCACCGCCTTGAACGCGGCGCGCATCGCGACCTCGGTCTTGCCGTAGCCGACGTCGCCGCACAACAGACGGTCCATCGGAATCGTCGATTCCATGTCCCCCTTGATGTCGCGGATGGCCGTCTTCTGGTCGGGTGTCAGGTCGTACTCGAAGGCGTCCTCGAACTCCTGCTGCCAGTGCGAGTCGCTGCTGAAGGCGTGGCCGGGCACCGCTTTTCTCGCGGCGTACAGCTTGAGGAGCTCCTCGGCCATGTCGCGCATGGCCTTCTTGACCTTCGTCTTCGCGCGCTCCCACGACGTGCCGCCAAGCTTGTCGACGGGCGGGCGCGACGCGCCGCTGTACTTCTGCACCAGATCGAGGCGCTCGACCGGCACGAACAGCTTGTCCTCGCCGGCGTAGTGCAGCTCGAGGAATTCCTGCACATCGCCTGGCCCTGAGCCTGCCGAAGGGCCGACGCCGATCTGCTTGAGGCCGATGAACACGCCGATGCCGTGGTCGACGTGGACGATGAGATCGCCGGCCTTCAGGTCGCGCAGATCAGAAAGGAACGCCTTGCTTGCCGGCCGCCGCCGTTCGGAGGTCCGCCGGTCTTCGTCGAAGATGTCGGTCTCGGCGTAAATCTGCAGACCGGCGTCAGGCAGTCGAAAGCCGCGCGACAGCAGCCCGGTCGCCACCAGGACGGCGGCATAGCGGGCGTCGTCGGCACGCTCAACCGGCACGGCCAGGAGTTCGTACTCCTTGAGGAGCTCGATGGTCCGTTCGGCCCGGCCTGGACTTGCGGCGACAAAGAGCGCCGTCCCGCCGTCTTCCCTGAGTCGTTTGATCTGCTCGACCCAGTCGGAGATGCGGCCGTGCAATTCGACCGCGGGCTGGCAACGGACGCGGGCCATGGACAGCTGACCCGCTGGCGGCGCCGCCGGCGCCTCATCGTCAACGCCAAGTTCGGTGATGACGGTCCCGCTCTCGAGGCGGGAAATGACGACGGCGCCGTCGGCCACCAGTGAGTCGGGCGGGGGTATCTGTTCGCGCGACGAGGCCGGGGTGCGGCCGCGCACGTCGTCGTAACTGCGATGAATCTGCTCGAGCAGCTTCTGTGACGCCGCCGCCACTTCATCCGGCTCGGACACGAGAATCCGCGTTTCCCGCATGCGCGCGAGGTAGTCGAAGATCGTGGCGCGCGGGTTGTCGTCGAGACGGTCGCCCAGCGGAATGACCGTCAAGTGATCCGTGGCGGCCTGCGATCGCTGCGTCTCCGGATCGTAGGTGCGCATCGACTCGATGGTGTCGCCGAGAAATTCGAGGCGGATCGGATAGGCGTCGCCGGCGGGGAAGACGTCCAGGATGCCGCCACGCAGCGCAAACTCGCCGTGCTCGTCGGCAGGATCCTCGCGCCGGAAGCCCGCGTCCGCGAGGAGCTGGCACAGGTCCTCGGGCGCGATGTCCTGACCCGGTTTCAAGTCGAGCGAGAGGCTGACCAGCCGATCCGCGTTGCTGACAAACGGAAAGAGTGCCGGCGCCGAGGCCACGACGATCCGCGCGGCGCCGGTGGCCAGCCCGTGAAGCGCGCGCGCCCGCGCCGACGTGACACCGACGTGTGGTTCCATCCCGCGATAGGGATCGATCTCGTGGGACGGGAAGGGCAGAACCACGCGCTCGACCGCGCTCGAGGGCAGGCCGTCCAGGGCGCCGAGGAAGAAGCCCGCGTCCGCGACCATTTCCTCCAGGTCACGATCGCCAGGAACCACGAGCAGCACTGCGCCGCGCGGCAACGCGTGGGCGGCGGCGGCGGCAAAAAGCGCCTTGGCCGACGCGCTCAGCCCGGACACCGCGCGGGCCGACGCGTCCATTCCGCTGCGGGCAACCGCGCTCTTGAAGAGCGCCCTGAGGCTGAGCGAGGTGGAGGTCGTCACGATCCCAGTCCGGTCACCAAATCAGAGCGATCGAATCTTCTTGATGATCGCCGTCGTGGAATGGCCCGGTGCGATGGCCACACGCACGACGCGTCCGCCGCGCGCTTCAACGACCTCACGACCGACGATTTCGTCAGCGGCCCAGTCCGCGCCTTTGACCAGGACGTCGGGTTGAAGCGCCGTGATGATGGCGATCGGCGTCGGCTCGTCGAAGACGACCACGGCGTCGACACAGGCCAATGCAGCGAGGACTTCGGCGCGCTCGGATTCATGATTGACCGGACGCTCGGGGCCCTTGTTGGCCCGCACCGAGCGATCGCTGTTGACGGCGACGATCAGCGCGTCGCCGAGACGACGGGCCTCCTGAAGATAGCCGACGTGCCCAGGGTGGAGCAGATCGAAGACACCGTTGGTAAAAACGACCCGGCGGCCGTCCGCGCGCAAGCGCGCGACGAACGACTGGGCCTCGGCAACGGTAAACATCACTCCTTGTCGCGGAACGCCACCGGCCCGCTGAACACCCAGTGATGCCGCGGCCGGTAGATCCCGGCGTCCGGAACTCGCGACTTCACCCGGAACGTGTACAGAAGCCGATGATAGTCGTACGGATAGCCGTCGCAGGTATGAACTGCGACGTCGAGCTTGTACGTCCCCTCAACCAGCTCGAGGCTCTCAATGGAGAACGTGACCGAAACTTCGCCGGTCAGGCTCAGCGGATCCATCTGTTCGATGAACGTGTTGGTGCCGTAGCAGCAGATCCCGTCGGCGTTGAAGAGACTCAGGCCAAACACAAAGTCCGTGGCCGGGGCGTGCGCCAATACCTGCAGACGGATCGACATCGGATCACCGGAGTGAAAGACGAACGACGGCTCCCCTTGGTGGTCGAACAGCTTGACGTCGGTGATTTCGATCTCGCGCGATCCCCAGCGGCCTTCGACGGCCTGGAACATGTTGCGCAGTTCGCCTTCGGGACGGGCTTCGGGCGGCGGCAGCGGTTCCGGCGGCGCGGCCGGCGGCGGCGCGGCCACGGCGGCCACCGCCTTGGCGGTCGTCGTCGCCAGCAGTTCTGATTCGCCCTTTTCCACCTTGGCGAGGTACGAGTCGGTGATGCGCCGCGGATCGCCGTGGCCCATGGCCCGGCCTTCCTCGAGCCAGACGGCCTGATCGCAGAACCGCTCGACCAGTCCGAGCGAGTGCGTCACGAGCAGGATCGTCTTGTTGCGGCGCCGGAGCTCGGCGAACTTGTCGAGACACTTGTGGGTGAAGGCCTCGTCGCCGACCGCCAGCACTTCGTCGACCAGCAGCACGTCCGGATTCACGTGAATGGCCACGGCGAAGCCGAGCCGCATGTACATGCCGGAGGAGTAGGTTTTGACGGGAGCGTCGATGAAGTCGCGGAGCTCCGCAAACTCGACGATCTCGTCGAAGCGGCGCTCGATCTCCTTCTTGGTGAGCCCCAGCATGATGCCGTTGATGAAGACGTTTTCGCGACCGGAAATTTCCGGGTGAAAACCGGCGCCCAGCTCGATCAGTGCAGAGACGCGGCCGTCGACACGCACCGTTCCCGAGGTCGGCTTGGTGATGCCGGCGACCAGTTTCAGCGCGGTGCTCTTGCCCGATCCATTGCGGCCGATGACACCGTAGGTCGAACCCTTCGGCACCGAGAACGAGACATCGGTGAGCGCCTGAAACGTCTCGCTCGGCTGCAGGTCCTTCAGAATGCTGCGCTGGAGAAGCGCGCTCTTCAGCGTCGAAAAGTGCCGGCCGCCGTAGCGGCGGTACACCTTCGAGACGTTGACCAGTTCGATCGCGTTCATACGGACTCCGCAAACGAATCGCGAAGCCGATCGAACAGCCAGAAGCCGGCCAGAAACAGGACGATCGACGCGCCGCCGGTCGCCAGCAGCCACTTCCAGTGGCCGATCGGCCCTCTGAAGAACAGAATCTCCTGGTACGAGACCACGAGATGCGTGACCGGGTTAAGGTCGAGCACGCGCTTGCTGAATCCTGGTGCTTCCTTGATCCAATACAGGATCGGCGTCGAGAAGAACCACAACGTCAGGACGTTTGAGAGGATGTCGCGAATGTCGCGGAAATGGACGGTCAGGGCCGACAGGATCAGCGCAAGGCCCGCGGTGAACACGAGCTGCACCAGGACTGTGACCGGAAACCAGATCAGATCCCAGGCGTCCGGCCAGCGCTGGTAGTAGATGAGAAAGCCGATCAAGATCGGCAGGCCGAGGACGAAATGAATCATGTTCGCCAGGACGCTGACGAGCGGCAGGATCTCGGCGGGAAACAGCACCTTCTTGATCAGATTTCCACCTGAAATCAGCGCCCCCGCCGCTTCGGTGAGCGACGACGAGAACCAGGTCCAGGGCAGGATGCCGCAGAACATGAAGAGCGCAAACGGCTCGATGTCCTGCGAGTGCTGCGCCGGAAGGACGACGGCGAACACGAAGGTGTAGATCAGAAGGAACAGGAGCGGATTGATGAACGACCACAGGAAGCCGAGGGCGGATCCCCGGTACCGGGCTTTCAACTCGCGGGCGACGAGACTCTGGATCAGGCCGCGGTAGCGGATCAGCTTTGCGAGGTTGGCCAGCAATTAAGAGCGGATCTTAGCCTTTGTCGCGACCTGCACGCGGATCAGCGACTTGAGGAGGGCGATCCGCGCCCGCTCGGCGTCCATGTCGACCTGCGGCCGGGTCAGCCGCTCTTCGGCGCGCTTCTTGGCCGCCTCGGCGCGGGCGAGATCGATCATGTCGGCCTTTTCCGCCGTCTGGGCCAGGATCGTGACGCGATCGGGCTGCACTTCGGCGAACCCGTACACGATCACCAGATAGTGCTTCTCCTGCCCCTGGCGGTACCAGAGCTCGCCGGCACCAAGCAGCGCCAGCAGCGGCGTGTGCCCTGGCAGCACGCCGAAGTAGCCCTCGGATCCCGGAATCTCGACTTCGTCGACGGTCTCGTTGACCAGCGACTGTTCGGCCGAGACGATCTGCAGTTGCAGCTTGGTGGGCAGCGCCATTTACGCAGCCTGACGCTTCTTGAAGCGTTCGATGACTTCGTCGATGCCACCGGCCAGGTAGAAGTCCTGCTCCGGAATCTGGTCGTGTTTGCCTTCGACGATCTCCTTGAATCCGCGGATCGTATCGGCGATCGGCACGTACTTGCCTTCGAGGCCGGTGAACTGCTGGGCGACGAAGAACGGCTGCGACAGGAACTTCTGGATCTTGCGCGCCCGCGAGACGGTGAGCTTGTCGTCTTCGGACAGTTCGTCGATGCCGAGAATCGCGATGATGTCCTGCAGGTCCTTGTAACGCTGCAGAATCTGCTTCACCGACCGGGCGACGTTGTAGTGTTCGTCGCCGAGGATGCGCGGGTCGAGAATGCGCGAGGTTGACGCCAGCGGATCCACCGCCGGATAGATACCGAGCTCGGCGATCGCGCGCGACAGGTTGGTCGTTGCGTCGAGGTGCGCGAAGGTCGTCGCCGGCGCCGGGTCGGTGTAGTCGTCGGCGGGGACGTAGATCGCCTGCACCGACGTGATCGAGCCCTTCTGGGTCGACGTGATGCGTTCCTGCATCGCGCCCATTTCGGACAGCAGCGTCGGCTGGTAGCCGACCGCGGACGGCATGCGGCCGAGGAGCGCCGACACTTCCGAACCGGCCTGCGTGAAGCGGAAGACGTTGTCGATAAAGAGCAGCACGTCCTTGCCTTCGCCGTCGCGGAAATACTCGGCGACGGTCAGCGCCGACAGTCCGACGCGCAGACGCGCACCGGGCGGCTCGGTCATCTGTCCGTAGACCAGCGCCGCGCGCGACTTGGTGTGATCGTGCGGGTCGATGACGCCGCTCTCCTGGAATTCGTGCCAGAGGTCGTTGCCTTCGCGCGTGCGTTCGCCGACGCCGCCGAACACCGAGACGCCGCCGTGCTTCATGGCGATGTTGTTGATCAGCTCCATGATGACGACGGTCTTGCCGACGCCCGCGCCGCCGAACAGGCCGATCTTTCCGCCGCGCAGGTAGGGTTCGAGCAGATCGATGACCTTGATTCCGGTCTCGAACATCTGCAGTTCCGTCGATTGCTCCTCGAATGCGGGCGCGGAACGGTGGATGGGATAGGTCTTGGCGGCGTTGACGGGTCCCATGCGATCGACGGGCTGGCCGATCACGTTCAGAACCCGCCCAAGCACTTCCCTGCCGACCGGCACCTGCACAGGCGCCCCGAGGCTGATGGCGCTCATGCCGCGCACCAGACCCTCGGTGGGCTGAAGGGCGATGG
>CAZOAZ010000044.1:0-59396 GCA_964577955.1 uncultured Bifidobacterium sp. | reverse complement strand
GATGAAGAAGCAGCGGTCGGCGTCGCCGTCCCACGCGATGCCGATGTCGGCCTTGGTTTCGATCACCTTCTCGACGATGTCGCGGCGGTTTTCCTCGATCAGCGGATTGGCTTCGTGATTGGGGAAGCGGCCGTCGATCTCGAAGCAGAGCCGCGTCGTCTTGCACGGCAGATGCTCGAAGAGTTTCGGCGCGACCAGTCCGCCCATGCCGCTCCCGGCGTCCAGGACCACGTTGAACGGCTTCACAATTTTCGGATCGATGAAGCTCATGACGTGCTGAACGTAGCCTTCGAGCACGTTCTTGTGCGTCACATGACCGTGATGCGCGGCCGGCTTCGGAATCGCGTGACTCGCGATCATGTCGCGGATGTCCGAGATCCCTTCCTCGCCGCTCAGCGGCCAGGCCTCTTTCCGGACCATCTTCATCCCGTTGTACTGCTTGGGATTGTGCGAGGCCGTGATCATGACGCCGCCGTCGAGGCCGTCGTGCGCGACCGCGTAGTAGAGCACGTCGGTCGGGATTTGTCCGTAGTCGACGACATCCGTGCCTTGCGACGTGGCCCCCTCGATGAAGGCCGCCGCCAGCGCCGGCGAGGACAAGCGCATGTCGCGGCCGACCGCGATCCGCTTGGCCTTGAGGTAGGCGGCGAACGCCGCGCCAATCGCGCGGGCGCCGTCCTCGTGAATCTGGTCCGGATACGTGCCGCGGACGTCGTAGGCCTTGAAGATGTCGGGATTGAGGGACAGGGACATGGGACGCTCGCAGGCTACAGCTTGCTGAAATCGGTGACGACCGAACGGTCGCCGAGGACGACGCGATCGGTGACGACGGCGTTTCTGCCGATGTGGCACTGGCGGCCGAGAATGGAGTCGCGCACGACCGCCTCGGCGCTGATTCTCGTGTTGGCCCAAACGATCGCGTTCTCGACGACGGCCTGCTCCTCGACGTGGCACTGATGGCCGATCACGCTGTGCGGTCCGATCCGCGCGCCGGCCTTGACGACCACACCGTCGCCGATGAAGCAGGGCCCCTCGACGATCGCGCCGTCCTCGATGCGCGCCTGCGGCGAGATCGCGGCGTGATCGGGCGCGTCCGCAAACGGCGCCAGGCGGAAACGGCCGTCCATGATGTCGCGGTGGACCTGGGTGTACTTTTCCGGCGTGCCGATGTCGATCCAGTAGCCGCGGTAGACGTAGGCCATGAACGTCTCGCGGCGGTCGATGAGCGACGGAAAGAAGCTGCGCTCGATCGACCACGGCACGTCCTTCGGAATGCGGTCGAAGGTGTCGGGCTCGAGCACGTAGATGCCGGCGTTGATCGTGTCGCAGGTGATCTCGTCGGGATTGGGCTTCTCGATGAAGCGCTGAATGTTGCCGTCGGGATCGGTCTCGACCAGCCCGTAGGCGGTCGGGTTGTCGACCGGCGTCAGCACGATGGTCGCCTTGGCCTGGCGTTCGCGGTGGAGGCGGATGACCGCCGCGAGGTCGACCTGCGTCAGCACGTCGCCGTTGAACACCACGACCGAGTCGGTGAGCGCCTCGCCGGCGTAGCGGACCGCGCCGCCGGTGCCGAGCGGGGCCGGTTCGACGACGTAGCGGATCGCCAGCCCTGACTCGCTGCCGTCGCCGAAGATCTCTTCGATCCGGCGCGGCTGGTAGTTCAGGCTGAGGATGACCTCGTCGATCTCGGGCACCTGCTTGAGCAGGTCGAGCTGATAGTGGAGGAACGGCCGCTCGAAGATCGGGACGATCGGCTTCGGTGTATGGAGTGTGAGCGGTCGGAGGCGCGTCCCTTTGCCTCCCGCGAGCATGATCGCCTTCATGGGCAACCAGCGATGTTATCATGGGCCCGGCGCGCGCACATGAACCTGCCGAACTCGCTGACGCTGACGCGAATTTTTCTCGTGCCGCTGCTCGTCGTCGTCCTGCTCACGAAGTTCGAAGGGAAGATGATTTTCGGCGTTCCCGAAGAGCTCGTCGGCGCGGCGATCTTCGGTCTGGCGTCACTCACCGACTGGCTCGACGGCTATTTCGCACGACGGCGCAAACAGGTCACCGCGCTCGGTCAGTTCATCGATCCCTTCGCCGACAAACTGCTCACGATTTCCGCGTTCATCTCGCTCGTGCAGATGGACCTGGCGCCGGCCTGGATGGTCGCCATCATCATCGGCCGCGAGCTGGCGGTGACCGCGCTGCGCACGCTGGCGCACGCGCGCGGTGTGACGATGCCGGCGTCGCCGCTCGGCAAGCTGAAGCTGATTGCCCAGGTCGTCGCGATTCTCGCGCTCATCCTCGGGAAGAATCAGCGTGCATTTCTGGTCATCGGCCAGGTGGCGCTGTGGGTGGTCGTGGTGGCCGCGCTGGTGTCGGCGGTCGACTACTTCCGCCGCTTCGGGACGTTCCTCAATCCGAAGGTCGCGGACCTCCCACGCCCGAAAGTCGATCGCGAGCGCAAAGCCGGCTAGCGCGTCGCTTTCGCGGTCGGTGTCGGCGGGGGCGGCGGGTTCTTGATCGCCTCGATCCGGCGCTGCGCCTCCTCGAGGTACTCGCTACGCTCGAACTCCTTCAGCAGCCGCTCGTAGAGCGGCAGCGCTTCCGCCGACCGGTTCAACTTCGACATGGCTTCGGCGAGATAGAAGTAGACCGCGTCGCGATTCTTGAACTCGGGATCCTGGCGGAGGATCGAGCCGAGCCGGTCGATCGCGCCGGCATACCAGCGGATCCGATAGTAGAAGAAACCGACTTCGTATTCGGACTGGCTCAGCCGATCGTGGGCATCGCGCAGCCGCGCTTTGACCTCGGGCATCAGGCTGCTGTTTGGGTAGCGCGCGACGAACGTGTCGAACTCCTTGATGGCGTCGCGCGTTTCGGTCTGGTCGCGCTGCGCCGATCGCATCTGTCGGAAGTGCGCCATCCCGAGCTTGTACTGGGCGTAGTCGGCGCGCGCGTGCGTGGGGTAGAACGACAGGAATTCCTGGAACTCGGCAATCGCCAGGACCAGCGCTTCCGCGGATCCTTCGCCGAGGTAGGTGTCGCCGATCCCGAGCTTCGCGTCCGGCCGGATCGGGCTCTGCGTGTAGGTTTCGGTGACCTGCTTGAAGAACTCGCGCGCGACCAGCCAACGCTTCCGGCCGAGCGCTTCGTTCCCCTTGTCGAAGAGGAACTGATCGGGCTGCGACGTGCCCGGCGGAATCGCGCCGCGTCCGGTCGTGGCGCACGCGCCGGCGGCCAGCGCCGCGGACACGACGACGATGTGCATGAAACGCGCGACGCGCGCAGGGATTACCACGGTTTGTCGATGACCTCGGTCAACCACTGATACTCCGCGGCGAGACCCTGCTCGAGCGTGAACGTCGGCCGGAACTCGAGGTCGGCCTTGGCGCGGTCGGTGCTCGCGTAGGTATGCCGCATGTCGCCCTTCTGGACGCCCTCGTTCTTGACGATCGGCGGCCGTCCGGCCACCTTCCCGATGACCTCGAGCACGTGGTTCACGGTCACCCGTGAGCCGCCGCCAATATTGTACACACGGCCCGGTGTGCCCCGGGTTGCCGCCGCGATCGTGGCCGACACGGCGTCCTGGACGAACGTGAAATCGCGGGTCTGCTCGCCGTCGCCGAAGAGCGTAATCGGCTGCCCGAGGATCGTTGCCCGCAGGAACTTGTGGAACCCCATGTCGGGCCGCTGCCGTGGACCGTACACCGTGAAGTAGCGCAACGAGACGGTCGGCACGCCGTAGTTCACGTGATACAGGTAGCAGAGCTGCTCGGCGGCGAGCTTGGTCACACCGTAGGGCGAGACCGGCTCGGGCAACGCCTCCTCTCGCATCGGCATCGACACGTTGTCGCCGTAGACCGACGAGCTCGACGCGTAGACGAGCCGCTCGATCGGGCGCTGGACGCACGCTTCGAGGAGCGCCTGCGTCGCCTCGATGTTGTTAACGGTGTAGATCGCGAAGTCGCGGCCCCAGCTCTTACGGACGCCGGCCTGCGCCGCGAGATGGAAGACGTGCGTGCGGTCGGCGAGCAGCGCCGGCAGATCGGCGTCCTGTATCCGCGACTCGACGAAGTCGAACGACGGCGACTGGCGCGCCGCGGCGAGATTCCGTTCCTTCGCGGCCCGTCCGTAGTAGTCGGTGAAGCAGTCGATGCCGATGACATGCGCTCCGGACTTGAGGAGGCGGTCGCTGAGCGTGGATCCGATGAACCCGGCAGCGCCGGTGACGAGAGCTCTCATGATGGGTGATTGAAAATGGCGTGCACGCGGTCGGGCAGGCGCCGCGGCTTGCCGTTGGGTCCGAGCGCGACGTGAACCGTGTGGCCGCCGGCCAGCGTCGTGTCGTCGGCCGGCCTGACGACGGTGTAGTCGAAGCGCACCCGGACCGGCGACAGCATCCGCCCCTCGGTCCGCACCTCGAGCGCATCGTCGTAGCGCGCCGACTGGTGATAGTCGCAGTGCGCCTCGATGACCGGCAGCCGATAGCCGTCGTGCTCCATTTCCCGATAGTTCCAGCCGGTCTGGCGCAGGAGATCGGTGCGGCCGACCTCGAACCACACAAGATAGTTGGCGTAGTAGACCACACCCATCTGGTCGGTTTCGGCGTATCGCACGCGCACGTGGGAGATCGATGCCGGTCCGGTCAACGCGAGGGAGCCGCGAGGGCGCTTTCGGCGGCGGCGCGGATGTCGTGCGCCGCTTTGACCGGATCCGGTGCGTTGAAGATCGCCGACCCGGCGACGAGGATGCGCGCGCCCGCGGCGACGACCCGCGCCGCGTTGGTCGCGTCGATGCCGCCGTCGATCTCGATGGGCGCGGCGTGATTGCCGGCGCGGTCCAGAACGCCACGGATTGCTCTGACCTTAGACTCGCTGCGCGGGATGAAAGTCTGACCGCCGAAGCCGGGGTTGACCGACATGATCACGACGAAGTCGACGTCGCCCGCGACGTCTTCGATGCTGCCGACCGGCGTCGACGGGTTGAGCACGACACCCGCCTGCACCTTCATCGCCTTGATCGCCTGAATCGTCCGGTGCAGATGCGGCAGCACTTCGACGTGCACGGAAATCATTGCCGCCCCGGCCGCGTGGAACGCTTCGATGTAGCGATCGGGATCCGAAATCATCAGGTGGCAGTCGAGCGGCACCTTGGCGACCTTCTTCAACGACTTGACGACCGGAGGACCGATGGTGATGTTCGGCACGAAATGGCCGTCCATGACGTCGACGTGAATCAGGTCGGCGCCGCCGCGTTCGGCGGTGGCCACGGCTTTGCCGAGTTCGGCGAAGTCCGCCGCCAGAATCGAGGGTGCGAGCTGCACTTTCACCGGCTGACCTCTATCGAAATGGGTTCGCCCGGAGCGATCTGAAATCCGGCCTGCGGGCTTTGGCGCACGATGATGCCGGCGGCGACGCCGGGGTACGGCAGAGTGCCGACGACAGACGCGCGAAAACCATAATCGCGCAGCACCGCGGTCGCGCGATCGCCGTTCACGCCAATCAGATCGGGCATCACGAAGTTGGCGGCCTGCTCGGTGCGGTTGACGAGGAGCGCGACGCGGAAGCCAGGCGTGCGGGCCGGCGGATCCTGCGCGACCACGACATCAGCGGCGATGTTTTCAGATCGGATTTCCGCCGTCGTGCCGAGCTCGAGTCCGTCCTGCGCCAGGCGCAGCTGCGCGGCGCGTTCGGTTTGTCCCTCGAGCGACGGCACTATCGCGGCATGCGCGCCGGCGCTCAGCCAGATCCGCACCGTGCGCTGCTGGCGCGTCAGCGTTTTCGCCGGCGGGTCCTGGCCCATCACGCGACCGGCTGGAATCTTCGGGTCGATGCGGCGCGTCTCGTCCACCTTCACCGCCAGGCCGAGGCTGCTCGCGCTCGTCATGGCATCGGCGGCGGTCTGATTCGTGAGATCCGGCACCTGCACGTCGCGGGCGCGCAGCGCCCAGCGCATCGAAAGGGCCGCCGAGACCACAAAGGTCGCGGCCAGGGCGCCGATGAGCAGCAGGATCTTGCCTGCGCTCCACACGCGCGTTCGAAGTGCCATGAAAGCCTGATCGTACTACAACTTGCGAGGCCCTGCCTCAGTCGGTCGAGCGTGCGGCCTCGCCGCGTTTCGCTAGTGCGTTGCCCCGCTTCGCGGGGCGGTCGTCTTGCCTGAGCACCATGTGACTCGTTCGAAAAGGGTTAGGCCGGTCAAGACTCCCGGGCGCGTTCGAAGACGGCGCCGAAGAACCCCTCGAGCCCGTGCCGATCGGGTTCGCTCCGGAAGAATCCCCGCGCGTCAACCAGCGACGGATCGAGCGCCGGGTGCGCCTGGCGCGCGTCGAGCAGGTGAAACGCGGATGTCTCACGGAGAAAGCGTTCGGCGACGATCTCGTTTTCCTCGGGTTCGCTCGAGCAGGTGGCGTAGACCAGGCGGCCGCCGGGCGCGACATGCGCGGCCGCGTGGCGGAGCATCAGCTGCTGGGCCTCGGCGAGGCGCGGCAGGTCCGTCGCCTGGCGGCGCCACCGGATGTCGGGATCGCGGCGGAGCGTGCCAAGCCCGGAGCAGGGCGCGTCGACGACCACGGTGTCGAACGCTGACTGAAACGGCAGGGCGTGTGTCGCATCCGCCTGCACGAGACGGACGTGCGCGGCGCCAGTGAGCGATACGGTGCGCGCCAGCAGGGTCATGCGCCGATCGCGCACGTCGCACGCGGTGATTCGGCCGCCGGTCGCGAGATTCGCAGCGAACGCGGTCGTCTTGCCGCCGGGGGCGGCGCACAGGTCGAGGAGCGCAGGGCCTGGCCGTTCGCCGGCGAGGAGCGTGATGAGCTGCGACCCTTCATCCTGGACGACGAACCATCCGTCGCGCTCGAGTGCGGTCCGGAGTGGTTGACCACTCTCGACCAGCAGCGCGTCAGGTGCGTAGGCGCCGGCGCGCGTGATGATGCCCTGGTCCTGCAACTCCTGCTGCAGCGCCGGCCGCGTGGTGCGAAGCCGGTTGGTGCGCAGCGAAAGCGGCGCGGCGTGATTGTTGAACGTCGTCCAGGCGTCGGCGCGTTCGAAGCCGACGCGGTCGAGCCAGCGTTCGACGAGCCAGCGTGGATGCGATCCCGCGATGTTCAGGTAGTGAATGTGCGCGTCGCGTGACGCCTGCGGATCCGGACGCGCGGGCAGCGGCAGCTTCGTGCGTTCGCGCGACGCGGCGCGCAGGACCGCATTCACAAGTCCGCCGGCGCTCCGTTTTCCAGCCTTTCCGGTCAGCTTGACGGCGTCGTCGACCACCGCAGACGCCGGGACACGTGACAGGTGGAGCAGTTGATAGAGGCTCAGACGGAGGATGTCGAGGACTTCGGGATCCAGGCGATCCGTCGCGCGCCGAGCGAAGTGTGAGATGAGGTAATCGAGCCGCTGCCGCCAGCGCTGGACGCCGGTGGCGATGTCAGCGGCGAGCGCGCGATCGCGGTCGTCGGACAGCCGCGTCCGGACGTGCGCGATGGCGGACGGCAGATCCGAGCGGCCAGACGTGATCGCGGTGAGGATGTCGTAGGCCGCGAGCCGCGCCGCCGCGATCATGGCGCGGCGCTGAACCGGTCGCCGGCGGTAAGACGTGAGCCGGCGAGGAACTCGCGCGCCGTCATCGGCCGTTTGCCTTCCGCCTGGATCAGCAGAACCCGCAGCACGCCCGACCCGGTGGCGACCGTCAGATCGTCGCCATGAGCGGCGAGGAGTGTGCCGGGAGCTGCTGCCGTATTGTGCTGCGTGATTGGAGTCGACCGGTGGAGGATGAACCGTTGGCCCCTGGCGTAGGCATAGGCGTGCGGCCACGGATGCAGGCCGCGAATCTGGTTGTGGATCGCCGCGGCCGGACGTGACCAGTCGACGATGCCGTCCTCCTTGGTGAGCCGGTGCGCGTAAGTTGCGTGATCGTGATCCTGAGGAATCTCGGGCAGCCCCTCGTGAAGGCGATCGAGCGTGCTGACGAGCAGCTCCGCACCCTGCGTGGCCAGCACGGCTTCGACTTCGTCGCTCGTGGCGTCGGGTCCGATCGGTGTCCGCGCCACCGCCAGCATCGGCCCGGCGTCGAGCGCCCTGACGACCCGCATGATCGTCACGCCGGTCTCGGTCTCGCCGGCGATGACCGCGCGATGAATCGGTGCCGCGCCGCGATAGTGCGGCAGCAGGGAGGCGTGCACGTTGAGCATCCCGAGACGCGGAATCGCGAGCACGGCGTCGGAGAGAATCTTCCCGTAGGCGGCGACGATGCCGATGTCTGCGCCGAATGACGCCAGCGCTGCGAGCGCTGCCGGATCCTTGAGCGTGGAGGGTTGCTGAACGGGAAGGCCGGCGGCGAGGGCCCGCGCCTTTACCGGGGCGTCGGTGGTCTTCTGGCCGCGGCCGCGCGGCCGATCCGGCTGCGTGACGACGCCGGCCACGTGGTGCCGGGAGGCGAGCAGTCGATCGAGTGTCGGGACCGCGAACGCCGGCGTCCCAAAGAACACGACCCGCAGGCTCGGGGCTACCATTTGCCGGCGCGCGAGAGCTTGCGGATCCGGCGCACGATCAGGTCGCGTTTGATCCCGCGCAGCCGGTCAATGAAAAGCGTGCCGTCCAGGTGATCGATCTCGTGCTGGAACGCGCGAGCCAGCAGTCCCTTGCCTTCGTAGCGCTGTTCGACGCCGTGACGATCGAGCGCCTTGACGACCGCTCGCTCGGGCCGGACCACCGTGGCGTTGAAGCCGGGGACACTCAGGCAGCCTTCTTCCTCGAGCTGCATGCCATCGCGCTCGACAAACTCCGGGTTCACGGCCACGAGCAGCCCGGCCGGATCGCGTCCAAGTGAGATGTCGACCACGAAGATGCGCAACGCCACGCCGACCTGCGTGGCCGCCAGCCCGATGCCCGGCGCCGCGTACATCGTGTCGATCATGTCCTGAATCAGCTGATCGATCGCCGGAGTCAGCTGTTCAACCGGCTGCGCTGGCGTGTGGAGGGTCTCGTCGCCGTACTTGAGGATCGGCCGAATCATTGAAACGGTGCAGAGTGCCGCGTGCAGGGGGCAGAGTGCTGGTGCAAGGTGTGCGGTGCGAAGGGCGAGGTGTTGGCAGAAATTGCCATCGGCGGCGGCCATTCTATCTGAAAAATTTGCGACGCCTGGCGCGTGCAATCGGCACTTATTGGGAAAACCGGCGGGCGGCGATCTTGCACTAGCGAGTGGCATTCGCGAGGACACGCCGTGGAGCTGGTTGCCGATCGCTTCGTTCGTTTGGATTCAGGTGCCGCGTTCGATCTTGCCAGCGGTGAACCGATCGTGCTGGTCATCGCGCCGGCCGGCAGTTCCAGTGAACGGACACGATGGGAGGAGCGCTGCGCGCACTTTCGAGATGTCCGGTATCACGCGTTCGCGCCGCTCATCGATTACGGATCGCTCGGCGTGGGCGAGCGATTCGAGGCCTGGCGATCGGATGGCGCGTGGAGCGGCGCCGACGTGGACGCCGAGCGTTGTCTTGCGGACGCGGCGCTGGTTCTGGAGGCGGCGCGAAGGAGCACCGGACGTCTCGGCCGCGGACAAGTGGTAACGATCGGTTCACGCGCGGCGGTGCTGCCGGATGGGTGCGCCGGTTATTGCGAGACCGGTGAGCCCGCGCGGGTCGTGGATAGTCCGCGGCCGTCGAGCGCCGCGCTCGGGCTGGTGTCGCTGCCGCACGGAGCGCTCGGCGCGATCGCCGACATGTTCGGCGAACCGTCGGTGTGCGGTGTCCGAGTCACCGCGCTCTGGGGACCGCAGGGTGCGGGTCTGAAACGGGCCGCGTGCGCGCTGGCCCGCGAGGCGCGCGGACGCGGGCTCGTCCCGATCGCCAGTTCTCTCAATGCGCTCGACCTGGTACCGGTGGTCGGCCGACGTTCGCTGTGCATCGTGGCCGCGGGCCCACCAGAGGACGCCTGGCGCGCGTTGATCGCGTGGTCCGCGGCCGGTGCACGACCGGCCTTCGTGGTCCTCGTGACCAGCCGCAACGTTCCCGGAATCCGGGCGCTTCCGCTCGATCGCTTTGCCGCCCACGATCTCGCGGCTGCCGTGCGGCCTGAGACGTGGGCGGTGGCTCATCGTGCGCGCATCGACGCCGCCGCGCGGGCGGCCGCCGGCTTGCCCGGCCGCTTTGCCGCGGCGCTCCGAACCTCGGCCAGTTCGGGATCGATGCGTTCGACGACGTTGCATGTGGTCCGCGCCGCAGAGCGGTCACCAACCTACGGAACTGGTGAGGGAGCAGCGATGAACAGTGGCGTGTTTCCATTTGCGAGACCCGCGGCGGTCGGCTGGCCGCCCGCGCCGGATCTCGCGTCGTGGCGGCGCCGGCTTCGCCATGGAATTGAAATCCTCGAGCACGGCCGGCGCGTCAGCGGCGAACGAGTCGTGCGCGAGGCGATGGGGTATCTGTCGCGCCGGGGCGATCAGGTCGAAGCGGCGCGCGGCGCGCTGGCCCTGGCGGAGTCGCTGCTCGCTCGCGGACGCGCGGCCGAGGCGGCGAGGGTCGCCGAGAGTGTCAAGGCCTGCGCCGGCGACACCGACGCGACCGAGATCGTCGCGCACAGCCTGGTGCTCGCCGGCATCGCGGCGACCGATCTTCTGCACCTCGACGATGCGGAGACGACCTTGCGGACGGTGCTTCGCGCGGGACTCGGATTGCATCTGGCAGGCGTGGTCCGGATCGCGACGCTTGCCCTGACGCGGTGTCTTTTCTGGAAGGGACAGTACGACGAGGCGGCGCGGGTGCTGGCGGCGTTCCAGCCTGCATCCGACGCGGACGCGGTGCACGCGGCCATCGAGCGTTCACGCCAGGCCGTCGGCCGCGGCGACGTTGGCGAGGCGATCGTGCAGGCCGCCGAGGCGCAGCGAGCGGCCGAGCGCGCACGCGCCGCGTGGTTGCAGGGGCATGCGGCGTACGCGGCCGGCTTCGCGCATCTCGCCGGCGGCGACTACCGGACCGCCGAGCGCGAGTTGGCGGTGTGCGTCGAGCGGGCGCGGCGGCTGCCGATTCGTACGCTGAGTGCCCGGCTGCTGATCGCCGAGAGCCGGCGACGCCAGGGGCAACGGGCCGCCGGGCTGCGCCTCGTCAGGCGTCTTGGCGGTCCCGGCCTCTCACCGCTCGTTCGGGCGCGGATCGATCTCCTCTCGGATTTGCTGTCGCAGCAGTCGCCCGCGGATGCGAGTGTCCGTCATGTGCAACGAACGGGTGTCGCCGCGCTCGCGCTCTTCGCGCCGGCGGGTCACGAACGAACCCGCCGGACCTGGACCGGCCGGGTCATCGAAATTTTAGAGACCTGCCAGACCGCCGAGACGCCTGAAAGGGTTCTCGCACAGGTGTGCGCCGCGCTCCGGGCGCAGCTGCGCGCGTCGACGACCGCGTTCGTGGCGCCGAATCAGGATGTGTGTCGCGTCGTGGCGATCGACGGCAGCCGCCGCGACGTGTCCAGTCTGGCGGCGCGAATCCTCGCGGCGACGCAGCCGGTCGAACCGCACGCCGTCCGGCTGGGCATCGAAGGCGGCGCGCCGGTGAAGTACGGTGGCCGCACAATTGGCGCCCTGGTCGCGCGTTGGACGGCCGGCAGCCTCGACGACAGCGGCGATGCTGCCGCGCTACTGTCAGCGGCCGCCCTCGCCGCAACGGCGGCGCTCGCGGAGCTGACCGTCCCGCTCGCGGCGCCGGCGGCGGGCGCGCACGAATTGCTCGGCGTCAGCGATGCCATTGCGGACGTGCGCCGCGCCATCGACCGGGCCGCGGCCGCACCATTTCCGGTCCTCATCCAAGGCGAAAGCGGCAGCGGCAAAGAGCTCGTCGCCCGCGCGCTACATGGCCGGAGCGGGCGCCGCGATCGGCCCTGGTCGGTCGTCAATTGCGCGTCGATTCCCGACGACCTGCTCGAATCGGAACTCTTCGGCCACGCCCGCGGCGCCTTCACCGGCGCGGTCGGCGAACGAACCGGCGTCTTCGAGCAGGCGCACCAGAGCACACTCTTCCTCGACGAAGTGGGCGAGCTGTCGGCGCGGGCGCAGGCGAAGATCTTGCGGACGCTCCAGGAGGGCGAGATCCGCCGCGTCGGCGAAAATCAGCCGCGCCGCGTGGATGTGCGGATCATCGCCGCGACCAATCGCGATCTACGGGCCGAGGCTGCCGCCGGCCGGTTTCGCGCCGACCTCGTGTTTCGTCTCGACGTGGTCCGGATTGCCGTGCCGCCGCTCCGGGCGCGGCGCGACGACATCCTGGTGCTCGCGGAGCATCTCTGGCGCGAATTGACGGCGCGGGTCGGCAGCCGCGCGCGCCTCAGTCCGGCCACGCTGGCCGCGCTCGCACGCTATGATTGGCCCGGCAACGTGCGCGAATTGCAGAACGTCCTGTCCACGCTCGCCGTCCGCGCGCCGCGGCGCGGTTCGGTGGCGCCGTCGGCGCTGCCGTCTCTAGTCTTCGACGGACCGGCGGCGGTTCCGCCCGGGCTCGCGGCGGCGCGGGCCGAGTGCGATCGCCGGGTCGTCCGCGACGCGCTGGCGCGGGCTGGCGGGCGGACGATAGTCGCGGCGCGAGAGCTTGGCGTCACGCGGCAGGGGTTGACGAAGCTCATCGCGCGGCTTGGGCTGTCGGCCGCCAACTGACGTGGTCCATTTCCTTCTGCGCCGCCTGCTGCTGACCATTCCCGTCCTGCTCGGCGTGGCGACGCTTGTGTTCGCGCTGATTCATCTGGTGCCGGGCGATCCGGTGCAGGCCATGCTCGGCGAGAGCGCCTCGCCCGAGGCGGTTGCACAGCTCCGATCCACGCTGGGACTCGATCGTCCGCTGTGGCGCCAGTACGCCAGTTATCTTGGCGGCGTCGCGCGCGGCGATCTCGGCACGTCGCTTCGTACCAACGAGCCGGTCGCGAAAGCGATCGCGACCCGGATGCCTGCCACCTTCGAGCTGGCGCTCGCCGCCATGGCGGTCGCGGTCGTGATCGCGGTTCCGCTCGGCATTCTTGCCGCGGTCCGGGCCGGTACCGGCACGGATCTCGCCGCGACCACCGCCGCCTTGCTCGGGGTGTCCGTGCCCAGTTTCTGGCTCGGGCCGCTGCTGGCGATTGTCTTCGCCGTGGAGCTTGGCTGGCTGCCGGTGTCCGGTCGAGGCACGTGGGCGCACTTGCTGCTGCCGGCGATTACGCTCGGCGCGCCGTTGTCGGCGATGCTGGCGCGGATGACGCGGGCGAGCGTTCTCGAAGAACTCCGCGAGCTCTACGTGCTCGCCGCTCGGGCGCGCGGCGTCTCCGCCACACGCGCGGTTCTCGTGCATGCCGTCCGCAACAGTCTCATTCCCGTTGTCACCGTGCTGGGGCTACAGCTCGGTTCGGTGTTGACCGGGGCGGTGATTACCGAAGCGATCTTCGCGTGGCCCGGGGTCGGGCGGTTGCTCGTGCAGTCGATCGCCTCGCGCGACTATCCAGCAGTGCAGGGCTGCATCCTGCTCATCGCCGTCACGTATGTGGCGACGAACCTCGCGACCGATCTGATGTATGGAACGCTCGATCCGCGCGTCCGGCACGAGTAGACGATGTTGAGGATCGGGACCGTGCTCGTCGCCGGAAGCCTGATCGTCGCGATCGTCGGTCCGTGGCTGATCCCGTTTGATCCGGCAGCGCAGGATCTGGCGGCGCGGCTCGTCGGACCCTCGTGGGCGCATCTTTTCGGCGTCGACGAACTGGGTCGCGACATCCTGTCGCGCGTCGCCGCTGGCGCGCGCATTTCGTTTCTCGTGGCGTTCTCCGTGGTGTCCGTGTCGGCGGTGATCGGGACGGTGCTTGGCGCGATCGCCGGCTATCTGGGCGGTCTGGTCGACGAAGTGCTCGGACGCATCATCGACGTGCTGCTCGCGTTTCCCGGGCTGCTGCTGGCGATTGCGCTCGTCGCTGTGCTCGGCCCGAGCCTCGGCAACGTGCTGCTGGCGCTGACGACGATCGGCTGGGTGGGGTACGCGCGGCTCGTGAGAGGACAGGTCTTGCGGACGCGGGAACTCGAGTACGTGCAGGCGGTGCGCGCGCTCGGTGCCGGGACGGTGCGCATCCTGTGGCGTCACGTCATTCCGGCGGCCTTGCCCGCCGTCATCGTGCAGGCGACGCTCGGCATGGCGGGCGCGATCATCGCCGAGGCGTCGCTCAGTTTCCTTGGTCTCGGCGTCCAGCCGCCGACGCCGAGCTGGGGCACGATGCTGAACGGCGGCCGCGCGCACGTGCTCGACGCGCCGCACCTGACCATCTTTCCTGGCCTCGCGATCGTCGCCCTGGTCCTCGGCTTCAACTTTCTCGGCGACGGGCTAAGAGATCGCTTGGATCCGAAGCGCACGATCTAAAACGAACGCGTTCGTTTTGCTTTTTTTCAGGAGATGCGGCGGGAGAGTGCGCGCAGCCGGCTGCTCGCGGGATCGAGCGTCAGCGCGTGCTGCAGCGCCTCGCGCGCCTGCTCAGCGTGACCGGCGAGAAGTTCCGCCTCGGCGAGCGACGCGAGCGTTTCGACGTTGTCGGGCGCGCTCAAGGCGGCGCGGCGAAGCCACGACACGGCGGTCTCGGCATCGTTCAGTTTGATCGACAGCTGTCCAATCTTGGTCGCGTGGACGGCGGCGTCGCCGGTGCTGCCGACGAGCGCGGTGTACGAGACCAGCGCCGTTCGTGCGGCGGAGTAGTGCTGCTGCTGTTCGGCGACCGCCGCATATTCCGCAAAGGCCGCCGGATCGGCCGGCGACCGCTCGGTCGCCTGCTGGAGCACGTGTTCGGCGGCCACGTACTGGCGATCGTGCGCCAGTGCGCGCCCGTAGAGCGTTTTCACTTCGCTCGTGGCGACGGGTGACGATGCGGCGCGTTCCAGCGCCTCGAGCGCCTTGCCGATGGCGTCGGTCCGATCGCGCCGGGTTTGCGCGATCTCGAGCCAGACACGGCCGAGCGCCCCGTAGACCACGGCCTGATCCGCCGTTTGTTCGAGCGTGCTGGCCAGCGTCAGGACGGCGAGATCGCTGTGGCCGGCGCGGGCATGGGCCAGGCCGACCGCGAGACGTCGCTCGACGTGCACCGGATCGAGGCCGACGAGGACCTGCAGTTGTTCGATTTCGGGTCCGAAGCGTCCGAGCGCGCGGTAGATGTCGGCGAGTTCTTCGCGGGCCGGAATCGAGCCCGGCTCGAGGGTGATGGCGGCTTCGAACTGAAAGGCCGCTTCGACGAGGCGCTGCTGATCCTTGAGGCACAGCCCCGCGAGGTAGTGTGCCTCCACCATCTTGTCGTCCAGCGCGACGGCGCGCTCGGTGGCCGCGAGCGCCTCCGTCAGGTTGCCGTCCCGGTACAGCGAAAGGGCGAGGCGGTAGCGGACGGGCGCCGATCGATCGTCCAGCCGCAGCCGCTCCGCATAGACCTCGGAGGCGCGCCGGAACCGTTGCTGCTGGTAGAGCACGTCGGCCCACGAGTCCAGAGGACGGGTGGCGGAGGGGTCCAGGCCGGCAGCCGTCCGGAAGTCCAGGGTGGCCGCCTCGAGGTCGCCCCGCTGGCGGTAGGTCTCGCCACGCTTGAGGTGGGCGAGCATCGAATCCGGCCGCAGCGCAATCGCCCCACCGTAATGATCCAGAGCCGCAAACGTCTGCGAACTGGCCAGCGCCGCATCCCCCTGGCTCAGAAGCCGGCGATAGGTCCGTTCGCGGGCCTCAACCTGGTAAACCGCCGCGACGCCCACGGCGATGGCGGCCAGCACGGTGAGGGCGCCCAGGACCCGTTTCACAGCCAGAAATGTTAGCAGCCGGCGCGCAGATATCGAGGAACTTTCACGAAGGGCCGGGGTCAAAGAGGGTACTATGATCTCCGTGAAGCAGGCTCGCGCCGTCGGGTGGTCGGAGATTGCGGGCGCGGAAGGCGCCCTGATTCAGCGGTGTGCGGCGGGCGACGAAGGCGCCTTTGCGGAACTCGTCGCCGACCACCAGCGCATGGTCGTGCAGCTGGCTCTCAACCTGCTCGGGGACCGCGACGAAGCGTTGGACCTCTCGCAGGAAGTGTTCCTCCGCGTCTTCCGAACGATTGGACGCTTCCGCGGCCAATCCACCCTCAAAACCTGGATTTACCGGATCGCCGTCAATCAGGCCCGCAACCGGCATCGGTTCTGGCGGCGCCGCCGGCGCGCCGATCAGGTGTCGCTCGATCAGCATGTCGCGACCCACGGCGAGTTCATCTCGAGCGCCGAATCGCGGCCCGACCGACTGTTCGCTCAAAAAGAGCTGGCGCTTCGCCTGGAAAACGCCCTCGACGGGCTGCCGTTCGATCAGCGCACGGCCATCGTGCTGCGCGAAGTCGACGGGTTGAGTTACGACGAAATCGCGTTCTCGCTCGGCGTGGCGGTCGGGACGGTGAAATCACGCCTCACGCGCGCTCGACAAACCCTCCGCGTGCAGCTCAGGGAAGCGAGGACGGTATGAAGGTGCTCACCTGCGCCGCCGCCCGTCGTCGTCTTCAGGCCTATCACGACGAAGAACTGTCGATCGGCGAACAGATCGAAGTCGGCGCGCATCTCGAGTGGTGTGAGGAGTGCGGCGACTCGTTGGCGGATCTCCGCAGCATCCGCGCGGTGTTCCGCTCCTTCTCGCCGGGCCGCGCCGCGCTGAGTCATGACGAAGCGGTCAGCCTGCAGGCCTCGGTCGTCACACGGCTCCGCGCCGAACACAGCGTCTCCTGGTCGGCGCGTGTCCGGGCGGTCTTTGAAGACATGCACATGGTGTACGCCGGGCTTGGCGCCGGCGCGGCCACCGTGGCCTGCCTGATGATCATGTTGAGCATGATGCGGTTTGCGACGAGCGACCGCTCGCCCGGTTCGAATCAGAATCCGGTCGTCGTCGACGCGATCGTCGCGCCGCCGAAGGCGCTCGATCAGTCGCTGTTGACGGCCGTCAGCCATCCGAGCGCCGAAGAAGCGATGTTCACGCTGTCCGCGATCGTCACGCGCGAAGGGCGGATTGTGAATCTGGAGTTGCACGCCGCGAGCGGCGAAAAACCGGCCGCCGGCAGCGTCGAGGAAAAGGTTGCCGAAACGCTGATCGGTGCGGTGTCTCAGGCGCGGTTTGAACCGGCGCGCGTCGCCGGTCTGCCGGTGGCCGTGAGCATGGTCTGGATGCTGGCCCACACGACCGTGCGGGCGGGCGGTCAGGGGCCGTTCGACGTGCCGTTGACGATGCCGATCAAGAAGCGCGTCGCGTAGTGCGGAGTTCTCGGACCGGCTGAAGCCGGTCCCTACCGGACGGCACGCGGCGCGTCCACCTGCGCCGTCTGCACGTTGTTCATCGCATCGGTGGCGCGCACCGTCAACCCCTTCGGTCCGATCACGCCTTCAATCGCCACCTCGTAGTGCTCGCTGCGCGAGTCGGCGATCCCGTCGCCCGGGAAGACCGCTCGCCACTGCAACCCGTCCTGCGAGAGTTCCACTTTCTGCACCGGAGAGTGATCGTCGGTCACGTCGAAGGTGATCGTCGTGCGGGTCGCGTCGGCGCGGACCGCGCCAATCGCGATCGCCGGCGGCGTGTTGTCGATTTCAAAAGCGATGCTGTCCATTTCACCGGTGAGCGCCGTGCCGGCGGCGTTCGACGGCGAATCCGACGCCACGATGCGGACGAAGTAGGTGCCGTTCGGCACGGTCGTCGTGTCCCACACCAGGATGGCCTCGCCCAGCTCGCGGCGGAGCACCTTCCAGCTGGTGTCCCCTTCGCGGCGGTACTGCACCTCGTACGCCATTTCGTCGTCGTTCTCATCGTCGGCGCGCCAGATCAGGGTTTGCAGCCCCTTCTGGTATGTGCGGCGTCCGAGGGCGCTCGAACCTGAGGCCGGGTTCTGAGCGGCCTGTGTCAGGCGGCGTTCCGGCGTGGACTGGTTTTCGAAGCCGGCGAGATCGGGATCGCCGGTGCTGTACGGCTTCTGAAAGACGATGCCGGGTGGGTGCACGGTGATGCTGCGCACGACCGGACGGAGATTGCGGGGCAGGTAGGCCGCCGTGACCGACGTGAGCGCCGGGCTTTCACCCGTGCCGCTCAAGACCGCCCGCCACTGCAGGTAGCGCGCCTTCGGGCTCACGATTGGGGAGCCCTGCGCGGCCGCGTACGGCGTCGACCACGCGCTCCATGTGTCGTCCGGCGTCTCTGTATTTCCTGAGCGCGTCGAGATCTCGACCCGGCCGCTGCCGGTGTTCGTTCCGCGCCAGCTGATCGCGCCCCAGGTCGACACCATCTGCGCGTCGCGAACTTCCGACTCGTAGGTGCCGCGTGGTGCGTGGCTCGCGCCCAGCCGGAACAGCTTGCCGGGATTTGCGGTTGCGTAATACAGGCTGCCGCGCGGATCGCGGTAGAGCGCGGTGATTTGCTGCGCGGTCGAGCGGGCGAGCAGCATCGGCTGCGGCGGATTGCCTTCGAGGCGGTAGATCTTCCCTTTGCCGCCGGTGCCGATGACGAGACGGCCTTCGAGATCGAAGGCGAGATCGTACGGCGAGTCCTCGCGCGACTCCCACATCTGATCCCAGAGTCCATCGGGAGCGATCCGGTACACGGCGCCCTTGGCTGAGCGGACGTCGATCCGCGCCGGCGTCGACGATCCGCTCGACCCGTCAGCCACGGCAATGGCCGTGACTTCCGTCGTCACTGTGACGGTCGGCACCGGTGCCCGGTTGGTTTCAGACGCCGGAGCGGTCGTGTCGATTGGGACAGCTGCCGCGTTCGCGGTGGCCCGGCCATTGACGGCCCCCACAAACAGCGTCCCCTTGTCGTCGAACTTCAGCGTGCGGATTTCCTGAAACGGCGAATCGAGCAGGACGAAGGCCTTGCCGTCGGCGTCGACGCGCAACACGCGCCCGGGCGACTCGGTGCCGACGACGAGCGTGCCGTTCCGATCGACCGCGAGAGCGGTCGCGTGCGTCGCTTTCGACTGGTAGAACACCGCGCCCTTGCCGTCCGGAGCGATCCGGTACACCGTACCTCGTTCGCCGGTGCCGGCGTAGAGGTTGCCGCGTGCGTCGGTCGTCAGCGCCCAGATGTATTTCTCCTCCGGGTCGAAGAACGTCGTCGCCGATCCGTTGCGATTGACCTTGTAGATCTTGCCGTCGGGAGAACTCGCGACGTAGGCGCCGCCGTCTGGCGCCGCCGCGATCGCGTGCACTTCCAGCTCCGCGGCGTCAAAGAAGACCGCGCCCCGGCCCTGCGCGTCGACGCGGAACACGCGGCCGTCGTTGCCGGTGCCGATGAACAGCCCGCCGTCGGTAGACGGGGTGACCGCCCAGAGAAACGGCGACGGTGTTTCGTAGACGAGATCGGTCGCCGGGCCCAGCGTGAGCTGGCCGCGGCCGTCGATGGACAGGTTCTCGACGTCGCCTTTCAGGAAGTCGGCCTGGGTCGCCGAGAGGAAGAACTTGGGCGTCGAGGCGCGAAGGGCGACGCCGCCGACCAGGACGGCGGCGACCGCGAGCGCGTACCGCGAACACTTATGCATAACTCTTGAATCCACCAGAGCCGGCGAGGTCAGTTCGAGGAGATTTGCAGCGTCAGCGAGCGCGCGCCGATCACCGTGTGATCGGTCTGCACGTTCCACTCGCCAAGCGGTGCGGTGGCGAGCGGCGTGACGTTGCCGGTGGCGCGATCCGCTTCGATCACCGCGAGCACAGAGGGCGGCAGGGCGGCCAGCGGTTCGCCGTTGACGACGGCGCCGGCGTCGGCGCTGACCAGCTTCACGTAGACGCGGTCGTTGTGGCGCGCCTTGTTGAGCGCGCGGACCAGTTGCGGCACACTGCGTGGCTGCGGCCGCGCTTCGCGCTGCTCGCTCTGCGTCAGCCGCGTCGCGTCCGAAACGAGCACCGTCAGCGCGCCGCGCGCGTTCGCCGGAATCGTGATCGGAATCGTCTTGATGACGTCCTCGCCGCGGTAGGTGCGGAGCAGGACCTTGACCGGAATCGTGCGTCCCGGCCGCGGCCGCGGGTCGTCGATCCAGACACGCTCGATGACCGAGGAGCGTGTTTCCTCGGTGGAGGCGACGGTGAGGTCGATCGCATCGATCGCGACCGTTTCGTAGTCGTTCACCAGCAGCGCGGAGACCGGCGCGACGATGTAGGCGGAGGTGGCCGACACAGCGCCTTCGCCGGTGAAGAGGTTCTCGAACTGAATCGCATCGTGCTTCTGCAGTTTCAGCGAGCCCTTCACGCCGTAGGTCGTGACACCGTACTGGCGCTCGTAGGAGGTCAGCGTGTTCACGAGCGCCGTGTAGGTCATGATCGGCGTGAACATCTGATCGCGCGAGACGGCGAACTTGAACGTCCGCGACGGGCTCCGCGGCGACGTCAGCGTCAGCGAGACGGGAATCGTCGACGGGCCGGCGCCGAGTCGCCCCGCGATCGCGGTCGAGCGATCCTGCAGGAACGTACCGATGATCTCGTTGGTACTCGAGAGCTTGGCCGACGAGAAGAGGCTCGGCAGCACGGTGTAGACGTACGCCCGTGTCATCGGCAGTTCGGTCGGGCCAAGGTTGTACATCGGGTGACCGAAGGCGTAAACGCGGTCGCCGTCGATGTGCGTGACCGTGCCGGTCGCGCCAAGCTCGAGGTCGCCGCTCACGAACGTGACGCCGACGGCGTCGCCCGGCTTCAGCGGACCGTCGAACGGCATGTCGCCGGGACGCAACCCGGCCGCGCCGCCCATCGGGACGAAACCGAGATCGCTGAACGCTGCGCCCAGCGTGTCGGCCAGTTCGGGTTCGAATCCGCCCATCGAGAGCGGCGTGGCAATCGGCCGCAGCATCGTCGCGACTTCGCGGCCGCCAAAGCCGGCGATTGTTGAAGCGCCAACGAGCCGGGCGTCTTCAGGACGATCGGCAAACGGGCGGCTCCAGGTCAGCGCGCGCCGGAACGCCGCGATCAGCCCGTCGCGCGACAGCGGGAACTCGACCTTCACCCGGGAACCCGGCGGCCGCGTCGCCCCGAGCGCCGTCGCGTCGGTCATTTCCGCGATCGGCGTGATGCCGGCGATCGGCTCCTTCGGAAAACTGCCGAGCGCGTACGAGACGGCGCCGATCAACTTGCCGTCGATGTAGACCGGACTGCCGCTCATGCCGGCAATGACGCCGGTCGTGGCGAGCGGCCCGCCCTCCAGCCGCGCCAGGATCAGGTTGCGCTGCGTGCCGATGACGTTCTCGATGACGCCGAGAATGTTGGCCTTGAACTCGACGACCTGGGTGCCGCTGAAGACAGTCCGGCCGATGCCGACCATGCCTGGCCGGATGTCGGCGACGCTCATTTGGGGGGTGTCAGCGCGCAGGATCGTCAGGCCGAGCAGCCCGAGGCTCAGGGCGCCGGCAAGAACTCGTCGTGACATGGAACAAACCCGTTATAGAAGAGAAGTGCTTACCGGTCAAGGAGAAATGGGCACAGCATTGACACCGTGTGACGGCCTTTGATAAGGTGCCAACCACTGTGCGCGGTCGAGCTGTCGACGCCTTCGTGACCAATCTCTTCGCCCCGAGCGAAACGACCGTGTCGTTTTCCGCCTGGTGGTATTGGAGCCGTGACGAAGGGGCGATCGCCTTGGCCTGACCAGTTACCAAGCCAGCGAAGTTTCGAGCGCCTCTTCAGCCAGCCGGTTGAAGGGGCTTTTTTTTTGTGTGGACTGACGTGAACCGAAGCCAACTCTGTGTGACCGTGACCGCGCCCTCGACGGCGGAACTCCGCCGTCAGCGCGATCAGGTCACGGACGCCGATCTGGTCGAGCTCCGGATTGATACGGTCGCCGACCCGGATGTGGCTGGCGCGCTGGCCGGACGCCGCCATCCGGTGATCGTCACCTGCCGCGCGAGCTGGGAAGGTGGAGGATTCAAAGGATCGGAAGAGGAACGCCGGCGTCTGCTGCGGGATGCGCTCGCGGAAGGCGCTGAGTATGTCGACATCGAGTTCAGCGCCGGCTTCGACGATCTGATCGCGGAAACCGGCGGACGGCGTCTGGTGCTCTCGTCGCACGACTTTGACGCGGTGCCCGCCGACCTTCCCGAACGCATCCGTGCGATGCGCGCGACGGGCGCCGAAGTCGTCAAGATTGCCGGGAAAGCGTCCTGCCTGAGCGACTGCCTGCGCTTCCTTGGCCTCAATCAGAACGGCCACCACCAGGGACGCGCGGTCCTCATCGCCATGGGCGACGCCGGCCTCTCGACCCGGGTGCTGGCGTCGCGCTTCGGCTCGCCGTGGACCTATGCCGGCACGCTCGAACAGATCGGCCAGGTCTCGGCGAGGACGCTCGTCGGCACCTACCGCTTCCGCTCGGTCAGTCCGACCACGACGCTCTTCGGTCTCACCGGTTCGCCGATCGGTCATTCCGTCTCTCCAGCCATGCACAATGCCGCATTCCGCGCGGCGGGTCTCGACGCGGTTTACCTGCCGCTTCCGGCGCAGAATCCCGACGACTTCGTCACGTTTGCCAAGGGAATCGGGCTGGCCGGCGCGAGCGTCACGATTCCGTTCAAGGTGGCGCTGGCCGAGCGTCTCGATCATGTAGACGCGGCCGCGGCAAAAATTGGCGCCATCAACACGATTCGCACGAACCACGGCCGCTGGGAAGGCCGGAACACGGACGGTGCCGGATTCCTTCAGCCGCTCATGGAACGCGGCATTCCGCTGCGCGGCCTGCGCGCCTCGCTCCTGGGGGCTGGCGGGTCGGCGCGCGCCGTCGCCGCCGCGCTGGTGGCGGAGGGGGCCGAGGTGACGGTACACGCGCGGGATCCTCAGAAAGCCGCGCAGGTAGCGCGGCTCACGGGTGCGGCGGTGGGCGTCTGGCCGCCCCCAGAGGGGTGGGAACTGCTGGTCAATTGCACCCCAATCGGGATGCATCCGAAAACCGGTACGACGCCGTATGCGGCGCCGTTGACGGGAAGATATGTGTACGACCTCGTCTACAACCCGGCCGAGACGCAGCTGATGAAGGACGCCGCCGCGGCGGGATGCCAGACGATCGGCGGTCTCGAAATGCTTGTCGGCCAGGCCGTTGAACAGTTCCGCTGGTGGACCGGCGTGCAACCCGAGGTCAGTGCGATGCGTCAGGCCGCGCGCGAGCGGCTCGCGGAGTTTCAACACTCATGAAGATCACATCGTTCGAAACGTTCAAGGAACTGGCGCAGCGCGGGACGTTCGTGCCGGTCTGCAAGGAAATTGTCGCGGACCTGCTCACGCCGGTCTCCGCGTTTCTCAAGATCGCCGAGGACGCCGACTACGCCTTTCTGCTCGAAAGCGTCGAGGGTGGAGAACACGTCGGGCGCTACTCCTTCCTCGGCAAGGATCCCTTTCTCATCCTCCGCGCCGACGGCGACAAAACGACGCTCGAGCGCGCCGGCGTCGTCACCGAAAGCGATCAGCCGTTCATTAACACGCTTCGTCAGCTGATGGCCGACTACCGGTCCCCGTTCGTGCCCGAGCTCCCGCGCTTCACCGGCGGCGCAGTGGGGTATCTCGGCTACGGCGCAGCCTCCTGGTTTGAGCCGGTCCTCGGCGATCTGGGGCAGGGGAGCGATGGCGCATCCACGGCGGGCTTCATGCTCTTCGACACGGTGCTCGCGTTCGACCACGTCCAGCACCGGATTCTGATCATCGCCAACGCGCGCATCACGCCTGACGACGACCTCGAGTCGCTGTACCAGTTCGCGTGCGCCAAGATTCAGTTCCTCGAGCGCGAGCTCGAGCGCAATCTCTCGCTGGCCCGTACCGAGCGCTCGAGCGAACTGCACGTGCACTCGAACCACACCCGCGAGAAGTACGAGGACAACGTCCGGAAGGCGAAGGAGCACATCGCGGCCGGCGACATCTACCAGGTCGTGCTGTCGCAGCGCTTCGAAGCGCACGTCGACGCCGATCCGTTCACCGTCTATCGCGCCCTGCGCCACGTGAATCCGTCGCCCTACATGTATTTCATCCGCATGGCGGGCGTGTCGGTCGTCGGCTCCTCGCCCGAAATGCTCGTCCGCGTCGAAGGATCGCGCGTCGAAACGCATCCGATCGCCGGTACCCGCCGCCGCGGCCGCTCCGAAGAAGAGGATCTGCGGCTGGCCGAGGAGCTGAAGAAGAACGAAAAGGAACGCGCCGAGCACGTCATGCTTGTCGACCTCGGACGAAACGACGTCGGGCGGGTTTGCGAATATGGTTCGGTGCGGGTGCCGCAGTTCATGGGCCTCGAGCGTTTTTCACACGTGATGCACCTGACCTCGATCGTCGAGGGGCGTCTGGCCGACGATTGCGACCGGCTCGATGCGCTGGTGTCGTGCTTCCCGGCGGGGACCGTGTCCGGCGCGCCGAAGGTCCGCGCGATGCAGATCATTCGCGATCTCGAGCCGTCGGGCCGTGGCCTCTACGCCGGTGCCGTCGGGTACCTGGACTTTGCCGGCAACCTGGACTGCTGTATCGCCATCCGCACGGTCATCATGTCGCGCGGAATGGCCTACGTGCAGGCCGGCGCCGGGATCGTGATGGACTCGAATCCGACCGCGGAATACGAAGAAACGCGCGACAAGGCGCAGGCGCTGCTGCGGGCGCTCGAACTCGCGCAACACGGGTTGTAAAGATCATGGTGCTTGTTCTCGACAACTACGATTCGTTTACCTACAACCTGGTGCAGTACCTGGGCGAACTGGGCGCCTCGGTCACCGTGCTGCGAAACGATCAGACGACGATTCCAGCCATCGCCGCGCTGCGTCCCGACCGGATCGTGATTTCACCCGGACCCGGCCGTCCGGAGGACGCCGGCGTGACGATGGATCTGATTCGCGACCTCGGGCCGACGATTCCAATCTTCGGTGTCTGCCTCGGCCATCAGGCGATCGGCGCTGCGTTCGGCGGCACGGTCAAGCGCGCCAAGGTCCCGATGCACGGCAAGACGTCCACGATCGAGCACAACGGCCGCGGCCTCTTCAGCGGGCTCACCGGTCCGTTTCCGGCCTCGCGCTACCACTCGCTGATCGTGGCGGACGAAGGGCTCCCCGGAGAGTTGGAAGTGACCGCGCGTACCAAGGAAGACGGAACGATCATGGGGCTCCGGCATCGCTCGCTCCCGATTCACGGCGTCCAGTTCCATCCCGAGTCGATCCTCACGAGTGAAGGCCGCAAGATCCTGCGGAACTTCCTCGAGAATCGCCTGGACTGACGCCATGTTCGCCCCGCTCATCGAGAAGCTGATTCGTCGCGAGGACCTGACGACCGAGGAAGCCTCGGCCGCCATGTCCGAGATCATGGAAGGCCGCGCCGCCGAGGCGCAGATTGCCGGCTTGCTGATCGGGCTCGCGATGAAGGGCGAGCGGCCGGCTGAAATCGTCGGCCTCGCGAAGACGATGCGCGCGCACGCGGTGAAGCTCGGGCGGCGGTTTCCTGGCGTCTTCGATACCTGCGGCACGGGCGGCGATCGGTCGGGGACGTTCAACATCTCGTCGTGCGCGGCGATCGTGCTGGCCGGCTGCGGCACCCGCGTGGCCAAGCACGGGAACCGCTCGGTGTCGAGCCAGTCGGGCAGCGCCGACGTGTTCGAAGCGCTCGGCGTCAACGTGGCCGCGGCGCCCGCACAGGTCGAGCGCTGCCTGGACGAGGCTCGTATCGGATTTCTGTTTGCGCCGACGTTTCATCCGTCGATGCGGCATGCTGGCCCGACGCGACGGGCGCTCGGCGTCCGGACGGCGTTCAATCTGCTCGGCCCGCTGACCAATCCGGCGCAGGCGTCCCATCAGCTCGTGGGCGTGCCGCGGCCGGAGTTCACCGAACTCATCGCCCGGGCGCTGATGCTGCTGGGATCCGAGCGCGCCTGGGTCGTCCATGGCGCCGACGGCATCGACGAGATCTCGACGACCGGTTACACCAAGGTCTCGGAGTGCAAGGACGGCGCGGTCAAGACGTTCTACCTGCATCCGGGCGACGTCGGTCTGCCGAAGGCGCCGCCGCTGGCCCTGCTCGGCGGGAGCGCCGCCGACAACGCCGCGATCATCAGGAGGATTCTCGACGGTGAGCGTGGCCCGCAGCGCGACATCGTCGTGTTCAACGCTGGCGCCGCGCTGTTCATTGCCGGCGAGGCCCGCTCGGTGCGCGAGGGGATGGAACGGGCGGCCGCGGCGATCGACTCGCACGCCGCGCGGCAGGCACTCGAGCGTCTGGTCGCGGTGTCGGCCGACGCGGGAGGACGGGCGTCATGACCGGTCCGATGGCGTCGGCGGATCTCCTCGCGACGATTGTCGCGGCGACGCGGCGCAGTGTCGCCGTCCGGGAAGACCGCGAGCCGCTCGCCGAGCTCGCCCGCCGTGCGGAAATGCACTCGCCGCGGCCTGGTGTCTTTACCGCGGCGCTGTCGCGGACCGGACAGGTGAACGTGATCGCTGAGTGCAAGCGCCGCTCGCCGTCAAGGGGTGTGCTCAGGCAGGCTTACGATCCGGTGGCCATTGCGTCGTCCTATGCGGCAGCCGGCGCGGCGGCGATTTCCGTATTGACCGAGCCGACGTTTTTCGATGGCGCGCTGGAGCATCTGGCGGCGGTCCGCGCCGCGGTGCCGACGCCGCTCCTGCGCAAGGACTTCATCGTCACCGACTATCAGCTCTACGAAGCGCGCGCGGCGGGGGCCGACGCGGCGCTGCTGATCGTCGCGGCGCTCTCGCCCGCGGAGCTGGCGCATCTGATGGCGCGGGCGCGCTCCTTGGGCCTCGATACGCTCGTCGAAGTGCACGACCAGGACGAACTCACCATCGCCATCGACGCCGGCGCGCGGGTCATCGGTGTCAACAATCGGAATCTGCGGACGCTGGCCGTCGACGTTCACGCGTCCGAGGCGCTCGTGGCACGAATCCCGGCACACACGATCGCCGTGAGCGAGAGCGGCCTCAAGACCGCCGCCGACCTGCAGCGGCTGTCCGGCCTTGGCTACCGCGCATTTCTCATCGGCGAGCGGTTCATGACCGACGCCGATCCCGGCGCCGCGCTGGGCCGGCTGCTGGCGGACGCCGCCGGCACGGGCACACGAACGCCGGCAGCCTCGGATACGGCCAAGGTCCGCGGGAGCCTTGGCGAAGGCGAGATGCGGTAATGATGATCAAGATCTGCGGGATAACCCGGGCCGAGGATGCGCGCGCGGCGGTCGAGGCCGGCGCCTCGGCGATCGGCTTCATCTTCTGGGAGAAGAGTCCGCGCTTCGTGGATCCCGATCGCGCCCGGGCGATTGCTGCGACGCTGCCGCCGTTTGTGACGCCGGTCGGCGTCTTCGTCAACGACGGGCGGGCGCGGATCAACGAGATTGCGGCGTGGGTCGGCCTGGGCGCCGTGCAACTTCACGGCGACGAACAGCCGGAGGATCTTGCCGCGATCACGCGGCCGGTGATCAAGGCGCTGAGCCGTCTGGACGGCCGGGAAGATGAGTGGCCGGCGCAGGTCACGCTGCTCGTGGATGGGCACGATCCGGTGCGGCGCGGCGGTACAGGCGAAAAGGCCGACTGGACGGCGGCGGCGGCGCTGGCGAAACGGCGCCGCGTGGTGCTGGCCGGCGGGTTGACGGCTGAGAACGTTGCCGAAGCCATTCGCCAGGTTCGGCCCTTCGGAATCGATGTGTCGTCCGGCGTCGAAGCAGCGCCGGGCATCAAAGATCATCAGCGCCTGGCGGCGCTTTTCAAGGCGGTACACGGATGACGACAACGCACGTGACCAGGCGCGACCCGGATGCGCACGGCTACTTCGGCGAGTTCGGCGGCCGCTACGTGCCGGAGACGCTCGTCGAGCCGATCGAGGAACTCGAGCGCGCGTACTTTGCCGTGCGCGATGACCCGGCGTTTCAGACGGAGCTGGATCGGCTGCTCGAGCACTACGTTGGCCGGCCGACGCCGATCTACGAAACGTCGCGTCTGGCCAAGGCGTGTGGCGGCGCACGGATTTTCCTGAAACGCGAAGACCTGACGCATACCGGCGCGCACAAGATCAACAACGCGCTCGGTCAGGCGCTGCTCGCCGTGCGCATGGGCAAACGGCGCATCGTCGCTGAAACCGGCGCCGGCCAGCACGGCGTCGCGACCGCCACCGCGTGCGCGCTCCTGGGGCTGGAGTGCCACGTCTACATGGGCACCGACGACATGGCCCGGCAGGCACTCACTGTCGTCAGGATGCGTCTCCTCGGCGCGGAAGTGATTGGCGTCGACGCCGGCAGCCGCACCCTCAAGGACGCCATCAACGAGGCGATGCGCGACTGGGTCACGAACGTCGGCGACACGTACTACCTCCTCGGATCCGCGCTCGGTCCGCATCCGTATCCGCTGATGGTCCGCGATTTCCAGTCGGTGATCGGACGCGAGGCCAAGCGCCAGATCCTCAAACTCGTCGGCCGGCTCCCTGACGCCGTCGTCGCCTGCGTCGGTGGTGGCAGCAACGCGATCGGGATCTTCGATTCGTTCGTCAACGATGCGAGTGTCCGCCTGATTGGCGTCGAGGCCGGCGGTGAGGCGATCGTCCGCGGCCGGCACGCGGCGCGCTTCGCGGGCGGCAGCCCGGGTGTGCTGCAGGGCACGCGGACCTTCGTGCTGCAGGATGACGACGGGAATATCGAGCTGACGCACTCGGTCTCGGCGGGTCTCGATTACGCGGCGGTTGGGCCGGAACACGCCTGGCTCAGGGCGCTCGGCCGCGCCGAGTACGCCCACGTCAGCGACGACGACGCGATCAAGGCGTTTCAGACGCTGGCGCGGCTCGAGGGGATCCTGCCGGCGCTCGAGTCGGCGCACGCGGTGGCGCACGCCGAGCGCCTGGCGCGCGAGCTCGGACCGTCGGCGGTGATTCTGGTCAACCTGTCGGGCCGTGGTGACAAGGACGTGCACACGATGGAGAAACATGTCGCGGCTCGCTGACACCTTTGCGGCCCTGCGCGCGGCCAACCGTCCCGGCCTCGTGACCTACACGACGGCCGGCGATCCGGACCTGGCGCGGTCGGCCGAGATTCTGCGGGCCCTGGATCGTGCGGGCGCGGACGTGCTCGAGGTGGGCGTGCCGTTTTCGGATCCGCTGGCCGACGGCCCGGTCATCCAGCGGGCGACCGAACGGGCGCTGGCTTCGGGCACGAACCTGCGCGGCGTCCTGGCCATGATCCGCTCCGTGCGGGCGGACATTCGGGCGCCGATCGTCCTCTTCAGCTATGCCAATCCGCTGCTGCGTCTGGGGCTGGCAGACTTTGCCCGGACCGCCGCCGCCGCCGGCGTCGATGGGGTCCTGGCGTTGGACCTGCCGATCGAAGAAGCCGCGGAATTTCGAGGCGTGCTGGCCGGCTCCGGACTCGATACGATATTTCTGTTGAGCCCCACGACGACCGACGCGCGGATCCGGAAGGCCGGCGAACTGGGCCGCGGATTCCTGTACGGCATCTCGCGGCTTGGCGTGACCGGCGCCCGGGATCAGGTGGCCGCCGGCGCCGAAGCGATGGTCCGGCGGATCCGGGCGCAGACGCCGCTGCCGATCGCGCTCGGCTTTGGCATTTCGCGGCCCGAACATGTCGCGGAAGTCGGCGCGTATGCCGACGCAGCCGTCGTGGGCAGCGCGCTGGTCGCGCTGATTGCCGAGGCGAGCGGTTCGCCTCAGCTCATCGAACGGGTCGAGGCGTACGTGCGCGAGCTCAAACGCGCCTGTGTCGTCCGCCGCACCTCGCTGCAGGAGTCATGACGCTCGACGATTTGCGACGGGACATCGATCGGGTCGACGAAGTGCTGGTCCGCCTGCTCAACGAGCGGGCCCGCTGCGTCTGCGAAATCGGCCGGTTGAAGAAGGAACAGGGCATCGAGGTGTATCAGCCGAGCCGGGAAAAGGACGTCCTCAATCACGTCCGCGAAGTGGCGACCGAGGGACCGCTCGGTCCTGACGCGATCGTCCGCCTCTTCGAGCGGATTATCGACGAGGCGCGGCGCCTCGAGCGGAGCGTCGTCCACAACGAGGCTGAACGGGAGTAAGTCATGGTCGTGGTCATGGAAGAACGCGCGACTGAAGCGCAGATTGAAAACGTCGTCGCGCGTCTTGTCGAAATGGGCATGGACGTTCACCGCTCGACGGGCGTCAGTCGGACGGTGCTCGGGGCCGTCGGACAGGGACATCCCGACAAAGGATTGATCGAAGTGCTCGAAGGCGTTCACGAAGTGGTGCGGATCTCGGAGCCGTACAAGCTCGCCAGCCGCACCTTCAAGGCTGAGAACACCGTCGTCCAGGTGGGCGATGTCCGGATTGGCGGCGACGAAGTCATCGTCATGGCCGGGCCCTGTTCGGCGGAAACCGAACAGCAGGTGCGGACGACGGCGGCTGCGGTTCGCAAGGCCGGCGCGAAGATTTTCCGCGGCGGCGCGTTCAAGCCGCGCACCTCGCCGTACAGCTTCCAGGGGCTGGGCGAGCCCGGCCTGCGGCTGCTGGCCGATGCGGCCCGGGCCGAAGGGATGCCAGTCGTCTCCGAAGTGATGGACATCAGCCAGATCGCGCTGATCGATCGCTACTGCGACATCTTCCAGGTCGGCGCGCGCAACATGCAGAACTTCACGCTGCTCCGCGAGCTCGGTCACGCGCGGAAGCCGGTGCTGCTGAAACGCGGCATCGCCGCGACGATCGAGGAGTGGCTGCTCTCGGCGGAGTACATCCTGAGCGGCGGCAACACCGACGTGATCCTGTGCGAGCGCGGCATCCGGACGTTCGAAACCGCGACGCGCAACACGTTCGACATTTCGGCGATTCCCGTGGTCAAGAAGATGAGTCATCTGCCGGTCGTCGCCGATCCGAGCCACGGCGCCGGGCGGCGCGACATGGTGGTGCCGATGGCGCGGGCCGCGGTGGCCGCGGGCGCCGACGGGCTGCTCATCGAAGTCCACTGCGATCCGGATCACGCGCTCAGCGACGGCGCGCAGTCGATGTTTCCGGCCCAGTTCGACCGTCTGATGGCCGAACTGCGGATCATTGCACCGGCGATTGGCCGCAGCATCTGCCGCGAACCGGCCGTCCGCCGCGGCTGGGGCACATAGGCGTGATGGAACTGCCGGTCATCCAGCCATCACGGCGTCCCGCCGGACAGCCGCCGATCTTTCCCAAGATCGGCATCGTCGGCCTTGGTCTCATCGGCGGATCGATCGCGCTGGCGGCGCGGGAGATCTGGCCGGCGTCGCTCGTCATCGCGGTCGACAACAAAGACGTGCTCGAGACGGCGATGCGGCTGCACGCCATCGATGTCGCCGCCGACAACCTCATCGTGCTGGCCGAGGCGGACCTCGTCATCCTGGCCGCGCCAGTCAGGCAGAACCTGGCGCTGCTCGACGAGCTCGACGAATACGTGACGCAGGCGGCAGTGGTCACCGATACCGGCAGCACCAAGCGCGACATCGTGCAGGCGGCGCGGCGGCTGCCGCCGCGGTTGACGTTTGTCGGCGGGCATCCGCTGGGCGGCGCCGCGGCGAGCGGTCTCGACCACGCACGTCCGGATCTCTTCAAGGGGCGGCCGTGGCTCTTTACCCCGGCCGGCGACGCCGGCGGCGAGGCGCTCGACAAGCTGCTGGCGTTCACGCGGGCGCTGGGGGCCGAGCCGCGTGTGATCACGCCGCAAGCGCACGATCGGATGCTCGCCTTTCTGAGCCACCTGCCGCAGATGACGGCGAGCGCGCTCATGAAGGTCGTGGGCGAGGCCGTGGGCGCCGACGGCCTGGCGCTCGCCGGTCGCGGCCTGATCGACACCACGCGGCTGGCCGGGAGCCCGGCGGAAATCTGGAAGGACATCGCCGCCACCAATGCCGACGAAATCGGCCCCGCGCTCGACGTGCTCATCGAATTGTTACAAAACGTGCGCAAGGATCTGGCGGATGGCGACGCCATCGCAGAAATCTTCGACGATGCGGGGCGCTGGCGGCGCACACTCACCGATCGCTAGCCCTATAATGCCGAACACGCTATGAACAAGGTCCTGCCCGGCGCTGATGCCGCGGTTGCCCTGATTCCCGACGGCGCGTCGATTCTCATGGGCGGCTTCGGTTTGTGCGGCATTCCCGAAAATCTGATTCACGCGCTCAAGGCCAGAGGCACGCGGAATCTGACCATCATCAGCAACAACGCCGGCGTCGACAACTTCGGCATCGGCATCCTGCTGCGCGCGCGTCAGGTGCGGAAGATGATTTCCACCTACGTCGGCGAGAACAAGGAATTCGAGCGGCAGTTCCTGAGCGGCGAGATCGAGGTCGAGCTCGTCCCGCAGGGGACCTTCTCCGAGCGGATTCGCGCCGGCGGCGCCGGCATCGGCGGCTTCTTCACGCCGACCGGTTACGGGACGGTCGTCGCCGACGGGAAGGAGACGCGCCTCATCGACGGCAAGCACTATGTGCTCGAGCGGCCGATCCGCGCCGACTTCGCCTTCGTGAAAGCCTGGAAAGGCGATCGCGCCGGCAATCTCATCTACCGCCGCACCGCGCGCAACTTCAATCCGGTGATGGCGACGGCGGCGGCGGTCACCATCGCCGAAGTCGAAGAGCTGGTCGATCCCGGCGCGCTCAACCCCGACGCGATCATCACGCCAGGGATCTACGTGCGCCACGTGTTTCAGGGACCGCGTTACGAAAAGCGCATCGAAAAGCGCACCGTTCGATCGGAGTCGGCCTCCTGATGGATCCTCGAGAGCGCATCGTCCGCCGTGTCGCCAAGGAGCTGAAGGACGGCGACTACGTCAACCTCGGCATCGGCATGCCGACGCTGGTCGCCAACTACGTGCCGCGCGGGATCGACATCACGCTGCACTCGGAGAACGGCATGCTCGGCGTCGGACCGTTTCCCACGGAAGACGAAGTCGATCCGGATCTGGTGAACGCCGGCAAGGAGACGGTCACCGAACTGCTCGGCTGTTCGTACTTCAGCAGCGCCGAGTCGTTCGCGATGGTCCGCGGCGGGCACATCGACGTGACCGTGCTGGGCGCGCTCCAGGTCGACGCCGAAGGCAACCTGGCCAACTGGATGATTCCCGGCAAGATGGTGAAGGGCATGGGCGGCGCGATGGATCTCGTCGCCGGCGCCAAGCGGGTCATCATCGCGATGGAACATGTCACCAAGGATGGCGGCCACAAAATCCTGCAGCGCTGCACGCTGCCGTTCACGGGTCTGAAGGTGGTCAATCTCATTGTCACCGACCTGGCGGTGATCGACGTCACACCGGACGGCCTCGTGCTGAAGGAAATTGCGGTCGACACCACGATTGCGGACGTGCTGGCCGCGACGGGCGCCGAACTGACGCTGGCGGAGAAGGTGGCGACCTTTGCCTGACGCGATGGATGTCGTGCTGCTCTCGGCGTGCCGGACGCCGATCGGCTCGTTCGGCGGCGCGCTCAAGCCGCTGTCGGCCCCCGAGCTCGGAGCCGTGGTCATCCGCGAGGCGCTGGCGCGGGCGCACGCGCCGGCCGCCGAGGTCGGCGACGTGCTCATGGGCTGCGTGCTTCAGGCCGGCGCCGGCATGAACGTGGCGCGACAGGCGGCGCTCAAGGCCGGGATTCCGGTGGCGGTACCCGCGGAGACGGTCAATCGCGTCTGCGGCTCCGGGTTGCAGGCCGTGATGCATGCCGCGGAGGCGATCCGTTTCGGTCACATCGACCTGGCGGTTGCCGGTGGTGCCGAATCGATGTCGAACGCGCCGTATCTCCTCGACGGTGCGCGCTGGGGCTATCGGATGGGCAACGCCCAGGCGCTCGACTCGATGTTGAACGAAGGGCTCACGTGCGCGATCAACGCGCATCACATGGGCATTACCGCCGAGGAAGTCGCGGCGTGCTACAAGGTGTCCCGCGCCGACCAGGACGCGTTTGCCGCCCAGAGCCAGCAGCGCGCGGTCGCCGCGATCGCCGCGGGCCGCTTCCGCGACGAAATCGTGGCGGTCGAGATTCCGCAGAAGAAAGGGGATTCGCTGCGCGTCGACACCGACGAATACCCGCGCGCCGGCACGACCGCCGAGAAGCTCGCGCAGTTGAAGCCGGCCTTCAAGAAGGACGGAACGGTGACCGCCGGCAACGCCTCGGGCATCAACGACGGCGCTGCCGCGCTGACCGTCGCGAGCGCTGCGTACGCGCGCCGTCACGGACGCACGCCGCTGGCGCGCATCGTCTCGTTTGCCACGACCGGCGTGGATCCGAAAGTGATGGGCATTGGCCCGGTGTCGGCGGTCCGGAAGGCCGTCGAACGCGCCGCGATGCCGCTGTCGGCGATCGATCTGTTCGAGTTGAACGAGGCCTTTGCGGCGCAGTCGATCGCGGTGGTCCGCGAGCTCGACATCGATCCGGCAAAGGTCAACATTCACGGCGGCGCCATCGCGCTCGGTCATCCCATCGGGGCCAGCGGCGCGCGCGTGCTCACCACGCTCCTCTACGCACTGCGCAGTCACGGCAAACGCCACGGCGTCGCCTCGCTCTGCATCGGCGGCGGGATGGGCATCGCGATGGTGATCGAAGCGCTCTAGTGAAGATCGCGCCGGACGCGCTCGACGACATCGTCGCGCATGCCGCGGTGTCGGCGCCCGCCGAATGCTGCGGACTGCTGATCGGCTCGAGCGACACCATCGTCCGCGCGTTCCGCGCGCGCAATCTGTCCGACAATCCTTCGCGCTACGAAATCGATCCCCGGGACCACCTTGCGGCGCGGCGTGAGGCGCGAACGGCCGGTCTCCAGATCGTGGGCTTCTACCACTCGCATCCGCATTCACCGCCGCAGCCGTCGCCGACCGATGTGGCCGAAGCGTTCGATCACGAATCGCTGTATCTGATTGTCGGAAGCGAAGCGGGGGAGTGGCGGGCGAGGCTGTTCACACTGGCTGCGACCCATGCGACGGAAATCGAGCTTCTGAGGTCCGGCTAACGTCGGACCCCAGCATGGGTACGCTCAACGATCAAGGAATCTCGTCGCGAGAGCCGACGCCCGGCTGGACCTGGATGAGGACCGAGGCCGAGCCGACGATCTTGTCCTTGCGCTTCAAGTGGAAGTAGACGCGGTACGCGCCCTGCCGCCGGAACTGGTGCTCGACGGTGTAGCGGCGCTTGATCACGGTCTTCCCGGTCTCGAAGGGCTCGCAGTCGGTGGTGGATTCCGATTTGGTGTCGTCGCCCCAATCCCACTCGACGGTCGGACAATAGTACTCCTCGAATTCGTCGGACCCGCCCTGGAGTTCCACCATGAGGACGACGCGCGCTGGAGCGACAGCCACGGCGGGCATGGCGCGCAGCGTCAGTTTCGGCCGCTTGGCGTCGCCTTGCTGCGCGACAGCGGGAACGCCGCTGGCGAGCAGTGAGGTGACGAGCGCGAGGGTCGCGGCACGCGACATGGGATTGCACACATTGTAGCGCGGCGTCGAGTCACGATGGCCGCCATCAGTGATAATGACCTGATGTCCTCATCCACACCGGCCACGGCCATCTCGCTGCAACACGCGCCGATTGCCACGATTGACGCGGATCTGCTCGTCATTCCCTGGTTCGAACGCGAATCCCCTGGCGGGTTCGCCGATTTGGATCCCGCGGTCGGTGGACAGCTGAGTCGTGCCCTCGCGTCGCGGGAGTTTTCCGCCAAACCGTTCGAGCTCTTCGTGACGCCGGTCCTCGATGGCCGCTGGCGCGCGCGGCGGGTCGCCTTCATTGGCGCCGGTCCGGAAGGCGACTTCACGATCGAAGTCGGGCGGAAGCTCGGAACGGCCGCGGTGCTCTCGGCGCGGCAGCGCCGCGTCGCGACGGTGGCGTTTCTGCTGCGTGCCGGCGCGCCGACGGCGGCCGGCGATCTCGACATCGCGGGATTTGTTCAGGCGCTGGCCGAAGGACTGACGCTCGGCGACTTCGACGGCGCGACCTACAAGACCGGCGATGCGGCGCTCGGTCCCGCGCCCCGTCTGGCGATCGTCATTCCCGACGTGTCCGACACCTCGCCGGAGAGCCCGCGCCGGCTCGAAGCCGCGGTCAGCCGCGGGCGCCTGCTGGGGGAGTCGTGCAATCTTGCGCGCGGCCTGGCGAACGAGCCGGGCAACTCGCTCACGCCGCGCGAGTTCGCGAACCGCGCCGCCAACCTTGCCGCCGAAGGCGGTCTGGCCGTCGAGGTCCTCGACGAGCACCGGATCGAAGCGTTGAAGATGGGGTTGCTGCTCGGCGTCGCCCGCGGCAGCAGCGAGCCGCCGCGGATCCTGGTGATGCGGCACGAGCCGCACGGCGTGTCGGCCGGCCCTGTCCTCGGCCTCATCGGCAAGGGCGTCACCTTCGACACCGGCGGCATTTCGATCAAGCCCGCCGAAAACATGGACCGCATGAAAGACGACATGGCCGGCGGTGCGGCCGTGGCGCTGGCGATGCGGGCCATCGGCAAGCTTGGCGCGCCGATTCGCGTCATCGGCATCGTGCCGGCCACCGAGAACATGCCCGGCGGCCGCGCGTTCAAGCCGGGCGACATCCTGCGCAGCGCCGAAGGCAAGACGGTGGAAGTGATGAACACCGACGCCGAGGGTCGTCTGATTCTCGGCGATGGGTTGTGGTACGCCCGCCAGCTGGGCGCGACGCATCTCGTCGACGTCGCGACGCTCACCGGGGCGATCACGGTGGCGCTCGGCAAGTGGGTGAGCGGACTCTTCGGCACGCCGCCGTGGTGGGTCGATCAGATCCGCAAGGTCAGCGAGCGCGCGGGGGATCGGATGTGGCCGATGCCGCTTCCCGACGATTACAAGGAACAGCTCAAGAGCGAAATCGCCGACTTCACCAACACCGGCGGCCGTCCTGGCGGCTCGATTACCGCCGCGCTCTTCCTCAAGGAATTCACCGGCGGATTGCCCTGGGCCCATCTCGATATCGCCGGCACGGCCTGGGTCGAAGACGCCAAGCCGTTCATGCCGAAGGGCGCGAGCGGTGTCGCCGTCCGCACCCTCACCGAGTTAGCATTTACAGCAGCGGCCTGGAAGTAACCAGGCCGCACTCGAACGGGCATCACCATTCAACAGCAGCCACCGCCGTCGGTCATGGTCAAGATCGTGGAGCCCGCTGGGGATCCCACGGGGCTCTCGGACGTGCTCATTGGCGCGCTGGGGCTCACCGGCGCGCTGATTCTCGTCGCCGTGGTGCTCGCTGCGGTGTTCGCCGGTCTGTTGCTCCTCTGGCGATCGCGGCCGGCCGCGGCAAACAAAGAGCCGGAAGACCTCCACATCGTCTGATGGACGACGCCCGCGTCTACGCGCTGGTCGGCGAAGACGGATTCCGCCGATTGGTGGCCGCCTTCTATCGTCAGGTTCCTGCCGACGACATCCTCGGCCCGATGTATCCGCCGGAGGATCTCGCCGGCGCTGAGGAACGCTTGCGCGATTTCTTGATCGGCCGCTTTGGCGGTCCGCCGCGCTACATCCAGCAGCGCGGGCATCCGCGGCTGCGCATGCGTCACGCGCCGTTTACGATCGACAGGGCAGGGCGCGACCGGTGGTTGACGCTCATGAACCGGGCGCTCGAGGAAGCACAGCTGGATCCGGCGGCCGAGGCGGCGCTGCGCGCCTTCTTCGACGACGTGTCCGCGATGCTGGTCAATCGATTCGCATGATTGAGGTGTCAGACACGTGTCTGACACCGTGTCTGACACCGACTTGTGGTTCGCGGGATTGGACAGTCTACAGATTGTGGGGCGTCCGTCTAGCCATGAGCTTAAATGCCACCCCAGACCTAGGTGCCGCGGCAATATTTGACAAGGTGTCTGACGGGGTGTCAGACACGTGTCTGACACCTACTGGGTTGCGATGGTCGGAACGCTCTTCAGCGACGACTGATACTTGCGGACGCCTTCGAACAACGACTCGGCAATCTTCTGCCGATAGGCCGGACTCTTGAGCAGCTTCGCGTCCTGCGGGTTGGTCATGAATGACACTTCCGCCAGGACGCTCGGCATCGCCGCGCCGATCAACACGACGAATGGCGCCTGCTTCACACCAAGATCCTTCATCGTCTTGTTTTGGGCCTTGAGCGAGCTGACCATCTCGCGCTGCACGTAAGTGGCGAAGTCGCGCGATTCGTCCAGCTTGCTGTTGAGGGCGATGGTCTTCACCACATCGGGCAGTTCGCCCATCGACTGACCCGAAGCGGCGTTCTCGCGCGCGGCCACTGCCGCGGCGCTCAGGTTGGTCGCGAAATTGAGGAAGTAGGTTTCGACGCCCTGCACGGTGCGGCTGTTGTTCGCATTGGTGTGGATCGAGAGAAACAAATCGGCGTTTTCGCGATTGGCGATCGCCGTCCGCTGCTGGAGCGGGATGAACTCGTCTGACCGACGGGTGAGCGTTACCGACACGCCCTGCACGTTTGTCAGGAGCTTTTCGAGCCGCAGCGCGATGTCGAGGACGAGATCCGCCTCCTTCGTGTCGCCGTTCATCGTGCCGGGGTCGTGGCCACCGTGACCGGGGTCGATCACGATGTGCGAGACGCCCAGACCGAGTTGCCGGGCAATCGAGATCCCGCCGGCGAGATTCCGTGACGGCGGCACCGGCGGAGGCGCTTCCGGAACAGCGGCGAGCACTGCCGGTGTGAGCGGAGTGACGGCTGGTGCCGCAGGCACGATCACCGGCGGCGCCAGCGCTTCGGCAATCGCCGCGCTCGCGCTGGCAACGGAAAGCGGCAGAGCGCCGTTCATCGTCTCCGCGCGTCGCGCCGACAGAGCCGCCGGCGTCGCCGGAGTCACCGGTGCGGGCGTCGGGGTTGGTGTCACGGGCACTGCCACCGAAGTCGGTTCGGGCGATCGGGACAGCGTCCCAGGCGTTGCCGGAACGAAGGGGGCCGGTGGTCTCATGGCCACCGGCGCCGACTTCTGGCGAATGCAGTCGATGACCAGCCGGTATGGGTTGTAGAGCGGATACACGCTGTAGCTGGAGATACCGGTCGCATCGAGGACGATTCGCGTCGCGCCGTTCGCCTGACGGCCGACCCGCACCTGACGGACGAGATCGCCGTCCTGGTCGAAGCGCAGCGTTTGATCCATGACCGTCGGCCCGGGACGTGCGTTTGCGAGGTCGACGAACACGCGCGACGGGTTCTCGATCCGCTCGTCGTGAAACGAGACTTCGGTGTCGAGCTCGATCACGATCCGCACGGTATCGGTGAGCGCCGAGCGGCGAATGTCTTTGACGGTCGCGGTCTTCTCCGTGCTCACTGGGGCGGCGAACGCAGGCGGCGCGGGCGCTGTCGCGACCATCACCGCGGCGGGGCCGGCCGGCGGTGGTGCGGTTGGCGCCGGTGCGGCGGCGGTACTGACGGCGGCTGGACGCGGCGTGCTGTTCTTGATCGCCGCCACGCGGGCGGGAGCCTGTTTGGCGAACTTGCTGCTCGGGTACTGCTTGGCCAGCGACTGCAGCAGCCGGATCGCGACGGCTTGTTCCTTCGCGTCGCCGAAGAGCTCGAAGGCTTCCGCCGACAGCTGCGCCGCCCGCCAGAGCGCGTCATCGCTGTAGCCGCTCGACGGGAAGCGGCGCACGACCGCCTCGTAGTCGGCGACAACGGTGCGCACCGCCTTGAGGACGGTCGGCGCCGGCGACGCGGCGGTCAGCGCTTTGCGCACGGCGGTCTCTTTCGCGCCGGCGTCGGCGAACAGACTCGCCACGACAGAGGGAGGACCGGAGGTTGACGGACGGGTCTGCGCCGCGAGCGGGCCGGCGAGACCAAGACAGAGAATCCAGAGAGAAAGTGTGCGTGTCATCGCAGTTGTGCATCCACTTCGTCGAAGTACGCCTTGTCGACGAGCACTTCGCGGGCCTTGCCGCCGGCACCCGGCGAGACGAGCCCCTCGATTTCCATCATGTCGACGAGCCGTGCCGCACGGCTGAACCCGATGCGCAGCCGGCGCTGAAGATAGGAAATTGACGCCTGGCCGCTCTGGACGACGATGCGCGCGGCTTCGTCGTACAGATCGTCCTTGTCGAGTTCGATGCCGGCCGCGGTGGTCTTCTCTTCGGCGGTGATGGTTTCGTCGTAGGTCGGCTTGCCCTGTTTTCTGAGGAAGCTGGCCAGCCGCGCGCTCTCTTGTTCCGAGATGTACGGACCGTGCAGGCGGATGAAGCGCGACGACGCCGGCGGCAGGAAGAGCATGTCGCCCTTGCCGAGCAGCTGCTCGGCGCCGTTCGAGTCGAGGATCGTCCGCGAGTCGATCTTCGACGAGACGCGGAATGAAATGCGCGACGGCATGTTGGCCTTGATGAGGCCGGTGATCACGTCGACCGACGGCCGCTGGGTCGCGAGAATGAGGTGGATGCCGACCGCGCGCGCCATCTGGGCGAGCCGGCAGATCGACTGTTCGACTTCGTTGCTGGCCACCATCATCAGGTCCGCGAGCTCGTCGATGAGCACGATGATGAACGGCAGCGGCTTGGGGTACTCGCCGTCCTTCGGCGTTCGCTTCTCGGTGATCGCCTGCTGGACGTTGCGGTTGTACTGCTCGATGTTGCGGACCCCTTCGGCGGCGAGCGTCTTGTAGCGCTCCTCCATTTCGCGGACCGCCCAGCGGAGCGCGTTGGCCGCCTGCTTCGGATCGACCACGACCGGCGTCATGAGGTGCGGAATGTCCTCGTACATGCCGAGTTCGAGGCGCTTGGGATCGATCATGATCAGCCGCACGTCCTCTGGCGTGGCGCGGTAGAGGACGCTGGTCAGCATCGAATTGATGCCGACCGACTTGCCGGTTCCGGTCGAGCCGGCAATCAGGAGATGCGGCATCGTCGCCAGATCGGCCATGTACGGTTCGCCGTGAATCGTCTTGCCGAGCGCAATCGTCAGTTTGGACGACGAGCGGCGGTAGGCCTCGGACTCGAGGAGCTCGCGCAGCGAAATCTGCTCGCGGACGTGATTCGGAATCTGGATCCCGACTGTTGATTTGCCGGCGATCCGATCGATCAGGACCGACTCCGCGGTCATCGCCAGGCACAGGTCGTCGGCGAGGCCGGTGATCTTCGAGTACTTCACGCCGGCGTCCGGCTTGAACTCGAACGTGGTCACCACCGGTCCGGGATGAATCTGGACGACGGTGCCTTCGACGGAGAACTCGCGGCACTTTTCCTCGAGCAGCCGCGCACCGTCCATGAGCTCGCGTTCGTCGATCTTGCGCTCGGTCTTCGGCGCGTCGAGAAGCGCCGGCGGCGGCAGCGCGTAGTCGCCCTTGCGGCGTTCCGCGGGCGCCTTGGTGGCGGGCTCGGGATCGGGCAGCGGTAACGGCGGCGCCGGCATCGAGACCTTGGGTGGCCGCGGCGGCGGCTGCGGGGCTCGGGCCAGCGGAGCCGGAACCGGTACGTCGGCCGATTCCTTCGCGGCCTCCTTGGCGGCGCGTTTCCGCTCGGCCGCGGACGGCACGGCCGTCTTGATCTCCGGCACCGCGCCCGTCTTCTTGGTGTGCTTGGCGATCACTTCGCGCCGCTGCTTCTCGCGGCGGCGCTCGTCGAGCCATTCCTTGATCGCGCCGACCGTCCGGTTGCCGCCGGTTTGCGCGCCGGCGAAGACCGCCGAGAAGAAGCGGCCGAACGAGAACTGCGTCGACATGATCACGGCAAGGACGATCAGCGTGAGCACGACGATCACCGACCCCGTGCGATTGAGGTAGGCGGACATTTCCGCCGCCATCCACTCGCCGCCGTAGCCGCCGGCGCGAAATGCGCGGCCGGAACTGGTGACCGTCTGGAACACCAGGCTGAGGAAGGTGCTGATGCAGGCGAAGAGCAGTGCCGCGCCGGCGAGCTTGGTGCCGGCGGCATCGACCGTCCGGCACCAGAAGTAATGCCAGCCGACGACCATCAGCAGCGCTGGAATCAGGTACGCGGCATAGCCGACGAGCTGAAACGAGAGTTCCGCCATGAACGCGCCGATCCGGCCGGCGAAGTTCGCGGGGTCGACGGACACGCCGGCGCTGAAGAACCAGACCGGGTCCTTCGGGTCGTAGCTGACGAGCGCGACGATCCAGAGCACGGCGGCGGCGAACATCGCCACGCCACCGAATTCCCTGACACGCCGCGAGACGGTCGATCCCTTCACAGTGTCAAATCTCCATGATGACCGGCAGCACGAAGGGGCGCCGGCCCGAGCGCTTGCGGAAGAAGCGGCGCAGCTCGACGCGCAGCTTTTCCGTGATGATGCCGTGATCGGTACGTTCCTCGAAGCTGGCCTGTTCGATGACCTCGGCGAGGACCCGCGCGCCGTCGGCGAGCAGTTCCTCGCTGTTTTCCATCACGAACCCGCGGGTGACGATATCGGGCACGCCTTCGAGCCGTCCGGTCTGCTTGTTGATGGCGACCATCGGCACGACCAGCCCGTCCTCGGCGAGATGACGGCGATCGCGCAGCACTTCGTCGCCGATCTCGCCCGTGCGGGTGCCGTCGATCAGCACGCGGCCGACCGCGGCCTTGCCCGACAGTCGCGCGCCCTTTTCGTCCATCGTGATCACGTCGCCGTTTTCCGCGAGCAGAATCTCCGGCCGCGGATCGCGTCCGCCGAACACGCGGCCGGCGACGCGCGCGTGCTCGGTCAGCTGGCGATATTCACCGTGTACCGGGATGAAGTAGCGCGGCCGGATGAGCGTGAGCACCAGCTTGAGCTCTTCGACGCTGCCATGACCCGAGACGTGGACGTGCTTGATCCCTTCGTGCACGACTTCCGCGCCGCGCCGTGCCAGGTGATTGATCACCCGGCCGATCGCCTTCTCATTCCCGGGAATCGCGCGCGCCGACAGGACGACGGTGTCGTCCGGCGACAGCTTCACGTAGCGGTGATCGTCCACCGCCAGTCGGGAGAGCGCCGACATCGGTTCGCCCTGCGAGCCGGTCGAGAGCACCAGCACTTCATCCGCGGGATAGTTGTGGACGTCGGCGTCGCGGATCTGCATGCCGCCGGGAATGCGCAGGTAGCCGAGCCGCTGCGCGATCTCCGAGTTCTGCATCATCCCGCGGCCAATGAACGCGACCTTGCGCTCGAATTGCTCGGCGAGATCGACCACGATCTGCATCCGGTAGATGCTCGAGGAGAACGCCGCGACGACGATGCGGCCGGTGGCGGCGGTGAAAATCTCCTCGAAGGCGTCGACGACCTCGGTTTCCGAGCCGGTGAAGCCGCGCCGGTCGACGTTCGTGCTGTCAGCGAAGAGCGCCAGCACGCCCTGCGCGCCCAGCTCCGCGAAGCGGTGAAGGTCGAAATGTTCGCCGTCAATCGGCGTCTGATCGATCTTGAAGTCGCCGGTGTGGACGATCACGCCGAGCGGCGTGTGAATGGCCAGCGCCACGCAGTCCGGCATGCTGTGCGTGACGCGGATGAACTCGATTGTGAACGGACCGACTTGGACGCGGTCGCGCGGCCGGACCGGCGTCAGCGCCGACGTGTCGAGGCCGTGTTCTTTCAGCTTCGGTTCGACGAGCGCCAGTGTCAGCGGCGTGCCGTAGATCGGACCCTTGACGAGCGGCGCGACGTGCGGGACGCCGCCGATGTGATCCTCATGCCCGTGCGTCAGCACGAGCGCCGACACCCGCCCCTTCTCCTCGAGATACGTGAGGTCGGGAATGATGCGGTCCACACCCGGCAGATCGGCGTCCGGAAACATCACGCCCGCGTCGACGACGATCGTCGTCTCCTGCCAGGTGAGGGCAAGCATGTTCATTCCGAACTCGCCGAGGCCGCCGAGCGGCACGACTTCGAGCATGTCGGTGTACGAAAACCTTCAGACCGACACCACGACCGGTCCCGGGCAGGACGTCGACGCGTCGGGAGCCGTCCACAGACAGCTCGTTCAGGCGACTGGGAGCGCCTGATGGTTACGGAGGCAGGAGCGACGCCGGATTCGGTAGGGACAGGCTTCAGCCTGTCCGGCCTAAATCCGGACAAGACAATCAGATAGCAGGCGAAACTATAGCACAGCTCGGGATCGCGTACAAGCGAAGTGACCGCGCAAACGCTGCCCTGGCCGCAAGCCTAGGTATCGATGATTGATGACCGATGAATGATGATTTCGTCGGCGAGCCGGGCGAACTCCGCACGGGTCAGTGTTTCCGGACGGCGGCGCCCGTCGATGCCGGCGGACGCCAGGAGGTGGCCGACCTGCGACGCAGCTGGTCCGTAGGCGAGCAGCGCGTTGGCGAGCGTCTTCCGCCGCCTCGTGAAAACGGCCTGGGTCAGCGCGCGAAACGTCGAGAGATCCCGGACCGCCGGGTCCGCTGGGTGGAACGTCAACCGCACAACGGTCGACAGGATTTTCGGCATGGGCCGGAACGCGCCAGCGGGCAGCTGAAGCAGACGCTCTACCGAAGCGAACTGGCCGATCAGGATGGTCAAGACACCGTAGTCACGAGTGCCTGGCTGAGCCAGGAGCCGGATCGCGACCTCGCGCTGCAGCATCACCGTCGCATCCCTGAACGCCACGCCTTCACCGATCAGATCCAGCAACTTGAAGAGGATGGGCGCCGCGACGTTGTACGGCAGATTGCCGGCCGCACGAAGGGTAGGAGTCGCGCCCGAATCAGCGAGCGCCTGACGCAGACGATCGGCGCCCAGTTCCAGAAAATCGCCTTCGACGAGGTGAACGCGCGGGAGGTCCTCCTGCCGCAGGTGCGCGACGAGATCGCGGTCGATCTCACACGCAACGACCTGCGCGGCTCGAGCCGCGAGCCGCCGCGTCAAGGCCCCTTCGCCGGGTCCGATTTCGACGAACGTCTCGTCGGACCGGGGCGCGATCGCGGTCACGACTTTGTCGGCCCAGACCGGTTCGAGAAAGTGCTGGCCGAAGCGCTTCCTAGGAATGTGACTTGGCGGCCCGGTGTCAGACACCCGGTGATCGTTCCGGTGTCCGACACCGCCTGGCCCGCCACGTCCGCTTGGCCACTCTGACTTACTCATGTCCCCGCCAGTATCGCTCCTCGATCTCCTGGATCTCCTCTTCGCTCAAGCCGAAGTAGTGCCCGATCTCGTGGATCAACGTTTCCGCGATCGAACCCACCAGATCGTCGTCGTCAGTCGCTTCGCGTTCGTGCGGCCCCTGGAAGAGCAGAATCCGGTCTGGAAGGGCATTGCCGTAATCCCACCGGCGCTCGGTGAGCGGCGTCCCCTGATAGAGGCCGAACAGGGTGTCTGGCGGCTCGATGTCCATTTCGCGGAGCAGCGCGGCGCCCGGTTCGTCCTCGACGACGATGGCGAGGTTTTTCATCGCCTTGCGAAACCGCGACGGAATGGAGGCGAGCGCGGCCGCGACCTGTCGCTCGAACTCGGCGCGTGTCATCGCCGGCGCTTCGGAGTTTTCTTCGCCTTCGGCCGCTTCGGTGTCGAGCGTCTAGTCCCGGTGGCGTCCGGCTTCAGCCGGATAGGTTTGCCGGTCGCGCGGGGACCAGCAGACTTGGTCGGGCGTCCGGCATCGCGTTTCGGCATCGCGTAGAACTCGCACATCTCCTGCGCGGCGCACTGGTCGCACATCGGCTTGGGCCGGCAGATCCGCCGGCCGTGCAGGATCAGCGTGTCGGACGTTCTCGTCCACCGCTCCTTCGGCAGCGCGGCGCACAACTGCGCCTCCACCTTCACCGCGTCGTCGCCCTCGGCGATGCCGAGGCGATTGGACACGCGCAGCACATGGCGATCGACCGGAAGCCCCGGCACACCGAGCGCGTGGCCGAGGACGACGTTGGCGGTCTTGCGGCCGACGCCGGGCAGCTTCGTCAAGGCGTCCATGTCCGCGGGGACACGGCCGCCGTGCTCGTGGACCAGCGCGGTCGCCATGCCGACGAGCGACTTCGACTTCGCGCGGAAGAACCCGGTCGAGTGGATTTGCGGCTCGAGTTCGGCGGTCGTGGCGGCCGCGAGCGACGTGGCGTCCGGATAGCGCGCGAACAGCGCCGGCGTCACCATGTTCACGCGCTGGTCGGTCGACTGCGCGGACAGGATCGTCGCGACCAGCAATTGAAAAGCGTTCCTGTAATGGAGCTCGGTGTCAGCGTCGGGATGCTGACCTTCGAGCGCGTCCATGATCTGTCGCGTGTCGGCGGGCGTCTTCACGTTTCAGTGTACGGGGCCCGGACCCTTGTTCCAGCCGACGTTGCTGTAAGAATCCGAAAACACGCGCCAGTGTTCCTGCAGCGCGTTGATCAGATTCGGCACGAACTGGACCGGCACGACCACCTTGACGCGGACCGGCGCCTTGATGACGTGTTCGGACTCGGCCGCGCGGATTTCCTTGTCCGAGAGCGGCATCACCTCGCAGAAGGTGAGCGTGAAATCGAACGGCGTGTGCGCGATGGAGCAGAAGTTCGAATACGTCCGGGGTGTGCCCGGTTCGCTCGTGTCTTCCGCGGGAACGATCGTGAAGTTGATCTGCTTGGGTTGGTCGGCCATGCAGAGATACTACGCTGCGGCGCGCTTTTCCCGCGAGCGATTCCGCGTCCGCTCTTGCGCGATTCCGCCCTGGCCTCGCGGTGCCGCGCGTCAGTACTTCCGCATCACGCCGACCACGACGCCCTGGATCTGGACCTGGTCCGGGTCCGCGAAAATCGGCTGCATCGTCGCGTTGGCCGGCTGCAGGCGAATCCGTCCACCCGGATCGCGATAGAACTTCTTCAAGGTGACATCGCTGCCGCGGAGCAGCGCAATCACCATTTCGCCGTTGTCGGCGGTCTTGCGGTCTTCGACGACGACGAAGTCGCCGTCGCGAATCTGCTCGTCGATCATCGAATCGCCGCGGACGCGGAGCACGTAGGTGTCGCGCTTGCCGACGAAGTCGTCCGGCACGGCGATGGTTTCGTTGGACGCGACCGCCTCGATGGGCAGGCCGGCGGCGACGAAACCGAGAAGCGGCAGCTCGACGGCGCGCCCGCCGGTCCGGGCCGGGACCATCTCGACCGAGCGGCTGCGGTTCCAGGCGCGCTTGATGAAGCCCTTCTCCTGGAGATTGGTCAGGTGTTTGTGCACCGTCGCGAGCGAAGACAGACCGAAACGCCGGCCGATTTCCTCGAGACTTGGGGCGTAGCCGTTCTTCTGGATGAACTCGGTGAGGTAGTCCAGGATTTCTCGCTGCCGTTTCGTGAGCGGAAGCATCAGCACCTCTCCTCTTGAGCTGCGGGCACTATACGCAAAGAGAAGGCGAAAGGTCAATAGGTGACAGTGGAAGGGCAGAGGGTAGAGGTTAGAGGTCAGAGGTCAGAGGTCAGAGGTCAGAGGTCAGAGGTCAGAGGTTAGAGGTTAGAGTGAGACTCCGAGACGGCTTGGCGTATGACGACTCGAGAGGACCAACTGGCGGCGCGTCTCGCGCAGCGGCTGGCCGAATACATCAATCCGGCCCTGCCCGACGGGTTTCGCGTGACCGCCGACGACAGCGATCTACTGATTTCGTCTTCAAGCTATTGGCTTGGTGTCGGCGGATACGATCTGCGGCAGCACTTCGATCCGCTTGTGGAACAACAAGACGGCGACGAGGTCATGCCTGGCGACCTCGGCGACGAACGCATGGACCGGCTGACTTCCGCAATCGAATCCTTCCTGAGCACCACGCAAGACGATATTTCAGAGGCGCTGACTGTTCCGTGGCCACAGGAACGCAGCGCCGATCGATTCGCGATGGCCATGCCGTTCACCATCCGCCGCCAGCGCGTTGTCCACTTCGGATACGGGGACCCTGAGAATCCAACTGTCGACTTGGGTGCAATCGACCTGGGCGAATTTCTGTAATTCCTCAAGTCAATCCTAAGTTCCTAAGTTCCTCAAATCCTAAGTTCCAAGCAGGTAGATCCTCAGGTTCCCGTCCGTCTTCCACAGGCGGAGCTCCGTAGACTGATCAAGCCGCTCGAGATTGGCGCGGCGCATGTTCCGGCCGTCGACGAGGACGGCCGTCACGTTGAGCGATCGCAGAAACGCGATCGACTCCGCGTCGGGAAAGTTCCCGAGCTTCTGCACGTGCTCGTAGTAGCTCGGCGGCTTGAATCCGGAGTAGCCGTTCAGCATGCGGTGAAAGTGTTTCGTCGACACCAGCATGAACGGTGCGTTCATGTGGAACTGCGCCGACGAGAAGAACGGCATCCACACGATGACGGCGTTGCGATCGAGCTCGTCGAGCGCGTCGTAGATCGGCGCGACGCCTCGGTACTCCGTGTACCCCATCGTCCCGCGCCACGCTTCGACATGCGTGGTCAGGAGCGCCGCGAGGCTCAATGGCAGCACCCACTGAACTGAAACCCGCCGCTGGATCGTGGCCACGCCAAACCCGGCGAGGAGTCCGAGCGCGGCGATGACGAACTGACCGAAGCGCACGGCGCCGCGGATGCCCTGGAGCGGCGGAAACACGGTGTAGAGCCAGCGGTACGGCGGAAACGCGGGACCAAACGACAGCGCAAACGCGACGACGGCGATGGCGACCAGCATGCGAATGCGGTGGTCGCCGCGGATGCCGGCGATCGTGGCGACAGCGGCCAGCGCGAGCGTCGTGACACCGGGAAAGAGCGCGTCGCCCTGGAAAAACCGCTTGCCCCACCAGTCGAAGAAGATCCAGCCGGGCGCGGCGAGGTAGTCGGTGAACTCGGCGGAGTAGCGCTGCGTCTCTTCGAGCGTGCGGCCAAGACCGACCGCTTGTCCCGCCCAGTAGTACGGCAGTAGCAGCGGCGCGAGGACGATCAGCGACGCGACGGCGGCGCCAGCCGTGAGCGGCGCGACCACTCGAAAGCGTGCCCCGATCCAGTCGCCGGGACGGGCGAGCGCAGCCGCGGCGAGCGAGATGGCCGTGAAGACCATGAGGTACGTCCCCGCGAACGACTGCAGCACGAACGCCGCCGCGAGCTGCGCCGCGTAGCGCACGCGCGGCAGCGTCAGCAGGCGATCCAGGGCGTACAGCGCCGGCGCGAAGAATTCGAGATGGAGATCCTGGATTTGCGGCAGCCGCGTCAGCGAGAAGGCGTTGAAGGCGAGCACCGACCCGCTGACGAGACCGGCCAGCCAGCTGCCGGTCCAGCGCCGCACGACCAGACTGGTCATCCATCCGGTCAGCGCGAAGCCGGCGAGTAGCACCAGGTTGTGCACCAGCACCGGGTTGGCGCCGCTCCAGGTCAGCGGAGCGCCGAGCAGCGATTGCAGGAACAGATGGTCCGAATAGGCGAGCGTGTAGCGATCCGGATAGAAGATGTTGGCATCGAAGAGGTGCAGCGGATCGGTCACGAGCTGGTGCGGCACCCACGCCATGATCCATTCGTGCAGGATCGCGTCGCCGTTGTCGTTGCGCGACAGCACGCCGGGCGCGGTCGCCAGCGGCCAGGTATGGAAGACGGCGAGCGCTGCGAACACGAGCAGGCCGGCCGGCGCCTGCCACGCGCGCGGCGCGGCGTGGCGATCAGCGGCTGACGGTTGTGTCACGGGCAGCGGTGGCCGGTGTGCGGCGATACAAGGAAAAGTTCGGACCCGGCCGCTCGAGGGCGTCGAATCCCGCGAACGGCATGTAAAACGAATCGAGCCGATCGTAGACGGCGCGCCCGTCGTTCTCGAGCGCCTTGAAGTCTTGCACGAACACGTAGTCCTCCGTGATCCACGTGGCCACGATCGGCTGCGTCATGCTCGGCAGCGGGGAGTCCTGGACGAGAATCCAGTCGGGCTTCCCAGCCGTCCGGCGGTTCGCATACATGAACGCGTTCCTGCCGCCGTCCCACTGCCAGACCTGCAGGCCGAGCCGCTGCTCGAACTGCACGTAGCCGTAACGCCCGCCGCTGATCGCGACCGTTCCGCCGGGCGGCGCGTGTTCCGAAAACCAGTTGGCGACGACAATGCGATTGTCGGTCCGCCCGATGATCCGATCGAAGGCGACGATGTTGGCGGCGGACGGCGCGATGATGAGGAGCGCGACCACGGTCGCGGCCGTCGACGCGACGGGTGGCGCCAGGCCGCGCGCTATCGCCGCCTCCGCAAGTCGTGCGAGCAGATACGCCGCCGTCAGGCACAGGAACGGGACAATCGGCAGCACATACCGGAAGAACAGCAGGCCGACGCTCCCGGCGACGACGAAGTAGGCGATCGGGAAGGAGAGCCACAACACCGACTCGCGCGGTTGCGCCGCCGCGAGAAACACCGCCCCGGCGAGCCCCGTAACGAGAAACGGCACGCCCGCCGCGTAGCGCAGCGAGAAGCGCAGATGGTGCAGCCAGCCGTTGCCGAGGCTCACCACCGGATCGCCGACCGACACGGCGTGCGACAGTTCGCGCATCGCGGCCAGGAATCGCTCCTGATCGATCACTACGAAGGGCACACCGAATCCGAACGTGATCGCGAAGGCGAGCCCGAGCGCCAGCACGTGGAGGAGCGGCGTGCGCCACGCCGCGGGTCGCTCGAGCACCATCAGCATGAGACTCGCCACCACCGGCACGCCCAGAAGGCCGCCGTTGTACTTCGTCGCCGCCGCCAGTCCCGCCGTGATACCCGCCAGCACGAAGGCCCGCCGCCGGCCGCTCCGCTGGCCGTCGACGAGCAGCGAGACCGTGCTCAGGATGAAGAACGTCATCGTCACGTCGGTCGTCCCGAAGTGCGAGTCGCGGGCGGGCATGAACGCGAGGGCGAGAAAGAGCGCGGCGAGGAGGCCGGTCGCTGTGCTCCGAAGCTGCCGACCCAGACGGAAGATGACCAGGATGCTCAGCGTGCCGAAGATCGCCGAGAAGGATCGGCTGATGATGAAGAACGGTTCCCAATGGACCGGCCAGCTGGCGATCGTCTCGGCGAGCGTGCTGAACGTGCCGGTGACGAGTCCCCAGACGAAGTAGCCCACGTACCCGACCGACACCATGTAGATGTAGAACCACGGGTAGTCGAAGAAATTCGGCAGGCGGCGCGACAGCAGCGACCGTGCCGCTTCGATGACGAAGTTTTCGTCGGGGTGCGCCTTGATCAGCGGCAGGCCATAGTCGAGCGACCAAAACCGGACGGTGGCGCCGGCGATCACGATGAGCGCTAGAAGCCAGGTCGTCCTGCGACCGGACACGGACATGCCGCCGCGGATCTTAGCCCAATGCTACGATGTCGCGCGTGCGGTTGCCGTTTTCGATCCCTGCCGCCGGTTCGCGTCCGTTCGACGTCGTCACGCTCGGACAGAACAGCGTCGATCTGGTCGCGGTCGTCGCCGAGTATCCCGCCAACAATTCCAAACAGCGGCTCCAGCGGTTTGCCAAATTACCCGGCGGCGAAATGGCGACGGCGGCCGCGGTCTGCGCACGACTCGGCTGGCGGAGCCGCTACATCGGCAGTTTTGGTGACGATGACCTCGGCGAACTGGGACGCGCGAGCCTCACCGCCGAAGGTGTCGATCTCGAAGCGTCCAGAATTGCCGCCGGCGCCACCAACCGGTTCGCGATCGTGCTGGTCGACGCGCGCTCCGGCGATCGCACGGTGCTGTGGGACCGGCATCCGGCCCTGAGCAGCGATCCGGCGGCGGTGTCGCGCGCCGTCATCGAGTCGGGCAGGCTGCTGATCGTCGACTGTCTGGAAACGGCGGTGTCGGCGCAGGCCGCGCGCTACGCCCGCGCCGCGGGGATCCCGACCATTCTCGACGTCGAACGGGTTCGCCCGGGTATCGGCGATCTGCTCCAGCACATCGACGCGATCGTCGCCGCGCAGTCGTTTCCGACCGAGTTCACCGGCTACGAGGACATTGGCCGCGCGCTGCAGGCGATCGCCCGCGAGTTCAACACGCCGCTCGTGGCGGTGACGCTCGGAGCGGAAGGGAGCCTGTCGCGCTGCGGCGGCCGCGAGTTCCGGACGCCGGGGTTTGCCGTCGACGCCGTCGACACGACGGGCGCCGGCGACGCGTTCCGCGGCGGACTGGCCGCCGGTGCGTTGTTGGCACCGGACGGCGACATTGAAGACGCCGTCGCGTACGCGAATGCCGTCGCCGCGCTCAACTGCCGGGCGCTTGGCGCGCGGGGCGGGATGCCAACGCGCGAGGAGGTGGCGCGCCTCCTGATGGCCCGCGCGCAGCCCTCGGTGCTAGATTCTTAGGCGCGTGGCTGCTTCCGACCAGACCATCGACGACCTGCTGGCGCGCCTCGAACGCGAACGGCTCGAAGCCGATCGTCTCTATAACGCCGCGCTGACGGCTGTCGATCGCGCGCTGCAGGCGGCGCCGGTCCTGCCGGCCGCACCGCCGCCATTCGACGCGGCGCGTCTCGCGGACGTGAACGCCAGCTGGAACATCCTGCCGGGGCCGCCGCCGATCATCGACGGTTCGCTCAGGGGCCGCCTGCGTGGATTGGTCTGGCGGCTCGTCGGTCCCGCGCTCGACACCCAGCAGCGCTTCAATGCCGCGCTCGTCGATCATCTCAATCGCACCCAGCGCTCGCACGAAGAGACCACGCGTGCCGTGACCGCCGTCCTCTCGACGCTCAAGCGCGAACTGGAAGGGCTCGCCCGATTCGAGTCGCTGCTGATTCAGTTCCTGCAGACGATCACGGTCTACGTCGACAGCAAGGATCGCAGCCTCGGCGGCAAGGAACTCCGCGAACGGCTCGCCTTGACCGAGCAACGGTTACTGGCGCTCAAGCGAAGCGTAGAACACGCTTCGCTGGTTCAAGGTGCAGGGGTTCAAGGTTCAATGGTTGCGGGTGCCGTGGTTCCGGGTGCCACCGAGGCCGCGCCGTTTGCGAGTGACGTGGACTCGGTCGCCTACGTCGGCTTTGAAGATCGCTTTCGTGGTGCGCAGGACGAGATTCGCCGCCGCGTCGACGACTACATTCCGATCTTGAGCAGCTGCCGCGATGTCGTCGACATCGGTTGTGGCCGCGGCGAACTGCTGGCGCTGCTTGACGAGAACGGCGTCAGCGCACGCGGCGTGGATACAAATGCGGCGATGGTCGAACTCTGCCGCGCTCGCGGTCTTCGCGCCGAGCAGGGCGACGCGCTCGGGTTCCTGCAGCAGCAGCCCGACGCCAGCATCGGCGGGCTCGTCGCGATCCAAGTGGTCGAGCATTTCACGCCCGGCTATCTGACCCGCTTTCTCGAGACCGCCTTTCACAAGATGCGGCCCGGGGCGCCGCTCATCCTCGAAACCATCAATCCGGCCTGTTGGATGGCGTTTTTCGAGACCTATGTCCGAGACCCGACGCACCAGCAGCCGATTCATCCCGACACGCTGCGCTACCTCGTGCAGGCGGCCGGCTTCTCGAGCGCCGACGTGCAGTTCCGCGCACCGGTCGCGGCCGAGGATCGGCTGGATCGTGTTGAAAACACGGAAGGTCCTGGCCTTGCCGCGGTTGTCTCGGCCCTCAACGCGCACGCCGACAAGCTGAATCGTCTGCTGTTTTCTTCGATGGATTACGTCGTCATCGCCCGGCGCTGACCCTGTAACAAACAGTGGCGCTGGACGGTCTAAATCCACGAGTATGCCTTCGTCCCTGGCGTGGACGCTCGGTCGTCCCTCAGATCCGGGCTGGGAGCTGACCGTGGTGAGAGAGGGACACTCGCCGGTTCCCGACGCCGCGCTGAGCACTCTCGACGAGCCCGCCCTCGTGGCCGCCTGTCTGGCCGGTCAACCCGGGGCATTCGATCTCGTCGTCGAACGGCACCGGCGCGCGGTCTACCAGTTGTGCTACCGCTTCGTGAACAATCACGAGGACGCCAGCGACCTGTCGCAGGATGTCTTCCTGCGCGCGTACCGCGGGCTCAAGAACTTCAAGGGGCAATCGTCGCTGGCGACCTGGATGCACCGGATCACCGTGAACGTCTGCCTGAACCGCGTCAGTGTGAAGAAGCCGCAGAACGAGCCGATCGACGAAACGCAGTTCGTGGACGAGCGCGAAGAGTCGGCGAGCGATCGTGTGCTGCGGGACGAGCGCGCGGCTTCGGTGCGCGCCGCGGTCGCGCAGCTGCCCAAGAAGCAGCGTGCGGCCCTCGTGCTGCGGATTTACAAGGATCTGTCGCATCAGGAAATCGCGGATATCCTGGGCAGCTCAGTGGGCGCAGTCAAAGCCAATGTCTTTCACGCGCTCAAGAATCTGAAGAAACTGTTGCCGGAAGGCATCGCCTGAGCCATGAGTCATCTGTCGCCCGAAGAACTGTTGGATCTGGCCGAAGAGGCTGCGCGCCCGGACCTTGCGGCGCATGTCGAGGCATGCGACGTGTGCCGCCAGGAGGTCGCCGAGCTGAAATCGATGCTGAGCGCGACCCGGGTGCCGGATGTGCCCGAACCGTCGCCGCTCTTCTGGGACCATTTGTCGGCGCGCGTGAGCACGGCGATCCGAGAGGATCAAGCCGCCGACCCGGCGCCGTGGAGCTGGGTGGGGTTGCGGTGGCGGCTGGCCGCGGCGGTCAGCCTCGCGGCGGTCGTGCTGGCCGTCGGCTGGTCGCTGCAGATGCGGCGGTCAGAAATCCCGCGGCTCCCCGCTGACCAGATCGTCAACCTCGACGCGAACGTGCCGAACGTCTCTCTGGCCGACGACGTGACGCTCGGTCTCATCGCCGATCTGGCGTCGGATCTGGAGTGGGACGCCGCGGCGGACGAAGGGTTGACGGTGGATCGCGGAATGATCGAGCATGCCGTCTCCGAGCTGAACGACGACGAACGCGCGGAGCTGCGACGGATGCTCAACGAAGCGATGGCGGGACGGGGGGTATGACGACAGTGCTGGGTGCTCGGTGCAAGGTGCAGGGTGCAGGTGCGCGGTGCGCAGTGCGGGGTGCTGAGTGCGCGCCACGGCGTGCGCCGTGGCGCATGGTGTTGCTGGTCCTGGCAACCGCGCTCGTGGCATTCGATGCATCCGCGCAGGTACGGCCAGGTCGTGGCGGCGGACGAGGGGCGGATCCCGGACCCTTGGCGGACGCCGGCGTTTCACCCGCCGAGATTCAGCGGCTCTTTGATGCCTACGTCGTGATGCAGGCGCAGCCGGAGCTTGCGTTGACCGACGAGCAGTATCCGCGGTTTCTCACGCGCGTCCGTGTGCTGCAGGATGTTCGGCGCCGCACTGAAATGGAGCGCGGTCGAATCATCCAGGAGCTGCGGCGCCTCACCAATGCTCAGAATACGGACGAGAATCTGATTCGCGCGCGCGTCCGTGCGTTGGACGAGCTCGAGGCGCGTTCGGCGACGGAAATCCGCACGGCACTCGAGGCCGTCGATCAGGTGCTCGACATCCGTCAGCAGGCCCGCTTCCGTGTCTTCGAAGAACAGATGGAGCGGCGCAAGGTCGAACTGCTGCTCCGCGCCCGCCAGGCCAACCGGCCGCGCAACCCGCCGCCGCTCGAGTAGGCGGCTGCGCCGCGTGCATTCCAGGATTTGAGGATTTCAGGAACGTAGGATTTGGGTCGGAAGTCCGAGTCCTAAAATCCTGAATTCCTAAAATCCTGAATTCCTGAAATCCAAGGTTTCAGGTTACAGTCGATCGTCCCTCCCGACCATGATTACCGATGCGCTTTCGACGCCGCTGCAGTTCCTGAAGGGCGTCGGCCCTCGGCGCGCCGCGGACCTCGAGCACGTCGGCCTGCACACGATCGAAGATCTGCTGTATCGGTTTCCGCTTCGTTACGAAGACCGCAGCCAATTGCGGCCGATTGCGTCGCTCAAGCCGGGACAGTCCGCGTCGATCGCCGGGCGGATTGCCTCGTGCGGACTCCGTGCCACGCGGCGCCCGGGGTTCAAGATCTTCGAGGCGCTCGTCACCGACGACAGCGGCAGCGTGCGCGCAACCTGGCTCAATCAGCCGTTCCTGCGCGACGTGTTTGTCGTCGGTCAGCAGGTGGTGCTGTTTGGCCCGATTGAGCTCCGCGGCACCGGCGGTCTGCAGATCGTCAACCCGCAGTACGAGGTGATCGAAGCCGAAGAAGGGGAGACCATTCACACCGGCCGGATCGTGCCGGTCTACGAACGAGCCGGGACGGTGACGCCGAAGATGCAGCGCCGGCTGATCTTCGACGCGCTGAAGACGCTCCCGGTGGACCTGCCGGATCCGATTCCCGACGATCTGCGCGGCCGCTACGGATTTCCCGCCCGCTACGCGGCGCTCCTCGCGGCGCACTTCCCGCCGGCCGACGCTTCGCTCGAGGCCCTCAACCAGTTCCGGACGCCGGCCCAGCAGCGGCTCATCTTCGAGGAGGCGTTCCAGTTTCAGCTCGGCGTCATGGCGCGGCGCCGCTCCGCGATGCACGACGCCAAAGCGACGGCCATTCGCGTCGACGACCGCATCCGCGAGTCGGCGCGGCGCGTGCTCCCGTTCAAGCTCACCGCCGGCCAGCGCGGCGCGTTGAAGGAGATTGTCGAAGATCTCCAGCGGCCGCATCCGATGAACCGTCTGCTGCAAGGCGACGTCGGCGCCGGGAAAACCATCGTCGCGCTGCTCGCCGCCGTCGTGACGATGGAGAACGGACTTCAAGTGGCGTTCATGGCGCCGACCGAGATCCTCGCCGAGCAGCACTATTTCGGCATCTCGCGGCTGCTCGAGGGCTCACGGTTCAAGGTCGCGCTCCTGACCGGGTCGACGCCCGCGGCTGCCAAGCGGGAACTGCACGGCGCGATCGCCCGCGGCGACTATCACTTGATCATCGGCACGCACGCGCTGGTGCAGGGCGAGGTGACGTTCAAGGCGCTGGGGCTCGTCGTGATCGACGAGCAGCACCGCTTTGGCGTGCTGCAGCGGGCGACGCTGCGCGCCAAGGGGCTCCATCCCGACGTGCTCGTGATGACCGCGACGCCGATTCCGCGCACGTTGGCGCTGACCATCTACGGCGATCTCGACACGTCGGTGATTCGCGACAAGCCGCCAGGCCGCCTGCCGGTCAAGACGATCGCCAAGCCGGAATCGCGGCGGCCGGAGATCCACGAGTTGCTGCGGCGCGAAGTCGTGGCCGGGCATCAGGCGTACGTCATCTATCCGCTGGTCGACGAATCGGAGAAGGTCGACCTCAAGGCGGCGATCGCCATGGCCGACACGCTCGCGCAGGAGGTCTTCCCCGAGTTCCGCGTCGGTCTCCTGCACGGACGGATGAAGGCCGATGCCAAGGACCGCGTGATGAAGGCGTTCGCGGCTGGCGAACTCCACATTCTCGTGTCGACGACGGTTGTCGAAGTCGGCGTGGATGTGCCCAACGCCACGTTTCTGATCGTTGAGCACGCGGAACGGTTCGGGCTCTCGCAGCTCCACCAGCTGCGCGGCCGGGTCGGGCGGAGCGCGCACCAGTCCGTGTGCTGCCTGATTTACCAGGCGCCGCTGACCGACGCCGGGCGCAGCCGGCTCGAGGCGATGACGCGGACGACCGACGGCTTCGAGATCGCCGAAGAGGACTTGACGATCCGCGGTCCCGGCGATTTCTTCGGGACGCGACAGGCCGGCGTGCCGACGTTCCGGCTCGTCGATCTACTCCGCGACCGCGGCCTGCTGGATGTCGCGCAGCGCGAAGCGGCCGAGTGGCTCGAACGTTCGACGCTCTCGAACGCTGCGCTTTCCGGCCTGCTGGAGACCTGGCAAACCCGTTTCGGCCTCATCGAAATCGCATGATCGCAGCGTGACCGCTTGCGGGTCGAAATCCTGAGTTCCTAAGTTCCTGAAATCCTAAGATCCAGCATCATGTTGCGCGTCATCGCAGGCACGTTGAAAGGGCGCCGGCTGAAGACACCCACGTGGGACGGGCTCCGTCCGACCGCTGACAGCCTGCGCGAGACGCTCTTCAACGTCCTCGGCCCGCGCCTCGAAGGCGCGCGCGTGCTGGACCTCTACGCCGGGACCGGCGCGCTCGGCATCGAAGCGCTCAGTCGCGGCGCGACCGAGGTCACCTTCGTCGAGTCGGACCGCCGCGCGGCGGCGCTCGTCGAGGAGAACCTGGGTCGGTGTGGAGTGACCGGCGGCTATGCTATTATCCGCGCCGCTGCGGCCCGGGCCATCGAGACGCTGGGCGGCTCTGCGGCGATCACTCAGTTCGACATCATCCTGCTCGATCCGCCGTACGACGCCGAGCCGTCCGCGGCGCTCGCAGGTCTCGATCACTTACTCGCCGTCACCGGAGTCGTGGTCCTCGAACATGGGCGCCGGGCGGTGGCGCCGGATCGCGCCGGCCGGCTCGAGCGCACCCGCGACCTGACCGCCGGCGACAGCACGTTAAGCTTCTACCGATGCCAACCCTAGCCGTCTATCCCGGTTCGTTCGATCCGCTCACCAACGGGCACGTCGATATCATCACCCGCGGTGCGCGGCTCTTCGACCGCATCGTGGTCGCGATTGCCAAGAACGCGGAGAAGTCGCCGCTCTTCACGATGGCGGAGCGGATGGAGATCGTGCGCACCGTGTTCGCGCACCTGCCGAGTGTCGAGGTCGACACGTTCGAAGGGCTGCTCGTCGACTACGCCGAACGGCGTCACGCGCAGGCGATCGTCCGCGGGTTGCGCGCCGTCTCGGACTTCGAGTACGAGTTCCAGATGGCCCTGATGAACCGGCGCCTGAATGGTAAGATCGAAACGGTTTTCATGATGCCCGCGGAGCAGTACTCGTACATCAGCTCCCGCCTCATCAAGGAAGTCTTCGCGCTCGGTGGCCTCGTCCACGGCCTCGTCCCCGACATGGTCGAAGAACGCCTCCGCCAGAAAGTGAGACAGTGAGCCGCCTCGCCAATCGCACGTCCCGCATAGCCAGTTCGCCGACGATGAAGGTGACGGCCACCGTCGACCGGTTGCGCCGTCAAGGTGTCGAGGTGCTCGATTTCGGCGCCGGCGAGCCCGACTTCGGAACACCCGAGGCGATCAACGTCGCCGCCCATCACGCCATCGACGCGCACTTCTCCAAATACACGCCCGTCGCCGGCATCGTCGAGTTGAAGCGGGCGATCTGCGCGCGCTACAAGACCGACTACGGGGTGGACTACACCGAGCAGGAAGTCATCACGAGCGCGGGCGGGAAGCAGGCGCTGTTCAACACCGCGCTGACGCTCTTTCAAGGCGGCGACGAAGTCATCACGCATGCGCCGTACTGGCCGACGCTGACCGAGCAGGTGAAACTGGCGGACGCGACGCCGGTGCTCGTCCAGACCTCGCCGGCCGACGGGTTTGCCATCACGGCGGCGCTGTTTCTGAACGCGATCACGGATCGGACGCGCGGCGTGATCATCAATTCGCCGTGCAATCCGACCGGCGCGCTGATGACCGAGTCGGAACTCACGATCCTGGCGAAGGAAACCGCGCGCCGCGGGATCTGGCTGGTGCTGGATCTCTGCTACGAGAAACTGATCTACGATCCGGCGCCGCACAATCTGCCGGCCGTGCTCCAGCGTCACTGCCGCGACCTCGCGGTGATTTGCGGCTCGGCGTCAAAGGCCTACGCGATGACCGGCTGGCGATGCGGCTGGTCGCTCGGTCCGGCCGCCGCGATCGCGGCCCAGTCGGCGCTGCAGAGCCACGCCACGTCCAACGTTTCGTCAATCACGCAGAAGGCGGTCGTTGCCGCGCTCACCGGTTCA
>CAZOAZ010000043.1:0-60410 GCA_964577955.1 uncultured Bifidobacterium sp. | reverse complement strand
CGGCCGCTGCCCCGCGCTCCCACGCGCCGAACAACAACCGCCCACCCGAAAGACCCCTGTGTCGTTTCTTTTTCGACGCTTGAGCGTGCGGGCTCGCCGCTTCGCGGCGACCGCGTCGAGCGGCCTCCAAGGCGCACCAAACTCGCCTTGATCCAGTGGCACTCTGTGTCTCAGTGCCTCCGTGGCGCATTTGGAACCATTTCGTGTTTTCGTGCTTTCGTGGCGCATCTCGAAGCCCCGTGAGTCGCGGCCCGACGCTCACAACCGGAACAGCCTCGTAAACTTCACGACGAAGCCGCGGCTCTGGAGCGAGTCGGGCGCGGTCGGCGACGTGTCGCGCCCCTCCGTGTAGACCACGAAGAAGTCACTGCCCGGCCGATACTCCCAGCGAAGCCGGACGTTTGCTGAAAAGGAGTTCGTGCTGGAGTTGTACTGCACGAGGCCGGTCGCAAAGACGCGCGGGGTCAGCGCGAAGGTCGTGCGGTTGGTCAGCAGCTTCGTGACAAAGCTGCCCTCCGTCAGTGTCGCCGCGGTCACCGAGAGGCGCGGCTCGATCGACAGCCGCGGCGTCATCTCGAAGCGTCCCGTGTAGCTCACCTCAGTGCGCGTCCCGTCGTAGAACCCGCCGACGGCAACGCGAACGTCACCAGACAGCCGGCGTTGCGGTCCCAACCGATAGAGCGCGTCGACATCGTTGAACGCGTAGGCTCCGGTCGGCAGGGTCACTTCTCCCGTCACCAGCACGAGCGGCTCGGGCAGCGCTTCGTAGCGCCGGTTGTAGTTCGCCTCGACGACGTCGCCGTTCTGCAGATCCGCCCTGAACGTCGCCTGTCCGATGCGTGACTGCAGGATGGCGTCTGTGTCGTTCGCGATGTAATCGAGGTTGGCCTCGTAATAGAGCTTGCGGACGTTCGGGAGACCGCGCGGACGCGGACTGAAGCGAAGTTGGGCGTAGTGGCGCTGGAAGTTCTGCCGCCGCAGATACCCGATCTCCGGATTGAAATCCTCTCCCACCTTGAGAAACTCGTAGCTCACGCCATACCGGTCGGCGTTGTAGTCGAACTGGCCGCGGTAGCTCTGGTTGTCGCCGTCGCGCCCGTCGGACGCGGTCGCGGCCCAGTACCCGCCAATGTTCACGTTGTCGAAAAACGCGAGGCTGGCGTCGATCCCGGCAGCCTGATTCGACCCGGCGCCGGCAGCGTTCGGCGTGCGATTGGTGGCGATCACGCCGATGCTGCTCCGGCGGAGGATGTCGCGCTTCACGCGGATCACGGTGAAGTTGGTGTCGACGGCGTTGGTCGTCGGCTCTTCCCCCGACTCGATGTTGAGCAAGCCGATCGCGTAACTGCCGACGCGTCCGGTCAGGCGCGCGCCAGCGACAATCGGCGTCTCGACGGCGCCGTTCAGCCCGATCCGGCGGCTGAAAAAGAGCAGCGGCGTCTCGTTCGGCGCCTGCTGACCGCCCTCGGGGCCACCACCACCGCCGCCACCACCGCCGCCGCCGCGGGTCCGCACGCTCGCGAATTCGAACAACCCCTGGCCCTCGAGGAAGAACTCGCGGCGCTCGGGAAAAAACTGACTGAATCGCGTCAGGTTGACCTGCTGCTCGTCTTCCTCGACCTGGGCAAAGTCGGTCCGGTAGGTGAAGTCGAACGTCAGGCTTCGCGTGACGCTGTACTTCGCATCGAAACCGTAGTCGCCGCTCACCTCGTTCGACGCCGGCGGCGACGCCAACGTGTTGGTCAGGACCTTCGAAATCGCGAACGGTTTCACTTCGAAATTCTGCGCCGGCGGCGGCACCTCGATGCCGACGAGAGTCGCGGCCACATTGAACCTGGTGGCGGCGGGTCCTCCGTAGGACGCCGGGACCGGCGAGAGAAACGACGTCTCGTTCTTCCAGCGGACCACGCGCCGGATGTTGATCCCCCAGATCTGCTCGCCGTCCTGCCGGTAGCGGAGCGACTTGAACGGAATCGCCATCTCGGCCACCCAGCCCCTGTCGAACCGGGCGCTGCGCGTCTCCCAGACCGTGTTCCAGTCGAAGTTGTTGCTGCGCTCGTCGGCAACCAGCGCTTCGCGGATCGCGCCGATGGCGTTGGTCTGGAAGTAGTAGCCGCTCCGCCGGTCGTAGAACGTGTCGAGACCGACACTGAAGCTGTCGTTCTGGCCAATGTTGCGGCTGTCGCGCCGCAGTTCATTGGCCACGATCCGGTCAGGCTGGCTGTCCCACATCCGCCCGACGATGTAGAGGGCGGTCTCGTCGTAGAACACCCAGACGTCGGTGTCCTCCGTGGCCGCTTCGCCCTCGATCGGTTCCTGCTGGATGAATCCGTTGACGGCGGGTACGCGCTGGTAAATCGCTTCGTCCAGATGACCGTCGAGGGTGAGCGGACGATCGAGCCGCACCGCGCGCATCGTCAGCCGGCGTTGATCGTCGCGAGCCGCCATGGCTGGCAGCGCCGGTGGCGGCGGCCCGACGATTGTGCGCGGCGGTTCCGCCGCCGTTTGCGGGGATGCGGCCGCCGGAACGATCAGGAACGCGTGGATGGAAAGAGTGGCGGCAAAGAGTCGCCGCGCCAGGAACGCCGCCCGCATGTCTGCGTAGCATTCTACTGGCGCGGCTCGGGTAGCTCTAGTGCTTCGGCTGCGGCTGCTTGGTGACCCGGAGGTACGGCTTCTTCGCGACGAATCCGGGAAAGCGCTTGTGCGCGTCCTCGTCCGACACCGCCGGGACGATGATCACGTCTTCGCCCGGCTTCCAGTCCGCCGGCGTCGCGACCTGGTGGTTCGCGGTCAACTGCAGCGAATCAATCACCCGCAGAATCTCGTAGAAGTTGCGGCCCGTGCTCGCCGGATAGGTCAGCGTCAACTTCAGCTTGTTGTCGGCGCCGATGACGAACACCGAACGCACGGTCGCCGTGTCGCTGGCGTTCGGGTGGATCATGTCGTACAGCTTCGCGACGCTGCGATCAGGATCGCCAATCATGGGAAAGTTCACCTGCGCGCCGGTGACGTCCTTGATGTCCTGGACCCATTTGTGATGAGAGTCGAGCGGGTCGACGCTGACGCCGATGACCTTCGTGTTCCGCTTGTCGAATTCGGGCTTCAGCTTGGCGACCGCGCCGAGCTCGGTCGTGCACACCGGAGTGAAATCCCGCGGATGCGAAAAGAGGACCGCCCAGTGCCCTTTCTTCCATTCGTGGAAGTGAATGGGGCCCTCGGTGGTATCGGCCGAAAAATCCGGGACTTCGTCACCCAAACGCAGTGCCATGTCGCTTTCCTCCTGAGGAACGGCCAGTCAGGCCGGTCGTTATTTTATGACGCCGGCCGCCGCGCAAAGGATCGCGCGCCGGCCTCTACCACCGACGCCCGCCGCGAGACACGCGCGTCGTCACTTGTGGTGGACGCACCGATATCGTCAACAGGGCGCTCACGATGCTGACCACGAGCGCGCCGAAAAAGGCCGCCCAGAAGCCACTAACGTGAAACCCGAGCCCGAGCGAACGCGACAGGGAACTCGTCAGCCAGAGCATCAATCCGTTGACGATCAGGGCAAACACGCCAAGCGTCAGCAGAATGAGCGGAAAGGTCAGAATCTTGGTGAGCGGCCGCAGCGTCGCGTTGATGACGCCGAACACCAGCGCCACGCCAAGAAACGGCCCCACCCCCCCGTCATAGGTCACCCCCGGAACAACCTGGGTCGCGACCCAGAGGGCCGCCGCGTTGACGAGGAGCCGCAGTAAGAAGGGCATGGGAATGCGCGCGCGATAGTGTAACGTGTCGCCAGCGGAACCGTTTCGTCATGTCCACGAAGAAAATCCTGCTTGGGCTGGCTGGCGTCGTCCTGCTCCTGCTGCTGTCGGGATTCCTGTGGGCGCGCTCGATCCTGACCTCCGACGCGGTCCGGGCCCGGCTGGCCGATCAGATTTCGCAGACCCTGGGCCATCCGGTGGTCGTCGGCAGCATGGCGGTCTCCATCTACCCTCGCCTCGGCGTCACGCTCCGCGACGTCAGCATCGGCGAGACGACGTTCGTCACGGTGCGATCGTTGAACGTCGCCACGGATTTCGCCGCCATCCTCTCCCGCCGCATCGAGCACGCGACGGTCCGCCTCAACGGCGCGCGCATTACGCTCCCGCTGCCGCCGCTCTCGATCATGGCGAGCGCACCGGCACACGACGTCGACGCCGAACCGGCGGTGGAAATCACGTCGATCGATGAAGTGGTGCTGAACGGCGTCGATATCGTCAGCGGCGGCCGGACGCTGCGCGGCGACATCGAAGTCGTCCCGCAGGGCAAGGGCGTCCTCGTGAAGAAGCTGACGATCGCCGCGAACACGATGACCCTGACGGCGACCGGGACGATCACCGATCTCGCGGGTCCGGTGGGCACGCTGGCCATCAAGGCCGGCGCGCTCGACTTCGATCAGCTGCTGGAGTTCGCCAACGACTTCGCCGGCGGCGTCACCGCGACGATGAACGCCGCCGCGCCCACCCCCGCCTCGCCGGCGCCCGCGGCGCGCCAGCCGGTGGTCGCATCAGTGCCGGCCCAGCGCGCGCCGGCCGCGGCGGTCGTCCCCATGAATCTGTCCGTGAGCATCGAGGCCGAGCGCGCGACGATGAGCCGGCTGGTCGTCGACCACGTCAGCGGCCGCGCGGTGGCCACCGAAGACATCGTCAGCATCAGCCCGCTCACGTTCGGGCTGTTCGGCGGGCGCTACGAGGGCGCCATCAGCGCGACGCTCGGCGACAAGCAGCCGACGTTCCACTGGACGGCCAACGTCTCGAACATCGACGTCGCGGCGGCGACCGCGTTCGGCGGCCACGGCGATCTGATCTCGGGCACGCTCAGCGGACACGTCGACTTGATCGGCCGCGGCCCCACCGCCGCGACCGCGCTTAAAACTGCCCGTGGCACGGCCCAAATCGAAGTGGTCAACGGCGTCGTCAGGAATCTCGGCCTGGTCCGCGGCGTCGGCAACGCGGCTTCGCTCAGCCTCGAAGGGCTGCAACGGGCCGCCGCCGGCGTCTCCGACGTCGACGAGCGCTTCTCGCGATTCGGCGCGACCGTCACCGTCAGCGACGGCGTGGCGACGACTCAGAACCTGCAGTTCGATGCGCCCGATCTGCAGATGACGGCGACCGGCACCGTGAAGCTCGATGCCAGTGCGGTCAATCTGCGCGGGCAGCTGCAGCTCTCGGAATCGCTGTCGCAGCAGGTACCGTCCCGCATGCTGCGCCTGTCGAAGGACCAGGGGCGCGTGGTCCTGCCGGCGACGATCACCGGGCCGGCGGCTGATCCGATCGTACAAATCGACAACGGCGACATCGCGCGCCGCGCGCTCGTCAACACCGCTACCGCTCCCGCCAAGGCGCCACGCGCGATCGGCCGCATCTTCAGACGCTGAAATCCGCCTGAAGCCGTCCTTCGACAAACTCAGGGCGGCCCTGAGCATCGTCGAAGGGCCGGACGCCACCGTCATCAACGTATGATGAACGGATATGTACACGACGATCCTCACCATCCATTCATGGATGCGATGGTTGACGCTCATACTCGCCCTCGCCGCAACCGCCAACGCGTTTCGTGAGCCTGCCACGGTCAACGGTCCGCTGCCCGGCCGCTGGTGGGACACGTTCTTCATGCTGGTGATCGATCTGCAGGTGCTGCTCGGGCTCGCGCTCTACTTCGGGCTCAGCCCGTTCACGATGGAAGCGATGAACAACATGGGGATGGCGATGAAGAGCGCCGGGCTGCGCTTCTGGGCCATCGAGCACCCGACCGGCATGTTCGCCGCCTTCATCCTGCTCCGGATCGGCCGCATCATGGCGGCCCATGCGAAGACGACCGCCTCGCGCCGCAACCGCCGCGCCGTCTGCTTCGCGCTCGCGACGCTCACGATGATGGCGTCAATCCCATGGCCGGGGCTGCCGTACGGGCGGGCGCTGTTTCGCTATTGATCGGACAGGCTGAAGCCTGTCCCTACCGGAACGCCAAATCCTGAAGTCCTGAAATCCTTAAATCCCTAAATTCAATCGAGCACATCAATCTGGTGCGAGTACTTGATGATGAACGTCCGATTGACCGGCCCCGTGCCGTTGAAGCTGCCGGACGCCGCGCTGTCGAAGCCTTCGGTGTCGTTGTAGACGACGTAGAGGCCGGAGGCGGCGGTGCGCAGCCAGGTGAAGCGGATGTTGTACGAGTGGCGCTTGGTTCGATCGTTGTACTGCACCAGCGTCGAGATGTTGGCGAGCGTCGACAGGTTGTAGGTGACGCGCGCCGACACGAGATTGGTGGTGAACTTCCCCTCCGGCAGGTCGATGTCGTTGTGCGCCCAGCGCAGCGTCGAGGTCACGACGCCTTCTTTGCGGATGCTCAGGCTCGGCGTCAGACTCACCTGGCTGCCGGACAGGAAGCCGCCGATGTTGGCGCTGAACCCCGCTGAAATCCACTTCCGCCGATCGGTACTCCCCATCGTCAGGAAATACGGGCTGCGATAGTCGCCAGCCGGGACGATCACGCCCGGATAGACCTCGAAGTCCTTTCGCAGGCCTTCCCACTGGACGTTGAGGGCCGTCGATCCCAGCGAGTAGCCGTTCTCGAAATCCAGCCGGCTGTCGACATGCAGCGTCGCCGTTTCCTGGTAGCCGTCGGGTTGTCCGACGGCGCGATCGAAGGCCCAGTAGCTCTCGTAGCTGGCGTGCGGCTCCCACTCGCGAATGCCGTGCCTGGCCAGCGCCGGCGTCCGCACGTGACGTCGTAACGCACCGGAAACCGTACGGTAGCCCTCAGGACGTTCGAGGAAGCCGACCTGGGGATCGAAGTCGTCGCCGACTTCGCCGTAACTCAGCTGACTTTCCCACTGGCGCGTGCGGTAGTCGAACGCGCCGGAATACGCGTACTCGCTGCGCGCGGCGGTCGGCGTATTCGTGCGCGCAACAAATCCGCTGAGACTCAAGGCCTCGCTGACGCCCCAGCGCGCATCACCGCCGAAGGTCCGGTTCCAGTTGTCGCTGCCGGCCGCATCGCCGGTGGCCACACGGTTCACGGCAATCACGCCGACGCTCGAACGATTGGGCAGATCGCGGCTGATGCGAAGCGCGGTGAAGTTGTTGCCGGCCAGCGTGGTGGTCGCCGACTGATCGACTTCGTCGGTCTGCATGTTCAGCAACCCGATGTTGAAGCCGCGCGCCTTGCCGGTCAGTCGCGCGCCGGCGACGATCGGAATCGGCGTGCCGCGCCCGTCGCTGCTGATGCCGATGGTGCGGCTGAAGAACAGATCGATTTCCCCAGGCCGTCCCACGGCGAAGAGGCCGCGGTTCTCGAGGAAGAACGGTCGCTTCTCCGGAAACAGCAGATTGAAGCGCGTCAGGTTGATCTGCTGCTCGTCGACCTCCACCTGCGCGAAGTCGGTGTTGTAGGTCAGGTCGAGCGTCGTGCTCGAGGTGACGCCGATCTTGCTGTCGATGCCGAAGTCGGCGTTGCCGTCGTAGGCGCTCTGGCTGGCATCGGTGAAGTTTCGTGTATTCGAGGCGATGCCGTACGGAATCAGCTTGAAGTCGCGCGGCGAAGGCAATTCAAGACTGCGCAGTTCGCCAGCCGACGAGAGCCGGGTGATCGAATAGATGCGCGACACCGGCGACCAGTACACCGACTCGCGCTTGCGCTCGATGTTGCGCTGAAAGTTGACGCCCCAGGTCTGCGGCGAGGGACCGTAGCGCAGCGTGCGCAGCGGAATCATGAACTCAGCGGTCCAGCCGGTCTCGGTGACGCGGCTCTTCACTTCCCACGATCCGTCCCAGTTGGAGTTGACGCCCGCGCCGGCGCCGCCCTGATTGCCGCCGGTGCCGCCGGTCGGCGGACCGCCGCGAATCGTTTCCCCCTCATTGCGAACCTGCGCGTCGTACTGCAGACCGATCGGCGTCGTCCCGAAGATGAACCCGTTCTGGCGATCGTGATAGGTGTCCAGAATCATCTGGAACGAGTCCTGTCCCGAGAGAGACGAATCGCGCCGCGACTCGGTCGTCACCAGGTGCCCCGGCTCGGAGTCGTAGCAGATCACGCCGACATAAATCGCGCGGTTGTCGAAGAGGATGCGTACTTCCGTCCGTTCGGTCGCCGGCTGGCCTTCTGTCGGTTCAGTCTGGATGAAGTCGCCGACCGGCGTCGCCTGCTGCCACGCCGCTTCGTCGAGGGCGCCGTCGATGATCGGCACCGTGGTGGTCCTGGCCGCTCTCAACTGGTGTGTCGCCGCGGCAGCCCGGTTCTGACCCTGACCGAACGATGTATCCGCAAGACAGACGAGGAGTATGAATACCGGAAAGAAATTGTAGGTTTTCACTGACCGAAGATTATAGATGAGACAGAAAACAACAAAGGCGACCCCCGGATGCCGAAGGTCGCCTTTGTCTCTAACTAGCGGAAGCGCTTACCGGCCCGTCGTCTGCGGCCAGGGCGTGCCCATTTCCTTCTTGGTGACCGGCCCCATGCCCTTCGCGACCATCTTCTGGACGCGGCGACCGGCATAGGTTTCGGTCGTGTAGAGGTTGCCCTTCGAGTCGGTCGCGATGCTGTGGATCGCGTAGAACTGGCCCGGATAGTGGCCGCCCTCGCCGAAGTTATAGAGCTCGGTCAGCGACTGACGATCGATCACGCGGATCTTCGCGTTGCGGCCGTCCGACATGTAGAGGTACTTCTGCTGCGGGTCGCGCGAGAAGGCCACGTCCCACACCGAACCGTCGCCAAGCGAGTCCTTCTGGTAGAAGGCTTCCTTGACGAACTTGCCGTCCTTCGAGAAGACCTGCATGCGGTCGTTGACACGGTCGCAGACGTAGACCATGCCGTCGTTCGACAGATCCGCGCAGTGCACCGGGTTGCGGAACTGCTGCGCCGGCGGCGCCTGCGGGTTGTAGCGTCCGGCGTTGGTATCGTCCGGCTTGTTGCCGTACGCGCCCCAGAACCGCTTGAACACGCCGGTCTCGGTATCCATCACGACGACGCGCTTGTTGCCGTAACCGTCGGCGACGTAGAGCTCGTTGTTCTTCTCGTCGACGAAGATCTTGGCGACCTGGAAGAAGTGGTCGGTGGCGTTGCTGTTCGCCTGGACGCCCTTCTTGCCGAACTGCTTCACGAACTTGCCGTCGCGGGTGAACTTCAGCACCAGACCGTCGGTGCCGCCGTTGCCGCCGATCCACACGAACCCTTCGCTATCCGCGAAGATGCCGTGGTTCGAATCCGGCCAGTCGTAGCTCTTGTCGGCAGGGGGACCACCGAACGAGCTGACCACCTTGCCGGCCGCGTCGAACTCGATGATCGGCGGTGCGACCTTGCAGCACGTGCCCGTCGGCGGATTCTGAGACGCCGCGCCTTCGGCGGCGTCCAGCACGTCGGAGCGGTGGATGATCCACACATGGTCGCGGGTATCCACCCAGACACCGATGACCTGACCGAGATACCAGCCATTCGGCAGCGGCTGCGGCCACATCGGATCGACTTCGAACTTCGGCGCCGTGGTGTTGGCGGCTGCCTGGGCTTCGGCCCGCTTCTCGAGGAGGCTCTGCCCGACACCGAGAACCGCTAAGGTCGCGACGAAAGTCGCGCCGATGAAAACGTTGCGTCGTTGCTTCATACCCATTTCTCCCTATGAACGGCGAACGTTATCGACCCGGAACGAACTTCTGCACCCGCTTGCCGTGGTGCTGTTCGCCCGTGTAGATGGTGCCGCGGGAATCCACGGCGATGCTGCCAACGGCAAGGAAGCGGCCCGGCTGACGGCCACCGTCGCCGATGGTACCGAGTTCCGCCAGCGTCTGGCGGTCGAGGACGATGATCTTCTTGTCGTGGCCGTCGGCCACGAAGATGTAGCGCTGCTGCGCGTCGTTCGAGAACGCGATGTCCCACACCGAGCCGTGCGACGAGACCACGCCGAACTGGCCGGTGACGGTCGCGCCCATCGTGTTCTTCGAGACGACGGCCTCTTTCACGAACTTGCCGTCCTTCGAGAAGACCTGGATGCGATCGCTCGAACGGTCGCAGACGTAGACGTTGCCGTCCTTCGCGATGTCGATGCAGGTCACGTCGCGGAACTGACGCGCCGCCGGCGCCGCCGGATCGTAGGCCGGGGGAGCCGCGCCCGGTTTCTCGCCGTAGGCGCCCCAGTGGCGCTTGTAGCGGCCGGTCTCGGAGTCGAAGACGACGATGCGGCGGTTGCCGGTGTCGGCGATGTAGACCTCGTTCGCCGCGGTGTCGACCGCCACGGCTGACGGACGGTTCAGAGAGGTCTGGCTCTCGGGACCTTCGTTCCTGCCGGGCGCGCCGATCTGCAGGAGGAACTGACCGGTCTTCGAGAACTTGATCACGTGCGCGTCAGCCGGCGGCGGTGTCGCGGCGGCGCCGCCTCGTCCTGCCGCACCGCGCCCACGCGCGCCAGCCGCCGGAGCCGGGGCCGGCTCGAGACCCGCGCCGGTAATCCAGACGTTCCCTTTGCCGTCGACGGTGAGGCTGCCCGGCGACTGCGGCCACGTGTAGCCCGTGCCGGAGGGCGCCTTGCCCCCCTCACCAAACTGCGACACGAGCTTGCCGGCCTGATCGAACTCCATCACGAGCGGCGCCGCGACGCAGCACACGCTCGACGAGGGCGGATTGGCCATCATCCCCTTCTCGTTACCCTCGAGCGAGTCGGCGCCACGGTGCACCACCCACACGTGATCCTGAGCGTCGACCGCCACGCCGGTGATCGAACCGAACACCCAGTGGTTCGGCAACGGCTGCGGATAAAACGGCTCGACGCGATACGCGGGCGCGCGCCCCTGCGCGGAAGCGGTCTGCTGGCTGGCCGTCATGGCGAACGCGCCGGTGACAACCACAGCGCCGACCGCGCTGCTGATGCGAAGAATACGGTTCATACCCCTCCTCCTCGAGAACCGGCTGTCGCCGGCTCGGGGTCATGGCGTCAATAAGACAGCGCAGTATACCCGCGAATGGGACAAGTTGCGGCAAGCAAAACGGGTGGTAGGTCGAACGGATGGTGCAGGAAATGCGTAAGGAGGACACGGCGGGAAGGGCCGGCAGGGCGGGCGCAGCTGACAGGGCAGGCACGGCAGGCGGGGCAGGCAACCGATGTCATCAAGTGGGATCCGGCGTCAGGCCGGATTGCTGCGGGCAAAGCCGGCCGGGCGACGACGGATAATACCAACCGCATGGTTCACGGTGTGCGGCGCCGGCTGGTCTCTGGCGCGCTGGTCCTGGCAGCTCTGCTCGTCGCGTCCGCGGTTCCGAGCGGCCACGAAATCCCCAACGACGTCACGATTCAGACCTACATCGTGCCGGAATCGTCGCGGCTGCTGATGCTCGTGCGCGCGCCGCTCCTCGCGATGCGCGACATGACCTGGCCGTTCCGCCAGCCGGACGTCCTCGACCTGGCGCGGGCGCCCTTTGAACTGCACAATGCCGCCACGCTGTGGATCGGCGACGAGGCCACGCTGTTTGAGGACGGCCGGCCGCTGCCGCCGCCGAAGGTGCTGTTCGTCCGTGCCACGCCGGGCGGCGATCGCTCGTTCGAGTCCTACGAGCGGGCGATGGCGCTTCTGACCGGGCCGCCGCTGCCGGAAGAGACCGACGTGACGATCAAGGAAGGGTTTCTCGACATCCTCTTCGAATACACCGTCCAGTCCGGCGAGTCGCGTTTCTCGATCGACCCACGCTGGGGACGGCTCGGACAGCGCGCGATGTCGATCCTGAGCCTGGTCAAGGGCGGCCAACTGATCCGGACGATCAGCGTCGAGTCCGACCCGGGTCTCGTACATCTCGATCCGACCATCGCCCAAACGATCTGGCGCTTCGTGCGCGCCGGATTTCTGTATGCGCGCGACGCCGCCGATCCGCTGCTGATCCTGCTCTGCCTCGTCATGCCGTTCCGGCGCGCCGGCGATCTCGTGCTCATCGTCGCCGCGTTCATCCTCGCGCATTCCTTGACGCTGCTCGGCGCAGGGTACTTCGCCATCGCCCCCGACACGCTCGCGTTTCAACCGGCGGTCGCGACCGTTTTGGCGATCGCGATCGTCTATGTCGCGTTTGAAAACGTCGCCCGCGTGAATCTGGAGCGGCGCTGGATGACGGCCTTCGCCTGCGGTCTCGCCTACGGCTTCAGCTTCGGCGCGGTCGTCGGACCGACGCTCCAGTTTGCCGGCGCCCACGTGCTGACCTCCGTCCTCGCGTTCAATGCCGGAGTCGAGCTGGCGCTGCTCGCGTGGCTCGCGCTCATCGTCGCGGCGCTGCGGCTGGTGTTCCGCTGGACCCTGCCGGCGACGATCGGACTGCTCGTCTTCTCCGGCATCGCCGGCCATAGCGCGTGGCACCGGATGACCGCGCGCGGTGCCCTCGCCCTGCAGTATCAGTTCGGCGCGCTCGACCTCTCGGCCGCGTCACTGGCCATCCTCGCGCGATGGCTGATGTTCGCGGTCGCTGGCGCGGCGGTCCTGTGGGGATTCGGCGTCGTCACCGGCTGGCGACGCACGCAGCCGTATCAGTAGTCAGCCTCTGATGTTGAGGTGTCGGACACCGGTACGGCACTAGACGCCGGGTGTCTGACACCGGCGACCTGTTGGAGCCCGTGAGCCGTTTCCTGGCTTCGCCGACCGACGTTGGCCTCTTTCGCTGGTGTCAGACACCCGGCGTATACCGACGTACCGGTGTCTGACACCTCAACGCTCGGCTCTGCCGCTGTCACGTTACCAAAGGTCGGACAGGCTGAAGCCTGTCCCTACCGCTGTGCAGAGAGGCGAAACGGACGGCCTTGCGCGTAGAGGGCGCGGCGGACGGCAATCGCGTCCGCGTTCGCGGGTTTGAGCGCGAGCGCGGCGTCGGCTTCGCTGACCGCGCGCATGTACTGTCCGGCGGCGGCATACGCCGCGGCCAGCACATCGAGGACGACCGGATCCTGACGTCCGGACAACGCCGCCGCCTGTTCGGCATACTTGACGGCCCCACCCGGATCGCGCAGCGCCTCCTCGGGTGAAACCGCCAGCAGCCAGGCCAGATCCGAGAGCGCCGCCGGCCAGTTGTCGTTCGGCTGCAGCGCGCGACGAAAGTGCGCGATCGCGTCGGCGAACCGCCCGCGGGTGCGCTCGGCCACGCCGGCGTTGTAGTGCGCCAACGCATTGCCCGGCTCGAGCCGCAGCGCCTCGAGGAGATGCGGCAGCGCTTCGTCGACGCGGTTCAGCCGATTCAACGCGCCGCCCAGATTGTTGTGCGCCGCCGCGTAGGCAGGATTCAACTCGAGCGCGCGCTCGTACTCCTTCACGGCCGCGAGCAGCGAACCGGCGAGCGTGAGCGCCGTGGCCAGATTGAAGTGTGCCGCGGCCACCGTCGGCTGCAGGCCCGCCGAAATCGCAAAATGCCGAACCGCGTCCGCGGGACGATTGAGCTTGAGATACAGCCCGGCGACGTCGTCGTGCAGCGCCGCGCTCTCCGGCTCAGACTGGATCCAGCGTTCGTAGCCGATCGTGTCCTCGGCCATGACCTTGACGCTGAAGCGGCTGTCGAGCAGCTCCAGATCGCGGTCGGTCGGCGTCAGCACCTGAATCCACAGGTCCCCCATCTCGTCGGCGGATCGCTGGCCCCAGTAGACCCGCCGCGGCGGCTGGACGGGATTGCGCGGGTTGCCGGCTGAGTTGTCATACGTGTAGCGCATCGACACCGTCGTGCCCTTCGGCAGCGCAACGGGCTCGACGTAGCGGTAGACATGCTGCCAACGGAAGTCCCAGTCGGCGATGTGAATCAGCGTCCGCGTCTGTCCATCGGGGAGTGTGGCCGTGCCGGTCACTTCGCGCGCCCGGTAATGGGCGTGCGGCTGCACGGCCTGGACCGACACGTCCACGGGCAGCACGAATGAATCGGCGATGGTGTACGCCGGCTCACCCGCCGGAATGTCGATGCCTTGACGACCGAGACGCAGCATCGACGGCACGCGCTCCGGCGGGTCGGTGCCGAAATACAACGCGACAGAGGGCGCGACCGGTTCGGCGCGGCCGCTCGGCTGCATGTGCACTTCGACGACCAGATCGGTGCCCGGATCGAGGCGCCAGGCCAGCCCGCGCGGCAGAAGCGGCGCAACCTGTCCCGGTGTCCAGCCGAGAAAGTGGCCGTCCGGATATGTCGCCGAGTGCGCAATCAGCCCTTCGTATCCGGGTGTCGGGTCCGCCGCATCGAACCGCCGCGACGCCGGCGTGCGATCGATCCGGATGTTGGCGTGGTGAACGATCGCCGGATTGCCGGGATTGAACTCGACGCCGCGCACGAATCGCTGCCGATCCACCGGAATCGGCAGGACGAAGATGCGAAAGACATCGGTCCCGCCGGCCGGAACCGTGTACGACGGGAGCGTGAGCACCAGGTCCGGCCGCCCGAGTTGCCAACCGGCGGAGAACTGCGGCACCGCGGGAAGATCGCGCGGACTCCCCTCGCGCGAGCCTTCGCTTACCCAGCGCGCCAGGAGCGCGCGTTCATCCGCCGTCAGTCGCGACTGGCCGACGAAGCCGCCGCCGACGCTGGCGTCCGCCTTCCACGGCGGCATGTAACCGTTCGCCGTCACCGCGACGATCTGGCTCGCGTGCTGCCGCACGGCCGCGTAGGACAGGACCGAGAACGGCGCCGAGCCGCCCGGGTGGTGGCATACGGCGCATTTGGAAAACAGGATCGGCGCGACGTCTTTACTGTACGTGACTGGATCCGCCGCATGGACACCCGACGCGGCGGCGATGACGAAGAGGACGGCGAGAACCAGTCGGTTCGAAGGGTTCGAGAGGTTCGACGGGTTCGAATGGTTCACAGGGTTCGAAGGGTTCGAGAACCTATCGAACCTCTCGAACCTGTCGAACCCATCGAACCAACAAGTCATTGAACGAAATCAGCAATGTAACAACCAACCGCTTGTGTGACGGGATCGTTCACGGGACGGTCGGCGAGGATCGCGGACAAAGCGTCGGCGAGGTCGTGGCGCGTCGGCGCCGGACGTTCGATGCCGAGGCTCACATAGCGATCGTCGAGCCGGCCGTGATACGCGAGTTGGCGGCCGCGATCGAACACCGCCGCTTCAGGCGTGACCACGGCGCGAGCCAGCTTGACGAGTTCGTGGCGGGGATCGCGAAGCGCGTGGACCGGATAGCCGAACGCCTTGAGGTGCTCGCGAATCGCCGCCGGCGATTCCGCGGGATTCGGATAGACCAGCCAGAACGCGACACCCTTTGCCGAGTACGTTTCATACAGCCGCTGAACGACCGGCGCGTAGCGGTTCGAAATCGGGCAGTCGACGCTCGCGAAGAGAAACACAATCGCCTGCTGCCCTTCGGCGGCGAGAAACGGATCGACAGGACGGTTGTCGAGGTCGGGCAGGCGCACCGAGGGCGCCGCGGCGTGGACGCTCATCCCGGCGGCGAGCGCGAACGCGGTGACGCCGGCAAGGAGCGCGCGTCTCATGGAACCATTCTACGGATTTTCGGCACCGCGAGCGCGGCTGGTATTGAGCTGATAGCTGTCCAGCCGCTGGCGAATTCCCGCGGCCAGCGCGTCGTTGCCGTCGGCCAACGCGCGCTGGAACGCGCGCTGCGCCATCCGGACGGCGAGCTCGTAGCGCTGACCCGCCGCGTACGCCATGGCCAGCATGTCGAGCGCGGCGGCATTCGTTCCGCCCGACACGCGGTTGGCGCGCTCGGCGAACGTCACCGCGTCGTTCGGGTTGCGGACGTCCTCGTTGGTCGCGAGTAGCCAGGCGAGGTCGAGCAGCGTGCCGAGCGCGTCGGGGCGAACGGCCAGCGCCTGCTTCCACACCTGCACCGCGCCCTTCGGGTTGTCCTGCGCCAGATACGCGCGCCCGATGTTCGAAAGCGCATCCGGGTGATCGGGACGGGTCCGAAGCGCCGCGCGGAAGTGCGTCACCGCGTCATCCATGTCGCCGTTCGCCATCAACGCCCGGCCGAGATTGTTGTGCGCCGCCGGATTGGTCGGCCGCGCCGCCAGCGCCTGACGGTAGTGCGCCATCGCGTCGGCCCCGCGGCCGGTGCGTTCGAGCAGCACGCCAAGGTTGTTGTGCGCTTCGGCGTAGTCGGGCCGCGCCGCGAGCGCCCGCTGCAGCCGGTCGGCCGCTTCGTCGAAGCGGCGATCGGACATCGCCATCACGGCGAGGTTGTAGTGCGCCATCGCGTGGTTCGGCGCCTGACGGAGCACTTCCAGAAACTGCCGCGTCGCATCCGCTGGACGTCCGAGCTGCACATACGACACGCCGAGTGCATTGCGCGTGTCGACGTCGTCGGGCTGGTCGAGGACGCGTTTCTCCTCACCCGCGGTATCGGTCAGCAGATTCTTGCGCGCGACATCGAGCCGCAGCCGCTGCAGATCGGCTGGTGACTTCACGAGCGCCTGCAACAGCAGTTCGCCCATCTCGTCGGTCGTCTCGGATCCGAACCGGACGCGGCGCGGCGGCTGACTCGTGTTGTGCACATTCGCCGCGCTGTTGTCGTAGATGTAGCGCATCGTGATCGTCGTCCCGCGCTTGAGCACGTAGGGCCGGCGATACGAGTACTCGTCCTGCCAGTTGAAGTTCCAGTTCGGAATATGCAGCAGCGTTTCGACCGAGCCGTCGGACTTGCGCGCCGTCACCGTCATCTCTTTCGCGAGATAGTGCGCGTGTGGATAGATGCTCCGGACGGTGACGTCCACGGGCAGCGTGTACGTGTCGACGACCTCGTGGCGCGCCGCGCCCGCCGGAATGTCGATCACTTTCGATCCCATGCGGATCATCAGTGGTGTCGCAGCAGGCGGATGATCGGTGAAGTAGAGCCCGATCGACACGCGCAGCGGTTCGACCTTCCCGTCCGGCTTCAGGTGCGCCTGGAGTACGAGATCGGTGCCCGGCTCGAGCGGCCAGGGGAAGGCTTCGGCTTCGGCCATCTTGCCCGGCGCCCAGCCGAGAAAGTGTCCGTCCGGAAAGCGCGCGCCCGGCGCTTCCATACCGCCGAATCCCAGTTCCGCGTCCTTCTCGTCGAGCCGGCGCAAGTCGCCGGTGTCGTCGAGCATCATCCGGACGTGGTGCACAACGCGCGGGTTGCCGGCGCGGAATTCGATCCCGCGCACGAACTTGCGATCGCTCAGCGGAATCGGAATCACGAAGTTGCGGAAGACATCGGGGCCGTCGGCCGGCACCTGGAACGTCTCCGGCATCTCGAGAACGAGATCGGGTGTCCCCAGACGCCACTGCCGCCCGAAGTCCGGCATCCGCGGACGATCGCGCGCCTCGCCTTCGAGGCTGCCGCCCTGTTCCCACTGGCGCAGGAGGTCGATGTCGTGCTGCGTGAGCCGCCGGTCGCCTTCGAATTCACCCTTTTCGGCGTCGGGCTGCCACGGCGGCATGTAGTGGCTCGCCGTCGCGGCGACGATGAGCTGCGCGCGCTGCCGCGCATCTTGATAGTCGAGCAGCGAAAACGGCGCGGCCTCGCCGGGCCGATGGCACGAGGCGCAGTTGTTATAGAGAATCGGCGCCACGTCCTTGTTGAACGTGGGCGCGCTCTGCTGGCCGCGCAGGGGTGCCACGGTCGCGGCGATGAGGCCCAGACCGAGACACGCGCCGACAAGCGAAGAAAAAGGGATTAGACGAGGACGAGTGGGCACCGACGGAGTCCGCCAGGGATGAATGCGTGCATGGACGTGAATAAAAAGGTCTATCCGCCTCGACGACGATTAAACACAAAGGTATACGCCTGAAGCTAGCGCCGTGCTTACAGAGCGACAGGCTGAGCGGACAGGCTAAAGCCTGTCCCTACCGTTGTTACCGCACCTGTCACGCTACCGGGCGACGTATGGCTGGCGCGACTGGAAGCGCTGGAGGCGCTGCCAGATGTCCACCCACAACGTCGTCATGCCGAGGGAATCGGCAGTTTGGAGGGCTTCCTGAGCGATTTCGACCGCACGGTCAAACTGTCCGTCCGAGGCATATGCCGTCGCCAGCGTGTCGAGGGCCGAAGGGTCCCGGCGGGACGAGAGCGACACCGCGTCTTGCGCCAGTCGGATGGCTTCCTTGGGATCGCGAAGCTCAGGGTCGGGCGACGCTGCACGGATCCACGCACTTCCCGACAGCGCCGCGGACAGCCGGGGGTTCTGGGCCAGGGCTCCCGTAAAGGCGTCGAGCGCCTCTCGATATTGTCCGCGCGCCGTCAGCAACCGCCCCAGGTTGTTTCTGGCTTCGGCATTTTCCGGCCGGAGTTCGAACGCCCGCCGGTACTGGATCTCGGCCTGGTCGAGCTCCCCCGCCGCATGCAGCATCGCGCCGAGATTGTTGTGCGCCTCGGCGTGGTTGGGATCGATCGCCAGCGCCGCTTCGAATTCGGCTCGCGCGGACGGATACAGGCGCCGAAGGGCCAGCGCCAACCCGAGGTTGTAGTGAGTGGGCGCGGAATCCGGATTGAGCTTGAGCGACTCGCGGTATTCGGCAATCGCCGTTTCAACGCGACCGGCCTGCAGACTGAGCGTCGCCACCATGTCGTGACGGAGCGGGTTGTTCGGGTCGGCGCGAAGGACTTTGGTGTACGCCGACAGATCTTCCGCGCGCGTCTTGCGCTCGATGTCGGCGCTCAGGGTTCCGGCATCGGAACGCGAAGCCGGCACGAGCTGCAACCAGAGGTCGCCCATCTCGTCCGAGGTGTTCTGTCCCCAGACAATGCGGCGCGGCGGCTGGAACGGATTGCGCGGGTTTGCCGCAGAGTTGTCGTAGCGGAACCGCATCGACAGCGTCGTGCCCTTCGGCAGCGCAATCGGCCGTTCGTAGACGTAGACGTCCTGCCAGCGGAAGTCCCAGTCGTCGATGGTGATGAGCGAGATGTGGCGGCCGTCGGGCAGCGTGGCCTGGGCTTCAACGGCGCGGCCGAGATTGTGCGCGTGCGGCTGGACGGCCAGCAGTTCGGCGTCGACCGGCAAAACGTACTCGTCGCGAATCTCGTAGTCGGCCTTGCCCGGATCGATGTCGATCGTTTCGCTGCCGAGCCGCAGCCCGATCGGCGTCTGCACCGGCGCGTCGCCGGTGAAGTAGAAGCCGACGCTGACCTGCACGGGTTCAGGTTTGCCCGTCGGCTGCATGTGCAGCTGCGCGACGAGATCGCTGCCCGGCTCGAGCCGCCACGCCATGCCGGCCGGCGACGGCCGCGGCCGCTGGCCGGGCGTCCATCCGAGCATGTACCCCGGAGGATAGTTCGCATCCTGCACCATGCCGCCGACGTACCCCGGTTCGGCGTCGGCCTCGTCCAGCCGGCGTGACGACCTGGTGCGATCGACGCCGATGTTCGCGTGATGAACCGCGCGGGCATTGCCCGGACGGAATTCCATCGCGCGCACGAACCGCACGCGGTCGCCAGGAATCGGCAGCACGAAGGTCCGGAAAATGTCCGCGCCGCCGGCGGCGAGGGTGTACGCCGCGTCCATGGTGACGATCAGATCGGGTGTGCCGAGTTCCCAGGTGTCGCTGAACGCGGGGACCGCCGGCAGATCGCGCCGGTTCCCTTCCTTCGCGCCATCGTCGACCCACGCCCGAATTGTTGCGATCTCGTCCGCGCTCAGCGATCGATCGCCGACGAACATCGGCCCGGCCTTGGGCTTCCAGGGCGGCATGATGCGCGCCGCGGTCGCCTGGACAATCTGGCTCGCGTGCTGGCGCACGTCGCGATAGGTCAGCAGGCTGAACGGGCCGATGGCGCCGGGACGATGGCACGACGCGCATTTTGCGAACACGATCGGCGCGATGTCGCGGTTGAACGTCGGCGGGTCGGCCGCCCGCGCGTTGTGTGCCGCGAGTCCGGCCACAAACAGCGCCACCAGCCGGGCGTGATCAACCTTCATGGAGCGTTGGGGTCAGACACGTGTCTGACACCCCGTCAGACACCGTGTGGGTACGTATAACATACGGACCTGAACCCGCCGCGCCATGAAATCCGTCCGTCACGGCCAGGCTCCACCCGATCCGGGATCCCGAAGCCACGCTCTGCCGCTCGCCGTCATCTCTGGCGTCGCGCTGGCGCTGCGGCTGCTGCATGTCTGGCAATTGCGACGCTCGCCCTTCTTCGACGTCCTGCTCGGCGATGCGCGCGGCTACGACGAGTGGGCGGTCCGCATCGCGTCCGGCGACTGGATCGGCCGTGACGTCTTCTACCAGGCCCCGCTCTATCCCTATTTCCTCGGCGTCATCTACCGGGTCGCGGGCCACAGCCTCCTCGCCGTCCGCATCGTCCAGGCGGCGATCGGCGCCGGGAGCGCGGCGCTGCTCTATCTTGCGGGCGCACGCTTCATCTCGACGCGCGCCGGCTGGGTCGCCGGTCTCGCACTGGCGGTCTATGCCCCGGCGATCTTCTTCGACAGCCTGTTGCAGAAGTCGGTACTCGATGTGTTCTTCCTCACTCTGGGCCTGTCGCTCGCCGGAACGTTGCAGGATCGTCCGGAGCGCCGCGGCCGCTGGTTGGCCCTCGGCCTGGCGATGGGCGCGCTCAGTCTCACCCGCGAAAACGCGCTGGTCTTCATCCTCGTCATCGCGGCGTGGGGCCTCGTGGGCGCCCGTCCGCTGGCGGCACGACTCCAGACGCTCGCGGCATTCGCCGCCGGGCTCGCGCTCGTGCTGATGCCGGTGGCGGTTCGCAACTACGCTGTCGGCGGCGGGTTCTATCTCACCACCTCGCAGTTCGGACCGAATTTCTACATCGGCAACAACCCGAAGGCCGACGGTACGTACATGTCGCTGCGCTTTGGACGCGGCGCTCCCGAGTTCGAGCGGCAGGACGCGATTGATCTTGCCGAGCATGCGCTCGGCCGGACGCTCACGCCGGCGGAAGTCTCAGGCTACTGGACCGACCGCGCGCTCGCGTTCATCACCGGCCAACCCGGACGCTGGATGGCGCTGATGGGACGCAAGGCGGCGCTGCTCGTCAATCGCGATGAAATGCTCGACACGGAAAGCCAGGAGAGTTACGCGGAGTGGTCGTGGCCGCTTCGCCTGCTCGGATGGTTCGGCCACTTCGGCGTCCTCGTCCCGCTCGCGGTTCTCGGCGCGATCCTCGGATGGCCGGATCGGCAACGTCTCGCGCTCTTGTACGGCATGACGGCCCTCTATGCGGCCAGCGTGCTCCTCTTCTATGTGTTCGCGCGCTATCGCCTGCCGCTGCTGCCGCTGCTGCTCCTGTTCGCGGCGCACGCTGTCACGGCGCTTGTCCCCGGTGGCATATTCCGTGGGATCCGGCTTCAGCCGGATTCCCAGCGGCAGAAACTGCGCAGCCGGTGGATCCCCATCGCCGCGGCTGTCACGGCCGTCGCCGTCGCGGCCAACTGGCCGCTCTTGTCGCCGCGCCTGATGCAGGCGATCACCGAGACCAATCTGGCAACGGCACTCAACGAGCGCGGCCGGCGGGACGAGGCGATCGCGCACTTCGCGCGAGCGGCGCAGCTTGCGCCCGGTTACGCGCCGGCCTACAACAATCTCGGCGCGGCGCTCAAAGCGGGCGGCGCGATCGACGAAGCGATCGCCACCTATCGGCAGGCGCTGACGGTGCAGCCCGACTACCCCGACGCGCACTACAACCTGGCCAACGCGCTCCTCGCGCAGAACAAGTTTGCCGAAGCCGAAGACCATTTCAATATCGCGCTCCGCACCATTCCCGATTCGGCCGGCGTGCGCAACAATCTCGGCGTCGCGCTGAGCGCGCAAGGCAATCGCGACGCGGCGGTCGCCGCGTTTCAGGCCGCCGTCGCCGCCGATCCGCGGTCGGCCAAGGCCTATCGCAATCTCGGAAGTGCGCTGTCGGATGCCGGACGTACCGATGAGGCGATCGTTGCGCTTCGGCAGGCGGCGGCGCTCGACCCGAAGGATGCAGGAATCGAGTACGACCTCGGCAGCGTCCTCCTCGAGGCCAATCGCCTTGACGACGCGATCGCCGCGTTCCAGGCGGCGCTCGCGCTCGACCCGAGAATGGTCGCCGCGCACAACAATCTCGGCATCGCCCTCGGCCAGCGCGGCGATCTGCGCGGCGCCATCGCCGCCTTCGAGAAGGCGCTCGCGCTCGACCCGCAGTTCACCGACGCGCAGCGTAACCTCGCGACGGCCCGATCCGCGCTGCCGCGCTGATAAGTCGGTGCGCGGTGCTCAGGGCATGGTGCACGGTGCAGGTGCAGGGTGCGTGGTGCAGGGTGCGTGGTGCACGATGGACCGTGCGGCGGCTCGGCCCTGCCAGAACGCCGGCCGCCAGCGCGCGGCTTGATTGTTGAGATACCGAAGCCCCGCGCTGCACCGAGCACTCACCACGGCGCACCGGGCACCTGCACCGTGCACCGTGCGCCGTGCACGCCGCACCCAGCACCAGTCCTGGCTTGCGTTCAGTAAAACTTGCGGGAGATGCTGAACCCGAGGTGCCAGTCGCTGAAACTGGCGCCGCCGCGCGCGATCTGCGCGAAGGTCGTGCCGAAGCCGTTCGAGACGTTCACTTGAAACGCGTGTCCGCCGACGAGCTTTTCGAGCCCGATGGTCATCAGCGGACGGCCCGGGGCATATCCCGCGAGCCGTGGCGATGCTTCGACAATCAAGTACGTCGCAGGCCGAACCATCAGCCGCGCCGCGAGGCCGAGCATCAACGTGCTGTTCTCGTCCACCTGGAGGCCGGCCGGCAATGGATTCGAGTTGTTCACCCAGACGGGTTCGGCGTAGAGCGCACCGCGCTCGCCGATCGGATGTGAGATGACGGCGCCGATCGCCGGCGAATAGCTCTCACGAAAGTTGTCGGTCCCGTCCACGGTCACGAGCGCCGAAACGCCAACGGGTTTCCGCCGTCCGGACCGCACGAGGTCGTAGAGACCGAAGAACTCGATCGTCCGATTCGAGGTCCGGTGGATGCCGACCTGCGCGCCGCGGATCAGCCCGTAGCGAAGTTCGAGGCCAATCTGCGCGCCGGAGTCGATGCCGAAGAGATCCTCCGGTGTCGCAATGTTGCGCGCGAACCGGTGCGTGACCCTGAACGCCCATGCGTGATACGGCAGCCGGACGGCCGTTGGCAGGCCAGCCAACGTGAAGTCTGGTTCAGCGGGATTGAAATCGCCGTCCGTATCGCGCTCGGGTTCCTGCTGTGTGCTTGGTGGGGCGTCCTGTCCGGCGGCAACTGCCGACACGCCGCCGAGCAGACCGACCACCGCCACTAGTGCCAGTCTCCACTCTCGACGCAACACATGCCCTCCGATATCCGGCTAAAGCCGGATGCCACGAATGCTGGAAACGCGCTTAAGCACAGCGAGCGCGTGTTTCTACTGCTGCCGTTCGAACGTGCGCACCGAGTCGTTGAACGACCCCTCGACCAGTTGATGACAACTGGTGCACTGCGCGCCGCGATTGTTGATCGTCGCGTGCACCGATCCGTCGGCGTTGAATTCGGCCCACAGCCAGCCGTTCCCGGCTCGCGAATCCCGGAGCGCCTTGTACATGACCGAATAGGTATGCGGGGTCGCGGCGTCCCGATCGAAAATCTCCTTCACGATCACCGAGCCATCGGGAAACCAGGTCCCACGCGGCAAACGGCCAGCCTGGAGCGCGCTCAGGGCGCGCCCGTTCAGGCGCACCCGTACCACTCTGCGGTGTGCGCTGGACCCGCTCAACTGTCCTTCGGTCATCGCCTCGGCGTCGGGAAAAAGCGCGTACTGGTTCAGCGGCTCGGTCACGGTGATGTGGCGATACAGCGCCGCATCGTCGGCAATCGTCGCCGATGGCGTCAGCGTGGGGTCGACCAGCAGCGTTTCATCGCAACCGCCAGACATGCCGACGAGAAGGGTGAGGAGCGCGACGGCTGAAATGCGACGCATTGATGCTTTGATGCCGCGAGGTGGCGTGAGGTTTCGGAGGGTACAACGAACGGGGGGGGGGCTGACGCCCACCCCCGTTCGGTCTTGCGAAGCGACGAAGAACTTACCAGCGGACCTGCGCGCCGATACCCATGATCCGGCCGTTCAAAATGCCCGACGGCTGGTTGAATGTGTTCGGCTGCACGACGCCGCTGATGACCGGCGGCGGGGTGTACGCCGTCGACCGCTGCAGAATCACCGAGTTCGCGTTGGTGATGTTGAAGAACTCGAGCGCCGGCGCAATCTTGACGCGACCGACGGAGAAGGTCTTCGTGAACTTGAGGTCGAGCTGATTGATCCGGTCCGTGAACTGGCCGTCCGAGTTGTACGGAACCAGTTGGACCGTCAAGCTGGTCGCCGAATCCGTCCCGTTCAAGCCCTGCGGAGTGACCCGCTGGTTGGCCGTCCACGGCGCGACGCCACCCGGGCAGGCCGGGCAGTACGCGACACCATTGACCGTCGGATAGGTCGTCGTGCTCGTCAGGAGCCATGACGTGCCGCCCGTGGTTCTGGTCGTCGTGAGCGAGCGGTTGGGATAACCGGCGTTGCTCTGGAAGCTGGCGCTGAACTGCACGCCGTACGGGAGCGGAACAGTCGCGGCCAACTTGCCGTTGTTCTGGAACGGAATCGAATAGCCACGAGCCGCTTCTCCGGCGGGCAGGTGATCGTCCAGATGCGCGTCGTCGCAGAAGCGGAGCAGGTTCGGGTTGTTCGGTTCGGCGCAGGTGTTCTCCATGAACCGATCCATGCCGAGGCCGCCGAAGAGCGTCGCCCCGTGAGGCAGACGGGCGTTGAACTGGAACCCGAAGCTGTCGAACACCTGCGTGTTCTGTTCCGAACTGGTGTCGAGCACGTTGCGGGCCCGGCTCCTGGCGGCGGCCGTGATGTCGTAAATCGTCATCGGCGAACCGTCGATCGGATTGAAGACGCTGATCGGCACCCAGTCGTTGAGCGAGATGCTGGTGTTGTTGCTGAGCAGGAGGTTGTGGAACTTGCCGTGATAGTACGACACCGTCACCGACACGCGCGGGAAGAGCTCGTGCTGGATTTCGGCGCCCGTCTCGAGGTTCCAGGTCCGCTGAATGTCCGGATCCTGCGTGGTGAGCGCGCGGCTTCCGAAGTTCGGCGCCAGAGTCGAGAAGTTGATTTCGCAACCGGCGGTTCCGAACGTGCAGCCGAGTTCACCCTGCGCGATGTCGTCGAGGTTCGCATCGACCCAGGTCAGCGTCTGCGACGTGCGCGCGAGCGGGTTGTACCGCTGAGCGCCCGAGGCCGCGCTGCCCGTCGTCCGCGACGCGTTGTAGCGGTTGACGGAGAACTTGATCGCCGTCTTGCCGTTGCCGAAGAGATCGTACGCCAGGCCGAAACGTGGGGCCGGATCGCTCTGGCTCGGCAGGTCCGGAGTCTCCACGAAGGTCCGCGCCGGAGCGAAGCGACCGCGCGGTGAGCTCTGTTCCGGCACGCTGGCGTTGACCCATTCCCAGCGCAGACCGGCGTTGATGGTCAAGCGCTTGTAGGTCCACTGATCCTGCACGAAGACGCCGAAGTCGTAGTTCAACAGCTCTTCGTTGTCGATCGGCGTGTTGTAGACCGCGACCTGCACCGGGTTGGTGAACGGAATACCGGTCGCGTTGCCGCGGTAGTACTGATCGAGGTCGGCGTTGCCGTCGTTCGTATGACCGAACCGGCCCCACGTCCGCTGCGCGCCGACCTTCAGGTTGTGCGAGCCGGTGACGTAGGACAGCGCGCCCTGCACGTTGAACCGCTTCGGGCTCTGCGTGCTGATGCTGGTGAGCAACGGCTGGTCCGAGGTCGTGACGAGGTCGAGGTCGCGGCGCGCGGCGCCGGCATACCACGCCTGGGTGAAGCGCGGCTGCGCGATGCCCGGCAGCGACTCGTTGGTGTAGTTCTCCGTGTTGTTCGAGTAGCCGGCCTCGAGGAGGAGCCGGTTGCTGATCGTCGAGGTCCACTTCGCCGCCGCGGTGTGGTAGGCCGGCGAGTACCACACGACCGAGGCCGTGTTGTAGTCGTCACCCGCGAACATCGCGTGACCGCGGAACTTGTCGATCTCGTCGAAGTAGGCCGCCAGCTTGTTCTTGGAGCTGATCTGCCATGTCAAGCGGACGAGCGCACTCTTGATCTTCTGATCGTCGATACCCTGGTCGCAGGGGTTTGAACCGCGGGCCGCGACGAGGCACGCCGCGATCGCCGGACCCGAGCCATCGGTGACGAACGTCCCCGCGATCGGCGCGTTCACCGACCACTGACGGGCCGAACCGAAGAACCACAGCTTGTCCTGCTTGATCGGGCCGCCCTGCGAGAAGTTGAAGTCGTAGATGCGGTCGATGGCGCTGGCATTCGGCAAACCGCGATCGCGCAGATCCTGCGTGAAGTTGTCTGCCTGCCACGAACCGTCGCGCCAGGACGTGAAGAACGCGCCCGAGAACTTGTTGCCGCCTTCGCGCGGAATCATGTTCAGGCGCACGCCGCCCGACGAGGTATCGGCGCCGATGCCGCTCGTCTGGTAGCTGACCTCTTGGCTCATCGCGTCGTTGAAGTAGCTCTGGACCGCGCCGTCCGACTGCAGACCGTTGACCATCAGGCCGTCGACCATGACGGTGTTGTTGGCCGCGGTCATGCCGTGCGTCGACATGTAGGTCTGTTGCATCGCGCGGCTGCCGCCCACGTCGGGGATGCTCAGCGCCACACCGACGACGAGCTGACCGAGGCCCTGAATCGTGCGGCCGGTCGGCAGGTTGTCGAGCGTGTCGCGGTTGAGCACCTGGGTGTGCACCGTGGTCTGAACGTCGACGACGGGCGTGTCGCCCGACACCGTGATGGATTCTTCGAGGGAGCCGACCTTCATGTCCGCGCTGACCTGCGCGGTGAAGTTCGAGGGCAGCTCAATGCCGTCGCGCTTGACCGTCGCGAAACCGGGCAGCGTGAACGTCACGACGTAGGCGCCGGGACGCAGATCGACGATCTTGTACTGACCCGAGCCGTCAGTGACGACGGAGCGTGTCTTCTCGATCAGCGCATCGCTGGCCGCTTCGACCGTCACGCCAGGCAGCACGGCGCCTGAGGTGTCTTTCACAACGCCCGCGATCGCGCTCTGCGCTCGCGCGGCGGTGGGGAGCAGCACTAGGCACGCCAGCGCCACTATCACCAACCCAACTACTCTTCGTGTCATCCGATGCCTCCTTCAACTGTCAGACCGAGTTCCACGGCGGCGCGCCCGTGCCCACGGGTCACTACGTGAACACGAAACGACACGGGTTCGACGCCTTTGAAACTCGATGAGACTATCGCCCGAACCGCACCTCGTCAACGACGATTTCCGGTCGCTTAAGTGTGGGGAAAGAAGGAGATCCGGTCGCTTGGATTGACCGGGTGTTCTACGAACGGGGACTTGGTTTACGAAGGCCGATCTCCATAAACTTTCGATGTAGATCGGGGTCGAAATTCCTAAGGAAGCACCGGTCCTTCGCCTCTCCGGTATCGCGCCAGGCGCGCTCGCAGCACCGCCTCCTGGGCTGGCGCGCCAAGGCGGATCGCCTCTTCGAGCACCGCCGACGCCCCGCGGAAGTCGCCCCCGGCTGCCAGGGCCGCTCCGAGCGCGTCCAGCGCCGCCACGTCCCGACGTCCCGTCAGGGTCACGGCCCGCTCGGCCACCGAGCGGGCACGCGCCGCGTCTCGGGCCGGAGGATCCGCGGCGGCGAGCAGCCACGCCAGATCGACCAGCGCCAACGGCCAGTCCGGCCGTGCCGCGACCGCGCGCTCGAAGTGCGCGCGCGCCTCCGCGAGGCGTCCGCGCCGCTGCTCCAGACGCCCGAGATTGTCGAGCGCATCGGCATTGCCGGGATCGAGACGCACTGCGGCGCTCAAGTGCCGTTCGGCCTCGGCCAGCGCACCGCGTTGAAACTGGATCGCGCCGAGGTTGTTGTGCGCCAGCGCATAGTCGGGCGACAGCGCCAGCGCGCGCTCGTACCGCGGCATCGCCGCGTCGACGCGTCCGGCCAGAGTCAGCGCCGTCGCCAGGTTGTAGTGGGCGCGCGCCGACTGCGGCGTCAGCGCCAGTGACGCCTCGAAGTGCGCGATCGCGTCGTCAAACCGGCGTTCGTCGAGATAGAGCAACGCCACATCGTCGTGGAGCGCCGCGCTCGCCGGTTCGGCGCGAATGCGCGCTTCGTAGCCGATGATGTCTTCGGCCACGACCTTCGGATGAAACGCGGCCATGAGGAGATCGAGATCACGATCGTTCCTGGTCAGCACCTGGATCCACAGATCGCCCATTTCGTCCGAGGATCGCTGCCCCCACACGACGCGCTGCGGTGGACGCGTGACGTTGCGCGGATTCGCGTCCGAGTTGTCGTAGACGTAGCGCATGGCGACGGTGGTCCCGGCCGGCAGCGCGCGCGGCGTCCGGTAGCGATACACCTGTTGCCAGCGAAAGTCCCAGTCCGGAATGTAAATGAGCGGCGTGGTCGTCCCGTCCGGCAGCGTCGCCGTGCCGCGAACTTCTCGCGCCCGGTAGTGTGCATGCGGCTGCACCGCGAGCACGTCGACGGCCACCGGCAGCACGAACGAGTCGGTCAGCACGTACTGCGTTTCGCCGGCGGCGATGTCGATGTTCTGGCGGCCGAGGCGAATCATGCCCGGCGTCCGCTCGGGCGGATCGTTCGTGAAGAAGAGTCCAATCGTCGGCGCCACGGTTTCGCGCTTTCCGGTCGGCTGCAGGTGGAGTTCAACGACGAGATCGGTGCCGGGCTCGAGACGCCAGGCCAGGCCCTTGGGCAGGAGCGGCGCCGCCTGCCCCGGCGTCCACGCGAGAAAGTGTCCGTCGGGATACATCGCCGAGTGCGCCAGCAGACCGTCGTACCCAGGCGCCGGATCGTCGTCATCGAGGCGACGCGAATTCGTCGTGCGGTCGACGCGGATGTTGGCGTGGTGCACGACGTTCGAGCTGCCGGGCCGGAATTCCAGACCGCGCACGTAACGCGGCACCGCCGTCGGCAGACGCACGACGAAAATCCGGAAGACGTCGGTTCCTGACGCGTCAACGTCGTAGGCCGGCATCGGCACCACGAGATCCGGCGACCCGAGCTGCCAGCCCGCGGCGATCGCCGGCGCCCGCGGCAGATCCGCGGCGGCGCCTTCCGGCGCACCGTCGTTCACCCAGCGCTGGAAAAGCTCAATCTGCGCGTCCGTCAGACGATGCTGCCCGATGAAATCGCCGTAACCCGGTTCGGCCTTCCAGGGCGGCATGTAGCGCGTCGCGGTGGCCTGCGCGATCTGGCGGGCGTGCGATCGAATCGACGCATAGGTCAGGACGCTGAAAGGCGCCGGTCCGCCGGGATGATGGCAACTGGCGCAGTGCTCGAAGGCGATCGGCGCGATGTCGCGCGTGAACGTCACCGGCGCCGATTGCGCCGCGACAACCGTGACCCCGGTAGGGACAGCCTTTAGGCTGTCCGCGACACCGGTAGGGACAGCCTTCAGGCTGTCCGTCGCCGCCATCAAAAGGACCAAGGCCGAGAAGAAGGCCCACCGGAACACAGCTCCGATGCTAGTGGGCCGTCCCGAGCGAATCAATACTAGTGTCGCTAGCGGCCAAGCGCCGCGGCGAAGTCTTCCCTGATTTGCGCGTTGTCGGGATCGATGGCGAGCGCCCGCTCGAACTGCACGCGGGCCTCGGCGGTCTTTCCCTGCGCCGCGTAGACGGTTCCGAGAAACGCGATGGCACTCGCGTCCCGCGGCGTGCGGGTGAGCACCTGACGGCACTCGCGCACCGCGTCGTCGAGCCGGCCGACCGTGGCCAGCGCGAAGGCGAGGTTCATTCGTGTTCCCCCATCATCGGGCGCGAGCGCGACGGCGGCGGTGAATTCGCGGATCGCGTCCTCGTGCTTCTCGAGCGCCACGAACGCCCGTCCGAGATTGTTGTGTCCCTTCGAGCTGTTCGGCTCGAGCTGCAGGAAGACCCGATAGGCCTCGACCGCCTCGGTGAATTTCCCCGCGGCGAGGAGCGTGTCAGCGAGCCCGCCGCGAACGTCGGTGTCACGCGGCCGCATCGTTGACGCGGTTCGGTAGGCGGCCAGTCCTTCGTCGTACCGGCCCAGGTCGTAGAACGTCTGGCCGAGCAGCGAGTACGCTTTCGGCACCTGGGAATCGAGCGGCACCTTGTCGACAAAGAGTCGAAACTGCTCGATCGCGAGATCGAGCTTCTTCGCTTCGCGATACTCGTAGGCCAGCGCGTAGTGTCCTTCAGCGTAGTCCGCGGTGGACGCCTGATACTCCGCGACCGCCTCGTCCAGTTCTCCGGCGCGGCGCAATTCGACGGCCAACGAAAAGTGCGCGCGTCCATGAGGGCGATGCGCGAGGACTGAGCGCCATAGCGAGATCGGGTCGCTGTACTCCCGATTCCGGACCACCGTTCGCGCGCCAAAAGCCAGGACAACGGCGCCCAGGACGGCGAGAGCCGCCGGTCTCGGCCAGCGGTTCCCCTGCGCGCTCGCGCGATCGAGCGCGCGCGCCATGGCGACCATCACCAGCGTCAGCAGCGCCGCCGAGGCGAGATACATGCGGCGTTCGGCACCAACCTCGGTCAGGATCGGCAGGATGCTCGACGACGGCGACAGCTGGATGAAACAGTAAGCGCCGATGAAGCCCGCCGCCGGCCAGCGCCACATCGCGTAGACGGTCAGGACGAACAGCGTCGCGATCACCGCGACATACGGCGCCGCTTCGCCGAACGTGATCGGCCCGGTCATGCCGTAATCGATGATCTGCGGGTACGGCCACACCAGCAGCTTCAAGTACGTGACCAGCATCTCGCCCTGATGCAGCAGGTACGTCCACGGTGACACGCCGGTCGAGAAGCCGGCGCTGCGCCATCGCGGCCCCCACGCGTTCAGATACCAGAGGAGCGCCCAGGACGAGAGCAGCCCGGCATAGAGCCAGCGCCGTTCCCGCAGCGAAGAGCGCAGGGAACCGGTCACCAGCATCGCGTCGAACAGCAGGATGGTCAGCGGCGCCGTGACCATGACTTCCTTGCACGCGACGCCGACGAAACAGGCGGCGACCGCGACGCGCGTCCAACGCCTCGCCGGACCATCGGTCATCACTCGAATCGAGGCGTAGAGCGCCGTGAGATAGCTCAGCGCGGCGAGCGACTCGGTCCGCTGCACGACGTAGTCGATGAGCTCGGACTGCAGCGGGTGGACGACCCAGACGAGCGCGATGGCCCACGAAAGGTTCGATGGGTTCGAAAGGTTCGACGGGTTCGAAAGGTTCGATGGGTTCGAAAGGTTCGATGGGTTCGATGGGTTCGAAAGGTTCACTCGCGGCAAGGCGAGCGCGCGCCGCAGGACGAGAAAGAGCATGACCGCGCACGCGGCGTGGACCGCGAGATTGAACAGTTGATAGCCCCACGGCGAGAATTCGCCGAACGCGTAGTTGATCGCCAGTGACAGCGACACCAGCGGTCGACCGGCCACCGCGCTCTGCGGCTCAGCGCGCATCGCGTTGCGGAGTGGACTCAGACTGCGAACGTAGGGGTTGGTGAGGATGGCTTCCGTATCGTCGAACACGAACGGGTTGCCGAGCGCATTGACGTAGCAGATCGCCGCGGCGGCCACGAGGACCAACAACCGCACGACGGTGGCGATCGTGAAACCGTCGGGGGATGCGGCAGGCGGCGCCGGCGGCACCACCTCTGTGGAACGGGTTCGGCGAGCCACAATCAGGGAGTGCGAAGATGATAGCTTGGACGCGATGAAACCGCCGCAGGGTCAACGCCGGCGCCCGCTATGGATGGCCGGCACCGCGCTCTTTGCGTTCGCGCTCGGACTGCGGCTCCTCTATCTCTGGCAGATCCGTTCGGCGCCGTTCTTCGACATTTTGATGGGCGATTCCAAGGGGTACGACGCCTGGGCCATGCGCATCGCCGGCGGCGACTGGATGGGCAACGACGTCTTCTACCAGGCCCCGCTCTATCCGTACACGCTCGGCGTCATCTATGCACTCGTCGGTCACAGCGTGCTCGCGGTCCGTCTCGTCCAGTCCGTGCTCGGCGCCGTCTCGGTCGTCCTGATTGCCGAGGCCGCCCGGCGGCTCTTCTCGGCGCGGACCGGTCTCGCCGCCGGTCTGATGCTGGCGATCTATCCTCCGGCGATCTTCTTCGACGGGTTGCTGCAGAAAACGGCGCTCGACGCGTTCTTCACGACCGTTGCGCTCTGGATCCTCAGCCGCCTGATTGGCCCCGGCACCCGGCACCCGGCACTCGGCACCCGGCCCCCCGGACACTGGCACGACTGGGCCGGCCTGGGGCTGGCGATGGGCGCGCTCAGCCTCACCCGCGAGAACGCGCTGGCGCTCGTCGTGGTTCTGGCGATCTGGTGCGTCGCGCGATCCGCGGATCGCGACCGCTGGCGGCATCTCGCGGCGTTCGCCGCCTGTCTCGCGATCGTGCTGGTGCCTGTCGCCGTGCGCAACTACGCCGTCGGCGGCGGGTTCTATCTCACGACCTCGCAGTTCGGCCCCAACCTCTATCTCGGCAACAACCCCAAGACGGACGGCACCGCGGGATCGCTGATTGGCGGACGAGGCTCGTCGGAGTACGAGCGCCAGGACGCCATCGACATCGCCGAGCGCGCCGCCGGACGACCGCTGTCGCCGGCGGAAGTCTCGAGCTACTGGACTGGTGAAACGCTGACCTTCGTGCGCAGCGACCCGGGCAAGTGGCTCGCGCTCATGGCGAGGAAGTTTGCGCTGCTCTGGAACGTCAGCGAAGCGTTCGACACGGAAAGCCAGGAAAGCTACGGCGACTGGTCCTGGCTGATTCGGATCGGCGCGACGATCGGCCACTTCGGCGTCCTCGTGCCGCTGGCGTTTCTGGGCGTGGCGGCCACATGGTCCGACCGCCGGCGCCTCGCGATTCTCTACGTGCTGGTCGCGGCCTACGCCGCAAGCGTCGTGATCTTCTTCATCTACGCGCGGTACCGCTATCCGCTTGTGCCGTTCCTGCTGCTCTTCGCCGCGGCTGCGGTGATCCGGCTGCCGGAGTACTGGCGATCGCATTCGACAAAGACGCTGGCGCTCGTCGGGGGCGCCACGCTCCTCGTCGTGATCTTCACCAACGTGCCGCTGCTCTCGGCGACCGCCAACCGCGCCGTCACCGAGCACAACCTCGGCGCCGAACTGCAATCACAGGGACAGTTCGACGCCGCGATCGAGCACTACCAGCGCGCCATTGCCATCAATCCCGACTACGTGCCGGCCTACAGCAACCTCGGATCGGCGCTCCTGGCGCGCGGACGGGCGGCCGACGCGATCACCGTCTACGAACGCGCGCTCACACTCGATCCGGCGTTCCCGGATGTCCATTTCAATCTCGGCAACGCCCTGCTCCAGCAGGACAAGCCGCACGCCGCGATCGACCACTTTCAACGTGCGCTGGCCGCCGCCCCGAACGCAGTCGACGCGCGGACCAATCTCGGCGTCGCGCTCATCGCCGACGATCGACTGGAGGACGGCATTCGCGAACTGCAGGCAGCGGTACGGCTGGCGCCGCGATCGGCCGCGCCGCGCCGCGCACTCGGTGAAGCGCTCGGCCTCGCCGGCAGGACCGCCGAAGCGATCGAGGAATTGCGGCAAGCGGTCGCGTTGAGTCCGGCCGATGGCCAGGCGCAATACGCGCTCGGCCGGCTCTTCCTCGTGAGCCAGCATTTTCCGGCCGCGATCGAGCATCTCCAAGCGGCGCTCGTCGCAACACCCGGCGCCACCGAGATTCGCAACGAGCTTGGCATCGCGCTCGCCTCGTCCGGCCGGCTCGACGAGGCGATCGCGCAGTTCCAACAGGCGCTCCGCGAACGTCCGGGCTACGTCGAGGCACAGCGAAACTTGAATGCGGCGCTCGTAGCCCGCGGACGCCAGTGATCGTGAATCTTAGGATTTCAGGAACTTAGGAACTCAGGATTTGAGATCACGCGTGTTCGCGTGCCACGGAACGCTCGCTCTAGCTGATACGTCCGAGCGCGGGAACGGCTTGAGCGGTTTCAGAGGCAGTCGTGAGCGAACGGCGGGAACTGACGCGATAGCGGACCAGCGTCCAGAGCGCGTGGAAGCCGTCGCTGTAGCGAATCTTCTTCCCCTGCTCGATGCTGCGCGGGTGATAGCTGATCGGAACTTCGTGAATCGCGACGCCGAGACGGCGGATCTTGGCGGTCACTTCAGGACAGAACTCGAAGCGCTGGCAGTTGAGCGACAGGCGCTTGAGCACCGGCGCACGGAATGCCTTGTAGGCCGTGGCCTCGTCGGTGATGCGCGCGGCAAAGAGCACGTTCGCGGTGATCGTCAGCAGACGGTTCGCGAGCCAATTTGACCAGCGCATGCCATGCACGCCATTTCGAACCTTGAACCCCGCACCCGCACCTTGAACCTTGAACCTTGAACCTTGAACCAGAAACCGTGACCCGTAAACCACGTCGGCTCGCCCCTCGACGATCGGCTGGAGCAGCCTGACGTAGTCGCGCGGGTCGTACTCGAGATCGCCGTCCTGCACCAGGATCACGTCGCCGGTCGCGCGCGCAATCCCCATACGGAGCGCCGCGCCCTTCCCTTCATTCACCGTCGAGTGATGCGTGACGATCGATCGGAAGCGCCGCCGGCATTCTTCGAGCTTCGCGCTCGTCCCATCGGTCGACCCGTCGTCGACAACGATCACCTCGCGCTCGCAGCCGGACGGCAGCGGCGCGTGGATCACGCGCCGCAGCACTTCGGCCAGCGTCGGCTTTTCGTTGTAGACCGGGATGACGATGGAAATCTTCACTGGGGGCTGGGGGCTGGGGACTGGGGGCTAGGGAGTGCCCAAGAAAGACAAAGGGCCAGGAGCCGCAGGCTCGAGATCCGGGATTGAACGGCGCATCGTGCTTCGCCGTTCAATCCCAAGTCCCCAGCCCCCAGCCCCTAGCCCCTAGTCGCTAGCTTGCTACCACCGGAACGACGTGCCGATGCCGATGATGCGGCCCTGCACGATCGAGTTCGGCTTCAGGTACGTGCCCGCCGAGATGGCGTAGCTCGTGGACCCGTAGGTGATGACCTTGTCCGAGTTGGTCACGTTGAACACTTCGAAGTTCGGCGCGATGGTCAGCCCCCGAATCTTGAAGGTCTTGCCGATCTTGATGTCGAGCTGGTTGAGGCGCTCGCCGTGAACGATTTCATCGTTCCGGAGAGGCACGGACTGCGACGCCTGGATCAAACCAGCGAACACCGTCGTGCCAGCCAGGCCGTTGGGCGCCGCCGGCGCCGGTTGGTTCGCCACCAGGAAGGACGCGGAGCCGTCCGGATAGCGGGTCGCCGGAGTACGGGCGAGCGTGTAGCTCTGGGCCAGACCACCGTCGTCGATGCTCTGCAGCACCGCGCTCAGGATGAGCCCCTGCCAGGGCACCGGGTACGACGCGTTCAGCTTGATGTTGGTCGAGTACGGAACCGTGGTGCCGTCTTCGAGGTTGAACTCGTCACAGAAGCGCAGCAGGTTCGGGTTCTGCTGCTGGCCAACCGTGCAGTTGTTGGTCGATGTCGCCGTGCCGTAGGCCGTCTGACGGGTACGACCCCAGCTCAGACCGCCGCCGATGTTGATGCCCTTGCCGGCACGCACGCGCGCTTCGAGCGAGTAGCTGTCGAAGATCTGCTTGCGGGCGTCGTCGACAAAGGTCTCGTTCTGAGACGCACGGGTGAGCGATGCCGCGCTCTGGTTGTAGATGGTGATCGGCGTGCCGTCAATCGGGTTGAAGATCGTGACGGGCGTGTAATCCGCCGGCGTGATCGCCCGGTTGAGGGTGGTCGTCAAGTTGCGGAAGCTGCCGTAGTAGTAGCCCCCGCTGATGGAGACACGCGGCAGCAGCTCGTGCTGGACTTCGATGCCCTGCTCGAGCGAGTACTGACGCGGGAACCCGGCGTAGGTGCCGCTGTCCGACACGATGCCGAAAGTGGATGACAGCTGGGCGAGGTTGATCTCGCAGCCGGGCGTCAGGTAGACGCAGTCGGTGCGCACGCCGTTGCTCCAGGTGCGTGCGCCTTGCGCGATGTCGTCGCCGTTGAGGTCCGTCCAGCTGATACGCGACGTGGCCGACGACAACGTGTTGAACCCCGCCGCAATCGACGTGGTCTGCGACGCGTTGTAGCGGTTAATCGAGTACTTGATCGCCGTCTTCGAGTTGCCGAAGACGTCGAGCACGGCCTGGAAGCGCGGCGCGATGTCGGTCCAGTCCGGCTGCCCCGCCAGCTCAACCGCGGTCCGTTCCGGTACGAACCGTCCGGCCGGCGCGGTGAGCCCCTGCACGCCCGCGCTCAGCATCTCGTAGCGGATGCCGGCGCTGACGGTGAGGCGCTTCATCGTGTAGGTGTCCTGGATGTAGAAGCCCAGGTCCTTGTCCAACGTCTCGCCGGCGACGACCGGCGTGTTGCGGACGACCACGCTCGAGGGCCCGATGAACCGAAGGGCGCCACCGCTCGACGTGTAGGCCGACGTATCAACCGAGGCGTACTCCTGGTAGAGGTCCGCGTTGGCGCGGGTCTCGTGGTAGAACGACCCGTAGGTGCCGTTCACGCCGCCCTTGATGTGGTGCGAACCGGTGATGTACGACAGCGCCAGGTTGTAGCTGTAGCGATCGGGCCACTGCGAACCGGCGGTGAACGCCGAGGTCGACGCGCCGCCGAGCGTGTTGTTGGCCACTGTGCGCGTGGCGCCCGCGAACCAGGCCGCCGTGCCGCGCTCCTGCTCGATGCCCGACTGCATCTCGGTGTTGCGGCGCTCGATGTTGAACGCCCACCCGGCTTCGAGGAGCAACCGGCTGGTCATGGTCGAGGTCACCTTCACCGAGCCGGTCGAGTAGTTCGGCGAGGTCCACACCAGCGACGCGGTTTCGGGGTCGTACAGCGACTGCATGTCGTTGCTGCGGTACTTGATGACGCGGTCGTAGTAGCCGGCGATCTTGGTCTTGCTGTTCATCTGCCAGGTCACGCGGGCCAGACCGTCGCGGATGTAGTTGTAGTCCTTGCCCTGCGAGCCGTTGTCCTGGAAGGTGTTGGTGACGCCGTTGTTCGTCCGGTAGTCGCGAGCCGTGGCGAAGAACCAGATCTTGTCCTTCGCGACCGGACCACCGAGGGCGCCGCTCAGATCGTAGATGTAGTCGGTCGAGTTGCCGGCCGAGACGCCCGCATCTTGCAGACGCTGGGTCAGGTTGTTGCCCTGCCACTGACCGGGACGATACGAAACCTGGCCGCTGCCGGAGAACCGGTTGCCGCCTTCTTTCGGAATCATGTTGAGCCGCACGCCGCCGGCCGACACTGACGCGTCGATGCCCGCGGTCTGATAGCTCATCTCCTGGCTCATCGCGTCGTTGAAGTAGCTCTGCACGGCGCCGTTGGCCTCGAGACCGTTGACCACCATGCCGTCGACGAGGACGGTGTTGTTGGCCGCCGAGTTGCCGCGGACCGACATGTAGGTCTGCATCGCGGCGCGGGAACCGCCGACGTCGGGCAGGCTCAGGCTGACGCCGACGATCATCTGGCCGATGCCCTGAATCGTGCGGCCCGAGGGCAGGTTGTCGACGTCCTGCGAGGTCAGCACCTGGGTGTGGGCTGCGCTCTGCACGTCGACGATCGGCGAAGCGGTCGTGACGGTAATCGTTTCTTCAATCGATCCGACCTTGAGGTCGGCGTTAATCGTCGCCGTGAACTCGGAGGGCAGTTCGATGGCGTCGCGCTTGACCGTCTGGAAGCCGGGCAGCGTGAACGTGACCACGTACGTCCCGGGGCGCAGGTCGATAATCTTGTACGCGCCGGCACCGTCGGTCGTGACCGCGCGGGTTTTCTCGATCAGCACTTCGCTCGCTGCTTCAACCGTCACGCCCGGCAACACTGCGCCTGACGTGTCTTTCACGACACCTGCAATCGCGCTTTGGGCGCGAGCGACGGTTGGAACCGCCAGCAGGCAGGCCGCTAACGCGACCAGCACTCCACTCCTTCGGATCATCGAAGCCTCCTTAAAACCGACGTACTCGAAACGCGGTGCGCGTCTGGAACCGACCTCAGTCTCCTTCCGCATGGGCTAGGTCCGCATGCGTAGGACAAATCCGGGCTGGAACGAACCGGCGCGAACGGAAAATTAACGGCGATTGACAACCCTGTCAACGACCAAAGCGTCGAGCCGGCCGTCTCAAAATCAAGGCGATCCAGCAGCTTGGATACCGCCCGCAAACGTAACCCAATAAACCGTTTGTTCAAAATCTGGACGATCCCTGTTGATTGCGGTTTTCAGGCCTGAAAACGTCTGCCGGATGTGTAATGACCGGCACAACTGTCGCGCTGGAGAGGGTGGAAAGACGGACCCCGCGGAAGGTCTCAGATGGGCTGACTAACCGGCCCCGGGCGCTTTGTTTCAAACTGTAACAGACCAGCCCCCGACGCTTGCATCGCATTGGCCACACGCTCCATGCAAAGCGCGAGGTCGGCGACGCGCGACCAATCGATGAAGCTCGTTCCGCAGCAAACGACACAGTCCGATTGCGCATCACGGCCGAGGCAACGGGGACATAGTGTGACACCTTTAGATGGGCCACACAGAGTGGGATTGCTGGTGTTCATGCAGGCTTGGTTCACCCCGGATCCTAGCACTCCGTTGATCAGCATCGATTGCGCGGGTGATCGCGCGCTGACGTTGCCTCGTGACCCGTCCTACGCCGCGTCAGGAAATGTCTGAAATCGACGTTCCGTCGGCGCAATCCTACAATCGCCGGTCAGTACATCACCTACACCTGCTGTGTGGTGCCGCCGGTCCCAGTGACGACCGATGTGGTGCGCCAGCACCGGTACAGCTCTAAGGGCGCCGGCCGAACGTTAATGTATGAGCCCTCGTTTTTCAGGCCGGCTCCATTCGACCGCCTTGCGCGGGCTGTCGCGGCAGACCCACTTGCGATGGCCACAAGGATTCCGGACCCTGGCGGCCATCGTCCTCGTAGCCGCCGCGAATCCGGTCCGCGCTCTCGATCCTGAGAAGTCGATCGCGCAGTACGTCCACCGCAGCTGGGACACCAGCAGCGGCCTGTCTCAGAACTCCATCACCGCCATCGTCCAGGACGACGAGGGGTATCTATGGCTCGGCACGAGAGACGGACTCTGCCGCTTCGACGGCACGCGGTTTGTGGTTTTCAACCGCGCCAATACGCCGGCGATGCGCAGCAACGACATCGTCAATCTTGCCAAGGGCCCGGACGGCGCGATCTGGGTGGCGACCGATGCCGGTCTGCTGCGCTTCCAGCAGGGTATCTTCACTGCGTTTTCAGTCAAGGACGGCCTCGCCAGCGACTACGTCTCCGGTGTCGCCGTCGACGGTGAGACGGTCTGGGTCGCGACCGGCGTGGGGCTCGTTCGGAGCGTGGCCGGTTCGCCGCTGCGCTTCGCGCCCGTGGCCGGAACACCACGCGGCATCATCATCAATCTGACGCGCGATGCGCAGCACCGCGTGTGGTTTACGCGGGCCCGGACGCTCTACCGGATTGTCGGATCAGTGGTGACGCCCATCCCCCTTCTCGGTGGCGGAGCGGATCCAAACATCAACGGCATTCACCAGGATGCGACGGGAGACATCTGGATCGCTGCCTCGCACGGCGTCTATGCGGTTGACGGCGACGAAGCACGCCTGAGCGCCCCGAGCAGCGTGCCGGTGCGTGCCGTGTTTGTCGATCACGATCGGATGCTATGGGGCGGCCTCGATGGCGGCGGTATCGGGCGGTGGAACGGCGAGATTGGGCAGTGGGAGACGTACACCCGGCGCGAAGGCCTCAGCGACGATGTGGTTGTTCGACTCTACGAAGATCGCGAGCGGACCCTCTGGTTTGGAACATCGGGAGGCGGACTCAACAGTTTTTCCGTCGGCAGGTTCACCACGTTTGCCCAGTCGAATGGATTGTCGTCCGATACGGCTCTTGCGGTCGTTCAGGATCACCGTGACAGCATCTGGGTCGCGTCTCCGGTCGGCGTGATGGAGATGTCCGCCGATGGCAGCAAGAGGCACTATGGTGTAGCGGAAGGCCTGTCCGCTCCGCGGGTCCAGGCCCTCGCCGAGAGTGCAGATGGATCGATCCTGGTCGGATCGGCGCGAGGGCTGGATCGCATCACACAAGGCCGCGTGACACCCGCCATCCGCAAGACCCCACAACCCTACAGTAACGTCTCGCACATCGTCGAGGATCGCAATGGTGACTTGTGGCTGGGGACCTCGTCCGGCTTGTTTCAGGTCCACGACGGAGTCGCGGTCCGCATCGAGGGCGTGAATGACGGCGGCGTCCTCACCCTCGCGTTGGCCCGCAACGGAGATGTGTTGGCCGGCGTGCGGTTCAACGGGTTGTTGCGGATTCACGACGGCCGCCGCACGTGGCTCAAAACGGGTGACGGGCTGTCCGACAACAGCGTCTCGGCTATCTATGAGGATGCCGACGGGGTCTTGTGGATTGGGACCCTCGCGAACGGGCTGAACCGCGTCAAGGACGGACGCGTCTCCGTATTTCGTGAGTACGACGGTCTCCTTGGCGACGGGATCAGCGCGATCCGGGACGATCGGCGCGGCAATCTGTGGATGGCCAGCAGCCGGGGCGTCTGGCAAATCGCCAAGCGAGACTTCGATGCCCTCGCCGCCGGCGACATCTCGAGCCTGAGGCCGGCATCGTACGGGCTCGGCGACGGCATGCGGTCCACGTCGGTGGGCGGGGGCAGCCCGTCTTCCTGGCGCGGAACGGATGGCCGACTTTGGTTTGCCACTCCGCGTGGGCTCGTTGTCGTTGACCCGGCGACCATCGAAATCAACACGACGCCACCACCCGTCGCGGTCGAGTCAGTCCTTGCAGACCACGCCGCCGTACGGCGCGGTGACTCGCTGGGTCCCGGGCGTCTGGATTTGGAATTTCAGTACACCGCGTTGAGTCTACTCTCCTCGCGCGAGCTGCCATTTCAGTACAAGTTGGAAGGGTTTGATCACGATTGGGTTCAAGCCGGAGCGCGACGAACAGCGTATTACACCAGGGTCCCAGCGGGCCGCTACCGGTTTCGAGTCAAGGCGGCCAACAGCGACGGCGTCTGGAACGAAGTCGGTGCCTCCTTTCCGTTTGAGATCCGGGCCCATTTCTACGAGACGCGGTGGTTCTTTGGTCTGTGCGGCTTCGCGGTCGTCGCGCTCGGCTTGCTTGGCGATCGAGCACGGGTCCGGAGCATGCGACATCGACAAGCCGGCCTGGAACACGTCGTGGCCGATCGAACGGCGGACCTCAAGGCCAGCGCCGAACGCTACCGCATGCTGTTGGAAAGTACGCACGCGGTCCCGTGGGCGATGGATGGCACGACGCTGACGCTCACCTACATCGCACCACAGATCGCGGCAATCCTGCACCTCGAACCTGATGCGATCTCGGCCGGCTCCTCGCTGCTCGACCGGGTTCACCCCGACGATCGGCTGCGCGCGTACGCCCACCTTGCAGAATGCGCGAAAGCGCCGGACGGCGAGCACTTCACCTTGGACTGCCGCATGAGCGGCGGCGACCGGCGGGAGATCTACACGCGCAGCACCGTGAGCGTGCATCGCTCGCAAGGTGAAGCCGTGACCCTGAGAGGGATCACCCTCGATGTCACTGAAGAAAAGATGATGGAGATCGAACTGCGACAAGCGCAGAAGCTCGAGTCGGTCGGCCGTCTGGCCGCCGGCGTGGCTCATGAAATCAATACACCGATTCAGTTTGTCAGCGACAGCATTCACTTCGTGCGCGACGCAATGCCTGATCTGCGTCATGTGATTGATGCCTACCGCGCGGTGCATCGGTCCGTGATCGAGGGAACGCCGCCACACGAGGTTGCGGCCGCCGCGTCGCAAGCCGAGGCCGACGCTGATCTCGATTACGTGCTCGAGCATGTGCCGCCGGCGCTGGACCGCTCGCTTGAAGGTCTGAATCGAGTCGCCGTGATCGTCCGCTCGATGAAGGAGTTCGCGCATCCCGATGAAACGAGCATGACCGACGTCGATCTCAATCATGCAATCGATAGCACACTGACGATCGCCCGCAATGAATACAAGTACGTGGCGGACGTGGTTACGGACTTCGGCACGCTCCCCCGCGTGCTCTGTCACGCCGGCGACTTCAATCAGGTCATCCTCAACCTGGTCGTCAACGCCGCGCATGCAGTTGGCGACGTGGTCGCGCGGACCGGGGAGAAGGGTCGGATCACGGTTCGCACGCGCTGCGACGGCGCCGACGCGGTCATTGCCATCGCCGACACCGGGCTGGGAATTCCAGCCGCGATTCGCGACCGCATTTTCGATCCGTTCTTCACGACCAAGGAAGTCGGCCGTGGTACCGGTCAGGGACTCGCGATTGCGCGCTCCATCATCCACGACAAACACGGCGGCCAGCTCACGTTCGAGACCGAAATCGGCGTGGGCACGACCTTCACGATCCGCCTTCCGATCGGGCGGCCGCGGCCAACCGAGGTGGCCGCGTGAGCCGCAAGCGCATCCTGTTCGTCGACGACGAGCCGAGACTACTTGAAGGGCTGCAAAACCTTCTGCGCAAGCAGCGCACCGTCTGGGACATGACCTTCGTCACCAGCGGCGCCGCCGCGCTGGAGGCGCTCGCCGGAACTCCGTTCGACATGGTGGTGTCCGACATGCAGATGCCCGGGATGGATGGGGCATCGCTCCTGCGCCGGGTGCGGGACGAGCATCCGTCGGTGGCGCGGATCGTCTTGTCAGGGCACGCCGAACGCGCCGCGGTCATGAGCGCGCTGCCGGTGGCGCACCAGTATCTGAGTAAACCCTGCGACGCGGCGTTGCTGCGGGGGGTCATCGAGCGCACGTGCCAGCTGCAGGAACTGCTCGACGCTCCGGCGATCCGCGTGCTGGTGAACCGGCTCGACCGATTGCCGTCCGTGCCCCAGTCCTATTTGGATCTGACTGCGCTGCTCGCCGGCGACGACGTGAACGTGCGCGATGTGGCCTCGGTGATCGAGGCCGAGCCGGCGATGGCTGCGAAGGTCTTGCAGCTGGTGAATTCAGCGTACTTCGGGTTCGTGCAGCCAGTCACGTCGATCCAGCAATCCGTGATGTACCTCGGCGTCGAAAGTCTGCGGGCCCTGGTGTTGACGGCACATGTTTTCGACGGGTCGCACCAGCCCGTGATCGGCGGCCTGCCGTTGGATCGACTGCGACAGCACTCGGTGCTGACGGCCAGGCTCGCCAAGACCATGATCGCGGACCGCCGTCGATCCGAAGAAGCGTTCGCCGCTGGGATTATTCACGATATCGGCAAGATCGTGTTGGCAATCGGATTCCCCGGCACGCGCCCCGAGCGCGTCGGCTCGAAGCCGGTCACGCGCGCGCAGGCCGACGACATCGAGAGAGACACATTCGGCGTGACACACGCAGAAGTCGGGGCGTATCTCCTCGGCGCTTGGGGATTACCGTTTTCCATCGTCGAAGCGGTCGCGTTTCATCATCGCCCTGGGCTCGTGACCGAAGGGGTGCGCGACGTGCTGGCCGCGGTGCATCTCGCCGATGCATTGACGAAGCGTGCGACCGGCGGTCTCGGAAGCGATCCGTGTGATGAAGACATTGATCTCGCGTTCCTCGAGGCGGTGGGGTTTTCGTCGCGTGTCGACGAGTGGCGCGCGCTGGCCACGGAGATGGCGTCCGCTCCGGTGCACGCCGGTGCAGGGTCGAGAAGGTAGTCATGGAAGCCACTCCGACAAAGGTCTTGTGCGTTGACGACGAGCCAGCAGTTCTCGAAGGCCTGACGCTGACACTGGGACGGCGGTACGCGCTCTCGACCGCCACCAGCGGCGTAGAGGCGCTTCGGACGCTGCAAGGGATGCCGGACGTCGCGGTCGTCGTGTCGGACATGCGGATGCCAGGCATGAACGGCGCGGCCTTCCTAGCCGCTGCGCGCCAGATCGTGCCAGACGCCGTCCGAGTGCTCCTGACGGGACAGGCTGACATCGATTCCGCCGTCGCGGCCATCAACGACGGGCAGGTCTTTCGTTTTCTCACCAAACCGTGTCCGCCGCCAAAGCTGATATCTGTGCTCGTTGCGGCCGTTGAACAGCATCGACTGCTGACGGCTGAACGTGTTCTGCTCGAGCAGACGCTCAAGGGGTGCCTCCAGGCGTTGATGGACACGTTCGCGCTGGCGAATCCCGTCTGCTTCGGGCGCGCGCTTCGTCTCAGACAGATGGTGTCCGAGCTGGCGACGCATCTCGGCGTACGGCACGTCTGGCAGGCCGAAGTCGCCGCCATGCTGTCTCAGCTGGGCTATATCGCGCTGCCACCCGAAACCGCTGAAAAGCTCTACCTCGGTCGAGCGCTGGCAAACGATGAGCGACAGTCTCTCGACGAGGCGCCCGCCATCGCTCGACAGCTCTTGAGCGGAATCCCACGCATGGACGACATCCAGAACATTCTGGCGACGTACACGCGTCCCTACTCGGTCGACGCCGGCTCCATGGACTCGGCGAGCGGACAGGTTCGGCGGGCGGCGCAGTTGCTCCGCGTGACGATGGACTTCGATGTGCTCGAAGCCCAGAGCCAACCGGACAAGGCCGTCGCGATCATGCGGTCCCGGAACGGGTGCTATGCGCCAGACGTACTCGCGGCCCTCGAAGCGATCCTCAAGAAGCGGGCCAACGGCGGAGAAGTGCAGTCCGTCACGCTCGCAGCTCTTCGGGCCGGGATGGTGATCGCCGATGACCTGAGGCTGGCGGGTGGGACACTTTTGACCGTCAGGGGATTCACCGTGACGGAAAGTTTTATCGCGCGCTTGCGCCGATATCACACCGGGGCGGTCAAGGAACCGATTCGGGTCATCGCGCCGAGAGCCGTCGCATAGGATAACGAATGAACGGAGAAACGACGAAGGCATCTGTCCGATTGCGCCCGCGCGTGCTGTGCGTGGATGACGAGCCGATGCTGTTGCAGGGACTCATGACCTTGCTCGGTCGGCACTTCGACGTCACGGGCGTTACGAGTGGCAGTGGAGCGCTGCGAGTCCTCACCGACGAGGGACCGTATGCGGTTGTGATCTCGGACTATGCCATGCCCGGGATGAACGGTGCGGAATTTCTTGCGCAGGCGTATGCCGCGTCGCCGGACACCGCCCGCATTCTGCTAACCGGCCACGCGAGCCTCGATCGGGTAATCGCGGTCGTCAACCAAGGCAGCGTCTTTCGAATCCTCACCAAACCGTGTGAGCCGTCTGAGTTGATGCGGAGTGTCGAGGACGCGCTCGAATACACCGACCGAACGACGAACGAACGGGCGCTCGCGCAACACAAGCTCGAATCGATGGCCAGTCATCTGGTCCGCGCCGAGCGCTTGGCGTCTTTGGGAACGATGGCAGGGGCGATCGGTCACGAAATCAACAACGTGCTGACACCGCTCCTTGATGCAATGGCCACGATCGACGACTGTCAGGCGCAGGGCCGGTTGCCGCAACGTGAAGACATCCGCGCGCTTCAGGTGGGTGTCGAGCACCTCATCGTACATGCGAGAAACCTGCTCCAACTGGGTCGCCCACCCCGGCCCGCGAGCCGGGCCGAGACGGACCTACGCGCATCAGTGGGCGACGTGCTCGGCATGCTTCGCGCCGGGGGCCTGCTTCGCAACGCCCAGATCCGCATCGACGTCCCGGACGATCCGGTCTGGGTCGGCGTGGATAAGACGCCCGTCGACCAGGTGATCGTGAATCTGGTCAAGAACGCGCTGGAAGCATTCGCCGGCGAGCCAGCGCCCCGGATCGAGATTTCGATTGCGCGACAGCCACCGTTTGCCGAGTGTTCGATCTCGGACAATGCCAGTGGCATCGCGGAAGCGGCGTTGCCGATGCTCTTCGAACCGTACTACACCACGAAGCCGCCGGAACGCGGCACCGGGCTCGGGCTTTTCGTCGTCCGTCGTATTGCGCAGGATGCCGGCGGCGATGTTGCGGTTCGTTCGGAAGTGGGTCGGGGCACGACGTTCGTCGTCCGGCTGCCGCTGTCAACGACGATTCAGCCGTCCAGAACGCTGGATTTCCAACCATTGGCCTCATAGTCAGCGTCTGCCGCCGCGGCATCTTCGCCACTTTCGGGACCACAAAGATGCCAACGCAATGATACGCTGTCGCGTTTAGATTCGACGGGCCTTTGTGTCGTTCTGGTCCCGTTGGGAACGGGGGAAGTTCGGTGGCTTCTTCCAACGCTCGATCGACCGAGGCTTCTAAGTCGACAACCTGGCCCGACCAGCCCTCTCTCCACTGGGGCCTGCCAGTCGCGATCTCCGGACTGGTTGCCGCAGCGATCGGTTTCGTGCTGTTCCTCGCGTACCGTGAAGTGACAGCAACGCTCGTGGTGGCTGGCGGTACCCGGGCACAGACGGCGGCCGACCAACTCGCCGGACTCGTCGCGCAATCGGTTCAACAGGGCGTGACCGCACTCACTCAAGCGGCCAACGACGACAACCTCGTTCAATACGTTCAACAGCCAAGGGCGGACCGCCAAGAGGCCGTGAGACAGCGGCTGGTGCCCTTCACGTCGGCTGGACCGCGACGCGTCGAGCTCTGGGATCGCGGCGGGACGTTGCTGCTGGACATCACCAATGCCACCGCGACGACCGGACCGGCTCGAGTTGACTTTCCACCAACCGTCGCTCCCCTGCGTGATGGCGTCGGGCCATTGACCGTGCGGCAGGATCGCGTGTTCGCCGAAGTCATCGCGGCTGTACGTGCCACATCCCCCGATGGAAACGGAAGCCCGCCAACCATCGGATTCGTTGTCGTCTGGTCCACGCTCACCATCAATCCACCCGGCATCCTGAGCCGCCTCGTCGGCGCGGATGCGGCGATCGCCATCGGGGACCAGAGCAGTACCGCATGGTCGGACTTCTCGCGCACCGTCCCGGCCCCTCGAGTTGACGTCCGCCGGCCCGGGATCGCTGAAGGTCGTGACTCAAACGGCCCGTCCCGCATCGGCGCGATCGCGATCATCCGAGGAACGCCCTGGTCGGTCTGGGTGTCGTTCCCGCGTGCGCTCGTCGTCGCGCCGGCACAAGCGTTTCTCAGCCGGATCTCGATCATTGGCCTCCTGGTCACCGTATTTGCTGCCGGCTTCGTCAGGCTGATAACGGGCCGCCTCACGACGCCCCTCAGGGACATGACGCGAGCGGCCGGCGCCATCGCTGGCGGTGACTACAGCCGCCGCGTCGAAACGAAGCGCCGTGACGAAATCGGCCAACTGGGCGGCGCGTTGAATGCGATGGCCGACCACATCGCACGGGACATCAGCCGACGCCAAAGCGCCGAAGAGGCGCTGCAGGTCGCCGAGGAACGCTTGCGCTTCGCGCTCGAGTCCTCCCAAGTCGGTGTCTGGGACGCCGACATCGCGAGCGGACGGGCGCGATGGTCGACCGTGCTGGAGCATCTTCACGGGTTGGCGCCTGGCACATTCGGGGCGTCGCTGGACGCGTTCATCAGCCATGTGCATTCCAACGATCGCGAAGGCGTTCGCAATTCAATTGAACGCGCGGTGCGCGATCATGCCGAGGTGTCCCTGCTCTATCGCGCGGTCTGGTCCGACGGCAGCGTGCATTGGATTCGGAGCCTCGGACGAATCTTCTACGACCAGACCGGAATGCCGCTTCGCGCGGCAGGCGTGTCAATGGACGTGACCGCGACGCGTACACTCGAAGAGCAACTCAGTCAGGTCCACAAAATGGAAGCCATCGGCCAACTCGCTGGTGGCGTTGCGCACGACTTCAACAATCTGCTCACGGCGATCTTGGGCTACGCGAACCTGGTCTTCGACAGCCTCGAGTCGTCCGATGCACGACGCGATGATGTCAGCGAAATCATCGGCGCCGCTCAACGCGCCGCCTCGTTGACCCGGCAACTGCTGACGTTCAGTCGCAAGCAGGTGCTGGTGACCAGACGCGTCGATGTGAACGGGCTCGTGACTGAAACCAGTGCGCTTCTCGGACGATTGATCGGGGAACACATTCAACTGGTGACAGCACTGGCACCCGATCTCGGCGCGGTCCAGGCCGATCCTGGACAGATTCAGCAGATTCTGATGAATCTCGCCGTCAATGCTCGTGACGCGATGCCGAACGGTGGCAGGCTGCTGATTGAAACGAACAACGTTTCGCTCGATGGTTCCTACGCGTTCGAACACGTTGAGGTTCGTCCGGGTCCTTACGTCATGATCGCCGTGACCGATCAGGGCGTAGGCATGGACGAAGAGACGAAGCGCCGTGTATTCGAGCCGTTCTTCACAACCAAGGAACAAGGGCGCGGAACCGGACTCGGCTTGGCCACGGTGTACGGCATTGTCAAACAGAGCGGCGGTCACATCTTCGTCTACAGCGAGCCAAGCAAAGGGGCGACGTTCAAGGTCTACTTGCCGAGGGCAATCGGCGATGCCGAAGCGGCGGCGCCCTCAACATCCGATCGCGCTCCTGGTGGTGCGGAAACCGTCCTGCTCGTCGAAGATGAACGTGCCGTGCGCCAGCTGACCCGGACTATTCTCGAACGTGCCGGCTACACGGTGATTGAAGCCGCGAGTCCTGAACAGGCGCGCATCGACTTCCGCGAGTCCCGCGGCGATATTGCTTTGCTCATCACAGACGTGGTAATGCCGGGCGCGACCGGCCCGGAACTCTTTCAACAACTGAGCGCTGAGCGACCCACTCTTAGAGTCCTCTACGTGTCCGGCTATACGACCGAAGCGATCCTCCATGCCGGACAGTTGCAGGCCGGTACCTCGTTTCTCTCGAAGCCGTTCACCGCAGAATTGCTCACACGCACCGTCCGCCAGGTTCTCGATAACGGCGGTCGGCCGTTGCCAGGCGATGAAAACCCGAAGGCATGAATGGCATCCGACCTAGCATCCAACGAGGTGGATTGGCTTTCGTTTCACTTCCCAGTCGTGCTCGCACGAAAGGCGACGCTCCCGGCTTCGCTCAGCAAACCGTGCGGTATCGTTGGCCATACTGGAGACCCCCAGTATGTTCACAGAACGACGACTGATCAACAGAGCCGGTGTAAAAACGTGCGAGCGCGGCAATCAGCGGGCATGTTCGCAACTCCCCTCCGGGTGGCGCTGGCGCCGCCAAATCAATCCGTCGCTATCCAATGTCCGACGCCGGCGGTGGACGTGGTCTTGAGTCGCCCTTGATGCAGCACGTGGGCTCGTTCCAGTGCCTCCTGAATGTGAGCACAAATGTTGGCGTCGCCGACGTGGCGATGAAAGTCGGCGCGGGCGATCAGGTCGGCCGGCTGATGACGCGCACCACATAAGATCAGCTCACGCCCTGAACGGCGCATCACTTCTGCCAGATCTTCGAAGGCTCGAAGACCGGTCGCGTCGAGCGCCGTCATGTTCCGCAGCCGCAGGATTACCACCTCGGGCAGTCGATTGATCTCGTGGAGAATCGGACGCAGCTTCTCGGTGGCACCGAACAGGAACGGTCCGTGAATTCGGAAGACTTTCACATAGGGCGGAATCGTCTTGCCTTGAAGGACGTGCGCCACGCCTTCGCGCAGGTATTCGCCGGTCACCGCGCCAGACCACGATTTCTGTTTTGCGCAACCGCAACAACTCGGGAATCTCCCGCCACTCGCCCATGTTGTAGGACACGACGATCAGAATCGCGGCCAGCGTGGCGAACGGAATGTACTGCGCCAGCGGCGCGGCGAAGAGCAGGATCACGAGCAGCGTGAACGCACGGACAATCCCGGCGACCAGGGTTCGTGCGCCGGAACGAATGTTCGTCGCCGTGCGAGCAATCGCGCCCGTGGCCGGCAATCCGCCGACCAGCGGTGACGCCAGGTTCGCGACTCCCTGCGCGAGCGACGGGCCGGTAGATGTCAACGCTGAAGACGATCACGGACCGGTGTCGTCTTAGAACAACGGATGGACGTTGGTGAAGAGGATGCTCTCCAGAGTATAGAAACGCACGGAGGTCGTGAGCAGCGCCAAATGGGCGAGCTCGCTGCTCAGGCTGCCGAGGAGGATCGGGATGGGAAAGAGCACCGAGCAGTAGCGCCCGAGTCCCTCGGTCTCGCCGGACGATAGCGGCAGCACGAGACCGAGGACGACGACCGCGGCGTAACCCAGGCCGAAGGAGCGCCAGATGAACGGGACGGCCACGAGGGCCAGCGTGGCCATGCCGGCGTTGAGCGTGTCGTACGGAGCCATGCGATCGGTCGTCAGGAAATCCATCGGGTGCGTCACGAGCGCGTTCGCGATTCGCGACAATCCGGCCAGCGGACTTCCGCCCGGGGAGTAGCCCCACCGCTCGATGCTGGCGTACCACTCGAACGGATTGCCGGACAGCTGATAGTTGAACGCGCAATACGCGCCGATGCCGGCAAGACTCGCGGCCACCGCCGCCATCGCCGGGATGCGTTGCATGGCGTCGGACCGGGACGCCTGCCACGCGAGCCAGCCGAGCGCGGGCACGAACATGATCCCGTTGACCCGCGTCGCGGTCATCGCAGCTCCCGCGACCGCTGCCCACATCCACCGCCGCGTGCGCATCGTGTAGACCGCGCCGACGAGCTTCAGCAGAAACAGCGATTCGCTGTAGACCGCACCGAAAAAGTACGAGGACGGCAGCATCGCGGCGTACACCCCGGCCCGAAGCGCAGCCTGCTCCGACACGTCGAGCCGCGCCAACAGATACAGCAGCCAGATCGCGACGGCGAACGCGATCCACGAAACGGCGATGCCGGCGTAATAGAAGTGCTGTTGCGCACCGCCCAGCAGCCGGCCGCCCACGCTCATCAATTGCGGATAGAGCGGGAAGAACGCCAGATTGCTGCGTCCTCCTTCGACGTAGCGGTAGCCCTTCGACGCAATGCTGTGATACCAGCCCGAATCGAACCGAGCCAAACGGTCCCAGAAGGGATTCGGACGCACGAACACGGTGAATCCCTGGTTCTGGTAATCGGGAATCGTCACATTCGCGATGAGTCCGACAGCCATACCGACCAGCCGGAAACAGAGCGCCAGCACGACGATCTTCAGCCAAAGCGGCAACTGGCGGCGCGGAGCGGCGATGGAAGGGACGGAGGTGGCAACAGCGGTGCTGCTGGGTGTCGTCACCGCCAAACCCGGTGGCTGGGGAGTGATCGCATTGCAGACGCGGCCAGCTTCCCCAGGCCTCAATAGGGATGCCTTCCCGCGGCGATGACCGCCGAGGCGATGCGGCGCCGGGCCGCCACGGTGTTGACGCCGGGGTACTCGGCGACCGGCGGCAGCGCCGCGTGCATCTGGGCGGCGTGCGATCCCAGCGCCCGGATGACCACCTTCCCGGCGTGCGCCGCGCGGTCGGCGGCGTCCGAGACATAGACGCGCACGCTGTCGAGCGCTGCGGCCGCGAATTCCGCGCCCCGCGCCGCCATCAGCTTTTCAGCCCGCGCCGCCGCGCTTTCCGTCGCATACGCCTCGATGACCACGTCCGCGATCTGGCCGAGAATCTCCTGCTCGTCGCGCAGCGCGTCGCCGTAGGTGACACTGGCGTCGTGCAGCATCGCGAGCGCGAGATGCTTGATCCGGGTGACGGCGCCCCGTTCGGCCGCGAGATGCCCTGGCGCCGCCGGCGCCGCACCGTCGGTCTCGAGGCCGCTCGCCGCGCCGGCCTTCGCCAGCCGCGTCGTCACGATCATCCGGTTGATTTCGTTCGTGCCTTCGTAGATCCGCGTGATCCGCGCGTCCCGATAGGCGCGTTCGGCAGGGAATTCGCGCGAGTAGCCGTTGCCGCCGAACACCTGAAGCGAGTCGTCGACGACGTAGGCGAGCGCTTCGCTGGTAAACACCTTGTTGACCGAGCACTCGACCGCGAAGCCCTCGATGGCCTTGAACATGGCCACGGTATTCGCTTCGTCGACGCCGTCCAGGGCGCGATCGACGTCGCCGAGCGCGCGAAACACCATCGAGTCGCCGACGAAACAGCGGATCGACATTTCCGCCAGCTTCTGCTTGATCAGCCCGAACTCGTTGATCGCCCGTCCGAACTGCCGCCGGTCCTGGGCGTACTTCACGGCGTGGGCGAGCGCCTGGCGCGCGCCGGCCATGTTGCGCGTCCCCAGCTTCACGCGGCCGAGGTTGAGGATGTTGAAGGCGACCTTGTGCCCTTCGCCGATCGTCCCGAGGACGTTCTCGACCGGCACCTTGACGTGGTCGAGCATCAGCGCGGTCGTCGACGATCCATCGAGACCCAGTTTCTTCTCGTCGGCGCCGCTGACGACGCCCATCGAGCGCTCGACGAGGAACGCGGTGAACTTCTCGCCGTCGACCTTGGCGAAGATCGTGAAGAGATCGGCGAACCCGCCGTTCGTGATCCACATCTTCGTGCCATTGAGCACGTAGTGGCGGCCGTCGGGCGTGAGCACGGCGGTGGTGCGCGCGGCGAGCGCGTCCGAACCCGACTGCGGTTCGGTCAGCGCATAGGCGGCCACCATCTCGCCGCTTGCCAGCCGCGGCAGGTACTGCGCTTTCTGCGCCGGCGTGCCGAAGAACACCAGCGGCAGCGTGCCGATCGAGGTGTGCGCGCCGAGCGATCCGGCAAACGACGGGTTCACGGCGATCTGTTCGCCGACAAACGCCGCGCTGATCTTGTCGAGGCCGAGGCCGCCGTACACCTCCGGAATCTCCAGCCGCAGCAGGTCGAGCGCGGCGGCCTTCTTGAGCAGTTCGCGCGTCAGCGCCCAGTCGTGCGCGTAAAGGCGCGCTTCGTGCGGCAGCACTTCCTGGCGCATGAACTCGGCCGCGGTCCGGCCGAACAGCCGCTGCTCGTCGCTCAGATCCTCACGCGTGAAAATGTCGTCCGGCCCGATCGTGCGGACGAGGAACCGCCCGCCGATTGCGACCGCTGCCGTCTGGGACATCGCCATCTCCTGCTCTCACCGTTTCGCCATTGACACGCTGGTGACGGGGCAGTATAAGCCTGCGGCGTGCCCTCCATTCGCGAATTGTTCAACCTCACCGGCCGCATCGCCATCGTCACCGGCGGATCGCGCGGCCTCGGACTCGAAATAGCCGAAGGGCTCGCCGAGGCCGGCGCCGCGCTCATGCTCTGCGCGCGACGCGAAGAATGGCTGACGCCGGCGGTCTCCGAACTGCGCGCGCGCGGCGTCTCGGTCGAAGGCGAGTTGTGCGACGTCTCCAACCCGGCGGATGTCCAGCGCGTCGTCGATGCCACCGTCCGAACATTCGGTCGCGTCGACATCCTGATCAACAACGCGGGGTTGAGCTGGGGCGCCCCCGCCGAGACGATGGCGCTCGACAAGTGGCACAAGGTGATCGAGGCCAATCTCACCGGCGCGTTCCTGTTCTCCCAATCGACCGGTCGGGAAATGCTGAAACAGCGCTACGGCCGCATCGTCAACATCGCGTCGGTCGCCGGACTGCACGGCGCGGTCAACGGGCCGCACTATGCCGGCTACGCCGCGAGCAAGGCGGGCCTGATGGGGCTCACGCGCGAACTGGCCGCCGAATGGGGACGCCAGGGGATTCGCGTCAACGCCATCGCACCCGGATTCTTCCACTCCCGGCTGGCGGATGCCGCGATTCCGCTGGCCGAACCCGGCATCAAGGCCTACAGTCCGATTCCACGCGTCGGCGATCCCGGAGAACTGAAGGGTGTCGCCGTGTTTCTCGCCGCCGACGCCTCGAACTACATCACCGGCCAGGTGATCGTCGTCGACGGCGGCAGGACGATCGCCTGATATGAGCACTTCAAGTCCCTACGACGCGCGTCCGTGGCTGCGGCACTACGACTACTGGGTGCCGCCGACCCTGTCGTATCCCGAGCGGCCGCTTCACGAGATCCTCGACACCGCCGCGGTCGACGTGCCCGACCGTCCGGCGACGTCGTTTCTCGGGGCGACGCTGACGTTCAAGGAGATCAAGGACCGCTCCGATAAGTTCGCGACCGTGCTCGACGATTTCGGTATCGGCAAAGGCGATCGCGTCGGCATCATGCTGCCCAACTGCCCGCAATATCTGATCGCCGCGTTCGCGATCCTACGGCTCGGGGCGGTGGTCGTGAACATCAACCCGAGCTACACCGCGCGCGAAGTCCTGACCGTCGCGACCGACTCGGGGATCAAGGTCCTCGTCACGCTCAACGTGCTGGCGCCGCTGGCGCTCGGCATCCGCAGCCAGACCGCCATCGAGCACATCGTCATCTCGTCGATAGACGAGTATTCCGGCCACGGGCTCGGCCACCCGCACGTCGAGGGCACGCGGTCGCTCACCGATCTGATCGCCGGCGTCGAACGGGCGCGGATCTTCCGCGTCAAGATCGCGCCGGACGATCTGGCCGTCCTGCAGTACACCGGCGGCACGACCGGCACGCCCAAGGGCGCGATGCTGACGCATCGCAACATCTTCGCCAACGTCGTCCAGACCGAGGCCTTCATGTACCGCGTGCGCGGCCGCGGCGAGGCGCGCTACCTGCTGGTGATCCCCTACTTCCACATTTACGCCTTCACCGTCGGCATGATGAAGGGCGTGTGGGTCGGCGCGCTGCAGATTCTGATTCCGAAGTACGACGTCGAGCAGGTGCTGCACGCGCTGCGCGACTTCCGACCGACGTATTTTCCGGCGGTCCCGACCGTGTTCGTGTCGCTGCTGAATCACCCGAAGGTGCTCGAGCACCGCCTCGACGAGGTGCGCACGTTCAACAGCGGCGGCGCGCCCTGCCCAATCGAAGTCATCGAACAGTGGGAAAAGACGATCGGCCGCCCCCTGAACGAAGGCTACGGCCTGTCGGAAACCTCGCCCGTCACCCATACGACGCCGCAACTCGCGCTGCGCAAGCCGGGCACGATCGGGCTGCCGCTCCCCGACACGCAGATCAAGATCGTCGACGTCGAGACCGGCGAGCGCGAGCTGCCGATCGGCGAGGTCGGCGAGCTGTGCATCTGCGGGCCGCAGGTGATGCAGGGCTACTGGCAGCGTCCCGACGAAAGCGCGCGCGTGCTGCGCACCGACGCGACCGGGCGGATCTGGTTCCACACCGGCGACATCGCCCGTCTCGACGAAGACGGCTACACCTCGATCGTCCAGCGCAAGAAGGACATGATCATCGTCGACGGCTTCAACGTCTACCCGTCGGAAGTCGAGACGGTGCTCTATTCGCACCCTGCGGTCAGGCTCGCGGCCGTGATCGGCGTGCCCGACTCCTATCACGGCGAAGTCGTGCGGGCGTGCGTGGCGCTCAAGGACGGCATGAGCGTCTCGCCTGAAGAGCTGATCGCCCACTGCAAACGCGATCTCGCGCCGTACAAAGTGCCGCGGCAGGTGCAGCTGCGCGACTCGTTGCCGATGAGCGCCGTCGGCAAGATTCTCTACCGGGTGCTCCGCGACGAGCTCGTCCCGGCTCCCGCCGAACGCGGATGACCCACCGCGACGTGCCGCCACCGACCCTCGCGACGCACCGCCGCTCGCTGAGCGGGCTCGAATTCTTCCGTCGGATGCTGGCCGGCGAGCTGCCGCCGCCGCCGCTCGTGAAGCTGCTGGGGCTCAGGCTGGTCGAGGCCGCCGAAGGGCGCGTCGTGTTCACCGGCACCGCGCGTCACGAGTATTACAACGGCATGGGTGTGGCGCACGGCGGCTGGGCGGCGACGCTCCTCGACTCCGCGCTCGGCTGCGCGATCAACACACTGCAGCCGGCCGGCCGCTCGTTCACGACACTGGAACTCAAGATCAACTACATCCGTCCGCTCAAGGAAGAAGTCGGCGAGGTGCGCTGCGAAGCCAACGTGGTGCACGCCGGCGGCCGCACCGCGATCGCCGACGCGCGGATCGTCGACGGCCAAGGCAAACTGTACGCGCACGCCACGACCACGTGCGTGCTCGTCGAGCGTCCGAGAGAGAGCACCGAGACACCATGAGCACATTCGTTCACTATCAGATCACCGACGGCGTCGCCGTCCTCACCATCGACAATCCGCCGGTCAACGCGCTCGGGCAGGGCGTGTGGGAGGCGATTGACGAGGCCGTTGCGCGCGCCGGCACCGACCATTCCGCGCACGCCATCGTCCTCATCGGCGCCGGGTCGACCTTCGTGGCCGGCGCCGACATCAACGTCTTCAAAACGCTGAAGACGCGCGAACAGTCGCTCGAGCGCTCGGCGCGGACCCACGCGCTCCTGCGCCGCCTCGAAGACGTCGGCAAACCGCTCGTCGCGGCGATTCACGGCAACGCGCTCGGCGGCGGCCTCGAACTCGCGATGTCCTGTCATTACCGGGTCGCGGTCGCCGACGCCAAGGTCGGCCAGCCGGAAGTTCTGCTCGGCATCATTCCGGGCGCCGGCGGCACGCAGCGGCTCCCGCGCCTCTGCGGCGCGGAGCTCGCGATCACGATGTGCATCGACGGCAAGCCGATCGCCGCCGCCAAGGCCAAGGCGGCGGGCATCCTCGACGCCATCGTCGACGGCGATCTCACGCACGGCGCCATCGCCTTCGCCAAAGCGCGCGCCGCGGCCCGCGAAGTCCGCAAGACGCGCGACCTGCCGTTCAGCCACGAGGCGCAGCAGCACGGCCTCGAGGCGTGCGCGAAGGCCCGCAAGACGCTGCCGCGCGGCCAGCCCGCGCCGGTAGCGGTCGTCGACGCGATCGAAGCGGGCCTGGCCCACGGGTTCGACGCCGGATCGCTCCGCGAACGCGAACGCTTTGCCGATTGCGTCGTCTCCACCGAGTCGAAGGCGCTGCGGCATCTCTTCTTCGCCGAACGCGAGGCCGCCAAGGTCCCCGGCATTACGAAGGAGACGCCAGTCCTCGACATCCGCCGCGCCGCGGTCATCGGCGCCGGCACAATGGGCGGCGGCATCGCCATGAGCTATGCGAGCAGCGGGATTCCGGTCCTCCTCAAGGAAGTGGACCAAGCCGCGCTCGATCGCGGCCTGGCGACGATTCGCAAGAACTACGAGTCGTCTGTGGCCAAGGGTCGCTTGTCGCGCGATGCCTACGAGAAGACCATGGCGCTCATCACGCCGACGACGAGTTACGACGGCTTCGACCAGGTCGACATCGTCGTCGAGGCGGTGTTCGAGAACATGGACCTGAAGAAATCGACGTTCGCGGACCTCGGGAAGGTGACGCGGCCCGACTGCGTGCTCGCCTCGAATACGTCGACGCTCGACATCGACGAGTTCGCGCACGCCAGCGGCCGGCCGAAGCAGGTCATCGGCCACCACTTCTTCAGCCCGGCGAACATCATGAAGCTGCTCGAAATCGTCCGTGGCCGCGACACCAGCCCGTCGGTGATCGCGACCTCGGTGAAGCTGGGGAAGAAGATCGGCAAGGTGCCGGTCGTCGTCGGCAACTGCTTCGGCTTCGTCGCCAACCGGATGCTCGCCTACTACATGCGCGAGGCGTATCTGCTCCTCGAAGAAGGCGCCAGCGTGCCGCAGATCGATCGCGTGCTGACGGAGTTCGGGCTGCCGGTCGGTCCCTACGGGATGCAGGACATCGCCGGCATCGACGTCGGCGCCCGCATCCGCCAGTACCTCGCCTCGGTCGGGAAGACGCGCGCCGAGGGTCCGCAGTCCGAAGTCCCCGATCGGCTGTTCGCGCTCGGCCACTACGGACAGAAGACCGGCGCCGGCTGGTACAAGTACGAAGCCGGCAGCCGCGAGCGGATCCCCTACGACCTGCCGGAGCAGCTGGCTGAAGAAGCCGCCGCGAAACGCGGGATCCGCCGGCGCACGATCGACGACGAGGAGATTCTGGCCCGCGTCACGACGGCGCTGGCCAACGAAGGCGCCCGCGTGCTCGAAGATGGGTACGCGATTCGCGCCGGCGACATCGACGTCATCTACTGCTACGGGTTCGGCTTTCCGCGCCATCGCGGCGGACCGATGTTCTACGCGGAGAGCGTCGGGCTCCAGACGGTCCTCTCGCGGGTCAATGAATATCGCGCCCGCTTCGGCGACTACTGGCAGCCGGCGCCGCTCCTCGAGCGTCTCGTCGCCTCCGGCGGTACGTTCTATCCGGAGTCGTAATGGTCCCGATCACGGACATCAGCGCCCTCTCGGAGCGGCTCGGCGAGGAGATCGCGGTCAGCCCGTGGCTGGAGATTTCGCAGGAGCGGATCAACCAGTTCGCCGAGGCGACCGAAGACCGCCAGTGGATTCACATCGACGCCGCGCGGGCGGCCGCCGAGTCGCCGTACAAGACGACGATCGCGCACGGCTTTCTGACGCTGTCGCTCGTGAGTGTCCTGACGCGGACCGCCATGTCGTTTCCGCGTTCGAGGATGGCGATCAACTACGGCATCAACCGCGTCCGCTTCGTCTCGGCCGTTCCGGTCGGCTCGCGCATCCGCGGCCGCTTCTCCCCGGCGGCTGTCGAAGCCGTTGCCGATAGCATTCAGGTGACCTGGAAGATCACCGTCGAACGCGAAGGCGCCGACAAGCCGGCGTGCGTGGCCGAATGGCTCGTCAGATACTATGTGTAAGGGGCTGGGGGCTGGGGGCTGGGGGCTAGGAAATCTGCGTGCGGCTGTCGAACGTAGTGTCCGAGAGGGAAAAATGCAGATTGCAGAATGCAGATTGCAAATTTTCAGCGCAGTTCGAATCAGCATTGTGCAATTTGCAATGTGCAATGCGTCGTCAGCGACCATAGCGCTGACGGCCGTTGCGGCGTTCCTGTCCCTCGCGACGTTCTCGGCGCAGCAATCGTCGCGCGCCATCGGAGGCACCGTGACCTCGTTCTACGATCTGAAGACGCGCACGCTGCAGGGGCAGCCCGCGGATCTTGGCCAGTATCGCGGGTCGGTGACGCTCGTCGTCAACGTCGCCAGCCAGTGCGGCTACACGCCGCAGTACGAAGGGCTCGAAAAGCTGTACCGCGAGATGAAGGGCAAAGGCGTCAATGTCCTCGGCTTCCCGAGCAACGACTTCGGCGCGCAGGAGCCCGGTACCCCCGAGGAAATCCAGACTTTCTGCAAACTGAATTACGGCGTGACGTTCCCGCTCTTCGAGAAGGTCGTCACGCAGCCGGGCGCCGGCCAGTCGCCGGTCTACACGTTCCTTGGCAGCTCGGGCAAGCTGCCGGCCTGGAACTTCTCGAAGTACGTCATCGACAGGCACGGGAAGATCGTCGCCTTCTTCCCGAGCCAGGTGACACCCGAGGACGCGGCGCTTCGCGCCGCACTGTCCAAGGCCATCGATGAATGATGATTGATGATTTGATTGAAGCATTTCAATCATCGTTCATCGATCATCATTCATCGATGGTGAGCACCAACTTCCCCATCACCTTGCGTTCCCCCATCAGCTTGAGCGCGTCGGCCGCGCGGGCGAGCGGCATCGTCTCGGACACGTGCGGCCTGAGCCGGCCGTCCTGAAACCAGCGCGCCAGGCGCGCCATGCTCTCGGCAAGCCGCTCGGGTTCGCGCCGCGCGAAGTCGCCCCAGAACACGCCGACGATCGCGCAGCCCTTGAGCAGCGTGAGATTGATCGGAATCTTCGGAATGTCGCCGGCGGCAAAGCCGACGACGAGAAGGCGGCCGCGCCAGGCGAGCGAGCGAAGCGCCGGTTCGGTGTACGGTCCGCCGACGGCGTCGTACACGACGTCGATGCCGCGGCCGTCGGTGAGCGCCTTGATCCGCTCGCGCAGATCTTCGGCGGCGTAGTCAATCACCTCGTCGGCACCGTGTGCGCGGCAGACGGCGAGCTTGTCGGCGCTCGATGCACACGCGATGACGGTTGCGCCGAGCGCCTTGCCGATTTCGATGGCGGCGAGCCCGACGCCTCCCGACGCGCCGAGGACCAGCAGCGTCTCGCCCGACGCGAGCGCGCCACGATCGGTGAGCGCGTGATCCGAGGTGCCGTAGGTCAACGTGAACGCCGCGGCGGTCGCGAAGTCCATGCCCGGCGGAATCGCCAGCAGCCGCCGCACCTCCGTTTTCACTTCCTCGGCAAAGGCGCCGTAGGTGGTGAACGCCATCACCTCGTCGCCCGGCTTGACGTTCGTGACGCCGGGCCCCACCGCTTTCACGACACCCGCGCATTCGCTGCCCGGCGAAAACGGCAGCGCCGGCTTGACCTGATATTTGTTCTGAATGATCAACGTGTCGGGAAAGTTCACGCTCGCCGCGCGCACCGAGATCACCACTTCACCAGGTCCCGGGACCGGCGACGCAACCTCCTCGAAGACGAGACTTTCGGGTGGGCCAAAGGCCTTACACAGGATCGCTTTCACTCTTGAGCCTTTCTTGCCTGGCCGGGTCAGACACCCGGCGACTGTCCCGCCACTCCAGATACCTGCCTTGTCGGGGTCAGACACCCGGCGTCAAAGCCCGTTCCGCCTTTCGACGACGCTCAAGGCGGCCCGAGCGAAGTCGAGGGCCGGTGTCCGACCCCCTAGCCTCACTAGTACGACTTTGTCAGATCGTCGGATTCCCGAGGGAATCCGCGAGTGATCGAA
>CAZOAZ010000042.1:33931-61586 GCA_964577955.1 uncultured Bifidobacterium sp. | reverse complement strand
CTCGCAAACCGGGAGGTCCCGCCACGACGAGTCACTTTTTCAGCAGCCTGCTAAGATCCTAGCTAATGGGTTGGCGTTTAGCGGAGGCGGTAGAGTTGCGGGCAAGTGGTAAAGAGAGTGAGACACGAGGCGCTCGTGATCGGCGCCGGGCCGGCCGGGCTCGCGGCGTCGGCTGCGCTCGTCCGCCGTGGTGTCGCACATCGCGTGCTCGAGCGCGGTGACGGTGTCGGACATACGTGGGCGCATCTCTATGACGGCCTGGTGCTGCACACGGCCAAGCGGCTCTCGGCGCTGCCTGGCCTCGCGTTTCCAAAGTCCACGCCACGCTTTCCGACCCGCGTCGATCTCCTCGACTACCTCCATCACTACTCCGACACCTTTGCCTTGCCGATCGACACACGGACGGAGGTCAGCTCGGTCGCGCACGAAAGCGGCGAGTGGGTCGTCCGCACCGCGACCGGCGCGGAGTTGCAGGCCCGCTCGCTCGTCGTCGCCACCGGCATCGTCGCGAATCCGTACGAGCCGGTGTTTCCTCGCCGTGCCGAGTTCCGCGGGCAGGTGTTCCACAGCGTGAAGTACCGCAGGCCGGAACCGTTCAGCGGCCAGCGCGTGCTGGTGGTCGGCGCGGGCAATTCGTCGGGGGAGATTGCCTTGGAGCTGGCGCGTGTTGGGGCGCAGGTGACGCTCGGCGTGCGCAGCGGCGCGACGATCGTCCCGCGCGAAATTGCCGGCATTCCGATCCAGTACCTCAGTCTCGTGGTCGGCGCGCTTCCGGTGAGCGCGCAACGCATGGCGACGGCGATGATGGGCAGAATCTCGGCGCTCGTGAACGGAAGGCCGGCGCTACCGCCGCCGCGGCAGACCCCGTGTCCGAAGGTTCCGCTCATCGGACTCCACCTGGCTGACGCGCTGCGTGCAGGCACGATTCAATTGAAGGGCGGGCTCGCGGAGTTCACCGCGAATGGTGTGCGATTTGATGACGGATCGGAGGCGCCCTTCGACGTCGTGGTGCTGGCGACCGGGTATCGCGCAGCGCTCGGGATCCTCGGGCCGCTGATTCGACTCGATCAATGCGGCTTCGCCCAGCGCCGCGATCGCGTCACGAGCTCGGACCAGCCCAATCTGTATTTTGTCGGCCACAACTACGGCATCCGGGGGAGTCTCTTCAACATCAGTCGCGACGCGCGGCTGGTCGCGAGGCTCGTTGCGGGGCGATAAAAAGGGCTGCTTAAAAGCCTTCACAACGAGACCGCCGCGTTCGCAGAGCTCGGACTCCTGGGGCCACAAGGGTTTACGATTGCGGCGAAGGGCGATTTCTGAAAGAATCCCTTGGTTACCAGGGCATCAAGTTTCCTCACCGCCTGTCGGGGCGTGGCTCAGCCTGGTAGAGCACTCGGTTCGGGACCGAGGGGTCGGAGGTTCGAATCCTCTCGCCCCGACCATCTTCCTCACTTTCGTTCGGAATCTGCTCGGAGCGAGGTCTTCAGGCCGGCGCGCGCCTCTCGGCGCGACTCGGCTCGAATCCTCCGCTGTCCGGTGCAACCGTCGCTTCGCTCGGTTGCGAACCCTCCGGTTCCTCTCGACCCACACCAAATTCCATAGTCGGTAGCCTTCGCTGCGCTCGGCTTGCTGCTTTGAGACTCGGACTGAAGGACGGCTTCGCTTCGCTCGGTTGCCGAATCCTGCCAAGCCCCCGACGACACGCGACCACTCGACCATAAGTGACTACATCGTGGTATTCTTGTGACCACATGGGGAGGCGTCACGCATGGACACCGTCGGTGTGCGCGAGCTGAAGAGTGGCCTGAGCCGCTACTTGAAACGTGTGCGTTCAGGGGCCCGGGTCACTGTCACCGAGCGTGGTCGAGCGATTGCGATGCTCGGACCGGTTGACGTTCCGGCGGACCTGGAGTGGGCCCATGCACTGGTCGTGTCGGGCCACGCGCGGTGGGCCGGCGGTAAGCCTGCCGGTTCAAAACAACCGCTGCCAACCGTCGCGGGACGTTCGGTGTCCGAGGCCGTGATCGAGGACCGCCGGTGAACCTGTACCTCGACACGAGCAGCCTGGTGAAGCTGTACGTGGCCGAGGATGAGAGCGACTCGGTCCGCCAGTTGGTGGAGGACGCCGACATCGTGGCGACGGCCGCGATCGCCTACCCGGAGGCACGCGCGGCGTTCGCGCGGCGTCGACGTGAAGGCGGCCTTCGACCGGGGGCCTTCGCATCCGCCAAGCGGGCGCTCGACGAGGACTGGCCGAGATATCTCGCCATCGACGTGACGGCCGCACTCTGCCGCGACGCGGGTGACCTGGCGGAGCGCCACGGCCTGCGGGCGTACGACAGCGTGCACCTGGCCGCCTATCTGCAGGTGACGCGCGCTGCAGGCACAGCGACGGTGCGGTTCTCCTGCTTCGACGACCGCCTGACGGCGGCAGCTCGGTCCGCCGCACGGACGGCTCGGCGGAGCGGGCGGTGAACGGCGTGCGTTCGCGCGTAGAGACCGCTGCGGGTATAATCGCCGGGCTTCAGCCCCACAATTCATGAGCCTCTCGCCTGGCGCCCTTGGCAACGGCGCAACGCAGGACTTCGCATTGTCGCTGGTTCCAATGGGAGCTTTGGCCTAGACAATCTCCGGATTGAGTAGACCTTGTCCGCCAGTCTCGACGCAGAAGGGCCGCTCTTCGAGCGGCCCTTTTGTTTTGGGGCGGCACGGGTCGGATTCGCGCAGGGCTCTCACAACGAGACCGCCGAGGTCATGGTGATGAGCAGGTCGGATGAAACTCTGCGTTCTCTGCGCGCTCGTTGTGAAGATCTGCTTTGGAGCAGGTGAGGGCCGCGCGTGTACGGGCAGGTTTTACAGTCCGGGCACCGGACCGACGTAAGCAATCAGGCGGCCCGCCACGATGGCCCCAAACCAGCACGCGAGCGAGGCATAGGCGAGGCCGCGGCCGGGGACGATGCCGTTGTCCAATTGCGGGTTTCCGAACACACGGCGGCGCATCAGGAACAGCAGCCACACGCCGGCGGCAACGAACACCAGCTTGATGTAGAAGTCGATGTTGTTGCCGTAGCTGCTGGCGTCCTTCATGAACATCGAGACGCCCGTAATCAGGTTGAGCAGGAAGCCCGCCCACATGATCGGGTAGAACTTCTCGAGCGGCTTGATCGGCGCGCCTTTCGGCCAGAGGCCGAGGATGGCGAAGTTGATGATCGTCGCGCCGCCCGCCACGATCGACATGCCGAGCGTGTGGAGAAACAGGAACATCGGAAACGCCCAGAGCGACGCCGACTCGCGCATGAACGTCGAGAAGGGGAGCCGTTCAATCCACAGCAGCGCGTCCTGCATCGCCTATCGCCCCTGGCGCTCGTGACGCGCGGCGCTGCGATCGATGAGCAGTCCGACCGCCACCACCGCCGCCGTTCCCACGATGACCGCTACCACCACCACGACGACCAGTGCCAGCTCACTCACGGGCGCGCCTCAGAACGCGTTGCCGATGAACGGCAACATGCTGCCCCAGAACATCACGCCGACCCACAGGATGAGAGAGGAGCCGGCCAGCGCCTTCGAATGGAAGGGCGCCGGATCCGATTCGCTTTCCCACGACTGGTCGAGCGTGAAGATGAGCGTGTTGAAGCCGGCCAGCAGGAGGAAGGCCAGCTTCCAGTAGAAGGCCGCGTTGTTCTGATACTGCGTGAGCGCCGCCGCCAGGTAGAAGCCCATGCCGGTGACGGTGTTCAGACCGAAACCGAGAATCGCCCAGGGCAACAGCCGATCCAGGGTGTCGTACGACACCGAGCGCATGATTCCGAAGACCTTGAGGTTGATCAGGAGGACGACCCCGACGAGCAGGGTCAGTCCGATGAAATGCAGCGTCTCGAACGCAATCCAGGTCCAGGGCGTGTCGCGCACGAAGTTGCCGACGAGGCGCCCGAGAGGCTCGCCGGGCGGGACCTGGGTCACGCGAATTTCCGGGTGCCTGATCTCGCCGCCGATGTTCGCAGCGCGCGACACGGTCGCCAGCGTCAACACCGCCATCGTCAGGATGACCGCCGTGTTCCATGTCGGCAGGTGCTTGAAGCGTCGCAGCTGCCACAGGCCGAGCCACGCGAAGCCGCCGGTGATCATCATCAAGGTCGTCGCCGCGAGCGCCGCTCCTTCGTGCATTTCGATGAGATCGCGCGACACACCGTCTTCCGCGCAGGGCCCGGGGAGTCCGCCGCCGGCCGCCTTGCAGATCCGCGCCTCGGCCGCGCTGCCGGTCGTATACGCCGGAATCGTGATCAGCGAGATGCCGACCATCACGACGAGGCTGCCGATCCGCAGGTGGTCGCTGTTGGCGAGAAGCGCGATGCCGAAGAGACCCAGGCCGATGATGAAGCCGATGGTCGGAAAATGATTCAGCAGCAGATGCAGATGGGTCGGCGAGAGATCCATAGACGACACGAGGACAGGGACTGGCCGAGGACGATCCGCAGGCGCCCGGCTCTTGTTTCCGCGCCGGAGTATACGTCGAAGCAACGTGATATGTCGGTAGTGAAGCCTGAACGTTCCTGAAGGTTTGCGCCGCGGCCTCCGGCTCAGGGCACGCCAGCTGCTTTGTCCTTCAGGAGATTGGATCGGACAGCCGGAACCGGGGCGCACTCTCAAGCAAGGTGAGCGATGCGAAGCCGCGGTGGTGTAGTTTGGGCTCAAGGAAATTCATGACGCCATTTGCCTTTGTCCGCTGTGTCTTCGCCCTGGTGCTCGTGATGCTGGGGTCTGCTGCGATGGCGCAGTCTCCAGGTCGCATCGTGGGGCGTGTCGTCGACTTTTCAGGGGCGGTGCTTCCGGGCGTGACAGTCACGGCGAACCGCGATCAGATCGCGCGCTCAATGTCTGACGGAGCTGGGAGATTTGAACTCTCAGACCTGCCTCCGGGTCCCTACACGCTCACCGCGGTATTACCTGGGTTTCGCACGGAGCGACGGCGCATCGAGGTGAAGAGGCTCGAAACGACCGCCGTCAACTTCGCCCTCCGCGTCGGCTGCATTCTCGAGTCGGTAACGATAAGCAGCCACGGCTCGCTGGATCCGAAGCTTCCCGAACGGTCAGATCTCCTCGCGCACCTTCGCATCGACGAGCGCATCGATGAGTACCCGTTATCAGATCCCGACTGCCGCGTTCGATATCGAGTGGCTCTGCTGCAAGTCGTAAGGCGCCCGTCAAGCCGCGTGGTCGTCCCTGCGGCCGCTGACGTCTTGATCGATGACTTTGCGAGGATTGAACCAGGCAGGCAGTACATCATCTGGCTGATCTGGCGACCAGACATGAACGCCTTCGATAGTGGGTCCTATGTGCAGGGTTTGGTCTGGCCAGTCGAGCAGGGGCACGTGAATCTCCGAGAAGGGCCCTGCGTCGATCTTGGGGGCGCGCCTCCGAGTGCCTGCTCCAGCATCTATTCAGCCGACGTGGTCATGAAGATGTTCGAAGACGCGTTCCCTAAACAGTGAGCTGAATTCAGCGGGCGAATAGGATGCGGCTCTTCTGCCGGCAAGACTGAGATTGGCCAGCGACGAGGCTGCTGTGGATGAAGGGCCGTACAATCCGCGTCATGCCGAAGTGGGAATACTGCGTCGTCAGTGTCGAGATCTACCGCGAGGGCAGCGGCCGGATCCACGAACTGCTCTACATCACGCGGCCAGGAAAGGCTCGCGCAAGTATCACCAATCCGCTTGGTGCGCTGGGGCTGCTGAACAAGCTGGGAGGCGAAGGCTGGGAGCTTGTTGATGTCGAGGCCGGCAGTTTCTACCTGAAGCGCACGCCGATCCAGAAGCACAAGAAGGCGACTCGAACCCACCGCGCCTGATTCGACGGCCCGTCGCGCCGCAGCGCCTCGACGACCTCACGCCTGATCGCGTGTGCGGTTTGGCACATGGCCGGTGGCGGGATCCGGACCACACTCCTTGAGGAGCGTGACACCGTGTTCAGAATTGTCGCCACCATGAGGCGCGGAGCGGCGACGGGACTCGCCGCGGCGGCGGCCCGGTACTTGACGCTCGAGGCGGCCCGAGCCGGCACCGTCGCCCTTCTTCAGGACGAGCGGATTCTGCGCGTGATGATCGTGGACAGCGGGAGACCGTCGGTCTTCGTCGAGTGGGCCGACCGATGAAAATCCGCGAGTGCACGCCGGCGGAACAGACCGCGACGCTTCTCCAGGATGCGGCTCGGAACGGCTGGCCGCTCATGATCCCGGGGACGATCGAACCGCGTGCCGACCACGCCCTGCCAGTGGCCGTTGCACCCACGCTGACGGCATTGGCTCATTCACAATCGGCGCTGGACGACCGCCAGCGACTGGAGTACGAGCGCGACGGCGGCGGCGCCCCCAGTGAACGGCGGCCGATCCGCAGCCATCCGACCGTGCTCACTCGGCTCTGGCGCTGGGCGGTGCTTCCGGCGCCGGCAGGCGCAGGACCGAGGGCGGAGCGTCGTCAGAAGTCCGGTGACGGTGAGATGGGAAGCGACATGAACGGCAAGCGAACGATGGTGATGGCCGCCGTCTGCGCGGTGTGGCTGACGCAGGGGCTGGACGCTCAGTCGGTGGCGCGCTACCGGAACTTCGACCTCGGCAGCACCGTGGCCTCGGTTTCGGTTCAGGCGGGCATCGCCGGGACGGAAGCCAAGACGCTGCACGTCCGTCCGGCCGTGTTGGAGGAACTCGAATGGAGAGTGCCGCGTTGGACCTCGGGATCCACGGTGGCGTCCAGCGATCCCGTCGAACGGATGCTCTTCAGCTTCTACAACGATCAGCTGTTTCGCATCGTCATCGATTACGGTCACCAGCGGACGGAGGGGATGACCTCCGCGGACATGATTGAGGCGATCACGCGAGTGTACGGCCCGCCCCTGTCGCGCAATGCGCGGTTGGCGCCGCGCATTGCGTCTCGCATCGAAAGCGAATCAGGCGCGGCGGCCGCTCGTTGGGGGGACGCCGAGCACGCAGTGCTCCTGTATCAAAGCCCTTCGTACGGCACCCCGTTCCGTTTGATGGTGATTGATGCACGGCTCGAGAACCTGGCGCGGCAGGCCGAGTCGCAGGCGCTCAAGCTCGACGATCAGGAAGCGCCGGCACGAGAAGTCGCGCGGCAGCAGAAGGAACGCGACGACAAGGCCGACTCCGCGGCCAAAGCGCGCGACACCAACAAAGGTGTGTTCCGACCCTAGCCGCAATCCACTGCGGAGAGACGCGGGAAGTCGGCCGTAAAGACGCGCGGAAAGTCGACTGTAAAGACGCAGCCTTGCGCGGGCAGATTGCGCGTGTAGATGCGGCCTTGGTTGGCTTCCGCCCCCCAGCGGCAAAAGGCCAGGCCAAGTCCCAGCCCGGAGCGGTCGACGTGCCGCTGGTCGAAGGGGCGAAACAGCTCACGGCCATCGTCGCTCGCAAGTCCGCCGCATTCGTCCTCGACTTCGATGCGCACGCGATCGTGGCTCGCGCCGACGCGCAGCGTCACCGTGGTGCGCGGGCGCGTGAACTTGAAGGCGTTCTGCAGCAGGTTGCGGACGACCGCGGCCAGGACCTCTCGATCCGCGGCAATGGTCACTCCGTCCTCGACCGGCAGCACGGTGAACGTCACGTCCCGTGCCTCGGCTTCCAGGGCGGCCGCCGCGGCGATGTCGTCGATGAACGCCGACAGCGCCAGTGGCTCCCGGTTCTGGACGCCCTGGGTGAGCCGCACTTCGGCGAGTGAGCGATTCACGAGCCCATGCAGGCCAATGAGACTGCGATGGAGCACGCTCCCGGTGCTTCCGCCGACACCGACGTTGCCGGTCTTCAAGACGTCGAAGGCCACGATGGCCGTGTTGATCAAATTCCGCAGTTCATGTGCGAAAAACCCGAGGCGCTGGGCGCCCTGAGCGACTTCGTGCTCGTCGGACTGCTGGCGTTCGCGCGTGTACTGGGTGACGGCGCCCGCGATGGCGTCGTCCAGGCAGCGATTCAGCGTGCGGAAATCGTCGGCGCTGATCGGCGCGTTCGTTTCGACGGCGAGTTCGGTAATCGCCTGGCAGATGTCGCCGTAGTCGTGTACGACTTGCGAGACGGTGAATCCCAGGCGGAGCAGATTGTGACCGTGCTGAACGCCGCTCCGGCCAATCTCAGGGCTGGAAATCTGGCCGTTACGCAGGGCGTCGCCGAGTTGGTCCAGGAAGACCGGTACCCCGAAGTCGATTTCCGCTTCGGTCGGTGGCGGTACCGTCCGGCTCGCCACCTTGGCTCGGCACCGGCGAACGATCTCGTCCCGGTTGACGGCGATGAACTCGTAAAGCACTGGCGACCTCGTGGGACATGCAACTTGCCGCGGTCATCGGTCTCGGTTGGCGGCTTCAATCTGCGCGATACGAGCAAGGGCCTTGACCTTCAGCGAGGCGGCATCGCGGGCGATCGCGACTTCGCCCGTGCTTTCGATCTGCGGCACGCGGCGGTCGAGCGCGGCGATCAGCTCGTGCAGATGGCGGAGCGCCCGCGTTCGTTCGGTTTCGCCGTCGGGCGTATCGGAAGGCATGTGCATTCGACCAGTTAGAGGGTAGGCCACCGCGGCAGCGGCAGCTGTTCCATTCTGCACACTCGCGCCGCGTGGACCACCTGCGACCTCGCCGTGCTCACCTCAACCTGGTTTGGGCTTGCGACGGCCGCGTGATCGTCACGACGCACGGACGCCGCTGAAGACACGCTGACGTATTCGTGGAATTTGGATGGGAGGATCAGACTGGCGAAGAATCAGTAGGGGCGGGTTTGCAACCCACCCCTACATGACGAGAGCCAATGTCAGCGTCGCGGCACGCGGCGGCCGACGGGCGCTGCCGTCCTCTGATCGCCGCCCTTTCCGCTCAGTCGTTCAATCGTGACCGTGAAGTGACCCTGATTGTCTCCAAAGGCGTCGTCGTTGATGCCGAGGAACAGCGTGCCGTCATCCGGCATCGTCATCGGCTGCGGTACGTTGGCGACGGCGAACGGCGCCCGACGATCGATGCGCGCGATAAGCGCACCGACGGGTTCCTTGCCTACCGGGTACTTGATCGATGCCGATGTGACGGCTGGACTGCCGCCCACGCCGGAACTCATGTTCTGTCCAACGCTGATGTCGCCAGTCCCGACGATGCGCACGAGGTCGCCCTTCTTGACCTGGATTCCTGTGCTGGTCCACGGTTGGTTCGCCGGGACGGTAAAGCCGCTCTTGGCTGGACCGCCACTGGCAACCGACTCGGACGGGGCCGCGACGGCGGCGGCTGGCGCGTTCACTGGTGCGAGGTGAATCTGCGACACCTCGACGGACGTGAACTCACGCGGTCCGCCCGGTGTGTTCACGTAGAACCGCTTGGGACGATCGCCGCCGATGTCCGTGAGACGGCCGACGACGATTTGACCATTTCTCAGCACGACCACGCCGGCACCAGCATGCACCTGGGCCTGCGCGTCGACAGGGAGCACGCCCGGGGCGTACTCGAGGTTCGCGACATCGTTGAGGGCAATCACGCGTTCCTGACCGTTGATACGCACAACCAGGCCGCGCGCGTCGATATCGACGATTTCCCCCAGGATCTTGTCGCCATTGCGCAGGCCAACCGTGCCGAGTTCCTGCGCGGTGAGCGACGACGCCAGAGTGACAGCGAGAACCGCGGTTGCGAAGAGCAGCTTTTTCAACATGACCTCATTCCTGAATGCGTGCGCTTACTTCTTGAGCGTCTTCCCGACGTGTTCGACGGCTTCGCCAACCTTGCGGCGCGCCGTGCCGATAGCCCCCTGGACCTTGCCGGCCGTCTCGTCGACCGTTCCTTCGTCATGCAAGGCGGGATCGTCGGTGATGTGCGCCGCGGCCTGCTTCACTTTACCCTTGAGCTCCGTTGCCTTGCCTTCAATCTCATCCCGGTTCATGGTGTCCTCCCGCTGCCGTTGCGATTTGGATGGGATGAGTGCATGGAACGTTCCAGCCGATAACCGCGGTTTTTCGGCCACCTCCGCGCGATCGAGCGGTCCTTGCGCTAAAGTGACCCGCTCAGATGGACACAATGCCGGGACGTTTGCTCATGTCAGCCGTGGCGATTGGGTGTTTGGCGGTTCCGGCGCTCGTCGGCGCGCAACGCGCCGCGACACCGAGCTCTGCCGTGCATACGTTCGGCGAACCCGGTCTGGTCGCGCCGCGTCCGCTGACCGAGGTCGCGCCCAAGTACACGGTGCGCGCGCGGCGAGAGCGGATCGAAGGCGCAGCGATGCTCTCGTGCGTCGTCGGGGTGGACGGCCGCATCACCGAGTGCCGCGTGGAGCGGTCGCTCGACGCGGTGTCGGGGCTGGACGACCAGGCGATCGCGGCGGCGCGCGACTGGACATTTACGCCAGGGTCGCTCGACGGCCAGCCGGTTCCCGTGCGCGTTCGCATCGAGATGGGCTTCTCGCTGCGCGAAGGTGGCCGGATGCCGCGGGTCTGGCCGGAAGGATTTCCAGATGACACCATGCCGCGCGAAGAGACTGCCGGCCGCTGGCAGAACGTGGCGCTCAGTGCCGCGGGTCTGACGGTGACGCTCGCGCATCCGCCGGACTGGCAGCCGAACACCGTGCCCGTCAATACGCGGCTGGCGGAGTTTCAGCACCGTACGAGGTTCTCGGTTAGCACCGTCGATCTGTTCCGGCCGCAGGCGATGCCCTTCGAGATCCGCGGTCCGATCCCCGCGAACGTCATGGACCTCTTCGCCGATCGCATGCGCGATCAGCTGACGGCGCTCGGCCGATCGAGCCGCGTCGTCGATCGCGGGCAAGTGCAGAGCGGCAGCCGGCGTTGGATGTGGGTCGATCTGCTGACCGACGTCCCGCAGGACGCCATCTACGCGCCGTACGTCGCGAAGGAGATGCATCTGTGGATCTTCGCGACGACTGAAGGACGGCAGGCGGTCGCGATCTTCTCGAGCGTGCTCCCGCTCATCACCGCCTCCGCCGAAGACGCTCGCGCGGAGATCGAAAACGGCGCGGCGGTGGTGCAGGAGATGTTGAAGCGCTTCGAGATCGCCCCTGCGCAATAACCTCGATGAGGCTCGGGGCACCGGCAGGGACGGCCTTCAGGCTGTCCGCGACCTCGACAAGAATGTGATCGACACGGGCCCGGCTCTGCCGGGCCCTTTTGTTGTACGCTCGGCACCGTTGATGCCCGTTCTCCCGGCAGGAGGTTCCATGCGCGCCCATCTGACGACCGCGATGCTCTCTCTCACGCTCGCGCTCCCACTCTTCGGCACATCATCGATTCGGGCACAGAACATCCAGCTCGAGTCGTGGCAGATCGACGGCAGTCCGGTGTTCTTCGAAGGCGACTACTACTGCGCGTCGGGGCCGACGGTGTACTACGACGAGAAGATCATGGTGCCGAGCGGACGCTTCGGCGGCGTGGTGTTGTACGTCGACACCACCATGGAAGCGAACAGCGTGGTGTACGCGCCGGTGGGCGGGCGGTTGCTGCGCCCCTACGAGCGGCCGCGAACCGGCGACAAGGCCGGGACGACCGGCAGCCGGACGCCGTCGTTCCCCGTGGCCCTGTCCGCGGCGAGACCGCCGTCCGACGATCCGGCGGATCGGGCGGCCGCCTGCGGACGCCTGGCCACGGTGCCGCAGCGGACGTTCACCGAGATCGCGCGACCGGTACAGAAGCCCGAAGACCTCGACATCGAGACCGGATTCCGCGTCGAGCCGCCGCCGCAGACCGTGCGATCGGCCGCGCTCCCGCAAGGCAACCCGGGGGTCTGGATCTCGTTCAACGGTGGGCGGTGGTCCGTTTCTGGTCCGGCCGTGGACTTCGTCGCTGCGTCGTTCACCCAGATCGGGACGTACGAAGGGGCACCGGTCTATCAGCGCCGCCAGTACGGCAGCGCCTGGGAGATCTTCATTCCGAGCCGTGTCTCAGGCCGGCTGACGCATCTCGTGAAGATCGATCAATGAGGCACGGACAGGCTGAAGCCTGTCCCTACCGGGCGATCTGAATTCCAGGATTTACTTCGCGCCGGCCTGCCGTAAGCGCGTCGCGATATCCTTGCGCTGAAAGATGTCCGCGAGCTGAAGCGCCGTCATCCCGCCGGCGCTCTTGGCCGACAAATCCGATCCCGCCTTGATCAACGCGTCGACCGCGTCGACCGTGCAACTCTGCACCGCGCCGACGAGCGGCGTGGTCTTGTTGTCGGGATCCTGCGTCTTGATGTCGCCCTTGCCTTTGACGAGCGCGATCACCACGGCCGATGCCTGCTGGGCGTCCTGGCCGCAGAAGAGGACCGCGTGGTTGAGCGCGTAGCGCTTCTGATCGTTCTGCTGATTCGGCGACATGCCGGCCTGGAGGAAGAGTCCGACGGCCACGGCGTTGTGGTCGCCAATCGCCTGGAAGAATGAGTCCGGCGTGAACGGGTAGCCGAGCGCGCCGAGCTGACGCTTCAGTGACGTGGGGTCCGTACCCGTGCTGGCGGCGGTCAGCGTGCCTTCCACTTCGGGTTCGAGCCTCGCGACGCCGCCGCGCACGATGTCGGCCCTGGTGATCGCGTTGAAGAACCAGGTCTGTCCGAGCATCTTCGACTTGAACTCGGCGTCGACGCGTTGATCGTCGAGCCGTGTCAGGTTCAGCGTCGCGAAACGCGGGTGCGCCATGCCGCTTTCGGCGATCGCCTGGTGATACGGCGTCACGACAATCGTGTCGCTGCCGTACGTCCAGCGGATCCGAATCGCGTGAAGCGCGCCGGTCTTGGCGAGGGCGAGCAGCCGTTCCGGCGTGCGGTCCGCCGCGTTCACGACGACATCCGACACCAGCAGCATCAGGTATTGACGGCCCGTATCCGCCGGATCCCGCTCCATCGTCGCGTAGATCCGATTGAAGCGCGTGGTCTTGCCGTCGACCGTAAACGTCCCGAGCGCTTCGTCGGCGGCAAACGCCGGGGCGGCGCCGGCGAGAACGAGGCAAAGAGCGAGCAGTTTCTTCATGTTCCACATGTTAGCCGCGACCGAGACGCCCGGCGGGTCAATTCCGCGTTACCGGCGGGGTTTCGATCCCGCTCGGTCGCGACGCGCGGGACCGCTCGCGATGAGCTGACGCCTGACCGCGACCAGCTCCTTCCTGCGGGCGTCACTGACTTTTGGCGAGCTCAAACGCAGCGCCGACATGGTCTCGTTGATCACCTGCGACACGATGAGGCGGGCATTGAGTTTGTCGTCGGCAGGGATCACGTACCACGGCGCATCGACCTTGCTGGTGGCATTCAGACACTTCTCGTAGGCACGCATGTAGTCGTTCCAGTAGCGGCGTTCCTCGACGTCGGTCTTGCCGAATTTCCAGTTCTTGTCGGGGTCGTCGATCCGGTCGAGGAAGCGCTTGCGCTGGTTCCTCCTTGGAGATGTGGAGGAAGAACTTCACAATCTGCGTGCCGTTTTCGCTCATGTGGCGTTCGAAGTCGACGATCGAGCGGTAACGCTGGCGCCAGAAGTGTCCGTGACGCGATTCGGGCAGACGCTGCGCGGCGAGATACTCCGGGTGGACGCGGACAACCAGCACCTCCTCGTAGTACGAGCGGTTGAAGATGCCGATTCGTCCGCGTTCCGGCAGGCACGCGGTGGTGCGCCAGAGAAAATCGTGATCCAGTTCGGTCTGGCTGGGCTGCTTGAAGCTCGAGACCTGGCAGCCGAGCGGATTCACGCCGGTCATCACATGCTGAATCATGCCGTCCTTGCCGGCCGCGTCCATCGCCTGAAAGATGAACAGCATGGCGTAGCGGTTGTCGGCGTACAGCACTTCCTGGAGCATGCTCGTCTGCTTGACCTGCGCCTCGAGCAGCTTCTGGTACTCGTCTTTGGACTTGTAGAACGGCGACACGCGCGTCCGCCAGTCTTTCAAGCGGACGCGGCGGCCCGGATCGACCAGAAACGGCGTAGTGTCGATTGGCATGCTAGGGAACGATCTCGCGGACCACGCCGTCGCGTTTGTTGAGAAGAAAGAAGCGGTTGTTGGGGCCGAGGCCCATCCGGAGGTCGGCGCGCGTGGGCGCCGTCCGTCCCTGCTTCGCGTTCTTCTCCTTGATCAAATCGAGCAGCTTCTTCTGCGTGCCGCCGTCGTTGAAGAGCACGCGGCGAATCGGATCCTGACCGCCCTTGGGCAGGTTGTCGGCGTCGACGTAGAAGACTTCGCCGCTCGGGTTGTCGCCGAACAGCAGCTTGTTGAGCAGCGGACGCAAGGCGCCCTGGCGCAGCACATAGACACCCGTCACGGCCGGACGCGTCAGCAGCGGGTCGCGGTGGTCGTATTCGGCGACGGGATAGGTGACGGCGGCGTCATCGCGCCGGTTGGCCAGTCCGACGGTCTGGCGATCGGCGAACGTAAAGCTGCCCTCCCAGGTGTTCCATCCGAGATTTGCGCCTCTCGTGAACAGGCTGACCTTTTCGACGGTACCCTGACCGATATCGGCGACGAACATGTTCCCGTTCTTCGGATCCCAGCCAAGGCGCTGCGGGTTGCGCAGGCCGTAGGCGAAGATTTCGCCGAGCGTGTCGTCCTTGCCGTCGCTCGCGAACGGATTGTCGGCAGGGATGCCGTACATCGCGTTCGCGCTGTTCGTGCCGAGCGGATCGATGCGGAGAATCTTGCCGAACGCGGACGCGAGATTCTGCGCGTGTTTCAGCGGATCGCCGCCGCTGCCGCCGTCGGCGAGACCGATGTAGAGAAGGCCGTAGTCGCCACGGCCCGGGGCCGCAAGCGGGTTGAAGGCGATGTGGCCGCCGTTGTGATTGGCAAACGGCTGCGCGGCGCGGAAGAGTTCCCGCGGCGCGGCGCCGTCGTAGGTCGCGGCCGCGGGATTCTTCGCCGTCCACTCGAGCAGGACCGTATCGTGCGTGTGCTGCGGGCCGGACGGCTTGAAGTCCGATCGCTCGGGCATGTTGCTGGTGTCGGTATAGGTGTAGAACCTGCCATAGCCGCGCGACCCGGCCCGCCCGAATTCCGGATGGAACGCGAAGCTCTGGAAGCCGCGCTCGTTGCCCTGCGCGTTCACGTTCACGCCCCACTCGGGGGCGTTGATGTTCACGTATTCGGTGACCGTCTTGCCGTCGTAGCTGACGCTGAAGAGCGGTCCCTGCATGGCGTTGACGAACATCCGGCGGGTCCCGGGCTCGTCCACGAGGAGCATCATCCGCGGCGCCTGGCCGTTTATGTCCGGAATCGCGGCGAACTCGGTGTAGTTCACCGCGATGACGCCGTCCGTCGCATTGATCGGCGATTCGAACGGATTGTTGCTGGTCGTCTGGGCGTAGAGCGGCGAGGCCACCAGGAACGCGGCCGTCAGCAGCGTGAATCGTGATGCCAAGGCCTGTCCCTACTGGGGAGTCGCGTGGAAGCGGCCGACGTACACGGCCTTGCCGATCACGTGACCGTCCATCGCCTTCAGGAGCGCGTCGCGCGTCGTGTTGGCCGGCAGATCGAGCTTGGTGTCAAGCGCGTAGAACTCGAACACATAGTGGTGGAACGGACCCGGTCCGGCGCCTGGTCCGAAGTATCCGGGTGTGCCGCGTCCTGACATGATCCCCGGGCCGTTGCGTGTGCCGTCCGGCAAATCGCCCGTGCCAAGCCCTTCGGGCAGACCCTTCGCGGTGCCTGGAATGTTGAACGCCGTCCAGTGCAGCGTGTCGGTGGTGCCGCGATTGGTGGCGTTCTCCATGTCGTGGAAGATCACGGCGTAGGACTGAAGCGCCTCGGGCGCCGCGGCGGGCGTCATGCCACCGCGCGCCGTCCAGTTGAACTCGAACGCCGGCGACTTGTTCTCGCCGCGTCCGGCATGTCGCATCGGCACCTCGCCGCCGTCGGGCCAGGCCGGACTGCTCACCGAGAACACCGGGCCGGCGGCGGCGCCGCCGCGTCCGGCCGGAGGTTGCTGCGCCTGAACGACGGTGACGGCCACGGCGCCCACCGCCATCACCGCCCAGATTGCCACACCGCGTAGTGCCTTCATTCGTCCTCCCACTTTGCAGAAATAGTGCAGATGTCGCGCCTCGATCCGGGCCGAATCCTACTACAGCGCCTTACGGAAACTTGCGGAAGTAGGGCACGGTCAGCTTCGAGAGAATCGCGGTGGTGAAACAGAAGAACGCCGCCAGCGCGAAGATCGCGAAGCGCGGCTGTTGCGAGCTGTACTCGGTCAATTCGACCGTCCCGGCCGACACCTGATCGATTTCGCGGATCGCCGCCAGCAGCGACCGTTCGTCGCTCGCCGCGAAGAACTTGCCGCCGGTCCGCTCCACCGCCTTGCTCCACAGCGCGTCCGGAATCCACTCGCCATCCTTCTTGTTGTAGTTGGTCCGGATGAAGTACACCGGCACGCGGGCGGCGACGGCGCCGCTGATGATCTCGTCGAGCGACCGGCCGTTGATCTGCGCGATGGTGTCTTCGCCGTCAGAGAAGATCACCATCAGGTTGCCCGACGCATCGAGGAACTTGAAGGCTTTGAAGAGCTCCACGCTTTCCTCGATCGCCCGCGCGATCAGCGTGCGCTGATCGGGAAAGGTCGCGAACTCGTGCGGCGCGCCAATCAGCGACAGGCTGAGGAGGATGTTGTCGTAGTCGCTCGTGAACGGTGTCACGACGTAGGCGTCGCTGCCGAACTCGACGAGGCCAACGAGGTCGCGGTAGCGGCCTTCGATGCGCATTTGCACGAAGCGTTCGGCCGCGGCCACGCTGGTGAAGAAGGCCTCGTCGGTCGCGGATTGCGTCTTCAGCGTGTCAGTCTTGAACGGGCTGCTCATGCTGTTCGAGGCGTCGATGGTGATGCAGATCCGGCGTCCCGGGTAGCTGGCTTCGCGCCTGACCATCGCGGTGTACGGATCGGCCAGCGCGAGCGCCAGGAAGGGAAGTCCGACGAGCCCGATCACCAGCGGGATGTGAACCATCAGCGCCGGCAGCGAGCGGCGCGGCAGGTCGAGCGTCGCCGGCAGGACGACTTCGTGCCGGCCAGGGCGGCGGCGCAGCGCGAGGCGCGCGGCCAGGAGCACCAGCGAGAAGCCGACCAGGCCGACGAGCATCAGCCGGGCCTCGCTGCGATGGGAAAACTGAAGTCCACCGGCGGCGAGGCTGCGCCACTCGCCGGTGAGCGAGCGGGCCAACGTCTGGACCGCGTGGAAAAGGCTCACGCGTTCGCGAGCGCCTTACTGTTGGGGCGCGCGGACGACGAAGGCCGCGAGGCCGGATTCGGCGATCTGCTCGCCGTTCCTCAGCGCCGACACGGTCCAGAGGTACGTGCCGGGTTCGAGAGTGAAATCGTCGGGCACGACGATCGAATTGCCGGGAATGTGATTCATGCGCCAGAGCAGCATGTCGACTTCGTTCCACACGCCGATCGAGTATTCGTCGGCGCCCGCGACCGCCGTCCATTCGAACTTGGTCGGCATCCGGCCCATCGAGTCGCGTGCCGGCGTCACGTGGTCGAGTCTCGCCGAGCGCGTGCTGTCCTCGAAGGGACGCGTGCGCGGCATGCCGTCCTGCCGGGCCGTCTTGGGCCCGCAGGCCGTACAGGCCAGCATCAGCACCAGACCCCACACGCCGCGTCGAAAAGTGCGCTGCACAGGAACCTCTCTTCCGCGGACCATTCTAGCGGAACCCGGCATCGGGCATGTGCGTTTTGAACCCGCACCTTGAACCGAGCACCTGGAACGTTGAACCAGTAACCGTTACGATGTTCTTATCCGCAATGAATCCCGCGCTTGACCTCTTGCAGCCGTATCCCTTTGAACGGCTGCGTGCGCTGCTCTCGGGTGTGACGCCGCCGGCGCTGGCGCCGCTCCGGCTGTCGATCGGTGAACCGCAGCATGCGACACCGGAACTGGTGCGTCGCGCCTTGACGGCGCATCTGGACGGGTTGTCGGTGTATCCGACGACGGCGGGATCAGATGAACTGCGCCAGGCCGTGGCGGCGTGGTTCATGCGCCGCTATGGCGTATCCGACCTGGACCCGGCAACAGAGGTCTTGCCGGTCAACGGCACGCGCGAAGCGCTCTTCGCGTTCGCGCAAGCCGTGGTCGATCGCTCACGCCCGGCGCCGCTCGTCGTGTGTCCGAATCCCTTCTATCAGATCTACGAAGGCGCGGCGCTGCTCGCCGGCGCCCAGCCGATTTTCATCAATCAGATCGCCGCGACCGGCTACCGGCTCGAACTGGACGCGATCACCGAAACGGAGTGGGCGCGCGTACAGCTCGTGTATGTCTGCTCGCCGGGCAATCCAACCGGCCGTGTGCTCGCCCTCGAGGAGTGGGCCGAGCTCTTCGCGCGCGCCGATCGGCACGGCTTCGTCATCGCCTCCGACGAGTGCTATTCGGAGATCTATCCGGACGAGCACGCGCCGCCGCTTGGCGGACTCGAGGCCGCGGCGCGGCTCGGTCGAACCGGGTTCAAGAATCTGGTGGTCTTCACGAGCCTCTCGAAGCGATCGAACGCGCCCGGCCTCAGGTCCGGCGCGGTCGCCGGCGACCGCGCCTGCCTGCGCCGGTTTCTGCTCTATCGGACGTATCATGGCGGTGCGATGAGCCTCGCGGTGCAACAGGCCAGCATCGCGGCGTGGAGCGACGAAATCCACGTCCAGGAAAACCGCACGAAGTACCGGGAGAAATTCGCTACCGTCACGCCGATGTTGACCGAAGTGCTCGATGTCGCAGCGCCAGATGCCGGGTTCTATCTCTGGGCGCGGGTGCCGGGCGGCGACGACGAACGGTTCACGCGCGAGCTGTTTGCGGGCACGCACGTGACCGTCCTGCCCGGCCAGTATCTGGCGCGCGCCGCTCGTGGCCTGAACCCCGGCCACGGGTACGTCCGGATCGCTCTCGTGCCGGAACTTCGCGAGTGCGTGGCCGCGGCCGAACGCATCGTTTCATTTTGTCGACACAACCGACACGAAGGGCGGCATGCACACACCAGCGCTTGAATCGACCATCACCGCCGCCTGGGAGCGGCGCGCGGATCTCACGCCGGCACACACCGACGGTGAGGTGTCCCGCGCGCTCGATCACGTGATCGAGGAGCTGAATGCCGGGCGGTTGCGCGTCGCCGAAAAGATCCACGGATCCTGGGTCACGCATCAGTGGATCAAGAAGGCCGTGCTCCTGTACTTCAAGACGCACGACAACCGCACGATGGTGAACGGCGGCGCCACGGCGTTCGACAAGGTACCGCTTCGCTTCGACGGCTACGCCGACGCGCAGTTTCGGGCCGGCGGATTCCGGGTCGTGCCCGGCTCGGTGGCGCGGACCGGCTCGTTCATCGCCAAGAACGTCGTGCTGATGCCGTCGTTCGTCAACATCGGCGCGTATGTCGACGAGGGGACGATGGTCGATACGTGGGCCACGGTCGGCTCCTGCGCGCAAATCGGCAAAGGCGTCCACCTGTCCGGGGGCGTCGGCATTGGCGGCGTGCTCGAGCCGCTGCAGGCGAGTCCGACCATCATCGAGGATCACTGCTTCATTGGCGCCCGCTCGGAGGTCGTCGAGGGCGTCATCGTCGAGGAAGGGTCGGTGTTGTCGATGGGCGTCTTCATTGGACAGAGCACGAAGATCTACGACCGCGCGACCGGCGAAATTCATCGCGGCCGCGTCCCGGCGTACTCCGTGGTCGTTCCCGGCAGCCTGCCGTCCGAGGACGGGCGCTACGCCCTGTCATGTGCCGTCATCGTCAAGCGCGTGGACGCCAAGACCCGCTCGACGACCGGCATCAACGAACTCCTGCGCGATTAGGTGTCTGACGGGGTGTCAGACACGTGTCAGACACGTGTCTGACCCCTGTGGAAAAGTGACGCTGTGGAAAAAGGCGACGCAACACTCGAGCTGGCGGAACAGCTGATCCGGTGTCGGTCCGTGACGCCCGCGGACGGCGGGGCACTGGATCTCATAGCTGGACGGCTGACGGCGCTGGGATTCCGGTCCGAGCGTGTCGACCGCAACGGCGTTGGCAATTTGTGGGCGACGCACGGCCACGGCGGACCGTTGATCTGCGGCGCCGGCCACGTGGACGTGGTGCCCCCGGGCCCGCTCGAGCAGTGGACGTCGGATCCCTTCGAGCCAGTCGTCCGCGGCGGCGTGCTCTTCGGCCGCGGCGCATCAGACATGAAAGGACCGCTGGCAGCGCTGCTGACCGCGCTCGAGCGGATCGCACGCGATCAGCCGTCGCACGCCGGCACCGTCGCCGCGCTCATCACCTCGGACGAAGAAGGCGACGGCGCCGACGGCACCGTCGCCGTCGTCGAACGGCTGCAGGATCGGCACGTGACGATCGACGCCTGCCTCATCGGCGAGCCGACGTCGAGCACGCGTTTCGGCGACACGATGAAGAACGGCCGGCGCGGATCGCTCAGCGGCACGCTGCGCGTGCACGGCGTCCAGTGCCACATCGCCTATCCCGAACGCGGCCGCAACCCGATCCTCGATGCCGTGCCTGCTCTCGCGGAACTGGCCGCGACCGTGTGGGATCGCGGCAACCAGTACTTTCCGCCGACCAGCTTTCAGATCTCGAACATCCACGCCGGCACCGGCGCAGTGAACGTCATTCCCGGCGAGCTGACGGTCCAGTTTAATTTCCGGTTTTCTCCGGAGTCGGGTGAGGACGCGCTGCGAGCGCACGTCGACAAGATCCTGCACGCGCATCGGCTCGACTTTCACCTGGACTGGCATCTGACCGGCCGGCCGTTTCTGACGCCGCACGGACGGCTCAGCCGCGCGTTGAGCGATGCGGTGAAACAGGTCGCGGGCATCGAACCTGCACTGTCCACCAGCGGCGGCACATCGGATGGACGATTCCTGGCCGCCGTCGCTCGCGAGGTCATCGAGTTCGGTCCGGTGAACGAATCGATTCACAAGGTGAACGAGCACATTGCCGTGGCCGATCTCGCGCCGCTATCGGAGATCTACGAGCGGACGCTGATGTCATTGCTCCAGCCACCGCACCGAGAACCGAGAACCTAGCACTTAGTACCTAGCACCTAGAACCGGGTCCCTGATGAATCATCCACGTGTAGTGCGTCCATCCGATCATGCCGAGTGGCGCGCCGACAAGATGGGGAAGGCGACGCTCTTTCAGTCGCCGCACCTTCTCGTCGGCGTGAATTGCTTCGAGCCCGGCCAGTCGCATGCGCTCCACGTGCACGCCGGCATGGACAAGATGTACTTCGTCGTGGAGGGTGACGGTCTGTTTCTGCTCGAAGGCCGCGAACTGCCGATGCGCGCAGGCGATCTTCTGGTGGCGCCAGACGGCGTGCCGCACGGTGTTCACAACAACAGCGGCGCGCGTCTGCTGCTGCTCGCCGTCCTCGCGCCAGGGCCAACGAAGTAGGCGGGCCCGCACTCCGGTGGCGTCCGGCTTTAGCCGGATTACGCGCGCAACGCCAACGCCAGAATGATCGTCGGTACCGCCACCCCGACCACGAGCAGGAATCCGAGCAGGATCGCTGCGGCAGGCCGTCCAAAGTTCAGCGTCCAGCGCCGGCCATCGCGGGTCGGGACGAAGAGCGCCGGATGCTCCGGATTGCAATACAGCTGGCCGAGCCGCCAGTGCTCCGGAACGAAGGGCAGGGGCGCCGGGCGACCGAGGCGGGCGAAGGCGCGCACAGCCACGACGCCGCTGGCGATGATCCCGCCGATTTCGAACGCGAGGTACGACGTGCCGAGCGTCGGACGGTTCGTGCGCCAGACCTCGGCGAGCGCGACTGCCGTGCACGTCTGAAAGACGATCCAGACCGTTGCAATCAGGACGACCGCCTCCGCGGCCGTCGTGGCCGCGCGGACGTCGGCCTCATGCCCGGATTCTGGAGCGGTGCGTCGCCAGAGCAGGAGCGTAGCGACGGCGCCCAGGCTCACCGCCAGGGCCGCTTGAACGAGCACGGGCAACAGCACGCGCATCGGTGTCTTGAACTGCCAGCCGTCGACGCCGCGCGGACCGAAATGCACGGGCAGCAGATCGGGCAGGCCAGGGTAGACCGCGGTCACGAAGGCGGCGGTTCCCGCGACTGCCGCGAGGCTGGCCAGAGCGGCGATCTGCGTCGGTCGCGTCGGGTGAATCAGCATCGAGTCGACGGTCCTCTTATCGGCTGTTGCGCCTCGTCGGGGTCAGACACCTGGCGAATCGTCGTCGCGAATCACGTTTCTCGCCTTGCCGGGGTCAGACACCCGGTGATCGTTCCGGTGTCCGACCCCCTCGCCTGACCGTCCTACCAGATGCCGGGACACGTTTTCGCTTGTACTGCCGTTGGCGTTTTGGTACGGTCGGGACCGTTAACCCGTCACCACGGAAAGGCAGGACAGAGTGGAACCGAACATCACGCGCTGGCTGGCGTTCAATCAACTTCTCGCGCTGCCGGATCCGCCCGGCATGCGTCGCAGTCACATCGTCCGTCTCGAGGGCAAACCGGACCGTCACAATCAGCTCCCCGAACTGGCCGCCGCCTTTGTTCGCGAGAAGTTGATCGAGATTCGGCAAAAGACGTTGCGGCCCGCGGTGCCGGTGCCCTTGGCGCATTGATTGCGCACGATTGCGCGCTCTAACCAGCTCGACGGTCATCGGCGCTAGTCCGGTGACCGTCGTGTCCTGTAGACTGCTGTTCGGAGCTGAGGTCTGATTCAGCCGGCGGAAGCTGGCCGCTCCCGTCGCCGGTGAGGCGACGTCGATACGCCCGGTGGGGTGTTTTTCCTGGTCTGTCAGGCCACGGAGGTTTTTCGGATGCCTTCCAAAGACGACACGCTGACGCGCCGCGTTTCGGCGTCGTACCAGCAGCTTTCCCAGGCCGCCAGTCAACTGAACGCCGTCTCCGATGAACTCGGGAAGTTCGTCGGCGCGCTCGATACCGCTCTCCGCCGCTTGAATCTGGGGATCGCCACGTGGCTTCGTCTCGACGGCCGCGAAGACGGGTTGGGCAACTACATCAAGCGCGATCTGGGGTATGCGAAGGTCGGCGGGAAGTGGGGGATTTCGCTGCGCGTCGTGTCGGGCAACCACAACACGCCGGACGTCTCCACGGTCGAAGAGTGGCTGTTCAACGAGGCGCCGCGATCGCTTCGCATTGAAGCCGTCGAGAAGCTGCCGGATCTGTTCGACAGCCTGGTCAAGGAAGCCGACGCGGCCACGCGCAAGATCAAGAGCCGCACGGACCGCGTCCAGCAGCTCGTGACGGGCATGAACGAACCGGGCGGCAAGGCCGAATAGCGCGGCGCAGCCGCGCACCCTTCACCCCGCATTGAGCACCGAGCACCCCGCACCGAGCACCCAGGCACCGTGCACCGTGCACCCAGCACCGCGCACCGTCTTAGCAGGTTCTTGATACGTGTTACACTCTTGTCCACACTCTTCCCCTGAGTCTGTGCTCCGGCCGCGCTGGTGCGGTTATGTGCTCATCGGAAGCCCCGACTCCTGAAAGGGCGTCCGATGCGGTCTCCTTCGTCGCCGAATCATGTCGGCCCGTCGAAGCCTGTCTATGCGGGAAAACAGGCGAAGGGCCGGATCAAGGCCCTGACGCGCGGGCAGGGTAGCGGTATCATCCGCGGACCGCGTGGCGACGTGTTCTTTCATAAAGCCGATTTTCAGGGGAAGTTCTGGGACTTGAACGTCGGCGATCGTGTGGTGTTCGAACTCCTTGACGACACCATCAGCGGACCGCGGGCCCAGAACGTCCGCGTTTCTCCCGCAAAGAAGACGAAATGAGAACGAAATAGCTGTGAGCGGCCGCGTCCACCTGATCAATCCGAGCCACGTCTCCTTCGGTGTCGCCGTCCTTACGCCGCGGTGGTTGTACGTCCTGGCGGCCGCGACCGGCACCACGTGGGGCGATCCCATCATCGTCGACGAATCCCTCGAAACGCTCGATCTCGCGACGATTGCCGCAGGCGATGTCGTCGGCATCGGGATCCACACTGGCAACGCCCGCCGCGGCTACGAAATCGGCAAGCTGGTGCGCGAAAAGGGCGCCTGGGTCGCCTACGGCGGGATTCACGCGACCCTCTTTCCTGAAGAGGTGCTGCAGTACGGCAGCGCGCACGCCGTCGTCAAGGGCGACGGCGATCTGATCTGGCACCAGGTCGTTCAGGACTGCTTCGACGGCCGGCCGCAGCCGCTCTACGACGGCGGCCGCGTGAGCGGCGAAGAGTTCGTCTCGGCACGCTGGGACCTGCTCCCGAAAGACAAGTACATGTGGGCGTCGGTGCAGACCGTGCGCGGCTGCCCGAAGCACTGTTCGTTCTGTTCGGTGTGGCGCACCGACGGCCAGGAGCCGCGACAGCGGACGGTCGACCGTGTCGTCCAGGAGATCGTCGAACTGCGCCGCCAGGGGTTCAGGTTCGTGGCGCTGGCGGACGACAATTTCTATCCGGTCACACTGGACGATTTGGCGATGGCGCGGCGGCGGCACGACAAGACCCGGCTTCACGAGCTCGAGGATCTGCGGCGCGAGCGCTTCGAACTGATGGAGATGCTGGCGCAGCTTCCGCGCGACATGGTCTTCTTCACGCAGATCACCATGGAAGCGGCGGAAGACCCCGACTTCCTCGACGCGATGCGCCGCGCCAACATCAAAGGCGCGTTGGTCGGCGTCGAGTCGGTCACCGAAGAAGGGTTGAAAGAAGTCTACAAAGGCTTCAACCTCTCCGGCGACGCGCTCGTCGATCGTCTGCGCGCGTTCCGCCATCACGGCGTCCACGTGCTGGGCTCGTTCATTTTCGGGCTGCCGAGCGACCGCGAGAACTCGTTCGAAGCCACGGTGAAGCTGGCGCAGAAAGCCGACGTCACCTTCGCGCAGTTCGTCCTGCTCACGCCGTTCCCCGGCACGCTCGATTTCGAGAAGTGGGCCGCTGAACCGGAGCATCAGCAGAACAAGATCGACGGTATTCCTGTCACCCAGCACTGGCTGATTCCCCAGCACAAGCGCCCCAAGCTCTATACGCCGCATCCGACGATGTCGATCGAGGAGATCCGGGTGCGCACGCAGGGCGCGTGGGACAGCTTCTACGGCTGGAAGAACGTGTGGGAACGTGCGCACGTGGTCGAAAGCCTTCGCGCGCGGCTGGTCTTCGTGGCGATTTCGAAACTGTACCGGCAGATGTACGCCAACACGGGGATTGCCACCGATAGCGCCCGCGTGGCGCGGTCGGCGCGCTGGGCGCGTTGGATCGCCACCGCCATTCGCCGGGTGTTCATCGCCAACCCGATGCCCGAGCTCCAGATGCCGCGCCCATCCGGCGCCGGTGCGACGGAGCGCGTCGCGTGAACCCTGGTGGGGTCCGGCTTTAGCCGGACCTCAAGGTCCGACAAACGTTGGACCGTACGCCCGACGACCTGCAACAACAGTCCGGCTCGAGCCGGACACCACCGAGAAAGTCTCTCTTTTGCCGTTTTCACATCTCCACATTCACTCCAGCCTGCTTCGCGCGATCAAGGATCTCGGGTTCGCGAAGCCCACACCGATTCAAGAGGATGCGATTCCGCCGGCTCTCACCGGCCGGGATCTGCTGGCCACCGCGGCTACCGGCAGCGGCAAGACCGCGGCGTTTCTGCTGCCGATTCTGCATCGCCTGATCGAGAAGCCGCGGCGAACGACCCGCGCGCTGGTCCTCGCGCCGACGCGCGAACTCGCCGCGCAGATTGTTGAAGACCTCAACGAACTGGCGGTCCATACACCGATTACCGCGGCCGCGGTCTTTGGCGGCGTCGGCATGGGCCCGCAGGAGCACGCCTTCCGCGCCGGGACCGACGTGATCGTCGGCACCCCAGGCCGCCTGCTCGATCACTTCAAGGCGCCCTACGCGAAGCTTCAGGGCCTCGAGTATCTGGTGCTCGACGAAGCCGACCGGATGCTCGACATGGGATTTCTGCCGGACATCAGGCGCGTGCTGCGGCACATCCCGGCGCGCCGCCAGACGCTGTTCTTCAGCGCGACCATGCCGCCGCCGATCGCGGAGCTGGCCCGCGAAATGCTCCGCGATCCGGTCCTCATCAATCACGGCAAGCCGGCCACGCCGGCGGTCGGGATCGCGCAGGCGTTGTATCCGGTCCCACAGCACCTCAAGAGCGCGCTGCTCGTGGCCCTGCTGCAGCGCGGCGACGTGCAGGACGCCCTGGTGTTCACGCGGACCAAGCATCGCGCCGACAAGGTCGCGCGCTATCTCGCACAGTACGGCCTCAGCGTCGAGCGGATTCACGGCAATCGCTCACAGTCGCAACGCACGCTGGCGCTGAACGGGTTCAAGAGCGGCAAATTCCGCGTCCTCGTCGCGACCGACATCGCGGCGCGCGGGATTGACGTGACCGCGCTCGGTCATGTCATCAACTACGACGTGCCCGCGATGGCGGAGGACTACATCCACCGTGTCGGCCGGACCGCGCGCGCGGAAGCGACCGGGACGGCATTCTCGTTCGTCAGCGCCGACGACGAAGAGAGCGTGCGCACGATCGAGAAGGTGATCGGACGCCGGCTGCCTCGAGTGACCGTGCCCGACTTCGACTATGTGAAGGCCGCCGAGCGCCCGGCCGCCGGCGCGCCGCCGCCACGCCGTCCGGGCGGGCCGCACGGGTCGCGCTCCCATGACTCGCGCCCACATGACTCACGTCCCCATGGCCCGCGCCCGCACGGTGCGCGCTCGCACGAGCACCGGCCCGACGGGCACGGCCGGCGCCGTTTTCAGGCGCGGCCGCGGCGGAGCCGCGGCTGATAGCGGGAGGACGCGATGGAATACGGGATGCCGCCGCCCGGGTACCGTCTTCCGAACGCGACACGGCTCGGCGCGGTCCGTCTCCTGGTGTCCGATCTGCAGCGATCGGCCGACTACTATCAGCACGTCATCGGCCTGCAGATCACGTCCCGACAACCGGACGCGGTCACGCTCGGCACTCCGGGCGATTCGGCGACGCTGTTGGAACTCCGCCATCAGCGCGGCGTGCGGCCGGTTCCGCAGAGCGAACGCGTCGGCCTGTATCATTTCGCGCTGCTCGTGCCCGATCGCGCTGACCTCGGACGGTTCGTCTCGCATCTCCGCACGCTGGGCGTGCCGGTGGCGTCGGCGGACCACGCGGTGAGCGAAGCGATCTATTTGTGGGATCCCGACGGTCTGGGCATCGAGGTCTACGCCGATCGCCCGCGGGACACCTGGCGCCGCAACGGACGCGAGCTCTTCATGACCACCGAGCGGCTGGACCTGCGCGCCTTGATGCTGGCGGGTGGGGACGTGAAGTGGAACGGTCTGCCGCGCGGAACCGTCCTCGGCCACATGCACCTGCACGTCGGCGATCTCGAAGCCAGTGCCCGCTTCTATCACGCGGCGCTCGGCTTCGATCAGATCGTCTGGAGTTATCCGGGCGCGCTGTTTCTCTCCGCCGGCGGCTATCACCATCACCTGGGGACCAATGCCTGGGCCGGCGACGCGCCGCTGCGTGCCGACGACGAAGCGGGTCTTCTCGAGTGGGAGATCGTGCTGCCGACGGCAGAGGACTGCGCCGCGGCTGCGAGGAGTTGCGAGTCCGCTGGATTCGCGACGACGCGCGAAGCCGATGCGATCGCGGTCGATGATCCCTGGCGGACGCGCGTCAGGCTCATTGGCGGAATGTAGGAGCCGGTGCGGAGTGCACCGTGCACGGTGCAAGGTGCTGGTGCCGAGTGCGGA
>CAZOAZ010000042.1:30543-33831 GCA_964577955.1 uncultured Bifidobacterium sp. | reverse complement strand
GCGCACCAGGCACGTGCACTCTGCACCGTGCACGCCGCCCTCCGCACGTCGCAGTTAGTGCGTGAGTCCGACCAGGTGTGGGAGCCGGTGCGGAGTGCACCGTGCACGGTGCAAGGTGCTGGTGCCGAGTGCGGAGTAGACGGTGCTCGGTGCGGCGCGCAGCCGTTGCACAAGACTCCGCGGTTGCTGCGCGCCAGCGCGCGGTGCGGACAGAACGCGAGAGACCGCGCGCTGCACCCATCACCGCGCACCTGCGCACCAGGCACGTGCACTCTGCACCGTGCACGCCGCCCTCCGCACGTCGCAGTCAGTGCGTGAGTCCGACCAGGTATTTGTCGCCCGTCGGCGCCGGGACCCCTCCGGCAGGTTCGAGCGTGACGGCAACCGCGACGGGCGCGCCGAGGTCGGCGGGCGTAGGGAAGGCCTGGGCGACGCGGCCGCTGGCGTCGAGATCGATCAGGCCGGCGCTGACCGGTGCCTGAGCCGTCACCACCCACAGCTGATACACGCGGCCGGCCGGAACCGGCGGCAGATCGTTGGCAGTGAACAGCAAGCCACGCGACCGGCTGAGGAACGCGCGGCCCGAGGCGCGGGGCGCCACCGGCGTCTGTCCCTCGAGATTGACCTGCGTCATATCGGACGCCGTGAGCACGGCCATGCGCGCTTCGGCCACGGCGACGTTGCGTGTGGCCACGGCGACCTGTTGCTCGCTGCGATCGAGGCGCGCCAGCGTGGCGCGCAGTTCGGTGCGGAGCTCGCCGAGCTGCGTGCGCAGCGAATACGCGTAGCCGCCCGTCGACACCGAGACGATGAGGAGCGCCGCCGCGCTCAGCCATCCGGCGCTCGCGAGCGACCGCGCCGCGGGCGCGGGTTTCGGGGTGAAGGCGGTGACATTCGACCGTCCCGCGGCCGGATGGCCGGCGGCCGCAAGCACGCGGGTCCGCAGTGCCGCCGGCGGATCGACCTGGGTCACCGCGTGCGGGAGCGCCCCGGCGACGCCGGCCAACGCCTGCACTTCGGCCGCGCACTCCGCGCACGACGCGACGTGGCGCTCGAACTCCTGGCGGTCGCCGGGATCGAGTGCGCCGAGCACGTACAGGCCCGAGGCGTCGTGGAGACGATCGTGTTCCGGGTCGTGGGCGGTCATCGCAGTACGCCTGCCAGTCGATCCCGCAGGGTCAGCAGACCCTGACGGATCCGTGTTTTCACTGTGCCCAGCGGCAGTTCGAGCCGCTCGGCGATCTCGGCGTGCGTCAGCCCTTCGTAAAAGGCCAGCTCGATGGCGACGCGTTGCACCGTGGACAATTCGTCGAGCGCCGAGCGAATCTGTGCCGCCTGACCTGCCCAGGCGAGCTGCTCGTCCTGGGGAATCTGCGAATCTGCGAGCCCTTCGAGCTGCCCGTCGTCGCCGGCCGGCTCGGGCCTGGCCTTGCGGCCGCGCAGCCGATCAATCGACCGGCTCCGCGTCAGGGTGAGCAGCCATCCGAGCACACTGCCGCGGCTCGCGTCGTAGCGCTTCGCCAGCCGCCAGGCTTGCGAGAACACCTCCTGCACCACGTCTTCGGCGTCGCTTTGATCGCGCACGATGCGCAGGGCCAGCGAGTAGACCAGCCGGCCGTGCCGATCGTAGATCTCAGCCACGGCGTCGTGATCGCCTTTGGCCATGCGGTCGATGGCCGCACGGTCGGCAGACGCCGTTTCCGGCGACGACAGCACCGCCAACAGAACCCACATCAGCTCTACGGATGGAATGGTCAAGAGGATGTCGGGGAAGTGTAGCAATAAAATATGGGCACGATGCCGATCCGCCTGAGTGTCCTCGACCAGTCGCCAGTTTCGCTCGGGATGACGCCCGGTGACGCACTTCGGAACTCGGTGGATCTCGCGCAGCTCGCCGATCGGTTGGGGTTCGAGCGCTACTGGCTGGCCGAGCATCACGGGACGCCGATGCTTGCCGGCACCAGTCCTGAGGTGCTGATCGGTCCGATTGCCGCGGCCACCAGGCGGATCCGTCTTGGCAGCGGTGGGGTGATGTTGCCCCACTACAGCCCGGTCAAGGTGGCCGAATCGTTTTCCGTACTCGGCGGGCTGTTTCCGGGACGCATCGACCTGGCGGTTGGACGGGCGCCGGGGAGCGATCCGTTGACGGCGTTCGCGCTGCAACGCGACCGGCGCGTGGCCCAGCCCGACGACTTCCCGGAACAACTCTCGGAGCTTCTGGCCTACGTGCGCGACGGCGTGCCGGAGGGCCACCGTTTCGCGCGCGTGCGGCCACTCCCGCCCGAGGCCGAACGCGTCGAACCGTGGCTGCTGGGGTCGTCGCCGCAAAGCGGCGTCTGGGCGGCGGAACTGGGCCTGCCGTACGCCTTTGCCGACTTCATCAACCCGGCCGGCGTCGAGATCGCGCGCCGCTATCGCGAAACATTCGTCCCCTCGGCGCAGCTCCAGACGCCTCGCATCATCGTTGCCGCCTGGGCCCTGGCCGCCGAGACCGAGGAGGAAGCCGAGCGGCTGGCCGCGAGTTCGCGCATGGCGTTCCTGCACTTCCTGCAGGGCACGCCCATCCCGGTCCCGCCGATCGCGACCGCGCTCGAGTACCTGGCGCAGAACCCCGATGCGGTGACACTCGCCCGGCGCCGGCGCCGCGCGATCATCGGCACGCCGTCACAAGTGCGCGCCGAACTCGAACGTCTTGCGGAAAGCTACGGCGCGGACGAGGTCATGGTTGTCACGATTACGTTTGACCACTCGGCTCGCCGCCGTTCTTACGAACTGCTCGCCTCAAGCTGACACGGCGGTGCAGCGTGCGGAGTGCACGGGGCACGGTGCAGGTGCTAAGTGCGCGGTGATCGGTGCTCGGTGCGACGCGCGGCCTTGGCTCTTGATTCTGCGGTTGCCTCGCGCCAGCGCGCGGTGCGAATCGCCGCCGTCGAATCAGAGTGACGGCGGGCGATCCGCACGCACGACGCACCCCGCACTCCCGCACCCGGCACTAGCACCAGGCACCGTGCACGGTGCACCTCGCATCGTTATTTCGCCAAGTACCGCTCCGGATCCGCATCAAACTTCTTCTTACAGACCGGAGCGCAGAAGTAGTACGTCTGTCCCTTGTATTCGCTCTTGCCGGCGGCTTTCTGTTCGTCGACTTTCATTTTGCAGACTGGATCGATCGACATCTGGGTGACTCCTTATCAGTGCGAAGTGGTCGGTGCAAGGTGCACGGTGCAGGTGCTGGGTGCGCGGTAGTTGGTGCGTGGTGCGTGCGTGCGAATCGCGCCGGAGTGGTGT
>CAZOAZ010000042.1:0-30533 GCA_964577955.1 uncultured Bifidobacterium sp. | reverse complement strand
CGGTGGCTGGGGGGGGGGGGGGGTTTTTGGGGGGGGGGTGGGTGCGGGCTACCCGCGCGGTCGGGGTGTTCCCGCGCTATTCGCACGCACGTCGCACCAACCACTCTGCACCCTGCACCAGCACCGTGCACTGTGCGCTGCGCACCGTCACAGTTCGAGTCGCCGTAAGCGAAGCGCATTGGCGATAACCGACAGTGAGGAGAGCGTCATCGCGGCGCTGGCCCAGATCGGGCTGATGAGGATCCCGGCAAACGGGTAGAGCAGGCCCGCCGCAATCGGGACGCCGAGGACGTTGTAGACGAACGCGAGAAACAGGTTCTGCCGGATGTTGGTCATCGTCGCGCGCGAGAGCCGCCTCGCCCGGACGATGCCGCGAAGGTCGCCGCTGACGAGCGTGAGGCCCGCCGAGTGCATGGCGACGTCGGTGCCGGTGCCCATGGCGATGCCGACGGCGGCTTCGGCGAGGGCCGGCGCGTCGTTGATGCCGTCGCCCGCCATCGCGACGACGCGACCCTCGCGCTGAAGGCGCTGGATTACGTCGCGCTTGTTGTCCGGCAGCACGCCGGCGTGAATCTCGTCGATGCCCAGCACCGAACCGACGGCCTGTGCGGTGGCGGCCGTATCGCCCGTCAGCATGACGACCGTGAGGTGTTCGTCATGCAGATGGCGAATCGCTTCGGCTGTGGTTGGCTTGATCGGATCCGAGACGCCGAGGAGCGCACGAATCCTGGTGCCGTCGCCGAGGAACATGACCGTCTGGCCGCGCTGGCGGAGCGGAGCGGCGGCGGCTTCGGCCACGGCGGTCGGGACCCCGCTCGCGGCAAAGAGCGCGGCATTGCCCAGCTTCAGCGGTTCGCCGGACACGGTGCCGCTGACGCCGAGTCCAGGCTCCGCACGGAAGTCGGTGGCCGACGTCCAGGTCAGATTCCGGCCGCGTGCGGCCGCGAGAATGGCGGCCGCCAGCGGATGCTCGCTCGGTTGCTCGAGCGCCGCAGCGCGGGTGATCGCCTCGTCCTCGCTCCAGCCGTCGAGCGTGGTGACCGAGGTGAGCGCCGGTTTGCCTTCGGTCAGGGTGCCGGTCTTGTCGAGGACGATTGTGTCCACCCGCTCGAGGCGTTCAAGCGCTTCTGCGTTCTTGACCAGCACGCCCAGCGTCGCGCCGCGTCCCGTGCCCACCATGATGGCCATCGGCGTCGCGAGACCCAGGGCGCATGGGCAGGCGATGATGAGCACCGCCACGGCGTTGATGGTGGCGTGCGCGAAACGCGGCTCCGGGCCCCAGCCGAGCCAGATCGCGAAGGTCGCGATCGCCGTGAGGACGACCGCCGGAACGAAGTAGGCGGCGACGCGATCAGCCAGCCGCTGAATCGGGGCGCGGCTGCGCTGGGCTTCGCCGACCATCCGGACAATCTGCGAGAGGAGCGTGCTCGCGCCGATCCGGTCGGCGCGGAACACGAGCGTGCCGGTCGTGCTGAGTGTGCCTCCGGTCACGCGATCGCCCGGCGCCTTGGCGACCGGCATCGGCTCGCCGGTGATCATCGACTCGTCGATGGATGCCGTTCCTTCGACGACCACGCCGTCGGTCGGGACCCGTTCGCCGGGCCGGACGCGGCAGAGATCGCCGATCTGCACGCTGGCGATTGGGACGTCCTGTTCGTCGTGGCCACGGATGACGCGCGCGGTCTTTGCCGAGAGCCCGAGGAGCGCCCGCAGCGCGGCGCCGGTTCCTTGCCGGGCGCGAATCTCCAGCACCTGGCCGAGCAGCACGAGGACGGTGATCACCGCGGCGGTGTCGAAGTAGGTCTCGACGCTGCCATGCATGCGGACCGACGGCGGGAACAGTCCCGGTGCGATCGTCGCCGCGCTGCTGTACAGGAAAGCCGCCGCGACGCCGAGCGCAATGAGCGTGAACATGTTGGGCGAGCGGTTGACGATCGAGATCCACGCGCGTTCGAAGAACGGCCAGCCGGCCCAGAAGACAACCGGCGCTGCAAAGACCAACCCGATCCAGTTCACGGCGGAGCCGAACGTCATGGTGAACCAGGCGCCCGAGACCATGTCGCCCATGGTCAACACGAACACCGGCAAAGCGAGAACGGCGGCGACCCAGAGCCGCCGCGTCATGCTCACGAGTTCCGGGTTCGGGCCGTCGTCGAGGCGGACGATCCGCGGTTCGAGCGCCATGCCGCAGATCGGGCAGGGGCCGGGCGCGGTCGTCACGATCTGGGGATCCATCGGGCACGTGTACTCGACGGTGGCGTTCTCCGGGACCTCGAGGGGTGGCGGTGCCGGCCGGTCAGCGGACAGGAACCGCTCAGGCGATTCGCGAAACCGTGCGAGACAGCTGTCGGCGCAGAAGTAGTAGGTGACGCCGTCGTGCACGTGCGTGCCGACAGCGTCTTCTTCTTCGATCGCCATCTCGCATACGGGATCAGTGTGCGTCATACCTGGACATCCTCCGGCTGGTCCAGGGCTTCGATGATCGGGCACTCCACGGCGCCGCCATGGGCGCAGGCGTGGACCAGATGCGAGAGGGCGTCTCGCATCGCCTGCAGTTGCGCGATCTTCTCGTCGACATGGCGCATCCGCGACTCGGCGAGGGCGCGGACCCGACGGCGATCGCGGCCGCGATCGCGGCGGAGCCGCAGCAGCGTTTCCACTTCATCGAGGGAAAACCCGAGTGCCTGCGCGCGCTTCACGAACCGGACGATCCGCACGGCATCGTCGGGAATCTCGCGATAGCCCGAGTCCCGCCGCGGCGGGCGCGGGAGCAGCCCGCGGCGTTCGTAGTAGCGCAGCGTCTGCACATTGACGCCGGCGCGTCTGGCGGCCTGACCAATCTTCATCGTCGGGTCCTCTGTCACAAGTATGAACTCTGTACCAGGGTATAGAGTCAACCAGCGGAGGCCCGGTATAATTCCTCCGCCTGATCGGACAGCCTAAAGGCTGTCCCTACCGATGACGAGGCTTTCATGAAGCGTGTGATGTGCGCGGCGGCGTTGGCGTGGGGCCTGGCGGCCGGCACAGCCGTGCCGATGCGCGGCGCAGGGCTGCCGGCATGCGATCCCGACAACGGCGGCCTCAAGTTGCCTGACGGCTTCTGCGCCCTCGTCGTCGCGGACAACCTCGGCGCCGCGCGCCACATGGTGGTGGCCGCGAACGGCGACTTGTATGTCTCGCTCATGGAAGGTCGCGGCCAGGTGTCCGGCATCGTCGGTCTGCGCGACACCACCGGCGACGGGAAGATGGATGTCACCGAGAAGTTCGGCGACAAGAGCTCCACCGGACTGGCGATCCGGAACGGCTACATCTATGTGGCGACGATCAGTTCGGTTGAGCGCTTCAAGCTGACGCCGGGACGGCTGGCCCCTGGACCAGCGGAAGTCGTGGTCGCCGATCTGCCGGTCACCCGGCCCCACCAGGACAAAGGACTGGCGTTCGACGGCCGCGGCGGCATGTACGTCAGCATCGGCGCGCCGTCGAATGCGTGTCAAGCGCAGGATCGGCGGCCAAAACTTGCGGGGCAGGATCCCTGCCCGCTGCTCGAGTTCAGCGGCGGCGTCTGGAAGTTCGACGAGAACACGCTGGGACAGAAGCAGGCCGATGGCGTGCGATTCGCCACCGGACTCCGCCAGATGCCGGCGTTGACGTGGCACGACGGCGCGCTCTACACCGTGATGAACGGCCGCGATCAGATCGACACGCTCTGGTCTGACACGTTCGTGCCGGAGGACAACCAGACCCGCCCAGCCGAGGTGATGTACAAACTCGAACAGAACGGCAACTACGGCTGGCCGTTCTGCTTCTACGACTTCCTCCAGAACAAGAATCTGTTGAATCCCGAATACGGCGGCGACGGGAAGACGGTCGGCAAGTGCGACACGTTCAAGCAGCCGATCGCGACCTTCCCGGCCCATTGGGCGCCCGTTGACGTGCAGTTCTACACCGGCACGCATTTTCCGGCGAAGTATCGCGGCGGCGCGTTCGTCGCGTTTCACGGATCCTGGAACCGTTCGCCGGCGCTGCAGGACGGCTACAACGTCAGCTTTCAGCCGTTCGCCGGCGGCAAGCCGTCGGGAAAATACGAAGTGTTTGCCGACGGGTTCGCCGGCGCCGCGAATCCGCGATTCCCGAACACCGCGACGTATCGCGCGGATGGCGTCGCGCAGAACACCGACGGCACGCTCTATCTCACCGAAAGCGTCAAGGGCCGCGTCTGGCGCGTGATCTACAGAGGCACGGGCGCGAACTGAACTGACGAATGTCAATTCTCAATTTTCAATTATCAATTCTCAATTCAATGCGTGCTCTCCTCCTTGCGTACGTCGTGTGTATCGCGGCCGCCTGTTCCGGCCCCTCGGCTTCCTCGTCAGCCATTGCGGAGGCGCCGGCAGCGGTGAGTACGCCGGCATCGTCGTCCAGCGGCGGGACGGATACGGTGCGCGGCACCGCGCCCCGGCAGGCGGGTGAGTTCCCAACCATTGTGGTGCTGGAGCCGGTCGGCGAGGGCAATCGCGCGCCGCAAAGCGAAGTGCCGGTGATGGATCAGGCGCAGCAGACCTTCACGCCGGCCGTATTGCTGGTGCGCACCGGGCAGCCGGTGGAATTCCGCAACAGCGACGACGTGTTGCACAACGTGCGCGTCAGAAATGACGAGAAGAGAACCAGCGCGTTCAACGTCGCGATTCCGACTGGCGACAAGTTCGTGTTCAAATTCGAAGCCGACGGGTTCTACGACGTGGGCTGCGACATCCATCCCGCGATGGCCGCGACGGTCGTGGCGACGACCAGCCCGTACAGCGTGCTTGCCGACCCCGACGGTTCGTTCACGATCGAGCGCGTCCCGGTCGGGGTCTACAAGGCGACGGTCTATGCCGGCACGACGCACGTCGAGAAGAACGTGACGGTCGGTTCAGGACCATTGGATCTGACTCGGTAGCTGACTCGGTGGCGTCCGGCTTTAGCCGGATTTCCGTGTTCAAGCCTGAGGCCGCGCATCTCGCCGGGGTCAGACACCCGGCGTCTAGGCCCGTTCCGGTGTCCGACCCCTGAGCACTAGAAGCTGAAAAAGAACAGCAAGTCGACGCCGGCGCGCTCGATGCGTCGGAAGCGCGAACGCGGCGACAGGGCGTTCGCATCGGAGTACGTGGCGCGGATGCGCAGGATCCGCGAGAGCCGGTACTCGAGCTGAACTTCGTCGTAGTCGTCGTCGCCGAACTGTCGGCTGAACCGTCCGAGCAGGTTGGGTGCGATTTCCTGGCTGATCGACACCTTGGTGCCGCCCGAGTCGTTGGCGTTGGGCTCGATCTCGAGGCTCTCCAGGCCGAGTGTGCGCTCGAGCGCGGTCATCATCGGCGCGGCGATGAACCCGGCCGCGAGCGTGCCGGCTCTGACCACGAGTTGCTGCTGCTCGGCGGCGGTCAGCTGATTGGTTGACGTATTGAAGACGATCAGGGACAGGATGTCCGACTGCTCGAGCGGCGGGTTGCTCGACAGCCGCAGCTCCGGATTGCTCAGCGGACCGGCAATGGTGACGCGGGTATCGACGCCGGAGATCTCCCGCATGACCATCACGTAGAGCTCGGGGTTGAGGTCGCCGCGGAAGTTGATGGAGCTCGCCGGATCGAGATCGAAGTTGCGGCTTTGAAACGAGTACGTGCCGGAAATCGAGTCGAGCGATCCGGCGATGTAGACCGGCGTCCCCGCGCCTTTGTAGAAGAACAGATCACCAATGGCCCGCAGGCGAATGTCGCCGAGTCCGAGCGGCGTGCCGGGCGTGACCTGGACGTTGTCGCCGACCAGCCGCAAGGTGCCGGGGACGTGAAGCTCGAGATCCAGCGCGAGACGATCCCACGGGTTGAGGGCCGCGATCGGATCCGTAGTCGAGACCGGTGTCGGTTTGACGGCGTAGGGCTGCAGCATCGTGCGATCGAGAATCGTCTCGACGTTCAGCTGCCCGCCGGCGATCGTCACGCGGCCGGTGACGAGCGGCGTCTCGAACTGTCCGCGCAGCTTGACGTCGGCGTCGACCTCGACACGGCCGAATTCATTGCGAAGCACTTCGAACCCGCGCGCGGTGGCGTCGATTTCGAGGTCGCCGACGCGAAGCTCGTGCGTCGCCAGGCTGCCGGTCACGTCGAGCGGCCGGCTCGAGGCATCCTCGAGGTGCAGGGTGTTCACGACGATCCGGTCCACGCCGAGGGTCAGCGCGACGCGTCCGTTCTTGTAGCGCGCGCCCGAGGAACTGACGACGAATCCGGCGTCGGTGATGCGAACCGTGCCGTCGAAGTGCGGGTCCGCGGTCGTGCCGACGACCCGCACGTTGACGTCCATGTTCCCGCCCACGTTCTTGATGACGTCGGTGGCGCCTTCAATCAGGCCAAGCGCGATCGAACTGGACGACACCGTGAGGTCGATCGGACGCGCCGGTTGTCCGCTGACGACGGCGGCGAGCGGCACGGTGCCAACGGCGGTCAGCCAGGTGCCTGGACCTTGATCCAGCCGGAAGTCGACGCGGATATCTTCGCCGGCGTAGTCGAACGTGCCGGCGAGCCGCTCGTACGGGGTCTGCCACACCTTGCCGTTCGCGACCGTCAGGCGGCCGGCGAGGTGGGGCGCCGTCCGCGACCCGGTCAGCGTCCCATCGAGATCGAGGAACCCGGAGTAACGCGGCGGCGTCTCCGCGCCGAGCGCAAAGTTCTCGACGGCGACGTGGCGGGCGGCCAGGCGCAGCGTGCCGCCGCCCTGCGGAAACCAGCTGCCGTCGAGGCTCGCGTGCTGGCTGCTGGTCTCGGCGTCCGCCAGCCTCAGGCCCGTCACCGTGATTCCGGTGTCGCTCCACGCAATCGACGGTGCGGCGTCGGGCTCCAACTGCCACGGGGCCCGTCCTCGTGAAACGACGAGCTGTTCCAGGCGTGCGACTTTCGCGGCCGGATCGATCACGGCACGCCCGGCGAGCGTGCTCACGGCCGAAGACTGGGTGATGCGGAGATCGGCTTTGACCGTGCCGGCTTCATAGCTCGCGGTTCCGGAAATCTGCTGAATTTCCTGACCGAAGGCCTGCGCGAGCGACGCCTGGCCGTCGAGGCTGACCGATGCCTTGGCCGGTTCGTCGGGAGAAAAGACCGCGTCGTACTTCGCGTCGACGGCCAGCGCCTTCACCCCACTGACCGCCAGTCCGGCAATCGTTCCGCTGCCGATCGCGTGAAGCCGATCGTAGGGCCCGGTGAGCTGGCCATCAGCCGCCAGTGTGCCGTTGACGTCGCGTCCGAGGAGATCGCTGAAGTCTTCCAATCTGGCGCGATGAATCGCGTAGGTGAGTCGCGACGAGCCTGCGTCGGTGAAGGTCACCGTACCGGACGCTTCGACATCGGCCGACGGTCCGGCGGCGCGGAACTGGTTGAGCGTGAGCTGGCCGTTCTGCAACGCGGTTCTGAACGTCCCGCTGTCGATCGTCATCTCGCGAACCCGTCCGCCCAGCGTGCCTTCCGCGTCGATGGTGTAGTCGTCGATCGTGGGGGAGCGGCGCAGCAGATCCTGTACGACGATCCGGCCGCGCCCCTGTCCGGTGAGCGAGGCATCGTAGCGGGGATCGTTGAGCGCCAACGCCGGATTGATTGTTTCGAGCGCGCCGTTGTAGCTGGCGGTGAGCGTTCCGCTCGCGATCTCGAGACGGAGGTCGGCGTCGCTCAGGTGGCCGCCGAAGAGGTCTGCTCGGGCCAGCCGGCCGCCGCCGGTGAGCGTAAGGTCAGCGGTGCTCGCGCCGCGGCCGTCGACTGTGAAGTGGCCGCTGAGGATTCCCGCGTACCGCGGGTCCTGCATCCACGCGACGTCGAGGCCGCGACCCAGCCGGTGCAGATCGATCGCGCGCAGGTCCGCTTCGCCGGTGTAGTGAATCGGTGACGCCGACGTATCGATCGATCCCACGCCACCGTCCCCGATGACGGTGCCGAGGAATTCGGATTCATGAAACCGCGCGTTGCCGCGAATGAACGGCTCGGAAAAGCGTCCGGCCACCTCGTATTCGAAGCCCAACGTGCTCTCGACGTGCGGCACGGGGACGGTCTTTGGCAGTTGCCGGAGATCCACACCGTCAGCAAGGCCGCTGAACGTGAAGGGAAACGGCGATTGAACGCCAATCGAGCCGCCGTCCAGTCGCACGTTGGCGCCGTAGGCCGTTGCCGTCCCCGCTGCGATCCGCACCTCGTCGTTGGTCAACTGGCCACGGACATCGATGTCGTCGCCCTGGTAGCCGCCGTACGAGGCGTGCGAGCCTTTGAACGCGTAGGTCCCCTGCGGAAAGCGATCGCCCGGCGTGAACCCGATCTTGAAGTTGACGTGGCCGGAAATATCGGAGGGACGGTCCGGCCTGTCGAGCCACGGCGCGAGATCGAGGCGCCCGAGATCGAGGCTGCCTTCGAAGCCGCGCCGCGGTGTGCTGGTGTCGATCACGACCTGTCCCTTGACGTCGCCGCCGTTCGAGCGCAGCGTCAGGTCGATCGGGAGACGATCCACAGGCCCGCTCAACCGCGCTTCGAATGCCGAGGTGATCGCCATTCGTGACAGGACCGGCACGACAGGCGCCCATTCGGGGAGGGAGAACGTGTCGGCCTTCACCTTGAGACTGAGGACGGAGGGCGACGGGCGCCTGTCGATCTTCCCGTCGACGACCAGCTGGCTCGCCGGCGCATCGACGTGCAGGTTGCTCAGGTCCCATCCGTCGGGACCGTTGCCGATTGATCCCGTGAGCTGCGAGATTGTCAGGTCGGGCGCCTTGCCGTTGAAGGCCGCGCGGGAGAACTTCAGCGCCCACGTGACCGGCACGTAGTCGAAGGCGAACTCCGCGTTGAAGTCGTTGAAGCGGGTCGGCAGGTGGGCGGGCCCGAGCGTGACGTCCTCGCGGAGATCGACGGTCGTCTTCGACAGCTCAACCGATCGCAAATGCAACGGTCGTCCAGGACCGCGGCGGTTCTCTTCGGTGCGATCGCGTTTCAGCAGCGTGCCGAGATTCCAGCGTCCGTCCGGCTCCTTGTCGACGAGCACGTACAGTCCGGAGATCTGAATCCGGTCGATCGACGTCCCTTGATCGAAGAGCTCGCGCAGGCTGTAGGACAGCGCGACCCGATCGATGCTGATCATGCGCTCGCCGTTGCGCGACAGCTGGACGTGCTCGAGTTCGACGCCGCGCAGAAACGATCCTTTGAGCGCCCCGATCTCGAGCGTGGCCGTCAGGTACTGATTGGCTTGACGGACAATCACGCCGCGAATCGCCTCCTTGGCCCAACCGGTCTCGATCGCGCCGAGGGCGACGAAGACCAGGATCACGAGCCCGAGGAGCAGGTAGACGAGTCCGCGCAGGATCCGGCGGACGATGCGGAGGGCGAGACGCACGATCTGATGTTAGCAGCCTGCCTTGTCCGAACTGGCCCCGCGGCCATTCCCAGAGAGGCGGATTTTCGTTAAGCTCGGCATCGCGACCCCACACGTTGGCACAGACCTCCCTGAGACACGTCCGCCGTAGCCTGGGCGAAGGCGGAACCTGGAAAGGCCTCGCCACCCTCGCCGGTGGGGCCGCGCTGCTGTATCTGGTGCTCTTCTGGCGGCTGGGGGTGAATTCCTTCTGGGACCCCGACGAAGCCCACTACGCCGAGACCACGCGCGAGATGCTGGTCAGCGGCGACTGGCTGGCGCCGTTCTACAACCAGCAGCCGTTCTTCGACAAACCGATCGTGTTTCACTGGCTGCAGGGTTCAGCCATGGCGATTGGCGGTTTGACGGAGGGGGCGGCGCGATTCGCGCCGGCGCTGGGCGGACTCGTGCTGGTGCTGATCACCGCGTGGGTCGGGGCGCAGCTCGCAGGCGCGGGCGTCGGTCTCGTCGCGGGCCTGCTGCTGGCCTGCAATCCAGGACTTTTCGGTCTTGCGCGCTACGCGATTCTCGATGCGCCCTTCACGGCGTGTCTCTTCGGCGGCGCGGCCTGTCTCACGGTCGCCGCGGTGCAGCGCCGGCGCGGCCTCGAGTACGGCGGCTACGCCTGCCTCGCGGCGGCGACGTGCATCAAGGGGCCGCTGGCGCTCGCGCTGACCGGGCTGACGTTTCTGCTGGCGCTCGCGATTTCGCCCGAGGCGCGCCGCGCCCTGCTGCCGCTTCACTGGGTGCGCGGGCTGGCGTTCGCGATCGTCCTCGGCGCGCTCTGGCCGCTCTACATGTGGCTGCGATTTGAGGACCTGTTCGTGCAGGGCTACTTCCTCAACGAGAACCTGCGCCTCTTTGCCGAGCCGCTCTACGCGAATCAACCGCCCTGGTGGTTCTATCTTCAGATTCTGATCGTCGGGTTTCTGCCGTGGACCGGATTGATTCTCGGGCGCGCGTACGATCGCGTGCGCGGCGGCGCGCCGGCGGATCTGTTCGAAGTGCTGCTGTGGTGCTGGACGATCGCCATCGTCGGATTCTTCTCGTTCTCGCAGTTCAAGCTCGATCACTATGTGTTCCCGGCGGCGCCGGCGCTGTGTCTGCTGGCGGCACGGGCCTGGAGCGACGCCTGGCAGGGGACCCCAGGCGCGCGCGGCGCCCGTCTCGGCGCGCAGTCGGTCGGGCCGTTGATCGTGATCGCCGGGATCGCCGTCGGTGTGCTGGCACTCGATCGGCTCGATCTGCCGCGCACGTTTCTGATCATTCCAGCGGTTCTGATCGTCCTGGGGATTGGGGCGACCTTGCAGGGAATCCGGCTTCCGCCTTCGCTACGGCGGACGGACGCCACCGACGTGCCGGATGTTCTGCATGCAATCCGGCTAAAGCCGGACGCCACCGAAGTGCCGGACGTTCTGCATGCAATCCGGCTAAAGCCGGACGCCACCGGTGTGCCGGACGCCACCGAAGTGCCGGACGCCACCGGTGTGCCCGACGACGTTCCGGTGGCGTCCGGCTTTAGCCGGATTACACTCAACCGATCCGTGCAGCCTCCTGTTCTTGCGCTCTGCGCGATGGCCGTGCTCTACATCGGCGTCATCGCCTGGGTCCTGCCGAAGCTCGAAAGCGGCAAGGTGATTCCGGATATCGCGCGCTGGGTGGCCGCCAACGCGACGCCGGACACGCGATTGATCACGTTTCAGCTCAATCGCTGGAATCCGGCGTTCCGCTTCTACGTCGATCGGCCGGTGACGATCGTCGATCATGACGCGGAGATCAAACGACTGTTCGGTGAGCCGGCGGCGTTCTACTGCATCACGACGTTGTCGCGGCTGCCGGCGCTCGAGCTGACCGGATTTCCAGTGCAGGTGGTGTATCAGCGAGACGGCTTATGGGCATCGTCGGGCCAGGCGCTGTGGCGCCGCAAAGGCGAGCCGACGACGTTCATTGTCGCGGCGCTCAAAAAATAGCTCGTATATAATTTCGCCGCGGTTCGATATGCGCGTGGCGCGGCGATACGTGATTCAGGGACGTGTACAGCGCGTCGGATTCCGGTATTTCACCTACGATGCCGCGCGCGTCGAGAATCTTCACGGGTGGGTGCGCAACCGGCCTGATGGCAGCGTCGAAGTGCTGGCGGAAGGCGAGGCCGAGTCGCTCGAACGTTTCGAGCACAAGCTGCGCGTCGGGCCGCCGGCGTCGCGCGTCGAACATGTCGACGTGACCGATCACGGCGCGTCGGGCCGCGATACCGGCTTCGATGTTCGCTAGGCAGCGTAGCGGTAGCGGTAGGGACAGCATTTCGGTAGGGACAGGCTTTAGCCTGTCCGACAACACACCATGGATCATCTGAAGCAGCACATCCGCCACGTTCCCGATTTTCCAAAACCCGGCATTCTGTTCTACGACATCACGACGCTCCTCAAGGAGCCGGCCGGGTTCCGCGCCGTCGTCGACAGCGTCTCGGCGCCGTTCACAGACCAGCACATCGAGCTCGTCGTCGGCATCGAGAGCCGCGGGTTCATTCTCGGCGCCGCGGTCGCCGATCGGCTCGGCACGGGGTTCGCGCCGGTGCGAAAGCCGGGGAAGCTGCCGTCGGAGACGCTCCGCGCCAGCTACTCGCTCGAGTACGGCACCGACGCGCTGGAGATTCACCACGACGCGGTCAAGAAGGGGCAGCGCGTGCTGATCGTGGACGATCTGCTGGCGACCGGCGGCACGGCAAAGGCGGCCTGCGATCTCGTCACGAAGCTGGGCGGCGACGTGCGCGCGCTGGTCTTCCTGATCGAGCTGGCCGAGCTGAATGGACGCGCCAAGCTGACCGGGCACCACGTGCACGCGGTGCTGAAGTACTGAGCCGCCGTGACCCTGCTGCTTTCGCTGCTGCTCGTCGCGGCGGTGGCGGGCGTGGCCGCCGCGGCCTTCCGGATCGCCGGCGCGCTGGCGGCGCGCCCGGCGGCGCCGGTGACGGCACTCGACGTGATGCGGACGTTTGCGCCGGGGCTGACGGCCGCGGCTGACGATCCGCGGGCGCTGCTCGTCTGGCAGCCGCTGGCAGTTTCGGCGCGGTCGCTCTATCCGGAGGTCTTTGCGTCGCTCGATCGCGCCGCGGGCAAGACCTTTCCGTTTTCGCCAGACGATCTGCAGGCGGCGCACAGCCGTTGGACGACCGACTGGCTGGCGTGGGAGCGGTCGCACGACGCTGAATACAAGCTGAAAGCCGGCCTCCTGGAACACGAACTTGCGGAGGCGTTTACCGGGTCGGTCGGCAAAGCCCGCCTGCACGCGATCGAGAACGAGAAGATCGAGCGCTATCAGAAGCGCTACGAAGAGTACTCGCGGGTCGCGCGCGCCCTCCAGGCGCTTCTCCCTCGCGCATGATCAGCGTGGCGCGGCCGCGTCCGGGATCCGTCGCGGTCGTGGCTCTCGTCGTGTTTGCCGCGGCGTTCACGCTGCGCATCTGGGGTGTGACGGCCTGGATGTGGTTTCTCTACGACCAGATGCGCGATTGGGACATCGCGCAACGCTCGTTTCTCGACCTGCCGCTTCTCGGACCTGCCACGCACTTCCGCGGCTACACCATCGGGCCCGCGTTCTACTGGATTGTCTGGCTGATGCGTCTGACCATCGGCCCCTTCTTCGACAATCTCCCGCACGCTGGCGGCATCGGGCACGCCGCGGTCGGCTCGGCCGCCGACGCGCTGCTGGTCGTTGCGGTCTGGCGCCGGACCGGGCAGTTGTGGGGCGCGCTGGCGGCTGCCGTGCTGCTGGTGACTGGCGGTCTCGATTTCACGCTGTCGGCCACGATCTGGAATCCGATGATGGGGTCGATTCTCGCCAAGACCGCGACTGCGCTCGTGCTGCTCGACTGGCACCGGGATTCGACCGCACGCCGGGTCACGCTGGTGGCCATCGCGTGGGCCGCGGTCCATTCCTACACCGGGGCGGTGTACGTTACCGTCAGCGTGTTTGCCGCGCTCGTGCTCGACCCGGTGGTACGGCGGGACTGGTCGGGAGCGAAGCGCAATCTTGCCGTCATCGGCGGCGTCGTCGCGGCGCTCCAGATTCCGTGGCTCATTCACCAGATCGCAACGAAGTTCAACGAGCCGGCGATGGGCGCGGTGACGGGCGGTCTGGGTGAAATCATCGCCGGGCGGGCGACACCGGAAGTCGCCAAGAGTGTCAACGGCTATCTGGGCGCGGTGCGGTTCATCCAGATCAGTCCGTGGACATTTCAGCCCATCGGATGGGTGCTGCTCGGCGCCGCGGCGATCGTGGCGCTGCGCTACCGCAAGGATCTCTCGCTGCTCGTGATGTTGCTGCTGCCGCCGGTGTTGGCGGTGATTGGCTACGCGCTCTTTCTCGGCGGCCTCGACAACTACTACTACTTCTCCTTGATGCCGTCCGCCGTGCTCCTGGTCGTGCTCGCGGCAACCGCCATTCCGCAGCCGCGCATCGCGGCGGGCATGGGCATCCTGCTGCTAATCGTGGCGCTGGCGGCGGCGCCGTCGCGCGTGCAGTACGGGAACACACTTCACCGCATGCCCGAGTACGGACCGCTCGTCGAGGGTTCGCGGACGATTGCACGGCGGGGCATTGCGATGCGCGACATCCGCATCGAGTTCACGCTGCCGCCAACGGGCGATCGGACCTATATCTACCGGCTGCTCGGCGGCAGGTTCGATCCCAAGAGTCCGTGGGTGGCCGTGATCGCACGAAACGGATCGGTCACCTACGAGGATCGCGGAGGCCAGTGAACCGGATTCGTCCAGTCCTGTTGCCGCTGATTCTGGTGGCGGCCGTTGCGGTTCGCGCCTGGGGACTGGCGTTTGGACTGCCGGCGGCCACGGCGCGCCCGGACGAGACGCAGATTGCCGGCGCCGCGCTCGGTTTCATGACCGGCGATCTCAGGCCGCCGTTTTTTCAATGGCCGATGCTCTTCGCCTACGGCGTCGCCCTGGTCTACATCCTCTTCGTGGCGGTCGGCCGATTCTTCGGCGGCTATCAGACCCAGGCCGCATTTGCGGCGAGCCGGCGCCAGAACATCGGTCCGTTTCTGCTCATGCCGAGAGTACTCTCGCTGATTCTGGGCGTCGCGACGGTCTGGTGGGTCTACGGGATCGCTCGCCGGACGTTCGACAGGTCGGTTGCGCTCGTCGCCGCGCTGTTCCTGGCGTTTGCGTTTCTGGCGGTGCGCGACTCGCACTTCGGCGTGACGGACGGGCCGATGACGGCGCTCGTGGTGGCGGCGGTGATCCCGATCCTGCGCTGGCGTGAAGACGGGGGCGTGCGGTTCGCGGTCCTGGCCGGGCTCGCGACCGGTGTGGCAGCGTCGACGAAGTACAACGGCGCGCTGGTCGGCGTGGCGTTTCTGGCGGCGGCGGGCCTGCGCGCGACCGACAAGGCAAGTCCTGGGCCGATCAAGCGGGCGGCGTTCGGTGTCGCGGTCTATTCGCTAGCCAGCGCCGCTGCCTTCTTTTCGACCTCACCCTACGTTCTTCTCGAGTGGGCGCGGTTCAGGGCTGACACCGCTGCCGTCCAGGCGACGCTTGCCGGGGGACATGTGCTTGTGCTCGAACAAGGGTGGAAGTACTACGCGACGACGATCCTGCCGGCCGCGGTTGGCTGGCCGATCTTCATCGCCGGCGTGGCGGGACTGATCGTGCTCCTGACGACGCGCTTCCGGCAGGCGATCGTGGTGCTGGCCTTTCCGCTCGTGTACTACGCGATCGCCGGTCGAGGCTACGCGGTGTTCGCACGCTACATCCTGCCGGTGGTCCCGTTCCTCTGCATCGCGGCGGCATGGTTCGTCGTGTGGGCCATGAACCGGGTGACGTCCGGCTGGACGGCCGAGGCGCGCGGCGGCGCGATTGCCGTGGCCGCACTCGTGCTCGTGGCGCCGACCGCCTGGAACACTATCCTGCTGGACCGTCTATTGGCGCGAACCGACAACCGCGTCATCGTGTCGCGTGAACTGTTCCGCACGCTGCCGCCGGGCAGTTCGTTCTTCCAGTCCGACGCCTTGTACGGTCAGGCTCCGCCATTTCTCGACAACCATGGCTGGCCGGTCGAACACGCTTCATTCGATGCCGCCAGCGGCCGGTTCTCGCCGGCCGATCCCGAGTGGGTGTTGATTCCACGCTCGCCGTTGCTGCTGTACAACATCGTCCCCGAAACGCTCGAGCGCCGGCTGCGCGAACACTATGAGCTGGCCCGCGCATTTCCGACGGAGGAATGGCCGGCGGCGCGTTTCTACGATCAGCAGGACGCCTTCTACCTGCCGATGACCGGACTCGCCGGACTCGAACGTCCCGGCCCTTCATTCGAGCTCTATCGCCTCCGTCGGTAGGGACCGGCTTTAGCCGGTCCGATCTCGGCTGATACAATCGCGCCTTCCATGAAAGCGCTCCTGTGGATCACGCTGCTGCTCGGCGCAGCCGCGTCCTTGCTGCTGTCGCGCGACATCGCGACGCAGACGCTGGTGCTGGGCGACCGCGCCGCCGGCTGGCACTACTTCTACCTGTCGCCGTTCAAGTGGTGGCCGGTGGTGGTGTGGGCGTTGACCGCCGCGGGCACGATCGGCGCGGTGTGGGTGTCGGAGCGATGGCTCCAGACCCGCGAGTGGCTGGTCGTGCCGGCCTGGTTCGTCCTGGCGCTTGCGATTCAGGGCGCGGTCTGCTCGCTGGCCCCGTTCCGCTTCGACAAGATCTTCGCCAGCGACGGCGCCAATTCGTTCAACGCGGTGGCGCAACGCTACACACCGCGGACGATGCTGAGCGACTTCATGCAGGTGCGGAAATTCTGGCCCCTGCACGCGCCGAACAACATGCCGGGCAAGTCGGTGCTGGTCTACTGGCTGCGGAAGATCTCGAAGCGGATCGATGTGCTGCCGTGGCTGGTGCTGGCGGTGTCCAACCTTGGCGGCCTCTTTATGTACGGACTCGTGCGCGATCTGCTGAACGATCGGCGCGCGGCGTTCTATGCGCTCGTCTTGTACGCGATCGTGCCCGGCAAGATGTTCTTCTTTCCGATTCTCAACACCGTCACGCCCGTGTTCGTCCTGCTGAGCGCATGGCTGATCGTCCGTTGGCTGAAGACCCGCAACGTTCTTTACGCTGCTGCCTTCGGTGCCTCGCTGTATCTGATGACGCTGTTCGAGCCGCTTGGTTTGGTCATCGGGCTCCTGTTTCTGGGCTGGGTCGTGGCCGCGATGGCGCGCGGCGCGATCCACGGACGGACGTTCCTTTGGGAGGGCGCTGTGGCGATCGCGGCGTTCGCCGGCGCCTACGCGGCGTTCTACGCCTGGTTCCGCTTCGACATGATCTCGACGGTCCGGATGCTGGCGGATGAGGCAATCCGCTTCAATATCGTCGTACGACGGCCCTACGATTTCTGGATTCGCGCCAACCTGCGCGAGTTTCTCGTTGCGATGGGGGCGTGTCAGCTCGTGCTTGCGGTCGCTGCGCTCGTCGACGGCTTCTGGCGCGGCACGGACCTCCGGCGGCGCTTCACGGAACCCATGGTCGTCTTCGTCCTCGGTCTGACCGCGGTCGTTGCGGCGACTGATCTCATCGGGATCAACCGCGGGGAAGTTGTCCGTCTCTGGATCTTCCTGGCCTGTTTTGCGCAGGTGCCGGCGGCCTACGTCTGCTCGCGCCTCGGCAGCCGGGTCGCAATCTCGCTGTTGATCGCGGTCACGCTGCTCCATGACGCGCTCGGCACCGCCATGATTGGGTTCATCCTGCCCGGATGAGCGTCGACTTCCTGTCCTGCACGGTTCGCGGCTGCGGCGAACCGCTGGCTCTCGAGGGGCCGGCGTGGCGCTGCGCGCGGGGCCACAGCTTCGACATCGCCCGCAGCGGCTACGTCAACCTCCTGCAGCCCCAGGATCGCCGATCGTCGAACGCCGGCGATTCGTCGGAGGCGGTGGACGCCCGTAGCCGCGTGCTGGCTGCCGGTGTCGGCGGGGAGATTCTTCAAGCGTTCGTCGAACAGGCGGCGCGGATCCTCGGCGAGCAGTCCGTACACATCATCGATCTCGGCTGTGGCAGCGGCGAGCTGTTGCAACGACTGGTTTCGCACCGGCGAAAGGCGGTCCCCGCCGCAGTTACAGCAGCCGTGGGAATCGATCTATCGCTGCCAGCGATCGAACGGGCCGCACGCGCGTCCGGCGACATCACGTGGGTCGTCGCCAACGCCGATCGTCGGCTGCCGATTCGCGACCACAGCGTCGATCTCGTGCTTTCGTTCAACGGCCGGCGCAATCCGGATGAATGCGCGCGCGTGCTGACGGATGGAGGAGCCGTGCTCGTCGCGGTTCCGGGCGAAGACGACCTCATCGAGCTGCGTGCGTTGGTGCAAGGCGAGGCCACCCCTCGCGATCGGACGGAGTCGCTGGCGGCTGAATTCGCGCCCTGGTTCACGGTCGGCCAGCGCCTCGCGGTGCGCGAGCAGCATCGACTGTCCGCTGACGCCTTGCGGGACTTGCTGCGCGGCACCTACCGCGGCGAGCGCGAGAGCGTCGCGTCAAAGGTCTCCGCTCTGGAGGCCGGACGCGTGACGCTGGCGACAGAGATTCTGCGGTTCCAGCGCTCCTGATGTCACTGCCTGGTGACGTTCTGCAGCGTGGCCGTGATCGCGATCGGGCCGGTGCCGCCGGTCAGCAGAATCGAGACGCTGAAGGTTCCCGTCATCGACGTGCCGGACACCGTGCTGGACCAGGCGGACAAGGTGGTGGTCCCTGTGGCGGCCACCGTCTGGCCGGTGAGTGAGACACCGGTGCCGCTCACCGGGCCCGACACCGTCATCGGGACGCCCGAAAAATCGACGGTCCCCTGTGCGACGGCGCCGGATTGCGTGAGCACGAGCGTGAGGGGATTGACCGCGGATACGGCGCTGCAGAACCCCGGCGAGCCGCTGCCTTGATCGGTGCAGGACTGCCGCGCCCACGAACCGACCCATCGGCCCTGGACGTTGGCACTCGTCGGATCGGCTGGTGAGCTGCAACCCGCGGCGAATGCGAGCGCGAAGACTGCGAGTGCGTGCTTTGCTGAGGGCATGGGCTTGAAAAGCGCAGTATATGCGGGTCGGAATGGGTTTGACGCGGGGTGTCTGACCCCAATGGGGGAGGTACGTCGGGTACACTATTTCGCAGTCCACCGAACGCGCCCGTAGCTCAGAGGATAGAGCACCCGCCTCCTAAGCCGTCTTGACGACCTTTGCCAAGGTTGCTCGAGACGTTTGTAGCTCTATGGACTTCCTGGCACGAACGGACCCGAACGGCCGCGAATGCGACCGGATTGGCGCCTGTCGCAATCCGTCGCAAATTCAATCAAATCACGGTTAGAGATCATGATGGTTTTGGACTGGCGTCAACGATGCGCATCAGCAGGCTCGCGAATGAAATCATTTCGCCGGCCTCGACTGCGTCGCTGAGAACGACTCGACGGTGACCGAATGGATTCCGAAAGGCACCAACAGCGCCCAGAAACAGCGACAAGGTCGCTTGCTGCTCGGGAACGGTCCTCGCCGTATTCGTGAGCGCTCCACCCTTCACTTTGAACGCGTCGGACATCAAGTCGACTCCATACACGTCGTCGCCGAGCTTGGCCGCGGAGCGGACCGCCACCTCGACTTCCTTGAAGGCTTGAAACACCGCCGTCTCATAGTCCCGCGAACAAAATTCGGCCACACACGATCGGCAATGATCGGATGCAACGAAGCTTTCACGAGCGCTGACGATCTCAGATACGCCTCAAAATCCTGACGACTCTTGAGGCGCTCACCGCGACGAGAAATGAAGTAGTTCTCGTAGTTGTCGTGCACCAAAAGACCATTGCGAATCAGCCAGGACCACGCTTCCTTGAAGGCGCGCACAACGTGGTCGTTGTTGCCGTACGTCTTCGCGAACGGCGAGCCTCCATAGCTCGCGTCGACCAAACCGGAAAGATTTACTGTGCCCAGCGGGCTCTTCGTCGCCAACAGGTGCGGCAAGAGATACGAGGCCAATTCCTCAGCCTCAAGCGAAAGAACTGCTGGCGCGTTCGGCAGCGCGGCGGTAATCAGCACGTGACTCAAATGTCCTGGGGGCCAGCGACTTCCCTGAAGTGATGCACGCCTTCAGCTTCCGGGCCGTCAAAGAGCCAGAGTCGACCGACACGGCGCCGCTCAAAGCCTGTTTTCAATGCGTTCTGTCGACCTACCGTTGCCTGCGGATCACTCCAAGTCAGTCCGTCTTGATTGTCTGCATGAACCAGTTCCGCGATCAGATACGTTTCCTGAGTACCGTTGGCGCGGCTGACGACGATGTCTCCTGCTCTTGGCGGCATGCTTTGATCTCCGTTGAAGGGCTCGAAGCCACAACACGACTCAGTGACACGTGGGGACAGTCTGGCAGTCTAATGTTTCTCGTTGACTCGCCGAAAAGTATTTAACAAGATCGAGGCGTTCGACACGACGCCCGCCTGCCCGAACCGCCCTCACGCTCGCCAAACTGAACACACTCTCCGCAAGGGGGCTCCGATGCGAGTCAAGATCGCGTTCGGCCGCGCGTTGAAACTGGCGCGCCGCTCGAGACTCCGTGACGACGGCCGCGGCGTCACGCTCATGGATATTCAGGTGGCGCTTGGCACATCGTCCAGCGTCTGGGCAGCGCTGGAGAACTACGGCCACCTACCAGCACGTTTCGCAACGCTGCGCTCGTACATCGGCTTCCTCGGACTCGACGAAGAGAAGCTGTTGACTGAGTACGAATCCGTGCGGCAGCACTACGCCGGCCAACTCGAACGAGTACCCATCGCGTCATGAGCGACACGCGCTGGTTGACGCCTCGGGCGGCAGCCGAGCACATCGGCAGCTCGATTGAGTTCATCTGGCAGGAGTGCCGAGCCGGCCGCCTTCGCCACGTACGGCTCGCTGGCCGCCGAGACATCCGCACGTGCGTCGAGTGGTTGGACGCCTCGATGATGGCCTACGCGAGAGGCGGAACCGCCGCGACCGACGACGAACGCTCGATGAAGGGCGCGGGTCTATGACGGCATGGCGAACACCCTACTCAATCGTGCCTGGGCGGTCCCGAGCACCGAGCTGGACGGGACTGAAAAGGCGGTCCTGGTGAATCTCTGCGATCGCAGCAATGACGAGGGTGACAACCTCCGCGCGAGCACCGGTGCAATCGCCGCTGAAACCTGTCTGCATCGCGTAACGGTTCTCCACGCGTTGCAACGCCTGGTCGAGAAAGGCTTCATCGTGAAGCTGTCAGGCCGAGTCCGCGGCGCCGTTCAGCACTACCGGCTGAATTTGACCGCGCTCAAGTGGGAACGATTCAAAGGGAAAGCTGTAACGGAGGGCAACAGGTCGGACGAAGCGAAAACCAGTCAACCTGTAGCGGACAACAACACCGCTACACAAACCGTAAGTGAACCCTGTACTGAACCAAAAGAGAGAACGACAACTCTCGGTCGATCAAAATTTCCTGGACACCAAAAGCACGCTCAATGTGGTGAACGCATCTGCCTGACCGCATTTCAGCTCGAGCAGTTCATAAACGATGCTGGCGATGATGCCGAATCCAGACCCTACGAGCGCACCGCAACCGTCGACCAAAAACGCGAGCTGTTTGACCGCATTCGAATTGTCCACGAAGAGATTGATCCCGCACTCAGCGCGCAAGCACGGGAATGGCTGCTCGAGGCGAACACGATCGGCTTCGTGGGGTTCGGCTTTCATCCCATCAATTGCGATCGGCTTCGATTGAACGAGCCACTGCCTAACTCCACCGTTTGGGCCACGGCGAAGCGACGGACCCACTGATCCGGCAAATCAAACAGCGATTCAATTCGAACGAAAGGCCCAAATTGAGTCTACCGAATCGAACCGCGTGCGGTCTCTTCAAGCACGTCGACTTTCTTCCGACCGATTGACAGGAGATTCGAATGGGAAATCTCTTCCGACGCACACTGAAAGACGGTCGAGCCGTGGGCGTCCACCGCAACGCGAACATTCGAAAGATCTGCGGCTGCTCCCGCCGGAACTGGCCGAAGTGCGCGCACCCCTGGCACTTCAACTACCAGCCTGCCGGCGGCGCGGAGGTCAGGTTTTCGCTCGACGTGGAAACCCGCACCCACGTCAAGACGAAGGGCGAAGCCGAGCGGCTGGCGACCGACTTCAAAGCGAAGATCGACGCGGGAACCTTCGTCCGGGTCAAGGATCGCCAGAAGCCCGCCGCCGGCGCCGCGCTCGACGGCAGTAAGGACGTGTCGCTGCGAACGTTCGCCGATCGCTACGTTGAGGAGGCAAGCGGGCGCGGCAAGAAGACCTGGACGAACGACAAGCACATGCTGAATCGGCTCTGCGGGTTCAGCCGGGCCGGGGCCGATGGGCCGCTCGGCGACGTGCGAGTCAGTAGCATCACGGAAGACGATGTCGAATTGTTTTTCGCGCACCTACGGTCCAAGGGGCGGGCGGCTTCCACCTGCAACCAGTACGTGCAGCTTCTGAAGTCCGCGTTTCGTTGGGCAGCGAAGAAGGGCTACGTCGCCAAGAACCCGATCGGTGACGACTCGAGTCTCAAGCGCCGGAAGATCGCGCAACGGTCACGGCGCCTAGTGCCCGACATCCTGGACGACAAAGGCAAGCTGAAGGAGCCGGGCGAGGAACGTCGGCTGCTCGACGCCACGGCCAAGAACCCCGGGATGCAGCGCTTGATCATTGCCGCGCTCGAAACAGGATGCCGCCGCGGCGAGCTGTTGGCCCTGACCTGGGCCGATGTCAACGTGGAACGTCGGGAACTGCGGATCAAAGGCGAGACGGCCAAGGACGGCGAGGTGCGCGTGTTGCCGATCTCTCCGCGCCTGGCTGGTGTCCTCGAAATGGCGAAGCTTAATCCCGCTGGGAAGGAATACAAATTGACGGCGTTCGTCTTCGGCGAGGTCGGCGAACGGATTCTAAGCACCAAGCGCGCCTGGGAGACCGCCGTACTGAAGGCACACGGCTACGTGCCGGTGTGGGGCAAGGGCAAACTGGCGGCCGAGTCGCGCGCGCGTCTGCGTGACATCGATCTACACTTCCACGATCTCCGCCACGAGGCGGGCTCTCGTCTTCTCGAGGCCGGCTGGCCGATTCACCACGTCAAGGAAATGCTGGGCCACGCGAAGATCAGCCAGACCGACACGTACCTGAATGCCGGCAAGATGGGACTCCACGACTCGATGAAGCGCTTCGATCCCGCGCGTCGCAATCCGGTCGCAATCGAGAACACGAGCGACCAACCGCTCGATCGCAACGATGACGCGACGGAAACACCGAAGCCGTTGGTAAACTAGGACTTCGCTCACCGAACGCGCCCGTAGCTCAGAGGATAGAGCACCCGCCTCCTAAGCGGGGGGCCGGCAGTTCAATTCTGCCCGGGCGCACCATCATCCACACCGCTTCAGCAGCACAGGGGTTTGCGGCAGTAATCCGGCTGAAGCCGGACGCCACCGCTGAACGAGTCAGCACTGCTTGTCGGACAGGCTAAAGCCTGTCCCTACCGCGGATCCAGCTTGCGGCCGGCATTCAACTGATCGAAGTGCAGGATCGCGTTGAACACCAGCGAGTAGCTGCCGAGCGTTTCACCGCGCCAGACGGGATTGTTCGAGAACAGGATGACGTGGCCGGATCCGAACGAGGCATCCACGACCGCGGGGTGTTGCGCGATCTCGGCGCCGCCCTCGAGCAGGCCTGACACCAGCAGATTGCGCGCGTCGCCGTAGCGCAGGATCACGCGCGGCCGGACGCCGGGCGGGATCACGTTGATGCCGCTTCGGAGCTGATCGTCGGTCGGCGGCAGCGCCTGCCACGCCTCGGGCCGCGGATCGACCGGCGCATCGACCTGGTCGCGCCCCTGCGGGACGTCGGCGTCTTCGACGGTGCCGCGCCCGGTCGGCCGTTCACCGAGTTCCGCGCCCAGTTCGCGGCGGCCGCGCGCGCCGACGACGTTCGTCAGGTTGAAGATCGGGCCATTGAACGACCAGATGGAGAGGTCTTCGGCGTAGCCGTAGGCGATCGGACTGGCGGCGTCGACGACCTTCGAACGGACCACGCTGCCGACCATCTTGAGATTGCGCGGTGCCGCAATCGTCACGCCGGGCGTCATCCCGTTGGCCACCGCCAGATTCGCCGTGTCCATCGTCGTGATGAGCAGGCCGCCGTCGCGCACGAACGCCTGGAGGTGTTCGATGCCGGTGTGTCCGAGACCCGGACGCATGTCGTCGGTCTGATCTTCCGAGCCGAGATTCGGTGTGTCAGCCGTCTTCTTCCACGGGAGCGGATTGCCCCACGTCGCCGGCTGGCCGTTGACGATCGTCTCCGCGTTCCGTCCGACCGGCGGGAACACGATGACGTCGAATTCGGCGCGCAGGCGCGGGTTGGCGGCGACCTGCTGGACGTTGATGTAGCGGTAGGGAATCTGCGCCTGATCGAACGCGTAACGCCACCAGCCCTCGTCCTGCGTGCTGAGCCAGCTGTGGAGAAGCGCCACGCGCGGCGCACGGACCGGATGCGTCGCGACCTCGGGTGCCGTTGCGACGAGCAGGGCCGAGAGCCCCAGTTCGCGCACGGCCGGCTCGAGCGTCGTCGCGGGGACGTCGGTGATCACGAAGGTGCCGCGGGGGAAGTGCTTGCCCGCCGCGTCGAACGGCTGCTCGGCGGCGGCAATCGTCGCATCCTTCAAGCGGAAGCGGAGCGTCGCCATGGCCGTCTCGCCCTGATGCTCGACCAGGGCGATCGCGCCGCTGCCGGCGATCGTCCCCGCGGCCCGCATCGGTCCCGTGACGCGTTCGACGGGAACGTCCAGCACCTTCGCGTCAAGAACGCGCGTCGCCTTGACGTTGAAGAGTTCTGGATAGGTCCATCCGGTGTCGTCGTACGGAGTTTTCTGAGGGTCGTTCGGACTCCAGTACTGATAGTCGAGCAGCGCGTCGGCAATCCGGCTATACGGCTGATCCATCCGGACAAGCAGCGACCCCTTCGGGAACGTGCGCGTGGTCGGCTGGGCGGCCGGCTGTGGCGCGGCCGTGGCGTCGCCGCTCGTTGGCGTCGGTGGAGTGGTCGTCTCGGCCGCCGGACGCGGCGGCGTCCGCCGGACCGGCAGCGCCACCGTAAAGGCATCGGTTGAACGTGACACTTCGACGCCCTGCTTCTGCAGAATGCGCAGCAGTTCGGCCTGGGCGCCAGGGCGGGTCTCGTCGGCGGGGAAGACGTAGGCGGCCGGCCCTTCGCTCCGGGCCTTGAGGATGGCGCGCTTGCTCTTCAGATAGAAGTTGCGCAGGAAGAGCGCGCGGTTCTCGGCGAAGAAGTGCAGCGCGATCAGCACGCCGGTCTGTTCGTAGTTGTTGTTGTTGCGCTGCGACCAGACCGCTTTCGGCAGCGGCGGGTTCTGTTTGTACCAGGTGCGCGCGTACTCTTCCGGTCGAAGCGTGCGCTCGACGGTATCGGCGCCGCCGTTGCCGAAGGTTTCGTAGAGGCGGCTAATCCCGTTGTGGAGCGCGGCAATGAACATCAGGTAGCCCGGCGACCAGGTGTCGAAGTTGCCGTGGGTGAACACACCCGGCATGCCGAACTTGGTCATCTCCGAGACGTTCTGCCAGCCGAGCATCTGCCACTCGTCGGCGAGGATCGGATCGATCCAGGCGTTGTAGGGGCCGTCGCCGACGGTGTTGTCGTAGAGATACGCCACCGATTCGTGCAGGTCGTGCAGCACCTGCGGCTTCCATTCGATGTACGTGTTCAACACGTTCTCGGTCAGCTTGAGCGTGACGCCCATTGCGTCGCGGTTGTTGTCGTGCGCGACGTACTTGCCCCAGTAGACGAGCGGCGGCACATTCTGCCCGGGGTGCGCGAGATGCCAGCGGTAGACGTCGACCATCTTGTCGCGGCCGTCGACCTCGACGATCGGCGTGATGAGCGTGATCAGCTTGTCGCGAATCGACCGGATGTACTCGTGCTCGTCGACGGTGAGCCGGTACGCCAGCTCCATCAAGGCCGTCGGCGCGCCGGTCTCGGGCGCGTGAATGCTGCCGGTGATGTAGTAAACCGGCGTGGTGCCCTGAATCAGCGCTTCGGCGCGCAGATCGTCCATGCCGATCGTCCGCGGATCGGCAAGCGAGGTCAGCCGTGCACGGTTCTGCGCGAGTCCGGCGATGTTGGCTTCGGAGGAGATCGCCACCGCGATCATCTCGCGCCCCTCTTCGCTCGTGCCGATCGTCACGACCTTCACCCGCCGGGGGGCCGCCTGCTCCAGGAGCCGCATGTAGCGGTGGACGTCCGCGACGTAGGGCAGCATGTTGGGCGCGCCGGCCACGTCGCCGAGTACGGCTGTGGGCGTCGGCACCGTCTTCGAGGCCGGTAGATAGTCGACGAGCGGTGACGAAAAGTACGGCGCCGTCGTGTACTCGCGGATCTTCTTCGTGTACTCCTCGTCGATCGGAATCTTCGGATCGCGCGTGAACGACGCGCCCGTCATCGAGATCGGCAGCGCCGGCGGCCGCGGCTGCGCGATCGCTGGCGCTGTTGAAATCACGCCGGCGAGGACAGTCGCTGGAACCGTCAGTTTCAGACAGTAAGAACCAACACGCAAAGGTTTCCCTCCGGAAAGGGCCGGACGCCACCGCGATGGCGGGAATGGTAGCACCGCGCTGAAGAGCTCGGCTGAGCTACGCTTTTTTATTGCGTCGTCGTGCGTCTGCCGCTACTCTGGCGCAACTCAACGGTCGACAACCTGAAAAAGGGCAGGCGTACGCTTTCCGGCGTCCGTGTGCCTGTTCGCGCGTGCAAAGGGCCCATGCGACTTTCTGTCTGGCTGATTCCGGCTGGTGTGGCGACAACGGTGGCGGCGGTGTCGATCTTCGCCCTCGGCGCGGCGTACGGCCGGGCATCGAGTGGGGGCGCGTCGCTCGAAGAAGGCATGCAGGCGCTCCGCGCCGAAGTCACAGCGGTCAGCGATCGCGTGCGCTCGGTCGAATCGGCTGGCAACGGCGACGGGATGCGCGACTCCCGCGGCACGGCCCTGGCCGCGTCGATCAAGGCCGACCTGGCGAAGGAGATGGGGCTCGTCCCGCTGGCGCTCCTCCGCGAACGGCGTTCGAGTTTTGTCGCGTTGCATGCGGTGGACCGCAGTGGCGAGACCCGCTACGGAACCGCGGGATACCTCGGCAACGGCTATTTCCTCACCGTCAAACACATTGTGGTCTCGCTGAGCGAGGGCGGGCGCGGCGGTGAGTCGGCCGTGCAGTCGATCACCATCGTGGACCGCGAGCGGGAACTCCCCGCAACCTTGGTCGACGCCGGCAACGCCCTGAGCGAAGTCGATCCTGGCGACTGGGCGATCATCAAGACCGAGCCGCTCGACTTGCCGGCGCTCGAAGTCGACGCGGCGTTCGCCTACGAGTTCGCGGAACCGATCGTGCGCTTCGGGAACGACTACTCCAAGGGCATCGTGGCGGCATCCGGGTACGTCGGACAGAAGACGGCGGCGGGTCTGGTCACCTGTCTCACCGACGGCCATCCCGGCGTTTCAGGCGGTGGCGTGCTGGATCGGCGCGGCAGGCTGATCGGCATTCCGGTCGGCCGGATGCGCGAAGACTATCGCTTCTCGTTCATCCTGCCGGTCCGGGCGGAAATGTTCCGCAAAGTGCGTCCGCAACTGCCGTCCGCGGCACTCCACGCTGCCGTCGAAGGCCGGTCCTCGGAACGGGTCCCGGAAGTGGCGCGCGTCGAAACCACCGGCCACTGACGCCCCAACCATCGCCACCAGTTTCTGAAGCCGGAGCCACCAGCCTGGCGTGTTGAACTCCAGGGGCTGGATGGCCGACAATGGTCGGCTATGAAACGAGCCGAACGCCATCACCTGAAGGAGAACGAACTCGCCAGCCTCGCGGCGAGCGCGCGCCACGCCGTCGAGGAGCAGCGCGGTCCGGTCGCGATGATTGCCGGCGTCGTTCTGCTGGTCCTCGTCGCTGGCGGCGGCTACTACTGGTGGCGGAGTTCAGTGGAGAGCCGCGCCCACGCGCTGCTCGCCGAGGCCCTGGCCGTCGAGGATGCGCGGGTTGGTCCGCCGGCCGCCCCCGGTTCCCGCGAGTCGGGCGCAAAGTCGTTTGCGACCGAGCGCGAACGCAATCAGGAAGCGCTCACCAAGTTCAAGATCGCCGCGGACGCATACCCCAACACCGAATCCGGCATCTTCGCGCGCTACCGTGAGGCGGCGACGTTCATGGCGCTGGGGTCCACAGCCAGCGCCGCCACGTCGTTTCAGGCGGTCATCGACCACGCCGGCAGCAATCTGCTCGGACAGATGGCGCGCCTCGGCCTGGCCGAAACGCAGGTCCAGAGCGGCCAGTTCGATCAGGCGATCGCGACCTTCAAGGAACTGTCACAGGACAAGACCGGCCCGCTGCCGGTCGATGGCATCCTGCTGCGCCTCGGCCGCACCTACCTCGAAGCCGGCAAGCGGAGCGACGCCGAGCAGACCTTCACGCGGCTGGTGGCCGAATTCCCGGATTCGCCGTTCACGACCGACGCGCGCCGAGAGCTGGATCAGCTGAAGAAGGGATAGAGATCTGCTCCTTCCCGAACGCGTACGACAGGATCTTGTAGACCAGCTTCGCGCAGAGGAAATTCGGCGCGACATTGCCGGCCATCGGCGCGAGTTCGACGAGGTCGCAGCCAACCAGCCGTTTCGATTCGATCACCTTCCGCAAGAGCGTCAGCGTCTCGTACCACGACAGCCCGCCTGGTTCAGGGGTGCCGACCGCCGGCATGATCGCCGGATCGAGTCCATCGCAGTCGATCGTGATGTACACCGAGTCCGAGAGCGAGTCGACGACGCGGTCCATCCAGTGCGGATCGCGACGCATCTTGTAGTCGTAGAAAATCGTCGTGTTGAGCGACGGAATCGCCTCGGCCTCTTCGGGTGACAGACTGCGGATGCCGACCTGGGTGACCGGGGCGTAGTCGAGCACGCGGCGCATCGCGCAGGCGTGGTTGTGCGGCGTCCCCATGAAGCTGTCGCGCAGATCGGCGTGGGCGTCGATCTGCAGCACCGACAATCCAGGGTGCTTCTGGGCGACCGCCTTCACGACCGGCGCGGTGATCGAGTGCTCGCCGCCGAGCACGAACGGGAACTTGCCGTGGCGCACCAGTTCGGCCGCGACGCGGTGAATCTCGTGGATCACCTCGTCGATGGTCGCGAACGGGAATTCCATTTCCGGCAGCGTGAAAATACCGATGCCGTGGACGTCGGTTTCGGTCTCTTCGTCCCAGAGTTCCATGTGCGACGACGCGACCAGGATCTCGTGCGGTCCGCTGCGGGTGCCGGCGACATACGACGTCGTGCGGTCGAGCGGCACCGGCAGGATCACGACGCGGGCGTGCTCGAAGTCCGTAGTCGTCGGCAGCGTTCCCCCGAATTCTCCAACAGCGACGCGGTCGTACTCGAACGGCAGCTTCATGCGACTCCTTGATCCAGATCGGACAGCCTAAAGGCTGTCCCTACCGATGTTCTGTCCCTACCGATGATTGTAATCAGAAGGCGCGGCCGATCCGCAGGTACACCGACCCGCGGTCGCTGTCATCGGCGTGGTCATGTCCCCAGGCCGCCCCGGCGGCGATCGTCACTTTGAGGAGATACCCGAGAACGACATCGGCGGCGACTTCGCCGCCAAGCGACGTCTTCAGCCGGCTCCATTCGAACTGTTCCGACCAGGCATTGCCGAGATCGGCAAACGCCGCGGCGTGCACCGTGTGCAGAAAGAACGGCACCGTTTCGTAACCGCGCTGCGGGCGGGCGATCGGCCAGCGGTAGTCGACATTGACGACCGAGACGCTCGAGCCATCGAATGCCTGCGGACCAAAGCCGCGCGACAGGCTGAAAGCGTCGTGGCCGAAGTTGATGAGGCTCGTGTTGGCCCCGCCGCCGCCAAGAAAAAACGTCCGGCTGAACGCTTCGTCGCCCCGCGACTGACCGATGGCGGCTCGCAGCGCGATGACGTGATGCGGCCACGGCCCGGGCAGATAGGCGCGCGCATCGGCGGTCAGGATCGTCGACTCGACACCTTCGGCGAAGCTCTCGACGTTGAATTCAGCGCTCGCACCGAACGACACGCCCCGTTCAGGACTGATCGAGTACCCGTAGGTTTGCGCGGTGTTGACGTTCATGCCGACCCGCGTGCCCGTGCGCGCGCGCGATCCGAGCTTCTTCGGAAACAGCGACTCATCGTTGACGTGAACGAGCGACGCGAACAGACCACGCGAGGTGCGCGTGTGCGTGACGGGGAAGAACATCCCGGCCTCGATTTCACGCTCACGCGTGGTCCGGCCGAGCGGCCGCGAGAGCGTGGGGAGAAAGAAGACGGTATCGCTTCGCCCGGCGACGAAGAAGGCAGGAATCCAGCGGGTGTACGAATACGCGGCCGACCAATCCGGCCCGGTGCGATCGGTGACGACCGCCCCCTCGATCGCGTTGACCAGCCAGGTGGCCGAGAGCTCATAGCTGTGCCGCTCGAGCGCATCCACCCCGCCGGTCGACGCGCCGACACGGGACTGGACCTCACTGCTCGTGATGACCGGAAACCAGGTCGTTGGCGCAATCGTCGACCACGGGCGATAAGGACGCGCATTCGAAGGGGACGTTGCCGTCGGCACGGCGGCCGCTGTCGGCGGTGGAGAGGCCTGCGGCAGCGACAGCGGCGCGCCGGGGCGATACGGCACGGTGAAGAGATCGAATCCGTCGGCCGTGTATCCAGCGAACACAATCGAACGGCCGTCAGCTGAAACGTCGGGCCAGATCGCGCCGCCGGGCAGATCCGTGAGGCGCCGCGGGGCGCCGCCGGACCCGTCCAGATCGAACTCATAGAGATTGAACGGTCCGCGATCGGCGTCGGCGGCAGCGATCAACGCGCGGCCATCGGGGCGCCAGGCCGGCGTCACGAACCGCGTCTCGGCGTGCGCGGCCACAACTGTCGTCGTGCGCGCGGCGATGTCGATGACCACCAGCTCCGACAGGGTTCCGTAGCGATGACGAGCCACCGCCACGCTCGCGCCATCGGGCGACCAGCGCGGTGCGTTGAACTGCATCTCCTCGGCGCTGACGA
>CAZOAZ010000041.1:0-62470 GCA_964577955.1 uncultured Bifidobacterium sp. | reverse complement strand
CGATCTGTCAGATTTTCAATCGGCGGAACTGTCAGATTTTCGGCCGGCGTTGACAACAGGTCCATAGACAACGTCGTAGTCGCCCGTCAGTCGATGTGGTGTTCCGCCGGCCCTGCAAAACCGCACGAAGTCCGTAAAGCCAGACTCGTCGCCGTCCCGAACAAACGTGAGCGATGACGTGCTCGCAAGCCACTCGCGACTGACATTCATTCCAATAACAGCACCCTCCGCTGAAGGCTCTCTCGCGCGCGACCGGATCGCACGAAGGCGCGCCCAATTCTTTGCTTGCTCAAGGTTAGTAGTCGTGTAGAAACCCCGCCCAAAATCGGTGAGCGGAGAACAGCGGTTGAGGTCTACGCCGCTGGCCAAAACAGCGTCGGCTGAATCGCGATCGGTTCCATGGTACAGCGCAATCGGAGCGTTGGTCCAACCCATCCGAACATCTCAGTCGTCAATGCGGTTGAAGAGAATGCGATCGGTGCTGTTGCCTCGTCTACGGCGTGCAGCTGCTTATAACGAAATTGTCGACGATCGGGTGCGTGAGGACTGCTGACCGGCTGTCTGGAAAGCCCACGCGAACTGCGACGCGTCCCCCAGGAAGAGCGACGGCTCTCGTCGGGAACGTAAAGGAAAATGTGCTGCCGGAACCGCTGACAGACCCGCTGATGCTGCCGTCCGGCGACCACGTGAACGTCGTCGACAGCAAATCGGTGAACTGAAATGTCGACGGCGCTTGATCCACAAGCACACCGTTTACCAGCACTCCGACCAGGGAATCTGAATAGTTCTGATCCCCGCGATGAAACACGAGACCGTAGCCGTTTTCTCCGCCACCGTCAGATCCAAGCAGGAATTCGGTGTCGTAGCGATACAGGGCTCCGCCGAATCCGTTGAGATATGTAAAATCGGCACTCAGCCCGATCGGCTGTGAGTGGTCAGCCAAACGAAATATTCCGGCTGTTCCATTTGGTCCTGGCGTACTCAGCGCACCGTTCTTGATTACAAGGTTGCCGAAAGAATTCGATGCCATGTCGGACCAGCCGTTGCCTACGGAGCCATCCGGCCGAGCAAAGTCATCCGCGAACACAGGCGTGCAGAGAGGTGTGGCGGCCGATCCGAACCCTCCGGAACACCCGGTGCTATTGCATAGCTGAAATGCAAAACCACCCTGTTGTGCAATCGTCTGCGTCCCATCGACCGCGTATCCTTGGTTAAGCGGCGAGCCGTCCAGAACGAGTGTCCCGTTGCTGCTGCTGCACTGACCATTGACGCAGATGAAAAGCGCGCTGAACCGCTGACCGGCAGCCGTACCGGACACCGGGAAGTTGCAGAAGACGCCAGAACTGGTGCCTTGTCCAACGACACCGAGAGCATTGCCGTTCTGATCTGCCAGAGTAATGTTTGCGATCTGACTACATTGCACGCCCGAGAGCCGCTTGATTCTCAGGAAAGCGATTGGCTCTGGAAGCGTGAAGGAAGTCGTTGCCGGGAAGAGCGGGCCTGTACCGCCATAGAACGGAAAGACGCTGTACAGACCGTATCCCGCTCCTGCGTTCGCGGTTATGTCGTACGGCGTTCCGACCAGCGAATTGTCGTATAGGACGCCGGTTGAAGTTGGCGGAGCGTTGACCTGGACGTTGAAAGCCAACGACCGGCCGCCGTCAGGATTTGTGACGGTGAACGAATACGTTCCCAGTTCTGCAAAAAAGGCCTGGACACTAATGGACGTGAGGCCGACGAGAGAGACCGGAGCGTTCGCCGTTCCTCCCTCTGGCGACGTCACAGACACCGTGGCGTTCGGTTGAAATCCTGAGCCCAGAATCAGCACATACTGGCTGTTTGCGCTGGCAATGAACGAACTGGGCAGCACACCAGTGATGAGAGGAGGGAGCGGAAGTGGTGTATGACTAACGTTCACGCTCGCTGTCGACGCAGGAGATGCGAGTCCGTCGTCATCAATGACCACCAGGGACACCGTATGACTTCCTGGACCAAGCTCTGCATCAAACGTAACAGTGTTGAAAACGCGTGAATCAACCGTCCAACGCCACGCGCTGATATTTCCGTCTGAGTCGACGCTGCGTCCAGCATCGAAATGAATGCCGACACTCAAACCAGGAGGGGAAAATACATCTAGCGTCTGCCCGTCAGTGGCTGACGCGCCAAACGGAACGGATATTGTAAAACCGGCGGTCGGATAGTGAATTGGGACAGCGGCCCAGACCCAGGTATCACGTCCGTAGCTGCTGCCATAATCACCGCACAAGCAGTTAAGAAGCCCCCCAAAGAGGAGGACCTGTCCACGAGCCGCGTCGTAGGCCATTGAATGATGAGTGCGTCCTACAGGACTGTGCACTGGCTCCTGCCGCGTCCAATCCGAGCCATTCCAGACCCACGTGTCATTGAGCGATCCGCCGCTCCGACCATCGTTCCCGCCGAACAACATCACTTTGCCGCGCGCCGCGTCGTACGCCATCGCGGGCCCAAACCGCGGTGTCGGGCTATTGGCGGGGCTCTTCTGGGTCCAGTTGGTCCCGTCCCACACCCAGGTGTCACCGGCATAGCTGCTGTCCACACCGCCAAACATGACGGTTTGCCCACGCGCAGCGTCGTACGCCATCGCGTGCGCAAACCGCGGTGTCGGGCTGTTGGCCGGGCTCTTCTGGATCCAGTTGGTCCCGTCCCAGACCCAGGTGTCGTTGTTCAGGAACCCGCTTTGATCGCTGCCCCCAAACATGACCACTTGCCCACGAGCGACGTCGTAGACCATGGCATGACCACTGCGTGGCGATGGTTTAGTCAATGGGCTCTTCTGGATCCAGTTGGTCCCGTCCCAGACCCAGGTGTCGTTCAGGTACCCGCTTTCATCGCCGCCTCCAAACATGACCACTTGCCCTCGAGTTGCGTCGTAGAGCATGGCATGACCACTGCGTGGCGATGGTCTGTTGGCTGAGCTCGTCAACGCCCAGCTCTCACCGTCCCATACCCAGGTATCGTCGAATTGGCGGAACGAAAACGGAGTAAGGAGCCCACCACCGCCAAACAGAACAACCTGTTCACGAGCGGCGTCGTAGGCCATCGCGTGCCCCGCCCTACCGAGCAGGGCGCTCGACGGACTTTGCTGAGTCCAGTCCGTCGCCTGGGCAGCGGGTGGGGCTCCAGCCAGAGCGAAGACGCCGTTCCCGGTTCCGTAGTACACCAGTCGAGTAGCAGCATCGATTGCGATCGTCCCAGAGAGGCCGTTCGGAAGACCGTCATTGATAGCGGCCCACGAGTTGCCTGCATCGGCACTCCGGTAGAACCCGTCGAGTCTGGTGCCGGCATAGACAACCTCTGAATTGTTGGGATCAACTGCCACCGCAGACATCGAACTCAGCCCAAGAGATTGCCAGCTCGTTCCGCCGTCCGTCGTCTTGAACAGGCCGGAACTGGTGCCCGCATACAGCGTGTTGGCATGGCGCCGGTCGAGGGCGAGTGTGGCCGCGCCGAAATTGAACACCGGGTTCCAGCTTGCGCCGTGATCGGTACTCTTCAGGATTTCGTTGAAAGCTCCGACCGTGCCAGCGTACACGACCGCAGAATTGAACGGGTCAACCGTCAGCGCGAGCACGGATGTGCCGGTGAAGACCGTTGTCCATGTTGCGCCTGCGTCAGTTGTTCGATAGATTCTGCCGCCGAGCGCCTGAACGTTGCTGCCTGCATAGAGAGTGCCTGCCGCGTTTGGATCGATAGCCAGCGACCAAATGATCCCGCCCTGATCGCTCGAATCGTCGAGAACAGGATGCCACGTCGCCCCGGCGTCGGTTGTCTTATATACGCCGCCACAGAGGGCGCTCTGCGCGCATGCATATCCGGCGTAGAGGACGGCGGAATTGGCTGGATCAATCACGAGCGAAAAGATCGAGCGTTGGGTGATTCCCGTGTTGATTGCCTCCCAGCTCTGACCACCCGTGGTACTTTTGAAGATGCCAAAGCCATTCGTGCCTGCGTACAGAGTTCCTGGAGTCGACGGATCGACGGCGAGCGCCATCACGTTCATTCCATCGAGGCCGTACTTGGTCCACGTCTGATCTTGTGCCGCGGGAGACACGTCGATCGAAGCAGTTGATTCCGCAACGTGACCGGCGCTATCAGTGATCGTCAACTTCACAAGATAAGGGCCCCCGGATTGGAATCCCCAAGTGAACGTCGTCAATCCGACGGAAAAGGGCGCGGTCTGAGTGTTGACCGTCCAGACCCGCGATGTAATGTCCGCAAGGCCGTCTGGGTCGAACGAGGCATCAGTGAACGTGATCTTGGCTTCACGGGTAGTCGGATTGGCAGTCGCGCTCAACACGCCGCACGGTGCGATGAGAAGCGCGACGCCTACAGCGGTCGCAGGTACCGAAGGACAGCTGGCGACAGGTGCCTGAGATTCGTCGGTAATCGAGAATCGTGCCGCAGGCACTCGATTCGTGATGACCGGAGGGAAAAGAGCGAGCGCATTGTCAATATCGGTCCGAATGGATCGAAACAGAATGTCCGTTAGTCCTGGGTTCCCATTTTTGCCATCGCGAAGTTCTTCATGATTGAAATCTCTTAAAGTTCGATACTCCCTCGCCACGGTCCTCGGCTTTAGATGGTGCAAGACAATCGGCGAGGCAACATGAGAGCCACCGTTAGGCCCGTCAGTGCGGTTCCACTGATCCGTTACGACATCATACGGAGGGTCTGAAAGAGTATCTTTGGAAAGAAAAATCGCGCTCTGAATTGGAACTAGTCCGTCGTTGGCGAAGAATAGTTGTAAATCTGAATCCTTCGATTTGAAATCCCCAAGCAGGCGACCTGCATATTCAAGAGGCGCTGAGCTCTGATTCTCGAACGTTATCGTGCTGTGAGAGGGATCCGAAAAATATCCACCGTACACGACGAATTTGTTGCCAAACAATTCATGCTCGTTGAGGTTGCTGAGTGATCCGGCCGATTCTGACCCGGCGCTTGGGTGGAGATCGTTGTCAACCTGACCAGCCGGCAGAACAGATTGTACGGTGTTGCTATCGACGATCGACAACGTGTGTGTCGCACCAACCGCAATCGGCCCAGGAGCGTCAATAACGAAGGAACTCACATAATCGATTCCATGCTCAGGACCATCGAAGTTGTCCCAACCTAGATCCAAAGCTCCGATCTCACCGATGTTGAAAATCGGTCTTCGCTTGACCGGAATCCGAAATGGCCCGACCTTAGGCGAACAAATCTGAACAACATCAGTCGTTAAGTTGTACAGATTGTTGATAAGGCAATCTTCCTTTCCATCCACGCGCACGTCCTTGAGACTTGAGAGTCCCCAATCGGGGACTGCGGCCGGTGCCCCATGGTGCGGTGTGCCAAGCGTGAGCAGCAGAAACAGACGCTCGCCGTATAGGCCGCTTCGGTAGCGATTGAGAAACGCGCGCGCCACGAGACCGCCCCGACTGTGAGCGATCATCCCGAATTGCGTATCAGTTGTGAGGTTCAAGGAATCGATGGCACTTCCGAGTTCGTCGGCATTCGCCGAACCGTCGAAGCCGATCGCCTTCGTAGTGTCATGGTAGAAGATGTAAAATGAATATGTGTCTTCAAGCTCAGCGGTCAATAAGTTGTTCAAGAACGACGACCAGTGCGCGCATCCAGAATCTGCGTCGCCGTCGATACGCCCTTCCGCCGTCCAACCATGAATGAGAATTATTGGAACCGATCCCGATCCTGCGACCTTCTTGAGACTTGGTACCGGCTGCTTGCCCACGAACGGGCAGGTAAAGGCGCTCACCAACGCCGGGCAAAGCATCAGCATTAGCACGATCGGCACGATACGTCTCAATAGTTTGCTGTGCCCGGACGCAGCCATAAGCGCGGTGACGGACCGACGCATACGCAATTGACCTCACTTCAAGTTTGTAAGAACAAAGAGGCCGATTCGCTTTGTTGAAAATGTCGCGGAGACCCCATCGGGTCTTACGGTAGCAATGACGCCGGAGTCGTGCCAGTTGACTCCGCTTGGTGTTGGTTCAAGAACCGAGAGCGCTGTTCCAGGTGATAGCGGGGTGAGGAGAGGTAAGACAATCACAGTCAGGTACGCTGAGGTCGGACCGGGATCGCCAGCCAGCAGATGTGGCGATGGATCGACATTCACGATGCCGTAAATTCGCATCGTTGGAGGAATCGCCGCTGGCAAGTCGGTCAGTTGAAGCAACTCTATGGTAAAGCTGACTGTGCCGCTGAGAGCGCCGCTCGGTACCGTGAGACTTAGCGAACTCCCCTGGGCTGTGATCACCCCGCCCGCCGTGCCAACATCACTCGAAACTCGCGGAATCAATGTTGCCACCGAGATAACGTTTGATAGCGTGCGAAGCATGACACCCTTGAACGCCGCCGATGCGCGATAAAAGACGGTTCCCACGGCCGGTTCGTTGAGGGTCAATCGATATGTAAACACCTTGTCGTTCGCCGTCACGTCCCCATTGAGTCCGTCATCCTTCATGACGCCAATGATGGAAAGGGTCTTGCCGGCAACGTCCGTCTTGAGCAGGTTGACTCCGTTTGACAATAAAGTCGGATCGACAATCGAAATCATAACGAGAACGGTCGTCGGCGTGTTGATCACGACATAGGCCGGCGTGACAGAGGCGATTCCCACAGTTGGAGCGGGTGGGGCAGCTCTCAGCCAAATGGTGCTGCCAACGGCGACAACAACGAGGACCAGAGCGATGATGAGATATTTCTTCATGTCGAATCTGTTCACTTAACTCTAGCAACCCGATTCTGATCAGTCGAGGTCGCTATCCACAGGTACACGTCGCACACGTCGTCTGATTGCCATCGCAACACCGCCAGCCAGCAGCGCGACGGTTCCAGGTTCAGGAACCGCGGTTGTTTCCAACGGCGTGATCGTCACGTCGTCCACGAAGAATGATCCCCCGGAAAGATCGCCGACGATAGTCAGCGAGGAAATCCCACCGGCGAACGTGACGTGCAAGAACTCATTCGGAACGGAACCGACATCGCTTCCGATGTTCGATGAGAAGGCGGATGGCATCGAGTCAACGACTGCGTTGCCTGCGTCGAATGCGGTTAGCGTGAGCGGCGTGATATATGTGAAGAAGCCGCTGAAGCTGAAGACGGGCGTTGCAAACGACACCGTGATAAACCCGCCGTCGTCGAAGGCCGAATTCGTTCCCGAATGCGGAGGAAAGTCGATGTCGTTGAAACCACTTCCGCCCATGAGGACAGTCGCGTTGGTGAACGTCACCCCAACGAAAGGCGTTCCGACCGGATCACCTTCGGTGTAGGACTCGAAATCGAGGGCGAGAGGTGTCGCCGAGACGCAAACTGGAAGGAGTAGGCAGCCGAGCGCAGCGGCGACGAGAGAGGATCGGGAGATCATCGATTTGCTCCGGAAGACCGAGTGTCGGAATGCCGACAGGCTAGTGTTGTCGAGGTTCTTAGTCAACGGTATAAAGGGGTGAATTCTCCAAGACGGAAGTCTCCCGTTCAGGAGATTTAGCGTAGGCTAAAGTCCTATATCTAAGGGACGGCACGGCCGCGAAGTGTTTGTGCTGCCACCGCACATCCGCACTCCTGCCTCAGACGCTCGTGGCTCGGTACGCTGAGCAGATGACCAACACAAAAGACTTGAAGGAGCTTGCGCTCCTGTTCCATCGACGTGTGCCAGAGCGAATCAAGGAGCATTTGACATCCCTGGGAATCTCGATGCTCGCGATTCATCGCTATCGGATCGGCTGGAATGGCCTCCGCGTCACGATTCCGATCACCAATCGAAAACGAGAAGTCACATTCTTCGTTCTCCTGCCGGATCCCGCATCAGCAGATCGGGAGGTGAAAGTTCAGCCGCACAGCGGGGCAGAACTTTTTGGCTGGGAGCGCCTGGCGTTTCAGCCAGACGAACTTGTCATCTGCGAGCATGAAATCGATCGGCTCGTTCTGGAATCCTTTGGAATTCCAGCAGTCTGCCCATCGGGAACCGACGAATTCGATGACGGGTGGGCGTCGGCATTCCAAGCAGTCCCGAGCGTGGCTATCTGCTTTGGTCGTTCCACGCGTGGCGCGCGTGCCGCATCCCGCATTGCGCGGCTCATTTCTCATGCGAGAATCGTCGACCTGCCAGAGACGCTCGACCCCGGCGCGACGATTTCGGACTTCTTCGTGCGACTCGGCAACGGCCGCGAAGACTTTATCAACCTCCTGGCCTCCGCCCGCCGACCGGACGATGATGCTGAACCAGTTGCTGCATGAAGGCAGTACCCAAAGAGCCGAGCGACCGAAAATCAACAACCAGGCCGACCGTGTCAGCGATTCTCGCCGATGGTTCTCTCGTTGAAATGGTCCACGATCCAGAGGCGCGCACAACGGCGCTCTGTGTGTACAAAGCCGGTAATGTTCGGATCGAGTCGTCTGTCGCGAACGGGGCCGAGCGTCTCGTGCCGTACTCGGTCGACAACAATCTGCTTGTGCACGAGGTCGTGCTTTTGCCCTCCGCTCCTGTGGATTGCGGAACAGAGGAGGAGCTTGTCGCAGAAATCCGTCGATTCATCCACACGTACGTAGATGTGTCGCCTCTCTTCGAGACGATCGCAAGCTACTACGTACTTTTCAGCTGGGTCTACGATTCGTTCAACGAGCTGCCGTACCTGCGAGTCCGCGGCGATACCGGCTCTGGAAAGACTCGCTGCCTCCTCACCATTGGATCGCTTTGCTACAAGCCAATCTTTGCAAGCGGCGCCTCAACGGTTTCACCGATCTTTCGAATCCTAGATTCGTTTCGCGGGACGCTCATCGTTGACGAGGGCGATTTTCGCTTCTCCGACGAACGGGCCGACATCATAAAGATACTGAACAACGGAAATGCCCGTGGCTTTCCGGTGCTTCGAAGCGAGTCGGTCAACAACGGCAAAGAATTTGATCCTCGGGCGTACGCCGTCTTCGGTCCCAAATTCATCGCAACGCGAAACTACTTCGAAGATCGCGCGCTTGAAAGCCGGTGCATCACTGAGGAGACAGGCGGTCGCGTGCTGCGCAAGGATGTTCCTCTCAATCTCAACCTGGCGTGGAAGGATGAAGCCCGCGCGCTACGGAACAAGCTCCTCATGTTTCGCTTCCGCAACTACGGCCATCATCGCGTCGATATAAGGTTTACAGATCGGTCGATTGAGCCGCGCCTGGCGCAGGTGTTCGGTCCGCTTCTGTCTGTCGTCTCAGATGCGGACACACGACAAATGCTCCTCGATGTTGCGCGCGAGTATCATCGCGAGCTGGTCGCTGACCGTGGGACGGACATTGAGGCGCAGGTTCTCGAAACGATACGTGAGCTTTTGGGACGGTGTGAGCGTGTCGTGATCAAGGAGATCGCCGATCGAGTGGCCGCGAAGCATGGAGACGACTACGAGCGACGGATAACCGCAAAGTGGATCGGCGGAGTTGTCCGCCGAAGTCTTCAGCTAAAGACCCAAAGGAGCAACGGCGTGTTTCTCCTAGCCCCAGGACAGCGGAAGCATCTTTGCCGTCTGTACGAAAAGTACGGAATCGCAAACCCAGACGCCGACGCCCTGCAAGAATTGGCCGAACTAGCCGGGGACTTTGGGGACATCGGGGATGTGCCGGCGACGCTCGGTCGAGCCCTTTAGCGCGAGGCCGTCGATTGCGTTGCGCGCAAGGACGCCGCCTCGATGCGGCGGGAAAATCCCCAACGTCCCCAAAGTCCAGATCATTCGTCAAGACCAGATATCCACAGCCTCATGAGGGTTGTGGTTTTTCACGTTGTCCACAGTCGATGTTCTCGACGACTAGCCAAGCGTCACCGAACACGATGTAATTGAAAGGCACGTCCGACCGCTGAACGTCCGTGCGTGTCGCCTGTGCGTGGCACGCACATCTCCGCTCCTTTTTCACGCGCCCGATCGACGCTACGCTTCATCGTGTTCGAGCAACATTCGTGACACGTCATCAACTCAAAAACTATCTACGCATGCACCGGAAGCGATTGGGGCTCTCTCAACGAGAGATGGCCTTCCTGCTTGCTTGTGATACGCCGACAGCGATCGCGCGACATGAGTTGTTCGAAACCACACCGAATCTTGAAATGGTGTTCGCGTACGCGTTCATCTTCAAGACACCCGCAAGTGTGCTGTTCCCTGGAGTCTTCGAAGATGTCAAGCGAAAGACGCTCAAGCGGATTCGGTTGCTCTCAGAGAAGATGATGCGGCTCGACTACTGTCCGTCGCACCAGCGCAGGCGAGCTTGGGTCGAAGCCACGCTGCTGCAGCAATTGATCGATAACGACAAGCGAGATGCGTAGCAGGAAAGCCACACACAGAGTGTTAGCTGTGTCGCCGCAGGGCTCGAATCTTGGCTTCGCCGTCATCGAGGATGCGCGGCGCGTGATCGACTGGGGAGTCTTCAGGGTGCGGAGCAACAAGAGGGCGGTGAACAAGCTTCGGAAGCTCTTGGGACGATACGAAGCGTGTTCGATTGTCCGCGAGCATCCGGAGACCTCGGAACGTCGAGTGCCCCGCGTTCGAACAGTGCTGGCGGCGGTCCGGCAGCTGGCCGTCGACAGCCGATGTCAGATCATTCAAGTCGACCGTCGTCGACTTAGCCTTGCTTTTGCACGAGCCGGAGCGAAGACTCGGTATCAGATCGCCCAAGCGTTGGTCCAGAGGTTTCCGGAACTCGCGGTTCAAACCCCATCCCAGCGAACAGCGTGGAAGCCCGAAGATCTCCGAATGGCGATCTTCGACGCCGTCGCTCTGTTCGTGGCTTCTCGCCGAAGGCTGCGACTCGCAAGAACAAGCTGATCCGACCATCTCCCTTCCCGGCTCCACGTTCATCGCCACGATGCTGTCGACATCGGTGTGCGCGATGGTGCGGAGCCGGGAGGGCATATTGCCCTCCTAAACCGAGAGGAGCTTGAGATGGACGGACTCATGTTGCACCGTGGCTCTGGATTGGTCGGAAGGCAGGAACTTCTGACACTCCCGACACCGGAGCCGACGGACACCCACCGACCGATTCCCCATAGCCGGGTTGTCGAGGCGCTCGTCGAAAGCCTTGCGTATCGACAGATCGACATCGTCAAAGACGAGTACGCGCTTTCTCCCGATGGCATGCGGCTCTTTGGCTACCTAACCTTGAGCCTTGAGTACTCGGGAATTCGCCTTGCCCTTGGTGTCAGGAACAGCCATGACAAGAGCTTTTCCCTGGGCATCACGGTCGGGTATCGCGTCTTCGTCTGCGACAACCTCGCCTTTCACGGCGACTTCGTTCCGGTTGCCCGCAAACACACCAAGCACCTCGACATCATGGAGGTCGTGAGCGGAGCAGTGGACAAGGCGCAGCGTCATTTCGAGCCAATGAAGGTGAGAGTTGACGCTTGGCGAGGATTCTCGCTGCCCGACGGTCGAGCGAAGGAGCTGATCTACAACGCGTTTATCGCTGGCGACCTTGATGCACCGAAGCACATCGCCCGACGCGTTCACGATCACTACTTCCATCCTGCGCACGCGGAATTCGAGCCACGCACGCTCTGGAGCTTGTCGAACGCCTTCACGGAATCGTTTAAGCGCTTGGAGCCAATTCCGCGGTTCAGGGCAACGGCCGCCCTGGGCACATACCTCGCAACACTCGAGTAGGTCGGCATGACGACAATCGCGCTCGTCGTCTTCGTGTATTCCGACGCTCACCCCCACGTTCTCCTAGACGAGATCGTCTCCGCTCTTGAATTCGATGGTGGCACCGAAGTCATTCTCGGTGTTGCCATGGCGCAACATTCTGATACCTCTGGAGATAGCAATGAAGATCAAGATCGCGCTGACAACGGAACTCCCCGGTAAGCTGGCTGACGCGGAAGTTCACTTTGACGAAGGGCCGTTAGCGGGACTCAAGCTCATTGGCTTCGCTGTGTGGGAGAGGCGAGGTCGTGGGCGAAACGTAACGTTCCCGGCCCGACAGTACTCTGTCAACGGTGAACGGCGATCATTCGCCTTGCTGCGTCCTGTCGTCGACATGGGTGCGCAGACAGCGATTCGTGACCTCATTCTCGATGCATACGCGCATCGATCCGAGCAGTCAAGCGAGTAGTTGTTCTTTGATGCCCCGACCTAAGCCGGTCGGGGCATTTTTCTAACTCGATCAGCCGTTGTAGCAGAAACCAAAAATGCTCGGGCTCGTGTTGAGCGTCGTCACCGTGAAGCTGAAGGAGAATGGTTTTGTTGCCCGGCCGCGATCAGATGGTCCGGCGCCAGCCCATTGAGCATCACATCGTCCGTGAAGAAATGAGTCCGGAGCGGACAGCGTTCCTGGAATGACACCTCCGGGAGGTCCATTCCTGTCGAGCAACACAAAGATGTTGCCGAATCCCGACGAGTCAAGATTGAACGTGCCGTTCACCGTGTACGTGCCGTCGGGAAGGTCGAAATTGTATCCGGTCGCCTGGTTCATCGTCACGCCTCGAAAGGTTGCCGTATAGGTGCCCGATGAGAACCGAATCTGGATATGGGCGACTGCGTTCGATGTCACCGTCACATTCGTCGAGCCGGTGAAGCCTGCGTACCGAGCTGACACGACAGCAGTGCCAAGAGCGAGACCGGTGACCAAGCCCCGGTCGACCGTCGCGACGGTGCGGCTGGACGTTTCCCATGCAGCGATCTGGGTCACATCCTCCTGATGACCGTCGGAAAAAAGGGCAATCGCAGTGTACTGAGCTGAGGCTCCGAGCAAGGGCGATGTCCCGTGGAGGTCCATGTCCACAACCTGCGCGAACGTGGATTCGGTGGGGCTTCCGCTGCAGCCGCCGACCAGGCCGGCGAGACTGACGGACAGGAGAAATTTGCGAACGGATGCGGGCACTGTGGACTCCTTCGGGAAGTTCAGAGCCCACTACCTTTACACGGTACCCCCCCCCCCTGGTCAAGGGCTAACTTTCGAAATCGCATAACGGCAACGCGGACAATGTGATCCGCGGATCGTCCGAAAACGAATCGCAAGTTATTTGAGTCAGATTTTGGCCAAACGCGAGCATCGAGTGCCGGCAGTTAGATTGCTCTTCCTTGCTGGCATGCACCCAAATGTGAGCGATTTCCTACAAGCCAACTGCGGACGTTGCGGGAACTGTGTTCTCGTCTGTATGCAGGATCTCGACGACAAGCACACCATCGACTGTGATGCGTGTTTCGAGCGCGCAACTGCGCCAGCGTGGATCGCTCGTGGTACCCTTTTCGACGGTCAACGCCGCCTGCCCGAAAGGTCACGACATGCGACAAGCGCCGCCGGCAGAACCGAAGTCGGTCGGAATCTGGATTCGCGTCTCCACCGAAGACCAGGTCAAAGGCGAGAGTCCTGAACACCACGAGCGACGAGCTCGCCTGTACGCCGAGGCTCGCGGCTGGAACGTGCGCGAGGTGTATCAGCTTGATGCAATCAGCGGCAAGACGGTCATGGGCTTTCCGGAGACAGAACGAATGCTCGGGCACATTCGTTCAGGTCACATCACTGGACTCGTGTTTTCGAAACTGGCTCGCCTCGCGAGGAACACAAGGGAACTTCTTGAGTTCTCTGAAATCTTTCGTGCGTGCAGCGCAGACCTGATCTCGCTCCAAGAGTCGATCGATACATCGTCGCCGGCTGGTCGTCTTTTCTACACGATGATTGCGGCCATGGCGCAGTGGGAGCGCGAGGAGATCGCTGACCGTGTGGCGGCGTCCGTTCCCATTCGCGCGAAGATGGGCAAGCCGCTCGGTGGAGCGGCTCCCTTTGGCTACCAATGGGAAGGACGAGAACTCGTTCCCGATCCCAAGGAGGCGCCCATTCGGCAGCGCCTGTATGAACTGTTTCTTGAGCACCGTCGCAAGAAAACCGTCGCGCGACTCTTGAATCAGGCGGGTTGCCGCACACGGAACGGTTCGAAGTTCTCCGACACAACAGTCGATCGACTCATCCGCGACACGACGGCCAAGGGCGTTCGACGGGCCAACTACACGAAGAGCACGGGCGACAAGAAGCACTGGGTCCTGAAACCCGAAACAGAGTGGGTTCTGACGAACGTCCCGGCGATTGTCTCGACGGAGCTGTGGGACCAGTGCAACGCGATTCTCGGTGAACGCGTCGCGACCGGTCGCATACCTACTCGAAAATCCGTCCACCTCTTTGCCGGCCTGCTGTACTGCGCCTGTGGGGCAAAGATGTACGTTCCGACTGCCCAGCGAAAGTACGTGTGCGCCGGCTGCAAAAGGAAGATACCCGCCGACGATCTCGAAGCGGTCTTCCAGGAGCAGCTCAAAGGCTTCTTCGTCTCGCCAACGGAGATTCTGGCCTACCTCGAACAGGCTGACGCCAACATGGCGAGCAAGAGCGACCTCCTATTTACTCTTCAGGCCGAGCACGATCGTTTAGCGAAGGAGATGGATCGGACCCACCGCCTGTATTTGGGGGAGCAGATAAGCGCCGACGGTTTCGGTCGGACTTATCGGCCGCTTGAGGAGCGATTCAAGCAATTGGATGACGAGATTCCGAAGCTGCAGGCGGAACTGGATTTCCTCCGCATCCAGCTCGCGTCGAGCGAGGAAGTCGTCGCCGAGTCACGGGACCTCTACGCTCGATGGGCCGATCTGACCCCGGAAGAGAAGCGACGCATCATCGAAACCGTCGTAGAACGCATCGAATTCGATGGCGCGGAGGTGGCCATCGACCTGGCCTGGTTTCCCGCGTCGGTAGAAACTCGTAGCAACTTGGCAACGAAACCTCACGGATTCATTGCCGCCACGAGTACGAAGCGAGCAGGGAAGCGGACCGTGCGCGCGGCGCGGGCGATCGTGACGTGCCCCTCTTCGAGCGGCTGCCGCAAGACCTCGAGCACCCCGCGGTGAAATTCGAGCAGCTCGTCGAGGAACAGCACGCCGCCGTGCGCGAGCGACACTTCGCCGGGTCGGGGGTGAGACCCACCGCCAATCAACGCGACATTCGAGATCGTGTGATGCGGTGCGCGGAACGGCCGTGTCGTCATCAGCGGCGCGCCGGATGCCAGCGTTCCGGCGACGGAGTGGATCGCCGTCACCTCGAGCGCTTCGTCGAACGTCAGCGGCGGAAGAATGCCCGGCACGCGCCGGGCCATCATCGTCTTGCCGGCGCCAGGCGGACCGACGAGCAACAGGTTGTGGCCGCCGGCACAGGCGACCTCCAGCGCGCGGCGCGCGAACAGCTGCCCGCGCACGTCCGTGAGATCGGGGAGGTCCGATGATGGTGAGTGGGGGAAGGCGAGCGGCGGCGTCGGCACCACGCTCGTTGGATGATTCAAGGCGTTGACGGCTTCGGTCAGCGACGACACCGCGAGGATGTCGATGCCGGCAACCACGGCGCCCTCCTGCGCGTTGGCGCGCGGCAGCAGGACGCTGGCGGCGCCGTCGCGCCGGGCGCTCGCCGCAATCGGCAGCACGCCGCGAGCGGCCTGAATGCCGCCGTCGAGCGACAGCTCGCCGAGAATCACCACGTCCTGGATTTCCCGCCGTTCGACGACGCCCTGGGCGGCGAGGATGCCGAGCGCGATCGGCAGATCGAACGCTGAACCCGCCTTGCGAACGTCCGCGGGAGCCAGGTTGACCGTGATCCGGTGCGGCGGAAACTCGAACCCCGAATTGCGAATCGCGCTGCGCACGCGGTCGCGGCTTTCGCGGACGCTCGGATCCGGCAGTCCGACCATCGTGAACGACGGAAATCCGAACGAGACGTCGACCTCAACCTGAACCGGACAGGCGTCGATCCCGAGAAGAGCAGCGGTTCTCAGACACGCGAGCATCCCTCAGTCGTCTGCAAGATGCACGTCCTCGCGTTTCCCTCGCAATCCGCTCGAAGCGTTGACGGCTATGCCAAAATCTGCCGCGTGACGATGAGCCCCCCTTGTCAAAATCTGGCAAGGGACCAGCCTGCAACCTGGCACCTGTCTGGCACCGACCCTGCTCCAAGCTGACCCCGTGGAGGACCGACCCCAATCCCGCCTGATCCCGGGCGTCGCGACGCTCATGGTTCTCGTCGCCGCGCTGACGATCGTCATCCTGCGATCTGGTGGCGGATCCGTGGAGCTGCTCGGTGTCCGGCTGGCGGCGACGAACGCCGTCCGTGCCGCCGGGGCGTTGGTCCTGCTGCTCGTCGTCTTCCTGCGACTGACGCGACAGCGGCCGGCCGCCGCCGTCGACACATGGGCCGCCGCGATTCGCCCGGACTGGCTGGCCGCGGTCCTTGCGGTCCACGTCCTGCTCGTCGGCACGACCTGGGGGTCGAAGACCGGCGGCGGATCCGATTCGTACGGATACATCAGCCAGGCCGACCTGATTCTGAGAGGACGTCTGAGCTTGGCGCCTCCGCCGCTGGCGCCCGTACCCTGGCCGAACGGCCTCGAGACATTGACGCCGCTTGGCTACCGTTCCTCTCCGGACGGGACGGCGATCGTTCCGGTCTATCCGATCGGCCTGCCGCTGATGATGGCCGCGGCGCGATCGCTCGGCGGACACCCGGCGATCTTTGCCATCGTGCCGCTCGCCGGAGCGCTCGCCATCGTCAGCGTCTACCTATTGGGAATCAGACTCGGATCGCCGTGGATCGGACTCGGCGCGGCATGGCTGCTGGCGGCGAATCCAGTCCTGCTCTACATGCTCATGAACCCGATGAGCGACGTGCCGGTGACCGCGCTGTGGCTCGCCGCTGCGGTTGCGTGCGCGAGTCCGAGACCAGGCGCCGCGCTGCTCGGAGGACTCCTGACGGGGCTGGCCGTGCTCGTCCGTCCGAACCTTGCCCCGCTCGCCGGCGTGCTGGCCCTCTTCAAGCTGGCCGCGATCTGGTGGCGCACGCCGCGCGCGCTGCTGAGCGTCGGCCTCTACGCGCTCGGCCCGCTTGCCGCCGCGATCACGCTCGCGACCATCAACACACGCCTCTACGGCTCCGCGCTCAACAGCGGTTACGGCCGCGCGAGCGATCTCTTTGCCGCGGGCAACGTCGCCACGAATCTGCGGCATTGGGGTGCGTGGCTCGCCGAAACGCGCTCCGTGTTTCTAATCGCCGGCCTTCCGCTGCTGTTGTTCCCACTCCGATCGATCTATCCGGCCGTCGAACCGAGGCGCGTTGCCGCGCTCCTTGGTTTCGCGGCTCTCGTGATTCTCGGCAGCTACGTCGCGTACATGCCGTTCGAGTCGTTGTGGTTTCTGCGTTTCCTGCTGCCGGCGTGGCCGCTGCTGATGCTCGGCGTCGCCGCACTGGCAACAGCGCTGGGAAGGCAAGCTGGACTCGCGGGACGTGTCGCGGTTGGCGCGGCAGTGGTATGGCTCGGGGCTGAAACCGCGGCCATGGCGACCGCGCGGGATGTGTTCTCCCTCGGCGATTCGGAATCCCGCTACTCCCGCGTCGCACGGGCGATCCATGACGTGACCGACCCGAGGAGCGTGATCATCAGCGGCATGCACAGCGGCAGCCTGCGCTACTACGGCGGACGGATGACGCTGCGCTACGACCAGATGCCGCCCGAATGGATGGACCGCGCCGTCGAATGGCTGCGCGGTCATGGCTGGCATCCGTATTTCGCGCTCGATGAAGGGGAACTGGACGTCGTCCGCAAGATCGTTGGCGGCCAAAGCCAGATCGGCCGGCTCTCCTTCAATCCGGTGGTCGTGCTAGACCACCAGATTCGCGTCTCGCTCTTCGATCCGCTGGCGGACCCCCAGGTGGCGACGCGCGTCCTGCCGCTGCCACCCGTGACGCCGCTGGGCGACCGGCCGGCACCGATGGAGTGAGGTGGCGGCGGACGTGCGCGAACGCGCGCAATTCACAATTCTCAATGAGGAATTATCAATGCGTGAGATCGTGTCACACAGCGTGACGACGCCACGCGCATTCACCATTGACCATTGAAAATTGAGAATTGCCCTGACCTCCGGCTCCCGCCGCAGGTCAGGGCTAGTTCGCTCGGACGGTGTAGATCGTCAGATGGTCGCCGGCGCGGATGCGGGTGTTTGGCATCCGGTTCCACGTCTGAATCGAAGCGACCGTCGTGCTGAACAGACGCGCGATCGACGAGAGCGTGTCGCCCTGCTGGACTTCGTAGCTGATCCTGACCTGCGCGCCCGCCGTATTCACGGCCGGGACGACGGTGTCCCTGGTGAGGGGGCGTGAATCCGCGACCGGCACGACGGACTCCGTCCGCGCCGCCAGGAGGACGGCCGTCTCGCGCGGGACGATCAGGCGCTGGCCCACGGAGACCGCGGCGGTCGTGCGCAGGTAGTTGGCCTCCGCCAGGTCGGTTCGGCTCACGCGCAGCTTTCTCGCGATCGTCGCCAGATTCTCGCCCTTCTTGACCACGTACCAGTTGAGCGACGCGAGCTCGCTCATGTCCGCTTCCGCCAGCTTCGCCTGCACGAGCTGCGCGCCGCCGACCGGCACCTTCAGCTGGTACGCGCCGTCCCGAATCGGCGTCGTCCAGCGGCGCAATTCTGGATTCAGCGACTGAATCTCCGCGATTTCCGAGTCGGTCCATTCGGCGACTTTCCGGAGGTCCACTGGACCCGGCAGGGCGACTGTCTCGAATGGCGTCGACGGCAGCGGCTCGACGTCGAACCCGTACTGCAACGGATTTCGGGCGATGACGATTGCCGCCAGAATCATCGGCACGTAGTCGCGGGTTTCGCGCGGCAGGAGATTGGACCGCGAGGCGAGTGACCAGAAGTCCTTGTTCTTGTTGCGCGCCTGGGCCCGCTGAACGCGGTACGGTCCGCCGTTGTACGACGCCAACGCGAGGTGCCAGTCGCCGTCGAACATGTTGGAGAGCGTACTGAGGTACTTCGCCGCCGCAATCGTCGCCTTCTCCGGATCCGAACGCTCGTCGATGTACCAGTCGGAGCGCAGCCCGTTCTCGCGTCCGGTGCCCGGCATGAACTGCCAGACGCCTTTCGCCTTGGCACGTGAGAGGGCGTTCGGCTTGAACGCGCTCTCGACGAGCGGGATGTACGCCAGATCGAGCGGCAGCCCTTCGGCGCGGAACACGTTCTGAATCATCGGCAGGTACTGGCTGCCGCGCTGGAGGCCTTCGAGCAGGAAGTCGTGCAGTCGCCCCTGAAACAGCTGAATGAACGACAGCACACGCTGATTGTTCAGCGGAATCGGGATGTCGTACTGGATGTTCTGGAGGTCGGCATCGACCGCGGTCCTGAGTTCGGCCGACGGCGGGACGAGCGTTTCCGAGGCCGCGAGCAGCTGATCGATCGACGCCGGCTCGTACTGCTTCTCCGTGAACCCGTCGCCCTGCGCCAGTGCCTTGATTTCGTAGGTGCTGATTCGCTCGACCAGCCGGTCGAAGTGCTCGCGGATTCGTGGTTCAGTCCGGCCGCCGTACGGGGAGGCGATCAGGACTTCGATCGCCTTGTCGAACTGCTCCTTGGCGCCTTCGGTGTGGCCGGCCTCGAGTTCCGTGACGCCGGTCTTGAAATGCTGGTTTGAACGGGCGATCAGCTCTTCGACCGGGTCGGGCAGCGGAGGCGGAGGTGGAACGACCGGAGGGGCCTCGGCAATGACCACCGGCGCCGGCGCGACGGGGACGGCCTGAGTCGTGTTCTTGACGGAGGGTCCGCACCCCACAAGCAGCAGCGGACTGAGCAGCGCAAGTCGAGCCAGCTGCTCCGCAGATCTTCGAACCATTCGGGCGCTCCGCGACCGCGCGTCCCGAGGGGGCCTTGACGCGCATCGTAAGTCGCCCCCTCGAGCGGGGGCTCCGGTTGACGTCGTTGTCCGGCGGCAACGATCGCCGAACGTCTTCGTTCAGGTGCGAAGGGTTGAACCCCCGCGAGTGTGAGCATCCGCTCACGCTATGGCAGAGGCATCCTAGCACCAGCTCGAAGGCCGGGTCAACAATAAGTCCAATTGGCTCAGCAGGAAGGCGTCTCAGCCGCGATACGGGGGCGTGACGAAGACGCGGTGCCGTTCGCCGAGCTCGCGAGCCGAGGGTGTGATGATCGCGCGTTCCGAGACGGTGAGCGTCCGGCCCGCCTGCATCGCCGTGCGGACATCGTCTTCACAGACGAAGTCGAGCGGCTTGGCCGGATCGGCGGACGCCTTGCCTGAAGCCGCGGGAATGGGCTCGCCTGGGCCGGTCTTGAAACCCCGCGTGCCCAGAAACTGGTCGATCCTGGCGCTCAGGGCTCCGGCCTGGATCCCCCCCGCCTCGGCCGCCTTGCCGGCAGGCGCCGGCCTGGGAGCGGTACCCGCCGCCCGCTCGAAACGATTCGGGACGCTGGTGATCTCATACGCCAGCCGCTTGGTGTTCAGCAGGTGCCGCGGCGAGATGTTGTCGGACGTGATATTGCCGCCGTAGCCGCCGCAGCCGAGCGTCATCGCCGGGTCGAGCCCGGTCGTCAGCCCGATCGATCCGAAGGTGGTCGGCGAGTTCACCGCGATCCGGAAGGCCGGTTTCTTCAGGCCGAACTCCAGGATGATCTGGTCGTTCTGCGAGTGGATCGACATGGTATGCCCCATGCCGCCGTAGCGCAGAATCTGCTTGCAGCGCTCGCAGCCTTCGCGCCAGTCCTTGACGACGTAGAAGGAGAGCACGGGACACAGCTTCTCGATAGAGAGCGGGAAGTCCCGGCCGACGCCGGCAAGCTCCGCGATCAGCACGCGCGTGTCGGCCGGCACCGTGATGCCACATTTTTCGGCAATCACCGTGGCGGATTTGCCGACGAGCGCCGGATTGGGCAGCCGCTGCGGGGTGACCAGCACCTTGGCGACCGCGTCCATTTCCGCCTTCGACATGAAATGCGCGTGCTGCGCCTGGAACTCGCGCTTCACGTCTCCGGCGATCGCCTCGTCGACGACGACGGAGTTCTCGGATGAACAGAGCACGCCGTTGTCGAAAGTCTTGCCGGTGATGATGTCGCGCACCGCTTTCTTCACGTTCGCCGTGCGCTCGATGTAGGCCGGCGCGTTGCCCGGCCCGACGCCGTAGGCCGGTTTGCCGGCGCTGTAGGCGGCACGCACCAGACCCATGCCGCCGGTCGCCAGGATCACCGCGACATCGCGGTGCTTCATCAGCTCCTGCGTCCCTTCGAGCGTGACGGTGGTCATCCAGTTGATCGCGCCGTCTGGCGCGCCGGCCCGCTTGGCCGCCTCGCTCATGACTTCCGCGACGCGCGTGATGCACTTGACGGCTGACGGGTGCGGACTGAGGACCACCGGACAGCGGGCCTTGAGCGAGATGAGGATCTTGTAGATCGCGGTCGACGTCGGATTCGTGGACGGCACGACGGCGGCGACCACACCGAAGGGTTCGGCGATCTCGACGACGCGGCGATCTTCGTGGCGGGCGATGACACCCACCGTCTTCATCGGCCGGATGAACTGATACACCCGCTCGGAGGCGAACAGGTTCTTCTGAATCTTGTCTTCGACGACGCCGTAGCCGGTTTCTTCGACCGCCAGGCGGGCGAAGGTTTCCGCCAGCGGCGTGGCGGCCGCGGCCATGCCATCGACGATCGCGTCGATCTGCCCCTGGCTGAGCTCAGCGAGGAGCGCGGCCGCGGCCTTGGCGCGCTTCGCAAGCGCGCGCGCTTCGGCAATGGAGGCGAGATCGCGATCGGAAGCAGCAGCGGGGGCGTCGGCCATCAGTCCGCGCCTTTACGAGGTTGGGGCCTTGGGCAGCAAGCGTTCGACTTCGGCGTGCGGGCGGGGAATGACGTGAACCGAGACGAGCTCGCCGACCCGGCGGGCGGCGGCCGCGCCGGCGTCGGTCGCGGCCTTCACCGCGCCGACATCGCCGCGGACCATGACGGTCACGTACGCGGCGCCGATGTACTCCTTGCCGATGAGCGTGACGTTCGCGGTCTTGACCATGGCATCGGCGGCTTCGACCGATCCAATCAGGCCTTTGGTTTCGACCAATCCCAGGGCTTCCTGCGACATTCCTGCTCCTCGGTTCCGCCTTCACCAGGGCTCCGGCGGACAAGCGCTCGTCGGGTGTCCGCTCGGGCGCGCGGAAACTGTAACACACGCGCGCCGGCGATTGCGTGGGTCGGGGAGATCCGGTACGATCGCGCGTTCACCGACAACCGCTTTTGATGGAGTCCCGATGAATCGCGCGCGTTTCCGCTTCCCCCTGTTGGCCGTCGCCGCGGCCGGTCTGATGGCCGGCGCGTGCGCCAAAACCGAGGAGGCGGCACCGCCGGTCGCGACCCCGACCGTCACGCTGAACCACGATCGCGCCCCGGCCGGCAGCCCGCTGGAGATCACCTACAAGTTCGTGGTCGCAAACGACGCGAAGTTCGCCGAAGACTACCGCGTCTTCCTCCACGTCGTCGACACGGACGAAGAACAGATGTGGACCGACGATCACAATCCGCCGACGCCCACCAGCCAGTGGAAGCCGGGACAGACCGTCGAGTACACGCGAACGATCTTCGTGCCGGTCTTCCCGTACGTCGGTGACGCCTCGCTGCAGATCGGCCTGCACTCGACCAAGGATCAGAAACGCCTGCCGCTCGCCGGGCAGGACGTCGGGAAGTACGAGTACCGCATCGCGCGCGTTCAGCTCCTGCCGCAGACCGAAAACCTGTTCCACGTCTTCAAGGACGGCTGGCATCCGGCGGAAGTGTCGACGCAGGATCGCGACCGGATCGAATGGCAGTGGACGAAGAAAGCGGCGACCCTGGCGTTCAAGAACCCCAAGAAGGATGCCGTCCTCTATCTGGACCTCGACAGCCCGGCGAAGGATCTGCACGGTCCGCAGCAGGTGCAGGTGATGCTGGGCGGTGAGGTCGTCGAGGAGTTTACGCTGGCGCCGGAAGACCGCGTGCTCAAGAAGATCAAGCTGCCGGGCGGCAAAATGGGCGAGGCCGAACTGGCCGAACTTCAGATCGTCGTCGACAAGACGTTCATCCCGATGGCGCTGACCAACGGCACGAGCCGGGATCCGCGCGAACTCGGGGTCCGGGTGTTCCACGCGTTTGTCGATCCCCGATGACGCGGACCGTGTAACCGCGGGGATGGCGCCGCGAACACGAACCGTTCTCGTCGGGTTCATCCTCCTCTTCGGCTTCTTCGCGCGCGCCGCCACCTACAAGGCGCCGCTCCTCGACCACCACGCCTGGCGGCAGGCGGACACGGCGTCGATCGCGCGCAACTTTCTCAACGAACGTTTCAACATCCTCTATCCGCAAGTCGATCAGCGGGGAAGCCAGGCCAACGGCTACGTTGAAACCGGCCTGGAGGTCTTCGCGTTCGTCGTCGCGGCGATTTCGCGCGTGGCCGGCTTCCACACGGAAGCCGGCCGTCTGCTCGCGGCGCTCTGCTTCCTCTGGTCGTGCGCGCTGGTGACGACGTTCGTGCGCCGGCGCGACGGCCCCGAAGCGGCCGTGGCCGCCGCATTCCTGTACGCGTTCGGCTTTCCGCTGCTGCTGTTCATCGAGCGCGCGTTCATGAACGAAGCGCTGCTCATCGCGCTGTCGTTCACGGCGCTGGTCGCGACCGCTCGCTACTTGGAACGACGGAACCCGCTCGATTACGCGGCGCTTCTCCTGGTTACGACGCTGATCGGGGCCATCAAACTGCCGTACTTGATCGTGTGGGCCCCGGTCGCGGGGCTCTTCGTCGAGCGCGACGGATGGCGAGCCGCCGGCCGGTGGGAGCTCTGGCTCATGGCCGCGGTGACCCTGGCGGCGGCCGTGGCGTGGTACTCACATGCGCACGCCCTGGCGAACACCACGGGCCTGTCGTTCGGCCTGACCGACAAGCTCTTCGATCCGCACACGGTCTTCACGACGGCGTTCCCGGCAGTGATCCTGTCGCGGCTCATCCGCGACATCCTCGGTCCGGTCGGCGTGCTGGCTGTGGCGGCGGGCGGCGTCCTGGCCTGGCGGCAGCGTCGTTGGTGCGAAGTCTTCGGGATCGCCGGCGGGGTCATCTACCTCGCCGTTGTCGGTACCGGCAATTTCGTCCACGACTACTATCAACTGGCCTTGATTCCGGTCGCGGCAATCCTGGCGGGGCCCGGGCTCGTATCTACCGCGACAGCCGTCGGCGGCAGGCTGCGGGGCGGGGAGGGGCAGCGAGCGCTGGCGGTCCTGGCTGGAATCGCCGCGCTGGCCACCTTCGTCCGGCTGGTCAGCGCGCACGGGTGGTTCGAGTACGAGCCGCGCGAGGTTGTGCTCTGCGAAACCCTCCGGAGGATGACTCCCGGGGACGGCCGGATCGTCTTTCTCGGGGACAACAACCCGAGGTTTCTCTTCTGTGCCGAGCGCAAGGGATGGGCGTTCACGACGGCCGAGAGCGACGCGGCGCATCTCGAGACCGCGAAGCGCGAGGGAGCCCGGATTGCGGTCCTCTATCGGAGTGCGGCCCGGCCGGATGTCAGAGAAGCGCTGACGGCTCACGGGGAGCCGCTCTTCGGCGACGCGGCGGTCGAGGTTTTTCGCCTGAACTGAGGGCGGCCATTTCGTGCAATTGCAGGTCTAACTCCCGAGGACCGATACATCGGCTTGGTATAATCCAGGGCCACTAATGTCCACGCCTTCAATCTATTGCGGCCATCACGGGAGCCACTGAGGTGGAATTCCGGTGCCGGTTCGCGTCGCCAAACGGCGAAATCAGTGAAGGGGACTTCGTCGCCGAGAGCGAAGCGCGGCTGCGGCACGACTTCGAGGACAAGGGGCTATGCGTGCTGTCGGTACGACCGAAGGGCGCGCTGGCGTCAGTGCCGGGCCTCGCGATCCGTCTGCCGAGCAAGGCGTCCATTCCGTCCCGCGAATTTCTGATTTTCAATCAGGAGCTCGCGACGCTCCTCAAAGCCGGCATGCCGCTGGTGCAGTCGCTCGATTTGCTGAAGCGTCGCGTCACCTCGCCGGTCTTTCGCGGCGTGTTGAACGACATCTACGAACGCGTGCGCGGCGGCGCCGCGCTGTCGGACGCATTCAGCGCGCATCTCGAGCTGGTCCCCCGGATCTACACCGCCTCGCTGGTCGCGGGCGAGCGCAGCGGCAACCTCGAAAGCGTCCTCCGCCGCTACGTGGAATACACCCGCATCGTCACGACCGTGAAGCGGAAGACGATTTCCGCTCTGGTGTATCCGGCGATTTTGATCGTCCTCGCGCTCGTGCTGGTCGGCATCATCGTCCTCAAGGTCGTTCCCGCGTTTTCGGACTTCTACCAGAGCTTTGGCGCCCAGCTGCCGCTCGCGACGCGGGTCATCGTCGGGGTTTCGGGATTCGTCCGATCGCAAGTGCTGCTGATCCTTCTCGGCGTTGCCGGTCTCGTGCTCGGCGTGGGCGCGTGGATCCGGCGCCCCGGCCAGAAGGCCCGTTTCGACCGCGCCATTCTGGCGATTCCGCTCCTTGGCGACGTGGCGCGGAAGTTTGCGACTTCGCAGATGTCGCGGACGCTCGCGACGTTGCTCGGCGGCGGCCTGCCGCTCGTCAACGCCATCGACATCGCCGCTCGCTCGGTGGGCAATCACTACATCGCCCGCGAGCTCGACGTGGTCGCCGTCAAGGTGCGCGAGGGCGTGTCGTTCGCGTCCTCGCTCGAGTCGAGCGGGGCGTTTCCGGAAGTCGCCGTGAAGATGGCCGAAGTCGGCGAGTCGACCGGCGCGCTGCAGGACATGCTCAATACCGTCGCGGACTTCTACGACGAAGAGATCTCGACCTCGATGGAGCGGTTCGTGACGCTCATTGAACCCTCGCTGCTGGTCGTGATGGGCATCGTGATCGCCGGGCTGCTGCTCGCGCTGTACATGCCGCTCTTCCAGCTCAATTCGGTTCTGACGGGGCAGTAGACGCACCATGGCCGATACCCAGAGTCCTGAGCAGTTGCACGCCGAACCGGCGGAACTCGGCGCCGACGAACGGCTCGCCGAAGTCGAGCAGGCGCGGCGCCTGGCGTCGCGCTACCGGCTCGAATTCATCGACATGGACACCTTCCGGATCGATCAGGAACTGTTCCGTTCGATTCCAGCCGACCTGATGCTCCGTTACGGCTTCGTGCCGCATCGCCGCGACGGCCGCACCCTTTCCATCGTCGTCTCGGACCCGACCGACTTGCCGATGATCGACGAGCTCGCGGTGCTCCTCGCCACGCCGATCCGTGTCGCGGTCGGACCCAAATCGGCGATCGAGTCGATCCTCAAGAAGAGCGAATCGTCGCAGCGGGTCCTCGACGACGCCACGGAAAGCTTCCACCTGCAGCTGCTCAAGGATGAGGAGCTCGGCGAAGACAACCTCACGGTCGAGCGGCTCACCAGCGACATCAGTCCGATCATCCGTCTCGTCGACTCGACCATCTACACGGCGATTCAGCGGCGGGCCAGCGACATCCACATCGAAACCCAGGACGACGCGGTTCACGTGAAGTACCGGATCGACGGCGTGCTGCAGGCGGCGATGCGGCCGATCGCGAAGCAGCACCACAGCCCGATCATTTCGCGCATCAAAGTCATGGCCGAGCTCGACATCGCTGAGAAGCGCGTGCCGCAGGACGGCCGCTTCAAGCTGCGGATGCCGGGCAAGACGATCGATTTCCGCGTCTCGATCATGCCGAGCGTGCACGGCGAGGACGCAGTCATCCGCATCCTCGACAAGGAATCGATCAGCGAGCAGTTCACCGAACTCCGGCTGGACATCCTCGGCTTCCCCGAGGCGGAACTGAAGCGGTTCCGGAAATACATCGCCGAGCCGTACGGCATGGTGCTGGTGACCGGGCCGACCGGCAGCGGCAAGACGACCACGCTCTACGCCGCGCTGTCGGAGATCAAGTCGATCGAAGACAAGATCGTCACGATCGAGGATCCGGTCGAATACCAGCTGCGCGGCATCACGCAGATTCCGATCAACGAAAAGAAAGGTCTGACCTTCGCCCGCGGACTGCGGTCGATTCTCCGGCACGACCCCGACAAGATCATGGTCGGCGAGATCCGCGACAACGAGACGGCGCAGATCGCCATCAACTCGGCGCTCACGGGCCATCTGGTGTTCACGACCGTCCACGCGAACAACGTCTTCGACGTGCTCGGCCGCTTCCTGAATATGGGCGTCGAGGCCTATCAGTTCGTGTCCGCGCTCAACTGCGTCCTGGCGCAGCGCCTGGTCCGCGTCATCTGCTCGCACTGCAAACGGCCGGTGGCGGTCAGCCGCACGCTCCTCGAGGAGTCCGGCCTCGACCCGGACCTGGAACGGACGCACACGTTCTACGAAGGGGTTGGCTGCATCGAATGCAACGGGACCGGCTTCAAGGGGCGGCAGGCGATCTGCGAACTGCTCGACCTGACCGATCGGATTCGCGAGCTGATCCTCGAAAAACGCCCGACGTCCGAGATCAAGAAGGCGGCGCGTGAAGAAGGGATGCGGTTCCTGCGCGAATCGGCGGTCGAACGCGTGCTCGAGGGGCTGACCACGCTGCGCGAAGTCAACAAGGTGACGTTCGTCGAATGAGCGCCTCATCCGCCAGCACCGGCCACGCGCCGCCGCCGAACGCGGCGCTCGACATCAGCGCCGCACGGGTGACGGCCGCGGCGGTGACCTCACGCGGCGGTCAGGTCGTGGTCTCGGCGTACGCGAGCGAAGCATTACCGGACGGCGCGCTCGCCCCGTCGCTCGTGGGCCAGAACCTCAAGGATCGCACGGCGGTGAAAGCCGCGGTCCAACGGGTCCTGCAGCAGATTGGACGCCCGCGCCGGATTGGGCTCGTCATTCCCGACCCGGCCGCGAAGATCTCGCTGCTGCACTTTCAGCAGGTGCCGGCGCGCGCGCAGGAACTCGAACAGCTGATTCGGTTCCAGGTGAAGAAGTCCGCGCCGTTTCCGGTTGACGATGCGCAAGTGGCATTTGTGCCGGGTGCGCGCTCGGCCGACGGCACCGACTTCCTGGTGTCGGTGGCGCGCCGGGAGACCGTGCTCGAGTACGAGTCGCTGTGCACGGAACTCGGCGCCGCTCCGGGCATCGTCGACATTCACACGTTCAACGTGGCCAACGCCGTTCTCGGCGGCAGTCACCGCCCGGCGGGGGACTGGCTGCTCGTCAACGTCGCACCCGACTGGGCCGCCGTCGTCGCCGGCCGCGGCGACGACGTCATCCTCTATCGCAGCCGAACCGCCGAAAGCGAAGGCACGCTGCTCGATCTCGTCCATCAGTCGACGATGTACTACGAAGATCGGTTGAGCGGGACAGGCTTCGAGCGCGTGCTCGTGTGTGGGTCGGTGCAAGCCGGTGCCGCCGCAGCCGCCGGCACGGAGTCGTTGCGCCGCGCGGTGGCGGAGCGACTGCACACCGCGGTCACCGTCGTCGATCCGCGTGACGCCGCGACGCTCGGCGAAGGCGTCGCGACGGCCGCCTCGCTCGACGGGTTGACCGCGCTCGTCGGCCTGCTGGTCCGGGATCGGAAGGCGGCCGCATGATCCGCAGCAACCTGGCGACCCGGCCGTTCTACGACAGTCGCGCCGCGACCGTCGGGCTGATCCTGCTGGCGGCGCTGGTGGCGGCCGCCACCATTTTCAATGTCTCGCGCGTGCTCCGCTATTCAGGGAGCAACACCGAGCTGTCCTCGCAAGCCGCACAGGACGAAGCCGCCGCCCAGACGATGCGGGCGAGCGCGGCGGCGCTGCGCGCGAGCGTCGACCCGCGGCAGATCGCCGACGCGTCGAAGGAAGCGCGGCAGGCGAACGACCTGATCGATCGCCGGACGTTTTCCTGGACCGAGCTCTTCAACCGGTTCGAAGCCACGATTCCCGACGCGGTGCGCATCACCGCCGTCCGCCCCAAACTGGACAAGGAGCGGCGGATCAATCTCGCCGTCGTCGTGCTGGGCCGCACCGTGGACGACGTGAATCAGTTCATGGAGCGCCTCGACGCCACGGGCGTGTTTCGCGACGTGCGATCGAGCGAGGAACACACGACCGAAGACAACCAGATCTCGTCGGTGCTCGAGATGATCTATCTCCAGCCTCACGAGGCGGCCGCGGCCAAGGCGGCGACGCAGGCGGTGGCGCGATGACCGCCTCGATTCTGCGGCGGATCGTTGCCGAGCGGCGCGCCATCGTCGTGCCGCTGATGGTGGCGCTGGCCGCGAACATTCTGGCCTTCGTGCTGATTGTCCGGCCGCTCGAGACCAAGTTTGCCGGCGCCGCCGATCGCGCGGCTGCCGCGGCCAACGCCCGCCGCGCCGCCGAACGCGAATTGACCATTGCCAAGAATCTCGTGAGCGGGAAGACCGATGCCGATCGCGAGCTCGGTGCCTTCTACGAGAAAGTGCTGCCGGCTGACATCAGTGCGGCGCGGCGCATGACTTACGCCAGCGTGCCGGCGCTGGCGGACAAGTCCGACGTGCATTACGAAGCGCGCACGACGATCATCGACGACAAGGAAACCGACGCGCGCTTCGGCCATATGTCGATTCGCATGGTCCTGCAGGGCGATTACGCCAACCTGCGTCAATTCATCTACGCGCTCGAGCGCGCGCCAGAATTCGTCATCATCGACGACGTCGCGCTGGCTGAACGCCAGGCCGGCGAAGGGATCACGCTGACGCTGACGCTCTCGACCTATTACAGGCTGGCGAGTGGCTCTTAACCGTCAGCAGGGGCTGCTGGGGATTCTCGCGGCGCTCAGCGCCGTGGCCGTTTACACGTACTGGCCCGCAGGCGGCGGACGGGCGCCTGCAGCGCCCACGGCACCGGCGGGGCAGCGTGCTGCCGCGGCCGCGCCCGCCAGCGCCGCCGTGCCGGACGTCCGGCTCGAGGCGCTTGGCGACGAACGCCCGACGCCGAGCGCCGGGGAGCGCAATCTCTTCAGATTCAAACCCAAGCCGGCGCCGCCACCTCCGCCAGCGCGGGCACCGGTCATGGTCGCGGCGCCGCCGCCCATCGTGCCCAGCGGTCCGCCGCCGCCTCCGCCGCTGCCGCCGATTCCCTTGAAGTTCATCGGCTTGTTGCAGACCGGGCCGAGCGAGCGCATCGCCATTCTGTCCGACGGCCGGGGTGCGCCGATCTATGGAAAGGAAGGCGAGACCGTGCTTGGGCAATATAAGATCGTTCGCATCGGGCCAGAGTCCATCGACATGTCGTACCTCGACGGCCGAGGTCGCCAGTCCATTCGTCTAAGTGGATCATGATCGCGTCATCAAGGAACGGAACACTGTCGGTCGTGGTCCTCGCCGCGCTCGTCGCGCTGAGCGGGGCCGGGTGTGCGGCTGGCCGCGCGTATCGCATGGGCGGCCAGGCGATGCGCACCGGCGATCTCGATCAGGCGGTGGCCTATTACCGCACCGCGTCCCAGGCGTCCCCCGACAATCCGAACTACAAGATTGCCCTCCAGCGCGCCTCGCTCGCCGCGTCGCGCGCGCATTTTGACAAGGCGCGGGAATTCGAAGAGAAGGAGCAGATCGAAGCGGCCCGCGGCGAGTACCAACTGGCGGCCGAATACGACCCGACCAACCGCCAGGCCGCGGCCAAGGTCACCGTGCTCGACCAGACGATCCGCGCGCGCATCGAGGCGGCGCGCCCGCGCCCGGCGATCGAGCAGTTGCGCGATCGCGTCCGCAGCGCGGCGCAGGAGCCGCTGCTCAGTCCGACGACCCAGAACATCCGGATGCAGTTCCGGAATACGCCGCTCCGCGACATCCTCGACGCGCTCGGCAGCGCGACCGGTATCAACATCGTGTACGACAGCGCCGTCCCGCAGACCGCGACCACGATCACGCTCGACGGCGTCACGATGGAGCAGTCGCTCCAGCAGATCATGTCGGTGAATCAGCTCTCGTACAAGGTGCTGAACGAGCGCACGATTCTGGTGTTTCCGGACAACCAGCAGAAACACGGCCAGTACGACGATCAGGTCGTCCAGACGTTTTACGTGTCACATGCCGACGCCACGGAACTCGCGCAGATCCTGCTCGCCGTGGCCCGCTTCCCGCAGATGGCCGTCCAGCCGGTGATCCAGCCGAACAAGGCGAACAACACGATTACGGTGCGAGCGACGGCGCCCGTCGTCCAGATCATCGAGCGGGTGATTGCCGCGAACGACAAGGCGAAGGCCGAGATCGTCGTCGACGTCGAGATCCTCGAAGTCAACCGGACGCGCGCCAAGACCTACGGCTTGAACCTGTCGGAGTACGCCCTCGGCGCGGTCCTGTCGCCGGAAGTGTCGCCCGGCGGAAACACGACAACCGGTACGACCGGAACGACCGGGGCCACGACCAGTACGAGCGGACGCTCGACGCCGCCTTCGGGCGTGACGTCGCCGCCGCCGTTCAACGTCAACACAATCTCGCAGGGGCTCACGACGGCAGATTTCTACATGGCCGTCCCGACCATGCTCCTGAAGTTCCTTCAGACCGACAGCTCGACGAGACTGATTGCCAAACCGCAGCTTCGCGGCGCGGAAGGCACCAAGATGTCGCTGAAGCTGGGCGACCGCATTCCCGTCGTTCAAACCAGCTACACACCGATTGCCACCGGCGGCGCCAGCGTCAACCCGCTCAGTTCGTACACCTATCAGGACGTGGGCGTGAACATCGACATGACCCCGCGGGTCACCGTCGATGGCGACATCATTCTCGACCTGGTGCTCGACAACAGCTCGCTCGGCGCGCCGATCTCCGTAGCCGGCCTGAGCGTGCCGTCGTTCGGCCAGCGGAATCTGACGACGCGGCTCCGCCTCCGTGATGGCGAGTCAAACCTGCTGGCCGGCCTTCTCAAAGAGGACGAGCGACGGTCGCTCCAGGGGGTGCCCGGCGCGGTCAGCGTGCCGCTGTTGCGCGAGCTCTTTTCGGGCAACGACCGGTCGATCGCGCAGACCGACATCGTGATGCTGCTCACGCCGCACATCATCCGGAGTCCGCTCATCACCGAGGCCGATCTGAAACCGATCTTCATCGGGCCTCAGGGCAATCCGAATATCGGTGGACCACCGCCGCTCATCGCCAATCCGGACGTTCCGGCCCCGGCTCCGCCCGCACCGGCAGCGCCGCCGGTCGGCACGCCGGTACCAGGCGGCGTGATCGTCCCACCGCCGGGAAGTTCGCCGATACCGGGAACCATCTTCGTGCCGAACAATCCGCCGCCGACGGGCGCAGCAGCCGCGCCGGCGCCGGCGCCGCAGGCCGCGCCACCGGTCGTCCCGCCCGCGCCGAGCGCGCAGCCGGCGACAGTCACGGATCCCACGGGCACGACCACGACGCAAGGATTGGGAACCGCGCAGATCACGTTGACTCCGCCCGCCAATCTGCGTGTCGGCGGCGGGCCGTACACCGTGCCGATCTCGGTGTTCAACGCCGCGCGGCTGTCGACGGTCACGCTGACCGTCAGCTTCGACCCCGCGCTGCTGCGCGTACGCAGCGTCACCGAAGGCAGCTTCATGCGTTCGGGCGGCGCCAACGCGACGTTCACGCAGCAGGCTGGACCCGGACGCGTCGACATCACCATCACGCGTTCGGCCGATGCAGTCGGCGTCAGCGGCACCGGTCTTCTTGGCAGCGTCATGTTCGACGCCGTCGCCGCCGGGACCACCACGCTGACGCTGAACGGAGCCGCGACCGGACCAGGCGGGGCCGCCATGGGTCTTCAACTCCGTCCCATTACCGTCGTGATTCAGCCATGACGATCGGGCGGGAGTCAGGCTACACGTTCATCGAGCTGCTCGTCGTCTCGACGCTCGTGCTGATTCTCGCCTCGGCCGCGCTGCCGCTCGCCCGCGTCACCGCCACGCGTCAGCGTGAGGCGGAACTGCGGCGCGCGCTCCGCGAAATGCGCACGGCCATCGACCGGTTCAAGGACGCCGCCGACAACCAGCAGATCGCCGCGACCGATCTGAAAACCGGTGCCGAAGGCTATCCCGCCAATCTCCAACTGCTCGTCGACGGCGTCTCGGTCGTCAACGACGCCACCGGGCGGAAGCTGAAATTCCTGCGCCGCATCCCGGTAGACCCGATGACCCGCAACGACGAGTGGGGCCTGCGCTCCTATCAGGACGAACCCGACGCGACGAGTTGGGGTGGACAGAACGTGTATGACGTCTACACGCGCTTCGATGGAACGGCGCTCGACGGAACGAAGTACCGTGACTGGTAACTGGCGCCGCCAGAGCGGATTCACCATCCTCGAGCTGATGGTCGTCATGACGATCATCGTGACGCTCGCGACGGTCGGCATGGTGCAGTACCGCAACAGCGTGATCTACGCGAAGGAATCAGTCCTGCGCGACGATCTGTTCAAGATCAAAGACGCGATTGATCAGTACTACGCGGACAAGAACCAGTATCCGCCAACGCTCGACGACCTCGTGTCGAGCGGCTATCTCCGCGCGCTGCCAAAGGATCCGTTCACCAATTCCACCGGCTCGTGGGTCGCCGTTCCGTCGGAACTGGACCCCAACAATCCCACCGCCGCGCCGGGCGTGTATGACGTGAAGAGCGGATCCGATCAGACGGCGATGGACGGCAGCCGCTACGCCGACTGGTAGTTCGCACCTGTAGAGTCCGGCTTCAGCCAGACCCCAAAGAAGTTCTCTCGTAGAGGTCCGGCTAAAGCCGGACCCCACCGGTACCTTACGGATTGACGACGACGGTGGTCGACACGCTGGTGTCGCGATTCGTCGTGTCGGTGATGGTGACGCTGACGATCTTCGAGCCAGCCGCCGTGTAGATGTGGCGGGCCGTCGTGCTGCCGCCGCCGCCGACGGCAATCGACTCCACGGTGCCGTCGCCGTAGTCGATCGATCCCGACAGAATGCCCAGCCCGGACACGAGATTCCCGACCGTAATCGTGAAGGTGACCTGGGTCGTGTTCGCGGTCACGGTCGCCGGCGAGAACGTCACCGACAGCGCCGGCCGCGCGAGCGGACCGACGAACACCGACGTCGACACCGTATTGCGGTTGCCGGCCGCGTCAGTAACGGTCGCGGTGACGTAGAACGTGCCTTCCTGGCGATAGACGTGCGTGGCGTTCTGCGCGCCCGTGACAGAGCCGAGGTTCCGCACATCGCCGTCGCCCCAGTCGATGATCAGATCGCGAATCGCGCTGCCGTTCGTCGTCGCCGGCGTCACGGTGAACGTGAACGAGGCGGGGAGGTTCCGGCTGATCGCGCCATCCGGCGCCTTGATCGCCACCGTCGGGCCATTGCTGATGCCGATGGTCACGCTCGCTGACTGCCGCGTCGACGTTGGTGTCGTGGTGCCGGTCCCGGTGGTTCCGGTCGTACCTGTGCCGGTCGTGCCCGTGGACGAGGTCCCCGAGACACCGACGCTCGCGGTCACGACTGATTGCAGGCTGGTCGTCAGCGTTGTGACGGCGTTGCCGGCGTCATTCGTGAGCACGAGTACAGAGGACAACGAACCGGCGGTCGCGCTAAACGAGACCGGCGTCGCCGTCAGCGCGTTCCCGTTGATGTCGAGGGCCGTGGCGGTGAGCGTGGACGAACCGCCTGACGCCGGCACCGTCGTCGGGTTGGCACTGAGAATGACCTGGCCAATGGCCGCCGAGCCGACGGCAATGCGGACGGAATGATCGCTGCCTGTTGTCGCGCCACCGGAGATTGCCGTGATCGTCGCGGTGCCGTTCGCTCCGCCGGCAAAGAACGTGACGATCGCGCGCCCGTTCGCATCCGTCGATATTTCGGCCGGCTCGATTCGCCCGAGCGTCGTCGTAAAGGTGACGTGCGTGCCGCTGTGTGGCGGTGTGCCGGCCGCTTCAAGAACCTGGGCGATGATCTGCGTGGACCCGTTTGCGGAAAGAGCCGTCGCGGACGAGGTGAGCGTGATCGTCGAGCCCGTGGGCGCAAGGAGCGGAACGCTCTCGCACGCGGCGACCGATACGCTGACTACGACGGCCAGCGCGAGCCAGCTGACCCGATATCCGCGTGCTAAGATCAAGATGCTAAGCATTTTATGGCCCTGAAGCTACGTGGTCAACAAAAGGGCTATGCGATGGCCGCGCTGCTCGTGGCGCTCAGCATCATGGGTATCCTGCTCACCGTTGCAATGCCCACGTGGCGCCAGATGGTGCAACGGGAGAAGGAAGCCGAGCTCATCTTCCGCGGCCAGCAATATGCGCATGCCATCGGCCTGTTTCAGCGTCGGGCCGGTCCTGGCGTGCTGCCCCCGAGCCTCGATGTACTCGTCGACCAGAAGTTTCTGCGCAAGAAGTACAAGGATCCGATCACCGGCGCCGACTTCGATCTGCTGCGGATGGCCCCGCCGACGGCACCCAATCAGGGGAATCAGACGTCGACCGCCCCCGGACAGCCGGCCACGACCAACGGCCTGGTCCAGTCGTCCGCCGACGCCCGGGGCACGCAAGGGCCGATCATGGGCGTCGTGAGCAGGAGCAAGGACGCTTCGATCAGGATGTACAACGGCCGGACGCACTACAACGAGTGGCAATTCGTCTACACGGTGCAGACGCAGCAGCCAAATGGACCACCTAACGCTCCAGGCACACTGCCAGGGCGGGGCGGCCTGAACGCGAATCCGTCGCCAAATCCGAACGCGAATCCATTTTCGAGCACGGATCCGTTTGCGCGCGGCAGGCAGAACGCGCCGCCTCGCGGCGGTGGAGCGGGCCCGCCGCCTCCTCCCGGTCGCGGACGCTGACTCGGTGGCGTCCGGCCCTCCAAACGAGGCTCAGGGCCGTCCTGAATTAGTCGAAGAACGGCTTCAGCCGGATTGCACGGCTGGACTACAACCGACTCGCGGTATCGTGAAACGCGCGCCGCACCTGCTGCATCGCCTCTGAGGTTCCTCCGCCGCACACGCGATTGGTCAATAGCACGTAGTAGCGATCGGCTTCCGGATCGATCCATAGCGACGTGCCGGTGTGCCCGACGTGACCAAACGCGGCGGGGGAGAGATGCGTGCCGCACGACGAGGTCGGCAGCATCGTGTCCCATCCAAGGGCGCGCGAACTGTTCGGCACGGTGCTCTTGCGCACCATGATCCCGACCGAAGCGGGTGAGAGCGGTGCGGGCAGCGTTTCGTCGCCGCGGCGCGCACGCAGCATGGCGCGCGCAAACGCGCCGACGGCGGCCGCGGTGCCAAAGAGACCGGCGTGTCCGGCGACGCCGCCGAGGGCGGCCGCATAGTTGTCGTGGACTTCGCCGGTGAGGCGGCGCCGCCGGCGGTCTTCGGGCAACGGGTCGGTGGGCGCGATTGCGTCAAGCTCATCGCCGGGCCGGAACGTCAGCCGCCGCACCTCGTCGCCAACGGCTGAGGAGAGGTCGGCGACGAGGGCCGCGAATTGCTGGTCGAGCGCGACGCCGCCGCGCTCCTCGAGCAGAAATCCGAGCAGGATGAAGCCCAGATCCGAGTAGATCGCGCGCGTGCGCGGCGCGACTTCGAGCGGCGCCGTACAGATCTCGTGGGTGAATTCGCGACGGGAGCCGGGCGGCTGGTCGAGGAGCCGGGCGGCCAGGCCGCTGGCGTGCTCGAGCAGATCCTGGATCGTGACCACGTCGCGATCGGTCCCGCGCCACTCGGGGAAGAATTCGCGAACCCGATCGCCGAGCGCCAGACGGCCCGCGACGACGGCCGCCATCGTCAGCGTCGTCGTCGCGATTGGTTTGGTCAGGGAGGCGAGATCGAACGCGGTGCGCTCGGTGACCGCCGGGCTGCCGGCGTCAAAGCTGGAGGTGCCGAACGAGTCGTGCCAGAGCGCTGCGCGCGAGTCGCCGACTTCGGCCACCGCGGCGGGGAAGATCCGCGTGGCGACGCCGCGCCCGACCTGTTCGCGGAGCGCTGCTGCGACCGTCAATGCTTCGGCGCGCTCGATTCGTGGTGGTCCAGGAGTTCGCGCAGCCGCGGCTCGACGTCTTCGCCGATTGCGTCGCGCACCACATCGTGCGCGCTGCGCAGTTTCGCGAGGGCGCGCGAGTAGACCAGGCCCGACTTCTGCATGACGATCGCCGCCTTCACGTTCCAGTGCGCGCGGCGCAGCAGCTTGTCGACTTCCTCGGCTTCGAGTCCGGTGACGATGGTGATGATGCGCCGGGCGCGGTCGCGGAGTTTTTCCGAGCCCATCTGCACGTCGACCATCAGGTTGCCGTAGGTCTTGCCGATCCGGATCATCGCCGCGGTCGTCAGCATGTTGAGCACGATCTTCGTGGCGGTGCCGGCCTTGAGCCGGGTCGATCCCGCGATGACCTCGGGCCCGACCGCCGGCGCGATCGTGACGTCGACGAAGGTCTGGAGTTCGGTGCGCGGATCGCAGGTGACGAAGATCACCTTCGAGCCGGCGCGGCGCGCCGCGGTCAGACCGCCGCGCACAAACGACGTCCAACCGCTCGCGGAGACGCCAATGACGACGTCCTTCTTGCTCGGCCGCAGCCGCTTGATCGCGCGGACGCCTTCTTCGTAGTTGTCCTCGACGCCTTCGCGAGCGTGCAGAAACGCGTCCTTGCCGCCCGCCATGATCGCCAGGACGAGATCGTCGTCGGTGCCGAAGGTCGGCGGCATTTCGGCCGACTCGAGAATGCCGAGCCGGCCGCTGGTGCCGGCGCCCACGAAGATGATCCGACCGCCTTTGCGCAGCGCGTCGGTGATGATGTCGACGCCGACGGCGATCCGCTCCTTCTCGCGATGGACCGCGGTCAGCATCTTGCGGTCCTCGTTCAACATCTCCTCGACGATGTCGGCGGCGGGAAGCTTGTCGATGTCGAGTGTCGCGGGGTTGATGGCCTCGGTGGGAAGCGACTGCCACTTCGAACGAACAGGCATGCTCAGACGACCTCAGGAAACCGCGGATGTTAGCATAGCCGCCATGGTCGATGCGTATCTCGATCATCTCCGGGTCGAGCGCCGTCTCGCCGTCCATACGCTCGACAGTTACGCCCGCGATCTGCGCGGTCTGGCGGCGTTTGCCGCGGGGCGCGGTCAGCCGCTGGTCCAGCTGACCCGCGCCGATCTCGAAGCGTTCGTCCGCGAGTTGATGTCGTCGGGATTGTCGCCGCGCTCGGTGTCGCGGACGGTGGCCGCCGTGCGCGGGTTTTATCGATTCCTGGTGCTCGAACAGCACGCCGCCGAGAGCCCGGCGCAGGATCTGCGGCCGCCGCGCGCGTGGCCGGCGCTGCCGAAACAGCTGCCGCTCGAGGCGGTCGATCGGCTGCTCGAGCAGCCGGACGTCGCCACCGCACTCGGCTTGCGCGACCGCGCGATGATCGAGATCCTCTACGCGACCGGCCTCAGAGTCTCCGAACTGGTCGGCCTGCGCACGACCGACCTGCATCTCGACGAGGGCTATCTGACGTGCGTCGGCAAAGGCAGCAAGGAACGAATCGTGCCGATCGGCGATTCGGCGATCGGCTGGCTGCGTCAGTATCAGCAGCGCGCCCGGCCGGCGCTCCTCGGCGCGCGCGCCCCGGCCAAGGGGCGGCCGCGGGTGTTCGTCAACGCGCGCGGCGGGCCGCTCAGTCGGGTCGGCTTCTGGAAGATCCTCAAGAACCACGGCCGCCGCGCCGGGATCGCCGGACCGATCAGTCCGCACGTGCTGCGCCACTCGTTCGCGACGCACCTGCTCGAGCGCGGCGCCGATCTGCGGGCGATTCAACTGATGCTCGGGCACGCGGATCTGTCGACGACGCAGATCTACACGCACGTCCTCGAAGCGCGCCTGCGATCGGTCTACGAGCGGTTTCACCCGCGGGCGTGATCTGCTACAGTAGACCGTTTGCTGCATCTGGTTGCTGCAATGAGTCGCGTCCGGCCCGAGCCGGTACGTGGAAGGAGAGTCGCGGCATGAGCCGTCACGGCCGGCACCTGTTCACCTCGGAATCCGTCACCGAAGGGCACCCCGACAAGATCGCGGATCAGATTTCCGATTCCATTCTCGACGCCATCCTCGCCCAGGACCCCAAGAGCCGGGTCGCGTGTGAAACGCTCGTCACCACCGGCCTCGCGCTGGTCGCCGGTGAAATCACGACGACCGCGCACATCGACTATCAGGCCGTCGTGCGGCAGACGATTGCCGACGTCGGCTACACCCGCGGCAAATACGGCTTCGATGCGGAAACCTGCGCGGTCCTGTCGTCGATCCACAGCCAGTCGCCGGATATCGCGATGGGCGTGGACACCGGTGGCGCGGGCGATCAGGGGTTGATGTTCGGCTACGCCTGCACGGAAACCGAGGAGCTGATGCCGCTGCCGATCATGCTGGCGCACAAGCTCACGCGCGGCCTCTCGGAGTCGCGCCGCAACGGCAGCCTCAATTACCTGCGCCCCGACGGCAAGTCGCAAGTCACGATCGAATACGAAGGCAAGCGTCCGGTCCGCGTCGACGCGATCGTGGTGTCGAGCCAGCACAGTCCGCTGGTCACCAACGACACGATGAAGCACGACATCACCGAGCAGATCATCAACAAGTCGATCCCGGCGGCGATGCGCGACAAGAACACCAAGATCTACGTGAACCCCACCGGGCGTTTCGTCGTCGGCGGGCCGCACGGCGACGCCGGGGTCACCGGCCGCAAGATCATCGTCGACACCTACGGCGGGTATGCGCCGCACGGCGGCGGCGCGTTCTCGGGCAAGGATCCGACCAAGGTCGACCGCTCGGCCTGCTACATGGCGCGCTACATCGCGAAGAACGTGGTCAAGTCGGGCCTGGCCGATCGGGCGATGGTGCAGCTCGCGTACGCGATCGGCGTCGCCGATCCGGTCTCGGTCCTGGTCGACACGGAAGGCACCGGGCGGATCGACGAGGAGAAGATCACCGATCTGGTGCGCGCGCACTTCAAGCTCACGCCGCGCGGCATCATGGAGGAACTCGACCTGCGCCGGCCGATCTACAAGAAGACCGCCGCTTTCGGTCACTTTGGACGCACCGAACCCGAGTTCACGTGGGAGCGCACCGACAAGGCGGCCGCGCTGAAGTCGGCGGCCAATCTGTAGAACGCGTCCCGTGAAACGTGTGGCAGGAGCGACGGCGGCCTTCGTGGCCGCCGTCGCTGTTTTCACCCTGGCCGGCTTGCCGGCGCGGCACCTTGCCCTGACCGACGCCTGGGACGACGGGACCGTCGCCGGCATCCTGCATGTTCACGGCGCCAACTCGGACGGATCCGGTACGTTCGACGACATCGCGGCGGCAGCCGGCCGCGCCGGCCTGCGCTTCGTCATCTTCACCGAACACGGCGACGGCACTCGCGCGCCCGAGCCTCCCACCTACCGCGGCGGCGTGCTCTGTATCGACGCCGCGGAAATCAGCACGAACGACGGCCACGTCATCGCCCTCGATCTGCCGCAGACGCCCTACCCGCTCGCCGGCGAAGCGCGCGATGTCGTCGACGACATCCATCGGCTCGGTGGATTCGCCATCGCCGCGCATCCCGACTCGCCGAAACGCGAACTCCGCTGGCGCGATTGGGACGTGAAGGTTGACGCCGTCGAGATTTTGAACCCCGACACCGGGTGGCGGACCGAACTGACCGAGAACGGCGCGGCCGGAAAACTGGCGTTCGCCCGGGCTCTCCTGACATATCCCTGGCGGGGCCGCGAGACGCTCGCGGCGCTGCTGACCAATTCCACGACCGCGGTTGAGCGCTGGAGCGAGCTCACCTCCGCCCGGCGTGTGGTCGGCATCGCCGGCGCGGACGCGCACGCCAAGATCTCGCTTCGCGACGCCGCCCCTGGCGACAACCGGCTGTCGTGGGCCATTCCCGGCTACGACACGTCCTTCCGAGTGCTCTCGGTGCACGTGCAGCCGGCGCAGGCGCTGAGCGGAAACGCGAACGACGATGCCGCGCAGGTCCTTGCCGCGATTCGCGGCGGCCGGCTTTACGCCGCCGTCGACGGGTGGGCGGGTCCCGCAGCCTTCGAGTTCTCGGCGGCGAATACCGCGGGAACTGCCGGCAGCGGCCTCGAGCTTTCTCCGGGCGGGGCGGTCACGCTTCGCGTCAAGAGCAACGCGCCCGCTGGATACACCGCGACGATCTGGAGGGGGAGCGAGGTCCTCGCCGCCGATCGGCCCGAGCGCGAGTTCACGATCGAGTCGCCCGCCGCGGTCGGTGCCTTCCGGGCCGAGCTCAGAAGGCCCGGCGCCGCGAACCGTCCGGCCTGGATCTACAGCAATCCGATCTACATTCGGGCGGCCCAGGCGGCAACGCCCGAGGTCATCGCGCCGCCGGCGCTCGTCCGTCAGTTTCCGCTTTTCGACGGCAAGACGATGATCGGCTGGTCGCCGGAGCACGATCCCTCATCGCTCGCCGCGGTGGAGCCGGTGACGCTGGCCGATGGACCATGGGTGAGGGTGCGCTACGCGCTCTCGGGCGGCAGCCGGGCGGGCCAGTTTGGCGGCGCCGCGGCCGACACCGCCGCCGGCCTTGCCGAATACGACCGCGTGGTGTTCACGGCGCGCGCCGAACATCCGCTGCGGCTGTCGATTCAGGCCCGCGCCTCATTCGACGACCGACCGACCGAACGATGGCAGCGGTCGGTCTACGTCGACACGCAGGAACGCGAGATCGTGGTCCGGTTCGACGACATGCGGCCGATCGGTCAGCCCGCGAGTCCAGCCATCCCCCTCGCCGCCGTCCACAGCGTGATGTTCATCGTCGACACGACGAACTCGGCCCCCGGCGCGTCGGGGCGATTCTGGTTGAAGAACAGCCGTCTCGAGAAGTAGCGCGCTTTCGAGTTGTTGTCGGCGATGGAGCGATCGTGGAATCCGGCTTTAGCCGGATTCATGCAGCTCCGGCTGAAGCCGGCGCCCACGTCCTGCACCACGCTCAGGTTCTGACGGTCAGCATCATGTAGACCGCGGCGGCGCCGAAGAGGATGTTCGGCGCCCATGCAGCAAGCAGCGGTGTGAGCACGCCGCCGGCGCCGAGCGCGCCTGATACGCTCATCGTGACCCAGTAGGTGATCGCCAGGACGATGCCGATGCCGATGCCGTACATCGCGCCGCGGCGTCCGGTCGTCACCGCGAACGGAACGGCGAGCAGCGTCATGATCACCGTGACGAAGGGAAACGCAATCTTCCGCTGCAGTTCCACCATCTGCGGGACGACATTCGCGCCGCTCGCGCTCAGCCGCGTAATGTAGTCGCGCAACTGGGCGTAGGTCATCAGCTCTGCAATCGGTTCTTCGGCCTTGAAGTAATTCGGCGGCTCGAGACGGAGATCACGATCCGCGAACGGCGTGTACGCGACCACGGCTTCCGCTTCGTCGGCCGCGGGCGTTTTGGAGAGTTCCCGGGTCCAGCCCTGACGCGCCGCCCAATACTGTTGTGGCTGGCCGTCGGCGCCGTTCCTCATCACCGCCGTGGCGTCGGCGGCGCGGGTGATGACGAGCGGCCGCCACGCCTGGTCATCGAGTTTGTAGATGAGCAGATTCGAGAAGCGATTCGCCGACGTGTCGAAGAAATCGTAGTGGTACATCTCGCCCCTCGTGCCGATGATCCAGCGGCGATTGATGGCATTCAAGGCGGGCGGATAGTGGCGAATGACCCGTTCCAACTGGTCGGCTTGACGATTGGCGCTGGCCAGCACGCGTTCCTGAAGCAGGAAGAGTAGACCGCTTCCAAACAAGCCGAACAGCACCAGCGGCGCAACGGTGCGGTACAGGCTGATGCCGCAGGCGCGCATCACCAGCAGCTCGCCGGTCTTCGTCATGACGCCGACCGTCACCAGCGTTGAGACGAGCACACCCATCGGGATGACGTAGTACACGAACTGGGGCGTCCGGAAATAGAAGTAACTGAGCAGCGTCGTCCCGTCGGTTTCGCCGCGAAAGAGTTTGTCCACCAGGTCGATGAGCGTCGCGATGTAGAAGACGCCGAGCAGCGACACGAGACCGAGCAGGAAGATGCGGATGTATTCCCGCGAGAGGTAGATGTCCAGGAGTTTCGGTCGTGGCACGTGGAACTGCGGAATCCGGATGACGACGACCACGCGCGGAGCCACGCGCACCTGCGCCGCATGCGGTGCGGCATCAGACGAGCGCCGCCAGAAGGCCGGAATGCTGAACCGGATCGGCTGGTCGGCCACGCGCGCCCGCCAGACCATCATCGCGATGCCGACGAGTCCGAGGATGATGTTCGGCGCCCACGGCGCCCACTCCGCGTTCAGCCGGCCGCCGAGGGCGGCGGCGCGCGAGCCGAAGAGCAGCACGTAGTAGATGAGGATGACGCCCATGCCGATCGCAAACCCGGCAAGTTTGCCGTCCTTGCGGCTGGTCGCGCCGAGCGCGAGTCCGATGAGCGCCAGGACGGGGCAGGCGAGCGGCAGCGACAGCTTCTGCTGAATCATGAAGCGCGCGTCGTAGGCCGGCTCGCCGCGCTTGGCGGCTTCGGCGATCTCCTTCCGCAGTTCGGCCGCGGTCATTTCCTTGGCGCCGCGGGTCGGCGTCTGACGGAAGACGGCATCCGGATCCAGGGTGAGCAGGTTCTTTTCGAAGGTGTTGACCTCGCACGCGTCCGGTTTGTCCGCGTGCGTCGTGTAGCCGGAACCGTCCTCCAGTTCGAGCTGGACGATGCGCTTGGCGCGGTCCATGCGGATGTGTCCGGCACGCGCGAAGAACACCGTCGTCTCGGCGGGCTTCGAGGTATCGGCGAGAAACACGTCGCGCCATCCGCCTTCGGGCGGCAGTTCACGGACGTAGATGATCTTGTTGGGAAAGGTGTCGAAGAAGACGTGCGGACGGACGCTGTGCTCGACCTTGCTCGCCGTGACGCTGAGCACGATTTCCTGGAACGTCGAATTCGCGTTCGGCAGCGCGACGATCGTTTCGTACGCGGTGGCACCGGTGGCGAGCGCCGCGACGAGCAGCACCGGCCGCGCGAGCCGCAGCAGGCTGACGCCGCACGCCTGCATGGCGACGAACTCGCGATCGGCCGACAGCCGGCCCATGCCGACGAGAATGCCGAGCAGCACCGCCATCGGAATCGTCACGCACAGCGCCTGCGGCAGCAGCGTCAAGAGCGCCCGCGCCACGATGCTGAACTCGACGCCTTTCGCGATGAAATCCTCGCCGCGCTGCAGAATCGGCGGCAGGACGAGAATGAACGTCAACACCGTCAGCCCGAGCAGGAAGGGCATCACGATTTCGCGGACGATGTAGCGGTCGAGGATTCGGAACATGCCCCGCGGACTAGACTAACACCATGACCCGAGTCGCGTTCCTGTGGCACATGCACCAGCCGTATTACGAAGATCTGGTGACACGCGAGCACATCCTGCCGTGGGTCCGGCTGCACGCGCTCAAGGACTACTACGGGATGGTGGCGCTCCTCGAGGAGTTTCCGAAGGTGCGCGCGACGTTCAATCTGGTCCCGTCGCTGCTCGTCCAGCTCGAGGCCTTCGCCGCCGATCGCGCCCACGATCGGTATCTCGAACTGGGACTCAAGCCGGCCGACAGCCTGTCGACGGAAGACGTCCGTTTCATCGTGCAGAACTTCTTTCACGCGCAGCGGCAGCGGATGATCGACCCGTCGCCGCGCTACCGCGAGCTGCTGGCGCTGCGCGGATCGGCGGCGGACCTGGACCAGGCGGTGCGGCGCTTTGCCGCCGACGACCTGCGCGACCTGCAGGTCTGGCAAAAGCTGGCGTGGATGGATCCGTACTACCTCGAGGGACACGCCGGCGTCCGGGCGCTGGTCGCGAAGGACCGCGATTTCACGGAAGCCGACAAACTCGTCCTCCGCGCCGCCGAACTCGAGCTGCTGAACGCGGTGATTCCCGCCTATCGGGCCCGAGCCGCGGCCGGCCAGATCGAAATCTCGGCGTCACCGTTCTATCACCCGATTCTTCCGCTGCTCTGCGACACCGACATCTACAAGCAGACGCACCCGCATTCGCGGATGCCGCGCCACCGCTTCCTCCATCCGGAGGACGCGATGGAGCAGTTGCAGCGCGCCGTGCGCTGCCATGAGCGGCTGTTCGGCCAGCGGCCGATCGGACTCTGGCCCTCCGAGGGCTCGGTGTCGGATGCGATGCTGCCGCTCGTCGCCCAGGCCGGCTTCACCTGGATGGCCACCGACGAATTGATCCTGGCCCGTTCACTCGGCACCAATTTTTCGCGCGACGCCAGCGGCCACGTGGATCAGCCCGAGCGGTTATACAAACCGTACACGGTCGCGGCGCGCGGCGCGGAGGTGACCGCCGGCTTCCGCGACCACGCGCTCTCCGATCTCATCGGCTTCACGTATTCGGGCTGGGGCGCCGCGGCGGCGGCCGATCACTTCGTGGGCCAGCTGGTCCAGGCGGGACGGCGGGCGAAAGAGCGGGGAAGAGCGGCACCGGTCATCTTCATCATCCTCGACGGCGAAAATGCCTGGGAGCACTTCGAGGGGCAGGGCCGCCCGTTCCTGCGGGCGCTCTATGCGCGACTGAGCGACCACCCTGAGCTCGAAACGGTGACCATGGCCGAGGCGTGCGAGCGACCCGACGAAACGCTCCGCGGCATCTTCCCGGGCTCCTGGATCGACGCCAACTTCTACATCTGGATCGGGCATCAGGACGACCAGCGCGGCTGGACGCAGCTGGCCGAGGCGCGCGAGGCGCTCAGCCAGCCCGGCGATCTCGACCCGCAGACCGTCGCCCGCGCGCACGAAGAGGTCCTGATTGCCGAAGGCAGCGATTGGTTCTGGTGGTACGGCGACGACCACTCGTCGGACCACGATCCCGAGTTCGACGATCTCTTTCGCCGGCATCTGCGCAACGTCTACCGGCTGCTGCAGAAGCCGGTGCCCGAGGAACTGTTTGTGTCGAACATCTCGGTGGCGCCCGGGCCGGACCTGGATCTCGATCCGACGCGGCTCATCGAACCGCGCATCGACGGCGAGGAATCGAGCTACTTCGAGTGGCTCGGCGCGGGACACTTCGAGATCAAGGCGGCGGCGGGGGCGATGCACCAGGCCGAACCGCGTCCGGCGATCCTGACCGATCTGCGGATTGGCTTCGGCCGCGACATGCTGTACGTCCGGCTCGACGGGACCCGGCCGATGGCGGACGCGCTGGCCGAGGGCACACGCTTCGGACTGACCTTCCTCCAGCCGCCGGACCTTCGTTTCGAGGTCGCGCCGGCGCCGGGGCAGTCAGTGACCGGCCTGCTCCGCCGCCGCGAGCCAGCGGGCGCGTACGATGCCGGCGTGCGGGCGGGTGCCACCGCCGCGGGCACGATCCTCGAGATCGCCGTCCCGACCGCGGCGCTCGGCGTTGGTCCCGAGGACGGCCTGTCGTTCTTCGTAACGGTGCACGATCAGCGCGGTGCGGAGCTCGAGCGGCATCCGGTGGCGCGCGCCCTGGAAGTGGCCGTGCCGGACGACGCGTTCGCGGCGCGGAACTGGAGCGCGTAGGCGCTCCAGGATTGGGCAGATCCCCGGACAATTTACCCGCAAAGCATGCACAGGCCGCATTCCCGTGGCGGACGCCATGGGTCTGATAATGTATGTTATGTTAACTTACGCCTGAAAATTCCAGCGCGAGCCACACCTCGAATCGCGGTCCTCCCCGCCGTTGCCTCCCTCGCCCACACGCTTCGCTTCGCCCCGCGCGGCGTCACACGGCGCCAGTCACCGGTGCCACGCGCGACGGCGTTTCGGAATTAGCGCTCTTTGCGGAGTTCGCGCAGGATGCCTTCGAGGGCGGAAATGACTTCGTCGCGGTTGACGCGCGCCTTGCCGAAACTGAGTTTGAGGTTGAACAGCTTCGACGGCGGCCGGTAGGCGAAGACATAGTGCTTCGGCCGGCCGGCTTTCGGCTTGGCCGCCGCCTCGCGCAGCTGCTGGCGGGTGGCGCCGCCCTGGGCCGCCATCTTCTCGATCAGGGCGACCATTTTCTCTGGCGCTTCCTGCCTAACTATCTGCAGGAGCAAGGACTTGGAAGAAATGTCGGCCAGCCGACAAAGCTTGCGGACCTCGTCGGGCATAGCGTTCAGCGCCAGCGATTCGGTGATCGAGGTCCGCGACTTGCCGAGCCGCCGGGCGAGATCCTCGTGCGTGTAGCCGCAGCGGTCGGCGAGGCTGTGCATGGCCTCGGCCTCTTCGAACGGCGTCAGGTCCTTGCGCTGCAGGTTCTCGATCAGCGCCAGCTCGATGACCTCGGTGTCGTCGACCTCGCGCACCACCGCCGGCAGCTCGCGCAGGCCGGCCTGGACCGAGGCCTGGTAGCGCCGTTCGCCGGCGATGATCTGGTAGCGCTCGCCGCGGCGGCGCACGACCAGCGGCTCGATGATGCCTTTCTCGCTGATCGAGGCGATCAGTTCGCTCAGGTCGCCCATCATCTGGCGCGGCTGGTGCGGATTGGGATCGATGAGTTCGATCGGAATCATCCGCCCGACGGGCGTCCCGGCGGAGGCGGCCAGCGCCTCCACGTAGTGCTCGTCGTGGCGCATCGCGATCGAGTCGGGCAGCCCACGTCTAGGCACGGTCGATGACCTCCTCGCACAGCCGGTAATACTCGGACGCGCCGGTCGATTCCGGCGCGAAGGTGAAGATCGATTCCTTGTAGGCCGGGCTCTCCTCGAGCCGGACGCTCTTGGTGATCACGGTGCGAAACACTTTCCCGCCGAACACCTTCTGGATCTGCTCGCGGATGTCGCGGGCCAGCGCGGTCCGCTTGTCGTGCATGGTGATCACGACGCCGAGAATCCGCAGCGCCGGATTGGGCCGCGCCCGCACTTTCTCGATCGTCTCGAGCAGATCGTCGGTGCCCTCGAGGGCGAAATACGACGACTGGATCGGAATCAGCAGGTGGGTCGCCGCGACCAGCGCGTTCACCGTCAGCAGCCCGAGCGTCGGCGGGCAGTCAATGACGACGTTGGGGTACTCGGCGAGCAGCGGCTCGAGCTTGTCCTTGAGCCGGAAGTGGGCGTCCATCTCCCCGACCAGCTTCGCTTCGAGTTTGGCCAGGGCGATCCGCGACGGCGCCACCGCGAGGTTCGGCAGCGACGCCGGCATGATGACGTCCTGCAGGGCCACGGCGGGTTCGGCAATCGCGTCGTAGACGGTCCGCGTGACCTGCGACATGTCCAGGAACGACATCGTGCTGTTCGCCTGGGGGTCGAGGTCGATGAGCAGCGTCCGTTTCCCGCGTATGGCGAGGGCCGCGGCCAGGTTGATGGCGGTGGTGGTCTTCCCCACACCGCCCTTCTGGTTGGCGATGGCGACGATCACGAGTGCAGGGATTGTAACGCCTGGCGCGCGCGGAATTACATCTTGTATTTGCCGAGATCGTCGGGATCGAGGCTCTCGAGCCACTTGTGCAGCCGATCCGTATCCGGCTTTTCCGCGCCCATCTCGAACGGCTTGGCGTTGTCGATGACCGTTTCCTCGACGAAGATCGGCGCCCGCGTCCGCAGCGCCAGCGCAATCGCGTCGCTCGGCCGCGCGTCGATCGCCATCGTCCGCCCCTCGATGCCGAGGTAGATGAGCGCGAAGAAGGTGTTGTCCTGGATGTCGGAGACGACGATCTTCTGGACCGTCGCGTTGAGATCCTCGATCACGTTGCGGAGCAGGTCGTGGGTCATCGGCCGCGGCGTGGCGACGTTTTCGATCTGCAGGGCGATGGCGTTGGCTTCGAAGATGCCGACCCAGATCGGCAGCACCCGCTGATTGTCCTTGTCGCGCAGCAGCACGATCGGCGTGTTGCTGATCGGGTCCACCATCAGCCCCTTGATCGTCATTTCAATCTGCATGACCCCATCCCCCGCCGGCCGCCCGGCCCCAGACGCTGTGTGCGCCGGACCGCTCGACCCGCACCGTGACCAGACGCCCCATCCAGGCCGCCGGTCCCGGCAGGTTGACGACGACATTCTGCGACGTGCGGCCGGAGACCTCGCTCTCCCGCCGCCGGCTGACCGAATCGACCAGCACCTCGACCTCGCGGCCGACCAGGCGCGCGTTCAGCGCCGTCTGAATCTCGCGCTGCAGCCCCTGCAGCGCCACGATCCGCTCCGTCTTCGCCGCCTCCGGGACGTCGTCCGGCAGGCGCTTCTCGGCGAGTGTATTCGGACGCGGCGAGTACTTGAACGAGAACATGCTGTGGTACTGCGCCGCCGCGGTCAAGGACAGCGTGTCGGCGAAATCGGCCTCGGTCTCGCCCGGAAAACCAACGATCATATCGGTCGAGAGCGCCACGTCCGGCAGCGTCGCGCGAATCGTCTCGACCAACTCGAGGTAGCTCTCGCGCGTATAGCGGCGGCGCATCGCGTCGAGGATCCGCGTCGATCCGGACTGCACCGGCAGATGCAGATGACGGCAGATCTTCGGCAGGCTGCGGACCGTGTCGAGAAACCGCGGCGTGCAGTGGCGCGGATGCGGACTGGCGAACCGAATCCGCGTGATGCCCGGCACCTCGTGCACGGCTTCGAGGAGCCCGGCAAAGTCGCAGGCGGCGTCGTCCGGCGCCTGGTAATGGTTGACGATCTGCCCGAGGAGCTGGACTTCCTGCCGCCCGCGATCCGCCGCCTCGCGGACCTCCGCGAGGATGTCCGCCTTGGGCCGCATCCGCTCGTGCCCGCGCGTGTACGGCACCACGCAGAAGCTGCAGAACTCGTTGCAGCCCTCGATGATCGTGACGTAGGCCTTGGCCGGGTCGCCGCGGCGGGTCACGCCGAGCGGAAAGCTCACGTCGTCGTAGGGGTTGATGTCGATGAGCGCCGGCGTCCCGCGCGGACGGGCCGTTGCCTGGTCGACCAGCATCGGCAGCCGCCGAATCGCCTGTGTCCCGACGATGAGGTCGGTGACGCCGGCGGAGCGTTTGAAGATCGCCTCGCCTTCCTGCTGCGCGACGCAGCCGGCAACTGCGACCAGCGGGTCGTGCCCGGTCTCGGCCGCCATCACGCGCAGCTCGCCGAGCCGGGTGTAGAGCTTGTCTTCGGCGTGCTCGCGCACGCTGCAGGTGTTGATGACCACCAGGTCGGCATCCGCCGCATCGTCGGCGGCCTCGAACCCGGCTTGCTCCAGCAGGCCGGCCATGCGCTCCGAATCGTGCGCGTTCATCTGGCAGCCAAAGGTTTCAATCAGGTATTTCCGGGCCATCGGTGCTAACGCGCTGCCTTTCGGCTTCGGCGACTTTCGCTTTCGCCTTTCGCTGATGATTCGCCTTTCGCCCCGCCCCGCCGGCTGGCGAGCATCTCACGGGCGGAGGCGCGGATCCCCTCGGTCACGGCCGAGCCGCCGAGCATCCGGGCCAGTTCTTCGACCCGGCCGGGCGCGTCGAGCCTGACGACGGTGGTCGACGTGCGGCCCTTCTCCACGGACTTGCTGATGTGGAAATGCGTGTCCGCGAAAGCCGCGATCTGCGGCAGATGCGTGATGCACAGTACCTGAAACGCGGAACCCAGCGACCATAGATTGGCGCCCACGACATCGGCGACTCGCCCACCGATCCCCGCATCCACTTCGTCGAAGATGAGGCCCGGGGCCGCGGCGCTCGGCGGCCGGCCGGCGTCGGTGCTGAAGCCGAGGCGCGAGGTCGCGGTGATGGTCTTGATCGCCAGCATGATGCGCGAGAGTTCGCCGCCCGAGACAATCTTCGCGAGCGGCCGAAGCTCCTCGCCGAGATTCGGCGAGACGAACATCTCCACCTGATCGACGCCGCGCGCGCCCCACTGGTCTTCCGGGAGCGGCGCCGCAAAACGAAATTCGAAGCGCGTGCGATCCATCGCCAGTCCCGCCACCGCGCGCTCCAGATCGCGCGCCAGACGCGTCGCCGCGCGCTGGCGCTCGGCGGTGAGCGTGGCGGCGGCCAGGCGATAGGCGGTGCGGGCCGCCTCGTGACGGCGCGTGAGGTCCGCCATCCGGTCGTCGCCCTGCTCGAAATCCTCGAGTTCGCGCGTGAGCGCGTCCCGTTTGGCGATCGCGTCTCCCAGCGTCGGACCGTACTTGCGCTTGAGACGCTCGAGGAGCGCGAGCCGGTCCTCGACCTGCTGCAGGCGCGCCGGCGAGGCGTCGATGTTCTCCCCGTAGTGGCGCAGGAAGAACGCCAGATCCTCGAGCTGGGATTTGATGCCGTCCCGCGCCTGGAGAAACGGCTCGAACTGCGGATCGAGTGCCGCGAGCTCGCCGACGCGCTTCCAGACCGCGGCCAGCGCGGCGAGCGCGGCGCCGTCCTGTTCGTAAAGCGCCGCGTAGCTTTCCTGGCACAACCGCTCGACCCGTTCGGCGCTGGCCAGCACCTGCCGGGTGGCGGCGAGTTCTTCGTCTTCTCCGCTCTTGAGCGCGGCGCGATCGAGTTCACCGTGTTGAAACGCGACGATCTCCTGCCGGGCGCCGCGTTCGGCCAGCGCGCGGCGAACGCGATCGAGATCGGCACGGGCGGCGCCCAGCGTCTCGGCCGCGCGCGCCACCGCGGCGAGCGCGTCGGCCGACGTGCCGGACGCGTCGAGGACGCCGAGATGCGTCGCGGGATCCAGCAGCGTCTGATGTTCGTGCTGGCCGTGAAGTTCGATCAGGTCGGCGGAGAGATCGCGCAGCGCGCTGGCGGTACTGAGTTCGCCGTTGATGAGCGCGCGGCTGCGCCCTTGCGCGGTGATCTCGCGGCGGATCAACCACTCCTGACCGTCGCGCTCGAAGATCGCTTCGATGATCGCCAAATCTTCGCCCGTGCGGACGAGGTCCCCCGACGCGCGGCCGCCGAGCAGCAATCCCACCGCCTCGACGAGGATGGATTTGCCGGCGCCGGTTTCGCCGGTCAGGACGTTGAGGCCGGGCTCGAATTCGACCTCGACCGCATCGATGACCGCGAGACGTCTGATCCTCAGGAAGCGGAGCATCGAAAGAAAGAGAACTCCAATCCTAACATAGGTTTGACAGGAATTTTCCCATCATGATACAGTGCTGCACGCCTCACCAGCGGGGACGTTCGTTCCCGACGCGCTGTCCCAGCGGCGCACAGTAGCTCGCTAACAGATGCGGAGGACACTTGCGCACGCTAGGTCTGTACTTTGCCTTGGAGCTCCAGGAGCAAGGCGCTGCCGTTGCCGGCGGCACATCTTCAGACATTCTTGGCCTCATCGCTCAAGCGACCCCGGTTTCGAAGGGCGTGATCCTGACCCTCGGACTCATGTCGATTGCCAGCCTGAGCATCATTCTCTACAAGCTGTGGATCTTCCGCCGATCGGAACGCCAGTCAAGCAGCTTCCTCGACGTGTTCCGGCGAAGCAACAAATTCTCCGAGGTGCAGGCGGTGTGCCGCTCGCTCGGAGACAGTCCGCTCGTCGGGCTGTTTCAAGCCGGCTACGCGGAACTCACCACGCAACTGCGCCAGGGCGCGCCAGCTGATGTGTCGGACACCGCGGTCACCAATCCACGAACCGGCGCCGGACGTCCAACCCTCAAGAGTCTCACGGCGGTCGATCGCGCGCTGATGCGCGCGTCGGTGATTGAAGTGAACAAGCTCGAGAAGCGATTGCCCATGCTGGCCACGACCGCGAGCGTCGCGCCCTTCATCGGTCTCTTCGGCACGGTCGTCGGGATCATCATGGCGTTTCAAGGCATCGGCCAGACTGGCTCAACGAATCTGGCGGTGGTCGCGCCCGGCATCGCCGACGCATTGATCGCCACTGCGGCCGGGCTGCTGGCCGCCATCCCGGCCGTGGTGGCCTACAACCACCTGTCGAACCGCGTGAAGATCTTTGCCTCGGAGATGGACGATTTCGCGATGGAGTTCCTCACCATCGCCGAGAGAAACTTCACCTAGATGGCCGGCCAGATTCTTCCCAACGCTCCGACACCCGGCCGCGGCCGCGGGCGTCGCGTGTCGAGCAGCCTGGCCGAGATCAACGTGGTCCCGCTCGTCGACGTGATGCTGGTGCTGCTCGTCATCTTCATGGTGACCGCGCCGATGATTCAGCGCGGCGTCGACGTGAAACTCCCGGTCGCGCGCAATTCGGCGACGGTTGAAGGCGAGCGCGTCTTTGTCACGATCCCGAACACGTTCAAGACGGACGGGATGGTCTACGTGAACTCCGATCGCGTTCGCGGCGAAGTGCTCGGCGAAACCGTCTCGCGGCGCATCGGCGCGGCCGCCGACAAGCAGGTCTACCTGCGCGGCGACGGCGCGGTGCAGCTGCAAGAGCTGATGACCGTGATGGATCGTCTGAAGGACGCCGGCGTCAAGAACGTCGCACTGGTGACGAGAGCGCCGGGAGATATCTGAGCGTGGACCTGGCCGCCGTCCTGCGCGATCGGATGCACGAGCCCTCGGGCCTGTCGAGCATGGTCCTGGTGTCGGTGGTCGCGCATGCGGCGCTGATTGGCGTGGTGTTCCTCCTTCCCGGCGCCTGGCTCGCGACGACCCCGCCGCCAAAGACCGTGATGACGATCTCGCTGGCGGGCGGCAACGGCGGACCGAACAACGGCGGGATGTCATCGATCGGCGGCCGACCCGTGCAGGCCGAGACGCCGCCCGAACCGCCGAAGCGTCCCGAGCCGGTGCGTCCGCCGGCGGCGAACACGCCTGAAGAAACAGTACCGATCCCGACCAAGGCCGCGCCGCCCCCGAAGCCTGTGCGGCCGACTCCGCCGCGGCCTGAGGTGAAGAACGCCCCCGAGGACGCTCGCGGCCGAACGTTGACCAAGGGTCCCGAGGTTCGCGAAGGCTCGGCCGTCGTCGAAACCGGCGCGCGCGGGCAGGGCTTTGGCCTGTCAACGAGCGGCGGCACGGGCAGTGGCTCGACGCTCGACGTGGCCGACTTCTGCTGTCCCGACTATCTGGCCCTGATGGTCGAGCGGATTCGCACCAACTGGGACGCCCGCGCCGAAATCAACGGGCTGGCGATCGTCAAATTCAGCATCGCGCGCGACGGCACGATCACCGGCGCCGAACTCGAGCAGAAGACCGGCTACGCCGCGCTCGACATCAACGCGCTGCGTGCCGTCGTGGGCACGCGTCAACTGCCGCCGCTGCCACCCGCCTATCCGAATCCGACGCTCGGCGTGCACCTCCATTTCGATTACAAACGATGATGACATTCCGTCTCTCTCTCCATACCCCTGGCCGCGCGGCGCTCTTCGCGGCGGGGCTCGGCGCCGCGGCTGCGGTGCTGATGTCCGCGGTGGACGCCCAGCAGCCGCCCGTGCCGCAGCAACCGGGCGACGTCAGCACCACCATCACCAGCGACCAGGGCGCCGGTCCGCCCCGGCTGGCGATTCCCGACTTCCTCGCGCTCTCGGCCGACGCCGAAACGCTGGAGGCGGCGCAGACCATCACCCAGGTCCTGCGCAACGATCTCGACTTCGAACACGAGTTCGCGCAGATGCCGCGCGACATCGTCGCGACGATTCCGCCGGCGACATCCGTGAACGACGTCCCGCTCGATCGCTGGCGCGAAGTCAACGCCGACGGCGTCCTGATCGGTTCCGTGCAGAAGACGCCGACCGGCATTCGCGTCGAGGTCAAGTTGTTCAATGTCCGTTCGCGCCAGGCGGTCTTTCCGCGCGAGTACACGGGCGCGATCGCCAGCCGGCGGCTCTTCGCCCACCAGATCGCCGACGAACTCCACGAACAGCAGCGCGCGCTGCGCGGCGTGGCCCGCACCAAACTCACCTTCAATTCCGACCGCGACGGCGAGCGCATGACCGGCACGGTGGAAGCCCGCGGGGTCAAGGAAATCTACGTGATGGATTATGACGGCGAGAATCCGCGCCGTCTGACGACACAGAAGTCGCTCAACATCAATTCGAGCTGGTCGCCCGATGCGCGCTCGATTGCGTACACGTCGTACCGGCGCGGGCAGCCGCAGATCTTCGTCTCGAATCTCTACCAGGGCACGCTCGAGGAGCTCACGAGGCCGCCGGGACAGAACATGCTTCCGGCCTGGTCGCCGGACGGCACCCGGATCGCGTTCGCGTCGAGCCGCGACGGGAACTTTGAAATCTACGTCGCCAACCGCGACGGGTCGAACGTTCAGCGGATCACCAATCATCCCGGCGCTGACACCACGCCGACCTGGGCGCCCTCCGGCACACAGATCGCCTTTACATCGGATCGCACGGGCACCCCGCAGGTGTATGTGGTCGGCGTCGACGGACTCGGGTTGCGCCAGGTGACGCGCGAGTCGTACGCCGACCGGGCCACCTGGTCGCCCGCGCCCTACAACGAGATCGCCTTTGCGGCGCGCACCGGCCCGGGCTTCGACATCAAGGTGCTGGAGTTGGCGAGCGGACAAGTGCGGCAATTGACGTTTGGCGAAGGCTCCAACGAGAGTCCGGCGTTTGCGCCGAACGGCCGCCACATGGCGTTCAGCTCGACCCGCGCCGGCAAGACACAGATTTTCACGATGGCCCGCGACGGCCGAGACCTGAAACAACTGACCCGGACGGGTGCGAACTACCAACCCAACTGGTCGCGATAGATGACGATGATCACCGGCGCACGAAGCGACGGAAACGGGGGCGCGATGACCGTACGAGATCGCAGGACTTCACAGTGGCTCTTAGTGGGAGTGCTTTGCGCGGCGGGATGGTCGTTCGCCTGCGGCGGCAAGAACCCTCCTGTCGCCCGGCCGACACCGCCAGCGCCCTCGAATCCGGGCACGCTGGCCGGCGGCTCGGGAGCCGGCGGCACCAGCGCCGCCAACGCGCGGCCCACACCGCCCCAACCTGTTAACGAACCGGTGGTTGTTCCGCCCGAGCCGCTGCGCGACGAGAGCGTCACGTCCTCGTCGCTCGACGAGATCAACCGGAACTCACCGCTCAAACCGGTCTTCTTCGAACTCGACAGCTCGGAATTGTCGACCGAGGCCCAGCAGATCCTGGGCGCGAATTCCGGGATCCTCAAACAGTACAGCTCGTGGACGATTACGATTGAAGGGCATTGCGACGAACGGGGGACGGCCGAGTACAATCTGGCCCTTGGCGAGCGTCGTGCATTAGCCGCCCGTGCGTACCTGGTCTCGCTCGGACTGCCGAGCGAGCGGATCCGCACGGTGAGTTATGGGAAGGAATTTCCGTTCGATCCGGGCCACGATGAATCGGCGTTTGCGAAGAACCGCCGTGCGCATTTCGTGGTCACGGCAAAGTGAGCTCATGAAGAGAACAATCAGCGTCGCCCTTTTCCTGTCGTTCGCGCTCACGGCGGCTGCGCCGGCTCTGGCCGCCGACAAAGAACAGCGTCAGATGATGGCGGACCTGCGCATCCTGCAGGAGCAGGCGCAGCAGCTGCAGAATCTGGTGGGTGCGCTGAGCCAGTCGCTCACCGAAGCGATCAAGGCGGTCAACCAGCGGCTCGACGAGCAGACCAACGCCAACCGCAAATCCTTCGCCGACCAGAAATTGGTCATCGACAATGCCGCCAGCGACCTGCGCATCCTTCGCGAGAAGGTCGACGACAACAGCGTCCGCGTCGGCTCGCTCACCCAGGAACTCGATGCGCTTCGCCAGTCGGTGGCGGCGCTCAACCAGCCGCGGCCGTCAGGCTTTGGCGCGTCCGAACCCGACAGCGCCTCGTTGACCTCGCCAGACTCGGCGGCCGCCCCTGCCCCACCGGTCGGCGTCGGCGGATCGCCGCAACGCCTCCTCGACGGCGCACAGGCTGACTACTACGGCGGTCAGTACGACCTCGCGATCATGGGGTTCGAGGAGTACATCAAGAAGTTCCCGCAGTCGCCTCAGGCCGACTACGCCCAGTTCTATACGGGGATGTCGTACTTTCAGCAGGGCAAGTATCCGAACGCCGTCGACGCTTTCAATGGTCTGATCACCAACTACAGCCGCAGCACGTACGTGGCCGACGCCTATGTCAAGATGGGCCAGTCGTACAAGACGATGAAGGAAAACGACAAGGCGCGTCAGGCGTTCGAATACGTGATCAAGACCTTCCCCAACTCCGTCCCAGCGACCATGGCGCAACAGAACCTGACCTCGCTGCCAAAACGCTAACGCTCGCTTTCTTTGAGGATTCGACATGGGCAGTGTGAACAAGGTCATTCTGGTCGGTAATCTCGGCCGGGATGCTGAACTGCGCTACACGCCGGGCGGCGCGGCCGTCGCCAAGTTCAGCATCGCGACAACGGAGATGTGGAACGACAAATCGGGGCAGCGTCAGGAACGCACCGAGTGGCACAACATCGACCTGTGGGGCAAGCAGGCCGAGACGCTTTCCGAATATCTGGTCAAGGGCAAGCAGGTCTACGTCGAAGGCCGGCTGCAGACCGACGAGTACACCGACAAGGAAGGCCAGAAACGCAAGAGCACCAAGGTGCGCTGCGACCGCGTCGTCCTGCTCGGGGGCGGTGGCGGTGGCCGCAATCAGTCGATCGACCGCAGCGGCGGCGACGCGATGGGCAGCAGCAGCCACGCCCCGGCCCACGACATCGCCGAACCGCTCAGCGACGACGATATCCCGTTCTAACGATTGAATTTCAGGATTTAAGGATTTTGGGATTTAAGGATTTTTGGACCTGAGGCACGCAACTCCAAATCCTAAATTCCTGAAATCCTGAAATCCTGAAATCCTGAAATCAAGCCTCTACCTGACGCTGTATTTCCCCAGCGCTTCGAGGAGCACCGCTTCTATTTCGTCGATCGTCGGAAGTCGCATGACGCGGCGGGCCAGCGTGCGGAGTTCGTCGCTCCGGACTTCGGACAACACCTGTCTCGCGACGCCGATCGCTCCAGGGGTCATGCTGAATTCGGTCAGGCCGAGCCCGACGAGGAGCGTCAGGATCGCCGGGTCCGACGCCATCTCGCCGCAGAGCGACACGGGAATCCGCTGCCGCGCCGCGGCCCGCCGCACCATGAGGATCACCCGCAGAATCGCCGGGTGCAGCGGCGCATAGAGCCGCGACACGCGCTCGTCGGCGCGATCGACGGCCAGGCAGTACTGAATCAGATCGTTGGTGCCAATGGTGAAGAAGTCGACTTCGCGCGCGAGCAGATCCGCCGTGTAGGCGGCCGCGGGGATTTCAATCATCACGCCGACCGGGACCGGCCCCACGTGCTCGCCGCGCGCCGCCAGGTCGGCGGTTGCCGCCGCGATCATCCGCCGCGCCTCGCGCAGCTGCTCGACGCCGGACACGAACGGAAACATGATCCGCAGCGAACCGTGACGCGACGCGCGGAGCAGCGCGCGCAGCTGCGTGCGAAACAGTTCCGGCCGCGTCAGACTCAGACGCAACCCGCGCAGTCCCTGCCGGCTGCCCCGCTCTTCCTCGGCGATCCAGCTTCCGGCGAGCGTCGGATCCGCTGAGCGCAGCGCGAGCTGATCCTCGTCGACATCGAACGTGCGGATCGTGACCGGTGCCGGCGCCATCCCCTCGAGCATCCCGCGATAGACCTCGTACTGCTGGTCTTCGCTCGGCGTCCCGCGCGTGCGCGTGAGCAGGAACTCGGAGCGATAGAGCCCGATCCCTTCGGCGCCGACATAGCGCGCGATCGCCAGGTCCTCGGGGAATTCGATATTGGCGTCGAGGCGGACACGCAGTCCATCGGCGGTGGCCGCCGGCTTCGACCGCCCGCCGCCCTCGTTCTCGCTGCCCTGCGGCGTGGTGCGCCGCCGCTCGGCCTGATGCTCGACTTCCGCCAGCAGCTCCCGCGTGGGATCGACGATCAGCTCGTTCGCCGAACCGTCGATGATGACGATCTGCCCGGGCTGCACCAGAGTGCTGGCATTGTGCAGGCCGACCACCGCCGGCACTTCCAGCGATCGGGCTAGGATGGCCGTGTGATAGGTCCGGCTGCCGGCGTCGGTGGCGAAGCCGCGCACGCGGGTCCAGTCCACCTGCGCCGCCAACGACGGCGTCAGCTCATCGGCAATGAGAATCGATGCGTCCTCGATCGCCTGCAGGAGATCGCGCGGCGTCGACACGCCGTGCCGCAGATTCATCTTCAGCCGTCCGACGAGATCGGCGACATCGCCCTTGCGCTCGCGCAAGTAGGGATCCGCGACTTCGTCGAAGACCGCGCTGAATTCGTCGAAGACCTGCTGCACCGCCCACTCGGCGTTGACCAGCTCCTCGCGGACCAGCGTCTGGGCCCGCGGCACCAGCATCGGGTCGTCGAGCATCAGGATCTGCGCGTCGAAGAGCGCCGCCAGCTCCGGCCCCCGGCGGCGCGCGACGCGTGCCTTGATGTCGTGCAGCTGCTGCCGCGAGCGCTGCCGCCCCTGTTCGAGGCGCGACAGCTCGTGTTCGATCCGCGCCGGCGCGATCCGGTAGCGCAGCACTTGCGCCCGCTGGATCAGGATCACGGCTCGTCCCGACACGAGGCCGGGCGACACACCGATGCCGGGGAGCCGCTTCATCACGATTCTCCGAACCCGCTCTCGACCAGCGCGACGAGCGCGGCGATCGCTTCCTGCTCGTCGTCGCCGTCAGCCGAGATACGGATCGCCGCGCCGCGCGCCGCGGCGAGCAGCAACAGCCCCATGATGCTCTTGCCGTCGATCTCGCGCCCCTGGCGGGCGACGCGGATCCGCGCCGTAAAGCGGTTCGCGAGATGCACGAATTTCGCGGCGGCGCGCGCGTGAATGCCGAGCGCATTGACGACGGTGACGTCGCGGGTGGTCACTAGCCCTTGTCACCACGCAGGAGATCCGAGGCCACCCAGATCGCGCTCCGCCCCTGATCCCGCATCTCGCGCGCAACCGTCAGCAGATCGAGCGAGCTGCTGAGCGATGCCAGCTTGATCAGCATCGGCAGGTTGACGCCGGTAATGACTTCGATCTGATCGGTTTCGAGAAACGTCATGCCCAGGTTCGAGGGCGTCCCGCCGAACATGTCGGTGAGGATCAGCACGCCCTTGTCGCCCTTCACGCGCTCGATCGCCTGGGCGATGTCGGCGCGGGCATCGTTGACGTCCTCGTGCCAGCCGATCGACACCGCCATGAACCGCGGCAGATCCCCGACGATCATCTCCGCGGCGTTGAGCAGCTCGTTCGCGAGCTGCCCGTGCGTGACGACGACAACCCCGATCATGCCGCCACCCGGGCGATGTCGCGGTGCCGGACGCGCACCGCGGTGTCGGCGACTCGGGCGAGCGCCTTCTGCAGCCGTTCGGCGATCATCACCGAGCGATGGCGCCCGCCGGTGCAGCCGATGGCAATCGTCAGGTAGCTCTTCCCCTCCGCGACGTAGTACGGCAGGACGAAGGCCAGATACTGCTCGAGCCGGTCCATGAACGCCCGCGTCGCCGGATCCTTTTCCATGAAGACGACGACCGCGCGATCGCGGCCGGTCCGCCGCCGCAGCGTCCGCACGAAATGCGGATTCGGCAGCGGCCGCACGTCGAACATGAGATCGGCGTCGAGCGGCACGCCGTGTTTGAACCCGAAACTGAGCAGCGTGACCACCAGGCTGGCTCGCGACTTGTCGCGCGAGAGGCTCAGGAAAAACCGCCGCAGTTCGTGGACGGTCATGTCCGAGGTGTCGAGGATCTCGTCGGCCAGTTCGCGAATCGGGCTCAGGCGGTTGCGCTCCTCGCGCAACCCTTCGCTCACCGAGCGGTTCGGCGCCAGCGGATGCGGCCGCCGCGTTTCGCTGAAGCGCCGCACCAGCGTCGCGTTGCTTGCCTCCAGGAAGATCAGGAACGGGTTGAGCCGCGGCATCTTGCGCAGCCGGCGGAAGACCCGCGGAAACGACGAGAGCAGATTCCGTTCGCGGACATCGACGATGATCGCGACCTTGCTGAATTCGCCCGAACGGACCGCCAGCGTCGCGAGTGTCGGAATCAGCGTCGTGGGCAGGTTGTCGACGCAGAAATAGCCGAGGTCTTCGAGCGCGCGCATCGCCTGCGATTTGCCCGAACCGGACAGGCCGGTGAGAATCACGAACGAGCGGCTCGACGCCGACTCGGGCAGCTTCGTGTCGAACCCTGCGCGCGGCCGCCGTTTCATCGCCCGTCCCCTTCGTCCTCGTCGTCGAGATCGGTTCCGCTCGCGGCCACCGCCGATCGGCGCAGCTGCTCCTCGAGACGGATGCTGAGCTCGCGCGCCGCGTGATGGCCGCGGCTCTTCAGCAGCTGGTTGCGTGCCGCGACTTCGACCAGGATGGCGATGTTACGTCCCGGCGCCACAGGCATGCGAATGAACGGCACCGGCAAGCCCAGAATGTCGAAGAAGTGCTCGTCCAACCCCAGCCGCTCGTACTCGCGTTCCGGGTCCCAGCGTTCCAGCTGCACGACCAGTTCAACGCGCTTCGCCGAGCGCGTCGAGGCGATGCCGAACAGTTCCTTGATGTTGATGATACCCAGGCCGCGTAGTTCCATGTGATGCCGCGTCAGCTCGGGCGACGTGCCGATCAGAATCGTCTCGGAGCGCCGCCGCACTTCCACGGTATCGTCTGCCACCAGCCGGTGCCCGCGCACGATCAGATCCAGGGCACTCTCGCTCTTGCCGATGCCGCTGTCGCCCGTGATCAGCACGCCCAGGCCGAGCACGTCCAACAGCACGGCATGGAGGACCGTGCGCTCGGCCAGGCTGTCTTCGAGGAGCGCCGACAACTTGGCGATGGCCAGCGGCGTGGTAATCGCCGTCTGGAGCACCGGGCGGTGCGCCCACTCGGCCTCGAACAGGAGCTCGGGAGGCGGCGTCCAGCCGCCGGTGATGAGGATGCACGGGAAGTCGACGCCCAGCGCCAGGTGCAGCGCGTGGCTTCGCGCCGAGGCCTCGAGGCTCTCGAGGAACCGGATCTCGCTCTCACCGAAAATCAGGACCCGGCCGGGTTTCAGGTATTCGTGGAAGCCGGCCAGGGCCAGACCGGTCTTCTGCACGTGCGGGCTGGTGATTGGCCGTTCGAGGCCATCGGCGCCCGCCAGCAGTTCGAGCGGGAGCCCGAGCGTCTCGGGGCGGCTGCGCAGCAGCGAACCAACCGTGACGGGGTTGCTCTGGGCCATCGTGAAGGGGCGTTAGTCCCGGCGGCGACGCTTCGAATCGGCCTTTGACTGGACGGACCGCCGACGCCCTGTCGGCAGAACGTCAGCGAGCGGCGCCTTCGGCAGCCCACGGCGGCGTTTCCGTGCCTGGTACTTCCCTTTGGTCGTGCGCCCCTGCCTGGCGACGCGGTCGACGGCCTGCGTGAGCGGCGTCAGCCAGTTCGCACCTTCCCCGATGCCGTGCAGGAACTTCTCATCGCGTAGATGCACGGTGACTTCGACGCGGTTGAAGGTCTTTTCCCGCGAGAGCACGACGTGCGCCGACTGGGCGGCCTCTCCCATCAGCCGTTCGAGTTTCGTCAGTTTGCTGTCGACGGTGCGCTTGATGGCCGCCGTGATGTCGACGTGTCGGCCGGTGAGCTCGAGTCGCATGAAGGGACGCCGCGCCGCTAATAGAGGATCTTCCGCTGGTTCGACGTCGGAATCTTCAGTTCTTCGCGGTACTTGGCGATGGTCCGGCGCGCCAGCTCGAGCCCCTCGCGCTGCAGGATGCTGACGATCTTCGAGTCGCTGAGCGGCTTGCGTGGATCCTCGTTCTCGATGATCTTGCGGATCCGCTGCTTGATCGTCACCGACGACACGCTCTCGCCGTACGAGCTGCTGATGCCGCTGTGGAAGAAGTACTTCATCTCGAACACGCCCTGCGGC
>CAZOAZ010000040.1:0-62645 GCA_964577955.1 uncultured Bifidobacterium sp. | reverse complement strand
CCGCCCGCGGGAGCCGCACCAGCACCGGCCGGTGCCGCGCCGCGACCGCCGGCGCCGCCGCGGCCGGCCGGAGCCGCCGCGTTCGGATTGCGCGCGGTGCCCTGGTGGTAGTCCATGTCCGAACGCGTGCCGTCAGACTTCACGAGTCCCAGCGCTCCGCCGCCGGAGTTCGAGAAGATGTAGAAGAAGTTGTTGGCCGGATCGAGCGCGCCACCCTGCCAGTTCGCGCCGCCGGTAACGACGGGCGAGATCAGCACGCCGAGCGGTGACGGCCAGGTGCTGACCGGCGGCGGCGTGAAGAGCGGACCCATCTTGTAGTTCGCGGCGATGCGCTTGGCTTCGGCGTTCAGTTCCGGCGTGAAGTCGATGAGATCAGCTTCGGTGACGCCCTGGCGATCGAACGCCGGCGGCTTGGTCACGAACGGCTGCGTCGGCGAGTACCACTCACCCGGCACGGTGCCCTTTTCAACCGGACGCTCTTCGATCGGCCACACCGGCTGGCCGGTGACGCGATCGAACACGTAGACCCAGCCCTGCTTGGTCGGCTGCGCGACCGCCTTGATCATCCGGCCGCCGACATTCAGGTCCGCGAGAATCGGCGCGCTGGGAATGTCGTAGTCCCAGATGCCGTGGTGCACCAGCTGGTAGTGCCACTTGCGGCGTCCGGTCTTGATGTCGAGCGCCACGAGACTTTCGCCGAACAGTCCGTTGCCGGGACGATGACCGCCGTAGTAGTCGCCGGTCGGCAGTTCGACCGGCACGTAGACGAGCCCGAGTTCATCGTCGGCGCTCATCTGCGCCCACGACCCGGCGTTGCCGGTGTAGGCCCAGGAGTCCTTCTCCCAGGTGTCGTTGCCGAACTCGCCCGGCCGCGGGATGGTGTGGAAAATCCACATCCGCTTGCCGGTCTTGGCGTCGTAGCCGCGGATGTAGCCTTTCTGATTGGTCTTGCTCTTGGGCACGCCGCCGGCAAGGTGCGCAGCGCCGACGACAATCACGTCGTTCGAGATGATCGGCGCCGAGTGCAGGCCGACCTCACCGGTGACGAGGTCCATTTCCTGATCGTCTTCGAGCTTGAGATCGACGACGCCGTTCTTGCCGAAGGTCTTGATGGTTTCACCCGTCTTGGCGTCGAGCGCGACCATCTGGTAGCCCGGCGTGACGTAGACGATCCGCTCTTCGCGGCCGTCGGTCCAGTAGGACACACCGCGGCCGGAGAGCTGGCGCGGCGCGGACTCGCCGCGCTTGCCTTCGTTCATGCTGTGCATCCACAGCATCTCGCCGGTCGCTGCGTCGAGCGCCACCACCGCGCGGCGCGTGCCGGCGGTGAAGTAGACCACGCCTTTGATCATCAGCGGCGTCGTCTGCAGCTGGAATTCCGGCCGGGGCCCGAGATGGTCGGTCTTGAACCGCCACGCGACCTCGAGCTTGTTGAAGTTGGTCGCGTTGACCTGGTCGAGCGCCGAGTAGCGGGTGCTCTTGAGATCGCCGCCGTAGGTCTGCCACTCGCCGTTCTGCGTGCCGTATGTCTGCCGCTGTCCCGTGGACGGTGCCGACATCCACACGAGCAAGAGCGCCAGCGGGCTGATCCGTACAGCCCAGCGCCGTGCCGTTTTCATCATTCCTGTCCTCCCAGCCTGACCTTGAAGATGGCGCCACATTGTATACGCCCAGGCAGGGGTTCGAAAGGTTCGATGGGTTCGAGAGGTTCGATGGGTTCGAGACGTTCGATGGGTTCTGGGTTCGAGAGGTTCGAGATTCGCGGGTCCAGAACCTTGAACCCCTCGAACCTTTCGAACCCGTCGAACCTGTCGAACCTGTCGAACCTAGTTGCGAGCCAGAATGGAATCGAGCGCAGAAGATCGAGACTGGTGCGCGTGATGCTCCAGGAAGTCGATGACCCGGGCGCGGGTGGGGTAGTACTCCGGATGTTCGAGGACGTCGGCGCGGCGGCGCGGGCGGGGAAACGGGATCGGCAGGATTTCGCCCACGGTGGCGGCCGGGCCGTCGGTCATCAGAATCAGCCGATCGGCCAGATACAGCGCTTCGTCGACGTCGTGGGTCACCATCACCACCACCCGGCGTGACTCTTCCCAGACCCGTAGCAGCACGTCCTGCGAATCGAACCGGGTCAGCGAATCGAGCTGCGAGAACGGCTCGTCGAGCAGCAGGAACCGCGGCTCGATCGACAGCGCGCGGGCCAGCGACACGCACTGCTGCGTGCCGAGCGACATCGCGGCCGGCAACTGGTCGGCCGCGTCCTCCACGCCGACGAGCGCCAGATATTTGTCCGCGATGGCCCGGCGATCGCCGGCCCGTCCGCGCCCGACGCGTCCGAGCGCGAGTTCCACGTTTTGACGGGCCGTGAGCCACGGCAGGAGGCACGGCGCCTGGAACACGACCGCGCGCTCGAAACCGGGCTCGCGGACTTCCTTGCCGTCGATCACGACGCCGCCGAGCGTCGCCCGCTCGAGTCCGGCAATCATCGACAGCACCGTGGACTTCCCGCAGCCCGAGTGGCCGAGGATGCAGACGACCTCGTTGTCCGCGATCTCGGCGTTGACATCCTTGACCGCGACGAACGGACCGGTCGGCGTCTGAAAGACCTTGGTGAGGCTGGTCAATTCGAGCGGAACACTCATGGTTCGCCTCCGACCTGAAGCAGTCCCAGCATGCCGGGATCGGTCGCGCCGCCCTTGGCCGCGGCCGGCGATCCGGCGGAACGCCGGCTTCCGCCGGACGGCACGGCACCGCCGGTCAGCGCTTCGATGATCGTCGAGCGGACGCGCAGCGCGTCGGGGTCGTGCAGCAGCGCGGCTGACGTCCGCGGCCGCGCCAGCGGCACGGGAATCGACGCGCCCAGCGTCGCCCGCGGGCCGCGTGAGAGCGGGACGATCCGATCGGCCAGGAGGATCGCCTCCTCGACGCTGTTCGTGATCATCACGGTGGTCACATCGCCGCCAGACGCCGCGCACAACTTCACCAGCTCCTGCTGCAGCGTCTCCCGGGTCAAGGCGTCGAGCGCGCCGAACGGCTCGTCGAGAAACAGCACCTTGGGCTCGGTCGCGAACGCCCGCGCAATGGCGACGCGTTGCCGCATGCCGCCCGAGAGTTGACTGGGACGGCGATGCAGCGCGTTGCCGAGACCGACGAGTTCGAGGACGCGGGTCGCCCGCGCGCGCTGTTCGGTCCTGCTCTCTTTCGGAAAGGCCGCTTCCACGGCCAGCCGCACGTTTTCGAGCGCGGAAAACCACGGCAGGAGCGAATAGTTCTGAAACACCAGCGCCGCGTCGCGACGAATCCCGTCCACGGGTGCGCCGTCGACCGCGATCGAACCCTGATCGGGCTGCAACAGCCCCGCCAGCAGGCTGAGCAGCGTCGATTTGCCGGAGCCCATCGCCCCGACAATTGCCACGAACTCGCCCCGATCGACCGTCAGCGAGACGCGTTCGAGCACATGCCGGACGCCTTTGGTTCCTGCGAACGACTTGGAAACGCCGTTGACCTCGAGGAACGCCACGTCAGATCGTCCTCAACCGCGCTTCGGCCAGCCCCATCAGCCGATCGAGGACAAACCCGATGATTCCGATCGTCACGATCGCGAGCAGGATGTGCGCGTAGATCAGACTGTTGTACTCCTGCCACAGAAAGCCGCCGACGCCCGGAGTGCCGGTCAGCATCTCGCTTGCGACGATCACCAGCCAGGCGATGCCGAGGCTGAGCCGATAGCCGGTGAACATGTACGGCAAGGTCGCCGGCACGACAATCTTGGTGAACGTCGTGACCGGCGAGAGCCGCAGGACCTTGGCGACGTTCCAGTAGTCCTGCGGAATCGCGCGGACGCCGGCCATCGTGTTGATGACCGTCGGCCACATCGAGCACACCGCGATGGCAAAGAGCGCCGCCGGTTCGGACTTCTGGAACAGGATGAGTCCGAGCGGCAGCCACGCGAGCGGCGAGATCGGCCGCATGATCTGAATCACCGGATCCAGCATGCGGGTGACCGTCTTCGACACGCCGAGCAGAAACCCGAGCGGCGTGCCGATCGCAATTCCGAGCGCGAACCCACGCGCCACCCGTATCAAGCTGTAGTAGGCGAGCAGCGCGATCCCCTGATCCATTTCGCCGCGTTTCTCGAACGGTTGCAGCACATAGAGCTTGCTTTCCTCCCATGTTTTCGAGGGCGACGGCAAGTCCGGCACCCGCTGACTGACCGCGGTCCACACTCCCAGGACCAGCACAATGCCGACGAGCGGAGACAAAACGCCCAACGCGCGCTTGATCACGTGATCGCTCCTATGAGGAAAGGCTGTGGACGGGAAACGAGGTCGCATACTTGTCCGGCGCGGCGAGATCGAGCGTGCTGTCGGCGAGCGTCAGCTTCGTGATCGGCGTTGGCTTGACGGTGACGCCGAGTTCCTTCATCGCCTCGAGGTAGATATCCGGCCGCATCACCCGCTTCGAGACGCCCGCGTAGTCGGGCGCGCCCTTGGTCATGCCCCAGCGGCGGAACTGGGTGAGGAACCACACGGCATACGCTGGGTCCGGATAGTTGCACTGGCGATCGAAGAAGATCATGTAGTTCGGATCCTGCAGCGTGCGCCCGTCGCCGAAGTTGTACTTGCCGAGCAGCCGCTCGAGAATGATCTCCGGCGGACAATTGATGTAGGTCGGACGCGAAATGACTTCGGCCGCAGCCCTGCGGTTGTCCAGTTTGTCGAGATGTTCGCTAGCCAGATGGAGGCCCTTCAAAATGGCCTTCACGGTCTTGGGATTCTTGATCGCGAACTCTTCGGTGAACGCACAGGTCTTTTCCGGGTGGTCCTTCCACATCGCCTGGGTTGTCGTCGCGGTGAACCCGATGCCGTCGACGATGGCGCGGTTGTTCCACGGCTCGCCGACGCAGAAGCCGTCCATCTTGTCGACCTTCATGTTGGCGATCATCTGGGCGGGCGGGATCGTGATGAGGCTCACGTCCTTGTCGGGATGGATGCCGCCTGACGCCAGCCAGTAGCGCATCCACATGGCGTGCGTCCCGGGCGGAAACGTCATCGCGAACGACATCGGGTCGCCGGCCGCCTTGGCCTTGTCGACGAAGGGCTTCAGCGCCTTGGGATCCTTGACCCCGGCCTGCTTCAGCTTGTTGTTGAGTGAGATCGCCTGGCCGTTGCGATTGAGCAGCCACGGGATCACCATCGGCTTCACTGGCGAGCCCGCGAGCCCCATCGTCGAGGCGAGCGGCATGCCGATCAGCATGTGCGTCGCCTGGTTCTCGCCGAGGGAGAGCTTGTCGCGAATGACCGCCCACGACGCTTCCTTCGAGACCACGGAGTTGATGCCGAACTTCTTGAAGAAGCCGAGTTCGTGCGCCATGACAATCGGCGCGCAGTCGGTCAGCGCGATCATGCCGAAGCGAATAGTGGCCGTCTCCGGCGAGTCGTCGGCATAGGCACCGCCGGCCCACCCTTTCGGAACTCCGGCCAGCAGCGCGGCGGCGGTCGTGCCGGCTGTCTTTAGAAACTTGCGTCGCGATTTACTTGTCATCACCGCTCCTGTGACCGGTTGTTTTGAACATTTCGCAGGGGTCAAGCACCTGGTCCCAACACTGGGCAGGGCTCAGACACCCGGTGATCGTTCCGGTGTCCGACCCCTCAACATTTGTTCTTGCCTGCCCCACCTGCCCCGCCCGCCCTTCCTGCCCTTCCTGCCCTTCCAGCCCTACCGGTCCGCCAGAAACACGTAGGTCGCCATCACGTAGGGCAGCGTGAACGACGCACCGGGCGTCGCTTCGCGCAGAAACGCGCCTGAAAAGATGTGCGCGATGCCGGCCGCGATCTGCAGCTGATTGGTGATCGGCCGCGTCACCTGCGCGTCGAGCTCCTGGCCGACGTGGGTCGAGGCGGCGCCGGTCAGGACGCGAGCGGACACCGCGCCGCCGGCGGCGTAGAGCGCATCACGCGACTCCATCAGCCAGAACGAGTGATAGTTGGCGCTGAGCGTCCACTTCTTCGCCGGCACCAGTTCAATCCCGGCGCGCACGTGCTTGATGTTCTTCCACGCGACCTGGTCGGCCAGGCCGTACTTGTCGTGGGGAGTGGGGTACAGCTGGTCGAAGGTCCCGCGGACGCCGTCGGTCGGATTGGCGTCGCCGGACGCGACGTTGAACTCCGCGGTGAGCTTGACGGCCTGCGGCCCAGGGTAGCTCTCCCGAATCTGCCAGTGACCGGCCCAGGCGTTGATGGAATCGGCGCCCACCGACCCGCGCTGCAGCGCCATCTCGATGTTGTAGTCCAGACGCGCCGGCAACTTGCCGACCCAGCGCGCGCCCATCGTTTCCGACTGGAGGTCCGCCGTGCCGCCCGATTCGGCGGCGATGTTTTCGTCGCCCCGGACGAAGAAGAACGGCTCGACGACGCTCTGAGGAATGAGCGTCGGCGCGAATCCATACGCGCCGTAGAACCGGTTGCCGTTGCCACTCTTGTCGAACTCATCGGCTTGAATCCGCACGACCGACGCCGCGAAGACATCAAGCGTGAACGGCTTGCTGCGAAGGGTCGCCTTGACGGCGTCGAAGGTCCGGGCGGTGTTCAGCCAACTGACATGTCCGACCAGGCGCTGATCGCCGTAGACCAGTTCCTGCCGTCCGGCGCGAACCGTCACCGGGCCGGTCGCGGCGCCAATGTCCGCAAACGCCGTCCGCAGGTCGAAGGCGCCGAAGAACGGCGCCGCGTCGGTGACGCCAACCTCCTTGAGGCCGACGCGCGCGTCCTGCGCCTGGACCTGGAATGACAGCTGCTGATTCGGCGACGCGGTGACGTTGAACCGGAATCGACTCAGGTAGTAGGTATCGTCGCGATCGGTGACGAAGCCGGAGCCCTGGAACCCTTCGAAGCGTTCGCGGAATTCGCCGCGGATGCGCAGCCAGCGCGGCATCAGTTCGTTCGCGCGATTGGGAAACGGCGGCCGCGGCGCCGGCGTCTGCACGCCCGGCGTGGTCGCTTGCGCAGTCGGCGTCGCCGACGCGCTGCTCGCGGCGTTCGCCGACGTCGCAGCCGTCGTCGCGGTCGTCGACGCGTTGTTCGCAGGCGTCGTCTGCTGCGCGACCGCGCCAGCCGCCACGCCAAGCCACGCGATGGTGATCATTGCGGGCGTTCGCACGCCACGTTTCGACACCCTTCCCGTCATGAGCACACTCCTCTTCTTCGAGTCGCGTCTCACGGCGACGCGAATCAATCAGTGATTCGGAATTGCGAGACGCAAGAGCAAGTCACGTTCCCGGTCGCGATCGCGCCGGTCGCGATCGGGGCTTTTGTGCGATTGGTGTCGGCCAGATGCGCGAAAAACGCGAATGGCCCGAATCTTGACGAGCGACACCCTTGTCGGTTTTCTCCAGTTCGAGGCCGTCGCCGTCGCTCGACCGGTCGCGAATCCGCGTGGCGCGGCCAACATATTCACAGGACACGCTTTAGATAGATTCGACGCGTTGAGAGCGCGACCGACAACTCTGGCGGCGGGGCGGTCGCGAGCGCGCGCGGCGTTCCGGAAATCGCGAGAAACACACGGAAAAATGCGCGGAGGCGGCGCTCCGGGCGATATCTACATTCCTGTTCAGAGGATCGGCCATCAAGACATAAATGTCTGAGTCCGAAATCTCGGCCGCCGCGGCGGCCAGGCAAAAATCCCAACAAATTCGTTCGTTTCCGCTTCATCGTCCGGGGCACGTCGCTTGCTATGTCTCGCGCAGACCATGGTGACCCTCGACGGACGGAAGATCGCGCTCCTTGAAACTCGGCACAGCCAGGAAATCGCCGCGCTCGTCCATCGCCTTGGCGGCATCCCGATCGTCGCGCCGGCGGTTGACGAAGTCGCGTGCCACGACGACTTCCACACGTTCATGGACGGTCTCGTCCATCGGCGCTTTTCCATTGCGGTTTTTTTGAGCACTGCGGGTCCGGCGACGCTGCTGGCTGAAGCCGAACGGCGCGGCCGTCTGTCTGAGGCGCTCGACGCGCTGCGCCAGCTGTCCATCGCCTGCCGCGGCGCGAAGCAGCTCGCGACACTGAAGCGCTACGGACTCCGGCCACAGATCACCACGGCGCGCCCCCACACCACCGGCGAGCTCATTCGCGCGCTCGAATGCGTGGACGTCAAGGATCGCGGGGTCGTGCTCGTCCACTACGGCGAGCGCAATCAGCGGATCGCCGACGACCTGCGCCGGCGCGGGGCGCGGCTGAAAGAAGTCTGTCCCTACGAATGGATGCTGCCGCAGGATCTCGGGCCGATCACCAGCGTCGTCCGCGACGCGATCGCCCATCGCCTCGATGCGGTGCTGTTCACCAATCGCGTTCAGTGCCGGCACCTCTTCGAGGTGGCGGCCACCATGAGTCAGGCCGAGGGGCTGGTCCTCAGCCTGAAGCAGCAGGTCGTCGTCGGCGCCGTCGGGCCGGTGTGCGCGAAGGCGCTCGAAACCGCCGGCGTCACCGCCGACGTCGTCCCAAGTGCGCCGACGATGCCGTCGTTGATTGCGGCGCTGGCGCAGTACTTCGAACGCGAGACCGCTCCCGATGTCGACGCCGCTCAGGCGGTGAGCTGATGACGCCGTCCAGCGCCATCCTGCTGCCGCTGCTGAAGCGCGCCAGCGAAGACGGCGCGACCTACATGCTGACGCCGGCCGGGGCGCCGCGGCCCGGCGTCGTGCCATCCGCCGCTCGCATTCCGATGCGCGCGCCCGGCCCCGGCGAGCAGTACCGCTTTCACTTCGACATGGGCAAGTGCATCGGCTGCAAGTGCTGCGTCGTCGCCTGCAACGAGCAGAACGCGAATCCCGCGGCGATCAACTGGCGCCGCGTCGGCGAGATCGAAGGCGGCTGGTATCCCAACGCGAAACGCGCCTATCTCTCGATGGGCTGCAATCACTGTGTCAACCCGACGTGCATGACCGGTTGCCCGGTCGACGCCTACACGAAGGACACCGCGACCGGCATCGTCCTCCACAGCGCCGACGCCTGCATCGGCTGTCAGTACTGCACCTGGAACTGTTCGTACGGTGTGCCGCAGTACAACCCCGAGCGCGGCGTCGTCGGTAAGTGCGACCTCTGTCACAGCCGCCTCGGCGCGGGCGAGTCGCCGGCCTGCGTCTCCGCGTGTCCCTCCGGCGCGATTCAAGTGGAAATCGTCAACGTCGAGGAGTGGCGCAAGGCCACCGAGGCGGCGCGCGCCACGACCGGCCATCCGTCCGGCGACGGCAGCCTGTCGACCACCCGGCTGACGTTGCCGCAGGACCTCCCGCCCAATTCGAAGCCGGTGGATCTCGTCCATGTGGAACCGGGCGAACCGCACTGGCCGCTGGTGCTGATGACCGTGCTGACGCAGCTCTCGGTCGGCGCGCTCACGGTGATCTGGCTGCTGCAGCTGCTCGGCGGTTCGACGCGGCTCGACATCGCCGCGTTGACCTCGGTGCTGGTCGGCGGTCTCGCCCTCACCGCCTCGACGATGCATCTGGGGCGGCCGGCGTACGCCTACCGCGCGATCAAGGCGTGGAAACGTTCGTGGCTGAGCCGCGAAGTCCTGCTCTTCGGGCTCTTTTCAATGGTGGCCTGCGTCTACGCCTTCGCGCTGTGGACCGGCATGCGCAGCAGCAGCACGGTTGGCGCCGTCACCGTGTTCCTCGGCGCGGCGGGCGTCACCGCCAGCGCGTTCATCTATCTCGTGCCGTCGCGGCCGGCGTGGAACTCGCCGCTGACGATTCTGCAGTTTCACCTCGTCGCCGCGACCCTGGGCGGCCGTTTCATCTCGGCGGTGGGAGCTGGCAACCAGCGCTGGCTGGCGGTGGCGACGGCCAGTCTCGCCGGCGCGCAGCTCGTCACGCTGGCGCTGCGCTTCTTCCGCCTGAGCGCGTCGGACACCGTGGAACTGCGCGCCTCGGCCACGCTGCTCTCGACGACGTTCGCGTCGCATCTGCTGACGCGCGGCGGTCTTCTGGCGCTCGGCGCCATCGCCCTGCCGCTCTACTCCGCGCAGCCGCTCGTCCTGTGGATCGCCTTCGCCTCGACCCTGGCCAGCGAAACACTCGGCCGATATCTGTTCTTCGTCAGCGCCGTGCCGAAGCACATGACCGCGCCCTACCTCGGAAGCGAGGCGGCGTGACGCTGAAACGGCTGCTCGGCCTCGATACGCGCGCGGATCGCTACCAGTACAGGTCTGATCCGATCATGGGTCACACCGCTGCCGGCAAGATTCCCGACCGCTGGGTCCAGACCACGTGTGGGTACTGCTCGGTCGGCTGCGGCATGTTCATCGGCGTCAAGGACGGGCGCGCGGTCAGCGTCCGCGGCAATCCGGACCACCCGGTGAATTCGGGGACGCTGTGTCCCAAGGGGCTCTCGGAACACGACATCCTTCATGTGCCGACGCGGGCGACGCACCCGCTCATGCGGCGCTCGTTCGGAGCCGGCCGCGGCGCCCGTTACGACCGCCGGATCGGTCGCGGTCTCACGAAGGTGAGCTGGGACGAAGCGCTGACGACGATGGCGGAGAAATTCCGCGCCGTCCAGGCCGCGCACGGTCCAGAGTCAGTGGGTGTGCTCAGCACCGGGCAACTCGTCACCGAGGAGTTCTACACGCTCGGGAAGCTGGTCCAGCTCGGACTCGGGACGCGCAACTACGACGGCAACACGACGCTCTGCATGGCGACGGCGGTGTCGGGCTACAAGCGGTCGTTCGGCAGCGACGGCCCTCCCGGCACCTACGACGACATGGACCGCGCCGACCTGATCCTGCTGATCGGCGCCAACATCGCCGACAACCATCCGATTCTGTGGCAGCGGATCGAAGGCAATCGCAGCAAGACGCTGATCGTCGTCGACCCTCGCGTCACCAAGACGGCGATGCTCGCCGACCTGCACCTGCCGCTGAAACCGCGGTCGGATCTGGCGCTGATCAACGGGCTGATTCACATCGTCATCGCGCACGACTTGATCGATCGCGCCTACATCGACGAGCACACCACCGGATTCGAGGCGCTCAAGGAATCGGTGCTGGCGTACACGCCCGAGCGCGTCGCCGAAATCACCGGGCTTTCAACCGATCTGATCTACAAGACGGCGCTCCTCTACGCGAACGCCCGCGCCGCGTTCATCGGCTGGACGATGGGCGTGAACCACAGCACGAAGGGTGTCGAGACGGTCAACGCCATCAACAACCTCGCGCTCATCACCGGACAGATTGGACGCTCGGGCGCGTCGCCGTTTTCGATCACCGGCCAGTGCAACGCCATGGGCACGCGCGAAGCCGGCTTCACGGCGTCGCTGCCGGGCTATCGCGTGTTCGACAATCCCGACCATCGCGAAGCGCTCGCAGCAATCTGGAAGGTTCCGGTCGAACGGATTCCGACGGCGCGCGGCCTGGCCTATCCCGACATCATCGAGGCGACCCTCGAAGGCAAGATCCGCGCGCTCTGGATCATCGCGACCAACCCGATCGTGTCGTTTCCGAATTTCGGCATGCTCCGGCAGTCGCTCGAGACGCTCGACTTCCTCGTCGTCCAGGACGGGTTTCATCCCACGCCGACGACCGAGCTCGCCGATCTGGTGCTGCCGGCCGCGATCTGGGGCGAGAAGGAAGGCACCTACACGAATTCCGAGCGCCGCGTGAGCAAGGTGAACAAAGCGGTCACGCCGCCGGGCGAGGCGCGCACCGATTTCGAGATCTTTCTCGCGCTCGCCGAAAAACTCGGCTGCAAGGACGAGCTCTATCCGGGATGGACCGAGCCGGCCGACGCGTTCGCCGAATGGAAGCGCGTCTCGGCGGGCCGGTTGTGCGACTACTCCGGCATCACCTACGAAGCGCTCGAAACCCACGGCGGCATTCAGTGGCCGTTTCCAGAAGGTCAGACGGCGCCCGCCGAATCGCGGCGCCTCTACACCGACGGCGTGTTCCAGACGCCGGACGGCAAGGCGCGCTTGATCCCGACCGAGTGGGAGATGTTTCCCGAGCCGCCGAACGACGAGTTTCCGTTCGTCCTGAACACCGGGCGGACGGTCGAACACTGGCACACCCGCACGAAGACCGGCGAGGTGGCGATCCTCGAACGGCTCTCGCCGAATCCGTGGCTCGAGATGAATCCGCGCGACGCGCGCGCGCTGAAACTCAAGGCGACCGATCACGTGGATGTCACGTCGCGGCGCGGCCAGATTCGCCGGCTCGAACTCCGGGTCACCGAGACGGTGGCGCCGGGACAGGTCTTCGTGCCGTTTCACTGGGCCGAATTCAACGCCAATTGGGTCACGCAGAGCGCCTTCGACCCGATTTCGCGCGAGCCCAACTACAAGCAGTGCGCCGTGCGTGTGGAGCGCGCCGCGGTCGCCTCGAGAACCCATCAGCGCCACTACCCCACAGGGGGCGTCCGATGAAGACGGTGGCGTCCGCCTTCGCCAAGGCTACGGCGGGATTACAAGGGACAACGCGATGAAGCGATTGGTAGTCGTCGGCAACGGCATGGCGGGCGTGGCCTGCGTCGAGCAGATCCTCAAGCATCAGCCGCAGTTCACGATCACGATCTTCGGCGACGAAACGCACGTCAACTACAACCGGATTCTGCTGTCGTCGGTGCTCGCCGGCGAACGGTCCGAAGACGAAATCGTCCTCAATCCGCTCGAGTGGTACCAGCGGAACAACATCCAGCTGCACGTCGGCACGCGCGTGACGGACGTCGACCCGATCGGCAAGACCGTGACGAGCGATGACGGGGCCGTCACACCGTACGACACGCTCCTGCTGGCCACCGGCAGCTCCCCGTTCATGCCGCGCATCGAGGGGCTGCAGCGCCAGAACGTGTTCGTCTTCAGAACGCTCGAGGATACACGGCGGATGCTGGAAGTCGCCGGCCCCGGCGTCCGCGCCGTGGTCATCGGCGGCGGCCTGCTCGGCCTCGAAGCGGCGCGCGGCCTGCAGGTCCAGGGCTGCCAGGTGACCGTCGTGCATCTGATGCCGACGCTGATGGAACGGCAGCTCGACGCGAACGGCGGCAACTATCTCGCCGGCAAGATGGAGGACCTCGGCATCCGCGTCCTCACCGGCCGCAGCACGACCGCGATCGTCGGCGACACGCACGCCGAAGGGATCGCGCTCGAAGACGGCTCGATCGTCGAGGCCGACCTCGTCGTCGTGGCCGCCGGCATCCGGCCCAACGTCGAACTCGGGCACAAGGCCGGCCTCAAAGTGAATCGCGGCATCGTCGTCAACGACTACATGGAGACGACCGACCCCGACATCTTCGCGATCGGCGAGTGCGTCGAACACAACGGCATCTGCTACGGCCTCGTTGCGCCGCTCCTCGAGCAGGGCAAGGTGCTGGCGGCGACGATCACCGGCAACAAGGGGCCGACCTACGCCGGCACGATCCAGGCCGCGAAGCTCAAGATCATGGGCGTCGAGGTCTTCTCGGCCGGCGACTGGAGCGAGCAGCAGTCGGAGCCGGTGCGCTACGAGGACCGCGCGCTCGGTATCTACAAGAAGCTCACGGTCCGCGACGGCAAGCTGGTCGGCGCGATTCTGGTCGGCGATACCAGCGACAGCCATCGCTACATGGAGTGGCTGCGCGCCGGCACCGATCTGTCCGAACAGCGCAAGTACCTGCTGTTTCCGCCGCCGTCGGCCGACGGCGGCCTCGACATCGCCGAAATGGCCGACAGCGCCACGATCTGCGGCTGCGTCGGCGTGACCAAGGGCGCGATCATCCACGCGATTCACGACAAGGGCGTCAACACGCTCGCCCAGCTCAAGGAATCGACACGCGCGAGCACCGGCTGCGGCAGCTGCACGGGGCTGTGCCAGGCGCTGCTCAAGGCGGTCGCACCCGATTTCGAGGAAGAGACCAAGAAGGTGATGTGCGGCTGTGTGCCGTTCTCGCAGGACGAACTGCGCGAGATCCTCCGCAGCCAGCGGCTGAAGTCGGTGCAGGACGTGCTCGACATCTACGGCAACGGGCGCGGCTGCGAGGTCTGCAAGCCGGCGCTCAGCTACATGCTCGACATGATCTGGTGCGGCGATCACGACGAGGATCGATCGGCACGCTTCATCAACGATCGCGTCCACGCCAATATCCAGAAGGACGGCACCTTCTCGGTCGTGCCGCGCATGCGCGGCGGCGTCACGACGCCGGCGGAGCTGAGAAAGATTGCCGACGTCGCCGAGCGCTACAACGTGCCGATGGTGAAGGTCACCGGCAGCCAGCGCATCGACCTGCTGGGCATCAAGAAAGAGGATCTGCCGAAGGTGTGGGCCGAACTCGGCATGGCCTCCGGCCAGGCGTACACCAAGGGCGTCCGCATGGTGAAGACCTGCGTCGGCACGGAGTTCTGCCGGTTCGGCGTCCAGGATTCAACCGCCGCGGGCATCGAGCTCGAAACCCGGCTCGAACATCTCTACACGCCGCACAAAGTGAAGATGGGCAGCGTCGGCTGCCCGAGAAACTGCGCCGAGGCCACGGTCAAGGACATCGGCCTCATCGGCAACGAAGGCAGCTGGCAGGTCGTGGTCGGCGGCGCGGCGGGCAAATCGGTGCGCAAGGCCGACCTCCTGATCACGGTCGAAACCACCGAGGAAGCGCTCGAAGCCTCGGAACTGTTCTTCCAGTACTACCGCGAACACGGCAACTACCTCGAACGCACTTACGACTTCGTCGAACGGCTCGGCATCGACAAGGTCCGCAAGGAGACGGTCTACGCACCCGACGCGGTGAAACAGGCGCTGCTCGATCGGCTCCACAAGTCCAAGGCGCTGGCCAAGGACGCGTGGCTCGAGGGTGAAACGCCGCTGCATCGGACGCAGTTCATTCCCATTCAGTCGATCGAAAAGGTGCCGGTATGAGTCAGGAACAGTGGATCAGCGTGGCCCGGGAGGACGTGCCGCCGCGCGAGGGGCGGACGCTGCGCATCGGCGAACGCGAGCTCGCGGTGTTCAATCTCGGCGATCGCTTCTTCGCCGTCGACAACCGCTGTCCGCACAAGGGCGGTCCGCTCTCGGACGGGATCATCGCCGGCCACGCCGTGGTCTGTCCGCTCCACGCCTGGAAGGTGAACCTCGAAACCGGCGGCGTCGAACGGCCGGCCGGCGAGCCCGCGTGCGTCCATCGCTACGACACGCGCGTTGACGGCGACTGCGTGCAGATTGCAATACCGGTAGAAGCCACCGCCGTCGTGTCATGCGGACGTTAGGTGGCCGCACGGTCGCCCTTCTCGAAAGCCGGCAGAGCGACGAACTGGCGGAGATGGTCACGCGTCTCGGCGGATCGCCGGTCAATGCGCCGGCGGTTCGCGAGCGGCCGACCGGCATCGATGCCGGACCGGTCCTCGATCGGCTCATCGCCGGCGGCTTTCCGATCGCCATCGTGCTGACCGGTGCGGGAACGACCGCGCTCTTCAACGAAGCCGAACGGCGCGGTGTGCTTGCCGACGTCCGCCGCGCGATGGCCCGATTGACGATCGTCTCTCGTGGGCCGAAGCCGCAGACGGCGCTCAAGCGTCAGGGACTGACCGCGCAAATCGTCACCGCCAAGCCGCACACGACGCAGGAACTGCTGGAAGCACTCGAGTCGGTCAACCTGCAGTCGCTTCCGGTGATGCTGCTCCACTACGGCGAAATGAACAGCGCGTTCACCGACGCGCTCGCCGCGCGCGGGGCGGAGGTCGAAGACGTCTGCCTCTACGAGTGGGCGATGCCCGACGATGTCGGGCCGCTGCGGCAGCTGGTCGACAAGGTCGTCGCTTGCGAAGTCGATGCCGTGCTCTTCACCAGCCAGGTGCAGTTCCGCTTTCTGATGCAGGTCGCGCGTGAATTCGGCAGGGACACCGAGCTGCTCGCGCGTCTGAATGAAGACATCGTCGTCGGCGCCGTGGGACCGGTGTGCGCCGCGGCGCTGCGCGCCGGCGGCGTCACCCCAGACGTCCTGCCGGCGTCACCCAACAGCGCATCCCTGGTCGGCGCGGTTGCCGACTATTTCGAGCTGATGGCTCACCAGGAGTAACCCGATCGTGAACGCGACGCCGACCACATCCTCCGAATCTGTTCCCGACGGCCACGCGCCGACGCTCTTCGCCTGTTTCGCGCACTTCGACGTGTGCTTCATGCTCTGGGTGCTTGTCGGCGCGCTCGGCGCCTTCATCTTCGACGGCACCACGGTGGACGCAGGGCTGAAGGGTCTCGTCGTCGGGCTACCGGTGTTGACCGGTTCGCTCTTGCGGATTCCGCTGGGCATGCTCAGCGACCGCATCGGCGGCCGGCGCGTGGGACTCGCGCTCTTGTGTTTTCTCTTCCTGCCGCTATCGCTCGCGTGGCTGGCACCGAGCACTCTGACGACGCTGCTCCTGACCGGATTGACCCTCGGCACGGCGGGCGCCTCGTTCGCGATCGTGCTGCCGCTCGCGAGCCGCTGGTATTCAGCCGAGCGTCAGGGGCTGGTGATGGGCATCGCCGCCGCCGGCAACAGCGGAACCGTGATCGCCAATCTCCTCGCGCCGCGGATCGCCGCCGTTTGGGGATGGCAGAACGTCTTCGGTCTCGCGCTCATCCCGCTCGGTCTCGTGCTGGTGCTCTTCTTCGTGCTGGCGAAGGATGCGCCGCGGCGGGCACCCGCGAAGTCGCCGCGCGAGTATCTGGCGGCGGTCGCCCACTCGGACACCGCGTGGTTCTGCTTCTTCTACAGCGTCACGTTCGGTGGATACGTCGGGTTGAGCAGCTTCCTGCCGGTCTTCCTGCGCGATCAGTACGCGATCGCACCGGTCACGGCGGGCTCGATCACCGCCGCCGCCGCGCTGGCCGGAAGCCTTTCGCGTCCTCTGGGCGGCTACGTGGCGGATCGGTTCGGCGGCGCGCCAGTGCTGCAGAAACTCTTCATCGCGATCGCCTTCGCTTATGCCGCGATCGCCACTCTCCCGGCCCTCCGGGTCACCACACCGGTGGTGGTGCTGACGATGATGTGCCTGGGGCTGGGGAACGGCGTCGTGTTCCAACTCGTCCCGCAGCGATTCAGCCGCGAGATCGGCAGCATCACCGGCGTCGTCGGGGCGATTGGCGGCGTGGGCGGATTCCTGCTGCCGACGCTCCTCGGGGCGGTGAAGCAGAACACCGCGTCGTACGCGCCGGCGTTCCTGACGCTGGCGGTTGTCGCTGCCGGCGCCGCGCTGACGTTGCGCGCGTTGCAGCATCCATCGCGTCAGGGATCCTGGCGCCGCGCCTCGCTGGCCGCCGACTTCTGATCCAGGACCTTTGACTCAGAATCGGGGTCAGACAGGTGCCAGGTCGGTGCCAGGTTGGTGCCAGGTTGGTGCCAGGCTGGTGCCAGACTGCAGTCTGACCCCGGCCAAGAATTCAGCTGCGGCGACGATGAACTGGCTGAAATCGGCTATGTAGTCAAGTTCATCAATTCGAACCTCAGCTGCCCACACGCGTGGTTGGATGTAATTGAATGGACTTCTGTGCCACACATCCGAGCGCGAGCCACAACCTGATCTCCTAAAACCGGCGTAAATTTCGACGAGGTCCGGGGCATGAAACTTGTAGGTCGGTGTCCAGCCTCATGCGCAGTCAGCGGCACCACGCCCAGGAACAACCCCTGCCGCAGACCCGCGGCGAACTCCAACTCTGGGTGCGCCGCCAGCTCGGCCTCACCGCGCGGGACGAGGCGCTCCTCATCGAAGCTTTCGACAGCGTCTTCAACCGCCACGAGCGGCTGTGGCAGGAGTCCAAGCAGGAAGCCATTCAGGCGCTGTCCGCCGGCTTCGCCGACAAGATGGCCAAGGCGGCCGACGCGCTCGACGCGAAGGACGCCACGGTCAGCTCGATCTCCCGATACTTCGAACAGCTCGTCGCGGACCTGACCGACAAGTCGCAGCGCGATCCGAAGACGAAGTTGATGAACTTTTCGCGCTTCACCGACCAGCTCGAGTCGTTTCTCGCGCTCGAACAGCGCGGACGCTGGTGCGCGGTCGGCCTGGTCGACATCACCCAGTTCAAGTGGTACAACGACGCGCTCGGCCACGCCGTCGGCGACCGGATCATCCTGCGGGTCGCGCAGATTCTCCGCGAGCAGGTCCGCTCGGACGACGTGCTCGCACAGGAACGACCGACCACGAAGCGCAGTCACGATCTGCACGCCCGGTTTGGCGGCGACGAATTCTGCTTCCTGATTCCGGAACTGGCCGAGGCGCTGCAGGCGAAAGCCGTCGGCGAACGCTTCCGTGGCGCGGTCGAACGCTACGACTGGACGCTCGAGGACGAGCGGCTGGCGATGAAACCGGTCCGCGTCGACGTCGGCGTCGTCTGTCTGGAACTCGGACGCGTTACCGAGCGCCGCATGGCCGCGCGGCGCATTGCCGACGCCCTCATCCAGCGCGCCGACGAGTTGATGTATCAGGCCAAGGGACTGAACGACGGCCAGGTGCACTACCTGCGGGTCCGCGTCGACGCCGGCGCGTTGGCCGAGATCTCCGAGACCGCCGCCAGCACCCCCGCCCTCTAACCCTACGTGCTAGACTGTGGGTTTGTAAGTTTGCCCGCCACGCGCGATGTGTCTCTGCCGCGCGTGTCTGCACGGTGGATGTAGCTCAAGGGTTAGAGCGCCGGTCTGTGGCACCGGAGGCTGCGGGTTCAATTCCCGTCATCCACCCCACAAAACAACTCGGGCAGGCGGGGCAGGCAAGGCTGGATGGGCAGCAAGGTCCGCCCATGAATCCGGCTCCGAGTGAAGGTGGCACGCTTCGCCTCAGGCCATAACGCGGTGATGGGTCATGCGGGTCGCGCTATTCGACCAGCGTCGGCGTGTACGTCCACACCCAGTTTTCGGCACCCTTCAGCGAGAAGCTCTTTCGATCAGCGGCAATCGTGATCGGACCGCCCGGCATGATCGGCATCCCGAGCGCTTCGGGTTCGGCACCGGCCACGAACAGGGTCACGTTTTCAATGCCGCCGAGCACCGTCCGCATCGAACAGCTCGCCGGGTAGTTGGAGACACTCGCCTGCGGGAAGGTGCGCCTGCCGACGATCTGGATCTGTTCACGCGAGCTCGAGTTCGAGACGCTCTGAAAGTGCTCGTAGTCGCCCTTCAGCTCCGGCGGCGGGCAATTAGTGCCTTCGGACTTGATGTTGGTGAGCACGGACTTCGCATCGACGACCGTCACCACTCCAACGATCTTGTTCGCGCTGCGGTCCCAGGTGAAGTCGACGGTCACCTTGTCGAGGACATCGGCCTTGGCCTCGTAGTCGCCGAACACCACGAGCGTGCGCGCGTTGTGCACCCCTTCGGCGTGGTATTTGATGACCTTGGCGGCGGCCCACTTCTGCATGACCGCCATGTCCATGCCGCCCGGGCCGGTTTGCATCGTGAACATGCCGAAGAACGACGCGACCAGAGCCATGACGGTATGCATGATCGGCACGTTGTCATGCCCACCAGGGGGAGTCAACCAGAACCTATCGAACCTCTCGAACCGCTCGAACCGACAAGTGCCATCACATCATTGGGCACGCCGCCAGAACGTCGCGTCGCACCGCCTGCAGACATGGGGCACACGACTCGTGAGCCAGCGTCTGGGGCGCTGCCACCAGCGCGTGTACGCACGCCTGACGTCGAGCGACCCGCATCGTGGACACGGCGCGTGAGGCGGTCGTTCCGGCGTCGACACGACGATCATCATGGCATAGCGTCCGCGCGGCGCGAGCCAAAACGACCTTGCGCGAAACGCGCGCCCCGTGCATAGTCTGCGGCATGAAACGCACGCTTTTCGCAGCCACGTTCGGTCTGGCGCTGGCAACCGTCGCCGTGCGCGCGCAGAACCCGCCGGCGCAACAACCGGCGCGCCCCAACGCTGACCCGTACGCCAACAACGCGCAGCCAGGCCAGGCACAGTTTCCGCTCGCGGCGCCGGCCGGCAAGGATAGCGGCGCGAAGAACACCGCGCCCGCCGGTGCCGTCAACACGGGGCCGTTCGACCCCGCGACCTGGAAGTACGGGCCCGCCTTCACGCCGCCGCCCGGCACCAAGATCTGGAACCCGGTGAAGCTGAAAATGATTCAAGGCGGCAAAGTGACCGGCGGCACGGTCTTCGCCTCCACCGATCCGAGCGTCTACTGCGCGATGGCCAACGCCGGCTACGACTTCATCTGGACCGAGATGCAGCACTCGGCGCGCGACTGGGACGAAGCCGCGAAGATGTGGAACACCTGTCCGCACGCGAAAGCGGTCCCCGGCACCCGCATCGCGTACACCGACGAGCGCGAGATCCAGCACGCGCTCGACTCCGGCGCACTGGTGCTCGTCGTCCCCACCGTCGACACGGTCGAAGAAGCGATTGCGGCGCGCAACTGGGCATACTTTCCGCCGCTCGGCCGCCGCAGCAACGGCGGCGGACAGGCGTTCGACGGCGGCATGTGGGGCGGCGTGCCCGGCGGCTACCGCAACACGATCAACGACAACCTGGTGCTGATCCTGATGATCGAAACGCTCGAAGGGCTGAAGAACGCGGACGAGATCGCGAAGGTCCCGGGCGTCACGGCGCTCTTTGCCGCGAGCGGCGACCTCGGCAACTTTTCGGGCTACCGTCAGGGCACGCCCGACTACGAGCGGGCGATCAACATCGTGCACGACGCGACCATCAAGGCCAACATCCGGTTGTGCGGCCCGTTCGCGTGGCGCGATCGTCCCGACTTCAGCTGCTTCCAGAACGCCAGCGACACCGCCAACATCGCACGCGGCGCCGCTGCGGAACTGGGCAACCTTGCCAATACGCAAGGCAAACCCGAGGTCGGTCCGTTCGCCGCGCCGCCAAAACCGTAATCAGGGGACGCCAGTCTCGCCGAAGCCGAAGGCGAAGGCGGATAACAATCAGCGCAGCGCAGTTACCAAACGGGGTTCGATAACGGCACACCGAATCACGGTACCGTGATCAAAACCGCCCCGTTGACGCGTACCGCCAGGGATACAAACGCGATAACTCACTCGTCGCTGGCCGCTTAAACGCCCCGCCCGTCAGTGGCGCCGTCCTTGCGATCTCAACGCGGCGGATGCGCCCATCCCAGACCTCGAGCGCGAGCCGCTCCTTCGCTCGCGCGTGAACTGACGTGCAGCAACTTCCGCTGTCCGCTCGCTTCTACGTTCGCGGTGTCATTGCGGCCGCCGCAGTCGTGCTGCTGGTCTGCCTGACCCGCGCCACCTTCACGCAGCCGATCCTGTTCCTCACGCTCTTCGTGCTGTCGTGCGCGAGCGCGACGCTCAAAGTGACGCTGCCGCTGACGGCGGAGGTCTCGACGCTGTCGGTCTCGTACGCGCTCGACTTCGCGTCGCTGCTGCTGATCGGCCCGCACGAGACGATGATCGTCGCCGCGGCCAGCGCGTTCAGCCAGTGCCAGTTGAACAAGAAGGAACACAACCCGGTCCATCGCACGCTGTTCAGCATGGCGACGCTGATCATTACGGTGGAAGCGGCGGGCCTGGCGTTCAGCTGGTCGCAAGGCCCGGCCGCCGATCCGATTACGGCCGTCGCGCGGCCGCTCGTCGCCGCCGCGACGACCTACTTCCTGGTCAACACCGGGCTCGTGGCCACCGCCGTGGGCCTCGCGTCGAGGACGCCGGTTCTGACGACCTGGCACACCAATTTTCTATGGAGCGCGCCAAGCTATTTCGTCGGCGCCGGCTGCGCCGCCGGCGCGGCGTGGGCCGTGCAGCACGGCGGCCTCTGGGTCGCGCCGCTCGCCTTCGCGCCGATCTACCTGACGTTTCACACCTACAAGGTGTACATGGGCCGCATCGAGGCGCAGCGCGACGTCCAGGCGACCTCGGACCTGCACCTCGCCACCATCGAAGCGCTGGCCGGTGCGATCGACGCCAAAGATCAGATGACGAACGCGCACATCAAGCGCGTCCAGATCTACGCGACCGGCCTCGCCGAGGCGCTGAATCTGCCGCAGGAAGAGATCCAGGCGATCCGCACGGCGGCGCTGCTCCACGACATCGGCAAGCTGGCGGTGCCCGAACACATCCTCGCCAAACCGGGACCGCTCACGCCCGAAGAATTCCAGAAGGTGCGGATCCACCCGCAGGTCGGCGCGGAAGTCATCGCCGGCGTGCCGTTCCCGCGACCGGTGGCGCCGCTCATCCTGAGCCACCACGAGCGGTGGGACGGCAAAGGCTATCCGCAAGGACTCTCGGGCGAGAACATCCCGCTCGGCGCCCGCATCCTGACCGTCGTCGACTACTACGACGCGGTCACGTCGGAGCGGCCGTATCACAACGCACTCAGCCACGAGAGCGCGATGAACCTCCTGAAGCACGAGTCCGGCCGCGCGCTGGACCGCACGCTGGTCGACATCTTCATCGAACTGCTGCCGGGGCTGATCGAAAAGTGCGAGGCGCTGCGCAAGCCGGCGATCCGGCTGTCGACGACGCCGACGGCGGAGGTCGAGCAGGCGGCCGCCGAGGAAAGCCGCGCCGCCGCGTTCGAGAACATCGGGCTCGCTCACCGCGAGATCTACGCGCTCTACGAAATCGCGCAGTCGATGGGCACCAGTCTCGGGGTGTCGGACACGATGGCGCTGATCTCGTCGAAGCTGACCAAGATTATTCCCTGGTCCGGCTGCGCGCTGTTCCTGCAGCAGGCCGACGCCGGTCTGATGCGCTGCCGCTACGCCGCCGGCGCCGACGCGACGCGGCTGCTCGACGCCACGGTGCGCCTCGGCGAAGGCCTGTCGGGGTGGGTGGGGCGCAACCGCCGGACGCTGGTCAACGCCAACCCGCGCATCGAGTTCGAAGCCGCCGGCATTCCGGGCGACCTGCGCATCCAGTCGGCGATTGTCTGTCCGCTCTATTTGGGCGACTCGTTCATCGGCGCGCTGGCGTTGTTCCACAACGAACCGAGCCGCTACACCGACGATCACCGCCGCCTGATCGCGAGCGTGGCCGAGCAGGCCGGCGCCGTCATCCACAACTCGATCATCTTCGAGCAGGCGCAGGAAGACTCGCTGACCGATCCGCTCACCGCGCTGCCGAACCGCCGTTCGCTCTTCGCGCGTCTGACCCACGAACTGGCGCGCGCCGAACGCATGCACACCGAGGTTGCGCTGGTCGTGCTGGACATCGACGAGTTCAAGCAGATCAACGACACCTACGGACACCATGTCGGCGACCAGGCGCTGCGCGAAGTCGCCGACGCGCTCCGCGCGGCGCTGCGCCAGTACGATCTCTGCGTCCGCTTCGCCGGCGACGAATTCATCGTCGTCGTCTCGGACTGCTCGCGCGAGGAAGCCGAGGCCAAGCGCCTCGAGCTGCAGGCACGCATCGGCGAGATCGAAATCGAGGTGCGGCCCGGCGTCAGCATCCGCCTCGCCGCCAGCGCCGGCGCGGCCGTCTCGCCGCACGACGGCAAGACCTACGAAGCGCTGCTCGCAAGCGCCGACGGCCGGATGTACCGCGACAAGTCGTCGCGCCGCAGCCTGGTCCCGGTGACGATCTCACCCGCGGGCCACGAGTGGACGACCGACGAAGCGGTCGGACTCTCGGCCGCTGAAACGGCGTACACGGCCGACTGATATTACGGTGCGAGGTGCGCCGTGCACGGTGCACGGTGCTGGTGCACAGTGCGCGGTAACACGTGCGCGGTGCGCGTGCGAAACGCCATCGAGCATGCGGCGTTTCGCACGCACCACGCACCAGTCGCCGAGCACCAGGCACCTGCACCCTGCACCGTGCACCGCGCACCGCGCACTGTTAAGATCACGGCGTGGAGCGTCCCGATCTCGTCGCGAAACGCCGCCAGTACATTGAGCGCCAGATTGCCCTCGAGAAGGGCAATGTGAACGTCCAGTTCCGCGGCCAGAAGCCTCAGGGACACGGACCGGCCAATCGCCACGGCATGCCGCAGCTGCCGGTCGGTCAGCACGAGGTCAAGAACTGGCCGGTGCTGGATCTGGGATCGCAGCCGGAGATCGACCTCAAGAGCTGGCGTCTCGAGGTCACCGGGTTGGTCGCGAATCCGCTTTCACTCGACTGGGACGCGTTTCTGGCGCTGCCGCAAGCCGACGACGTCAGCGATTTCCACTGCGTCACCACCTGGAGCCGTTACGATAATCATTGGCGCGGCGTCCGGTTCAAGACCCTCGCCGAGCTCGCCGTGCCGCTCGAGTCGGCGCACTTCGTCTCCTGCACCGGCTACGACTTCATGCCGGGCAGTCATATCCCCTACACCACCAACGTCCCACTGGCCCGCGCGGTCGAAGACGATGTGCTGCTGGTTCACACGTGGGAGGGCAAGCCGCTGCCGAGGGAACATGGCGGCCCGTGCCGGATGATCACGCCCAAGCTGTACGCCTGGAAGGGCACGAAGTGGATCCGCAAGATCGAGTTTCTCGCCGAGGACCGCAAAGGGTTCTGGGAGATCCGCGGCTATTCGAACTCCGCGGAACCGTGGCACGACGATCGCTACTCGACGCCGGAGTAGCGAAATTCGGAATTATCAATTATCAATAGTCAATTCGTACGCATTAGCAATTGATCATTGCGAATTGAAAATTACCCCTATCGCATCAACTGCGTCCGGTCCATCTTGTTCGCCTCGTCGATGATCCTGGCGTAGGCGCGGGCGATCTGCTCGAGCCCGGCTGAGGGGACCCACTCCGGCGTGTCCTGCTCGGTGTGCTTGATCTCCGGCGACGTGATCACCTGCACGGTCGGGACATCTCTCGCCATCTGCCCCATCTCGCCCGACGCGCCCGGATCCATGTCCGCGGTGACGCCGACGTTGAAGCGATTGAACGCTGAAATCGTCGCATTCATCAGCGGCGTGCTGCCCCATACCCACCACCGCATCGGCGCGACGGCGGTCGTCATGCGCAGCTGATTGCCCCAGTACTTCGTCCGCACGGCAGCAACGTGTTCCAGATTGATCGCCAGCGCGGTTTTCGCCAGCGCGGTGTCCTTGTTGTCGTGGAAGTAGCGGGCGCCGGGCCCGCCGTGGTGGCCCGCCGACCCGACGAAGCGAATCGTCCGCCGGCGTTCGGCCTGCGGCACCTTCGCGTAGTGCTCGAGCAGTCCCATCATCACCGCCAGCCCCGACGCATTGTCGAGCGACGCGCGGAAGAACCCGTCCATGTGCGCCAGGATCGTGATGTCCTCGTCGGTGGTTCCGGGAAGGAGACCAATCACGCTCGCCGTCTTGAGGCCGGGCCGCATTTCGCTCGTCATCTTGAAGCGGACCTTCACCGGCTGGCCCTGACCGATGAGATCGCGCAGTACTTTCCCGTCCTGGAAGCCGACGTTGAAGCCGGGACGTCCGGCGGTGTCCTGCCAGATCGCGAAGTTGTCGGAGATTCCGAACATGAGGCCGACGGCCGCCGCGCCCTTTTCGAACGCGCGCTCGACGACGCGGTCCATTTGCGCGGTGTGGCGGATGTCACCGGGGAGCGGAATGTCCTGGATGAGAACCGCTTTGCCGCGGACGTCGCGGCCTGCGAAGTCCGCCGTCGTGCCCTCACCGGCCCAGACGAGTTCCCACTCGAGCCCTTCGGGCGGCGTCGACGCCGTGCGCGTCGCCGGACGCGCGGATTTGAGCGTCAGCGTTTTGCCGCCGCCGGTGAACGTCAACTCCCAGGCCTTCGGCGTCCACTGCGGCGCAAGATCGAACGACAGACGCTGAATGTCCTTGAGACCCGCTTTCCTGAAATAGCTTTCGACCCAGTTCTGGGTGTCCACGTGGCCCTGCGTGCCGACGTTCCGCCCCCAGAACAGATTGCCGCTGTCGCGATCTTTCAGAGAGATCGCGTCGACTTCCATCACGAACTGCTTCATGCGTCGGCCGTCGAGGTCCGCGTACTTCCGGTCCTCGGCCGCCAGCGCCGGCGCATGGAGCATCGCCTCGTCGCGCACGAATCCCTGCGGGTCGAGCAGCGGTTGCCCCAGCGGGTTCGGCGCCGCGGGCGCGGCCGGCTGGCCGCCGCCCTGTCCGCGTCCTTGCGGCGGGGGCTGCTGGGCATTGATCGCCACCGCGGCCACCGCGCTCAGCGTCACGGCCGCGACGGCGCATCCTCGAAACATCCGGGGGGTCAGCATGCAGTCCGCCTTTCGGTCCCTGAAAAGTGCGGACATTTTACAGAAATTGCCACTCGGTCCCCGTCTCCTCCTATCAAATTCTGGCAAGGAACCAGCTCGCAGCCTGGCACCAGCCTGTCACCGACCTGGCCCCGAGCTGGCCCCGAGCTGGCTCCTGTCTGACCCTCTGACATAATCGATCGGCATGCGTCGCCGTCTCGGAGTGGCCGGGCTGCTCTCCGTCGTCATCACGGTTTCCCTCATCGCTCAATCGGACCCCACACCGAGGATTCCGGACGTCCTGCTGTCGAGGCAGCTGCTGGAGTCGGAGCGGCTCGCGATTGGTGACACGGTGACCCTCGCCGGCAATTCCAGCGGGGACGGCGCGCGGCAGTTTCGCATCGCCGGCGTCCACGAACCGGTGCCGGACCCGATGCGGCTCGGCGCCGTCCGCCACGAGGTGCGCCTGCACCTGCCGGACCTTCTCGCGCTGACGGCGGACTCCCAGGACCCGCTGGATCTGGACTCAGTCGACGTCATCAACGTCTCGGCTCCCGACAAGACGGCGCTGCCAGCCCTGCGCCAGGCGCTGACGACGCGGATCCCCAGCGTCGTGGTGACGACCAGCGGCGGCGGCGAAGCCAAGCCGTTCGTGGTGCTGGAGCGATTCCATTACGCGATCGCCATCGTGACGGTGATTGCGAGCAGCTTCTTCCTGCTCGCGCTGATGCTGATGCTCGTGGACGAGCGCCGCGCGACGCTCGGCATCCTGCGGCTGATTGGCGTCCGCCGCCGTCGCATCGTCTGGCACGTCCTAGCCGAAGGTGTGGTGATTGCGCTTGCCGGCGCCGCCTTCGGCATCGTGCTCGCGGCCGCGCTTCAGAGCGGCGTGAACCAGTTCTTCCAGTGGCGCTACGACACGGCGTTGATCTTCGTCCACATCACGCCGGCGATCGCGCTGCGATCGGTCGCGCTGTCGGTGCCGCTCGGAGTCCTCGCGACGCTGGCGTCTTCGTGGTCGATTCTGCGGCGCGATGGGCTCGCGCCGGCGCGGCGATGAAGGCGCTCGGGTTCGCCGCACGAAGCCTGGTCCGTCAGCCGATCCGATCCGGACTCGGCATCCTCGGAATCGCGGCGGTCGGCGCCATGCTGTTCGACATGCTGCTGCTGTCGCACGGCCTGGTCGTGTCGTTTCGCGATCTGCTCGACCGCGTCGGCTTCGACGTGCGGGTGATGTACGCTGACGACACGCCGCTCGCCGGCCCGCGCGTGCCGAAGGCAGCCGAACTCGCCGCCCGGCTTCGCGCCCTGCCGGAAATCGCCGACGCCGTGCCGCTGCGGATCCTCGAAGGCGAAATCGCCGGGACGACTGGCCGCCCGATCAGATTTCAGTTGAGCGCGCTCGATCCGACACGCCGCCGGCCGTGGACGATCGCGGCCGGGACCGACCTGCCCGACACAGCCCCGGTGCGGCGGGGTCCGGCTTCAGCCGGACCTGAATCATCGGGTCCCGCGCCGCTGATCCTCAGCCAGGCCCTCGCCGCCGTGGTGAAGAAGCAGCCCGGTGACACGGTGATGATGGGCCCGCTCTGTGAATCGACGGGGGCCGCGCAGCCGGCCGCGCCATTCCTCGTCACCGGTCTCGCTGACTTTCCGTTCGACGACGAGGGACAGTTGTCGGCGGCCACGCTTCGGGCGGAGGTGATGACCGCGTGCGGCGACACCGCGGCCGATGAAGCCGATATGGTGCTGATCGCGTCGCGCGACGGCCACGGCGCTGATGCGGCCGTCGCGGCGATCCGGCGAATTCGTCCGGACTTGCGCCCGGCCACCAACGAACAGATCGTCAACCGCATGCAGGAATCCGGCTTCACCTACTTCAGGCAGATTTCGACGGTCCTCTCGAGCATCATGCTGCTGTTCGGATTTCTGCTCATCACGGTGCTGCTCACCGTGTCCGTCAATCAACGTCTGGCGGAAATCGCCGCGGTTCGCGCGCTGGGCTTTTCCAGGGCGCGCGTCGCCGCCGACGTGCTGTCGCAGTCGGCGATTCTCGTCGGTCTCGGCGGTACGCTGGCGGTGCCGCTCGGGCTGGCGCTGTCGCTCTGGCTCGATCGGATCCTCAAGGCCATGCCGGGCATCCCGCTCTCGCTGCACTTCTTCGTCTTCGAGCCGCGGGCGCTCCTGCTGCACGGCGGACTCCTTGTCGTGACAGCGCTCCTCGCCGCCGCCTATCCGATCTGGCTGGTCGCGTCGCTGCCGATTGCCGCCACGCTCAGAAACGAAGTCGTGTCATGAACGGACCGCTCATCGCCGCCAGCGGATTGTCGAAGGTGTTTCCCATGGGCGCCGGCCCGGTACACGCGCTGCGCGATGTGTCGTTCGAGATCGGCGCCGGCGAGTACCTCGCGGTTCGCGGTCCATCGGGCTGCGGCAAATCCACGCTGCTGCACATCCTCGGTTGTGTCGACACGCCGTCGAGCGGCCAGCTGCTGTTTGACGGACAATCGGTCGGCGAGCTGACGGATGCGGCACGAAGCGCGCTCCGGCTGTTCAAGATCGGATTTGTCTTCCAGCGATTTTTCCTGCTGCCGATGCTCACGGCCGCGGAGAACGTCGAAGTTCCGCAAGCTGAAGCCGGTGCCGGCAAGAAGGAACGCCGGGAGCGAACCCGCGAACTCCTCGCCTACGTCGGCCTCTCGCATCGCGCCGATCACCGGCCGTCGCAGCTGTCGGGCGGCGAGGCGCAGCGCGTCGCCATCGCCCGCGCGCTGGCCAACCGGCCGCAACTCCTCCTCGCCGACGAACCGACCGGCGAGCTCGATCGCGCCACCGGCGACCAGATCGCGGCGCTCATCGATCGCATCCAGGCCGACGGCACCACCGTCGTCATCGTCACGCACGACCCCTCGATTGCCGCGCGGGCCCGACGCACGCTGTTCATGCGCGACGGACGGATCGACACGAACGGAGCGCCGGCGTGATTCTGCGGCTGGCGTGGAAGTCGCTCGTGGTGCATCCAATCCGGACCGTCGTGCTCGGGGTCGGCTTCGGGCTCGGCGTCGCGGTCATGGCCACGCTCCTGGGCGTCGGTGAAGTCGTGCTCGATCAGGCGCGGGCGCCGGCGCTTTCGGGCGGCGGCGATCTGCTGGTCTCGGGCGCGGCCGGACGGGTGACCTCCGCACGTTTCGTGATGAACACGATCCGCGAGGCCGCGAAAGGCACGGCGGCGGCTTCACTGGCGGCGTCGCCCAAGCGGCGCGCCGATCTCTTTCTCATCAAGCCCGGCGGCAGCGTTCGCGTTCGCGCCACCGGCGGCATCCCCAGCCTCGAGCGGGCGCTCGGCGATCCGGAGACCGCGGCGATCGACGCGTGGGTCGACGCCGAGCCGGACCGGGCGTGGGAACGCGCCGACCCCGCCGCCGCGCTTCGCGCGATGGACCGTTTTCATGCGATGCCGAATGTCCCGAGCCGCGCGCAGTCGTGGGCCGAATGGCTCTACTTCAAAGGGCAGTCTGGAGACACGCAGTTCTATCTGACCTTCCTCGTCGGTCCGTCGCGCGCCGACGGCACGCGCGCTGCGGGCGTGCGGCTCCAGCTCGATCGCGGCGGCACGATGACCTCGTACGCCGAAGGCGCCTCGATCGACGAGGCGGCCATGCTCGCCTCGGCACCCGACCTGACGATTGGTGCGTCGCGCGTGCGGCTCGTCGGCATGCGCTACGAAATTGAACTCGATCTACCGGAAGGCACCGGCGAAGGCAATCCGGCTGAAGCCGGATCCCACCGGAGACGCGCGCGGGGCACCCTGCGGATTGAAGCAGTGCCCGGACGATCGTTGGCGCCGCTCACCATGCGCGGCGCGGGCGGCTGGGTGTCGGGTTATACGGTGCCGGTGATGTCGGGCAGCCTCGACGGCACGTTGACGATCGGCCGCGAATCCGTGCGGCTCGACGGCGGCCTCGGCTATCACGATCACAACTGGGGCTTCTGGGAAGGCGTCTCGTGGCGGTGGGGCCAGGTGCAGCACGAAGGGCGCTCGTACGTCTACGGCCGCGTGTATCCGCCGCCGGACGCCGCCGATCCGGAGCGGACTCCGGCGTTCCTGGTTGCGCTCGGACCCGAAGGGCTCGTCGGCTACTCGTCACGCGTCTCGATTGACGAGACCGACGATCCCGCGACCGGTCTTCCGGCGAAGATCATCGTTCAAGGTCAGCGCGGATCGCTCAATCTGCGGATGGAATTGTCGGTCGAGCGTGCGGTGGTGACGCGGGGCGGAGCGCTCGCCCCTGGGCCAGACTTTCTGCAACTGCGCGCCCGCTATCGCGTCAGCGGTGAAGCCGGTGGACAACCGATCGACTTCACCGCGCTCGGCGCAGCCGAGACTTTTCGCGGCCGCTGACGCTACTTCAGCCTGAACGGCGCGACGAGGGCGGCGAGCGACGGATCGGCCACCACGGTCACACGACCCGCCGACTGCGGTCCCATCGGATACGGCGTGCACGCGCCCGGCTGCGACGGATTCGCACCAACGCTCACGACTTCGAAGGAGTTGATCTCCTCGGCCATCGGCGTGTTGGCCGGATCGGCGAGCGTCGTATAGAACACGCTGCCGTTGGCGTAGTACCCGAAGAACGCAAACACCCCACCGTTGTTCGGCAGAAAGCGATCACCGGAGCAGTCCGACGACGTGTGGTAGAAGGTGATGTCGCGTACCACGAAACCGTTCGGCGTCACCGAGAGCATGACGACGTCGTTCCCCAGTTTCCGTGTCACGACACCCGCGGACATGTCGAGCACGCCCACGTCCGTCCCCAGTGCGTCGACGATCATCCGGCTGATATCACCCGACGGACCCTGTGGTCCGGCCGGTCCCTGAGGACCCGCCGGGCCGGCCGGACCTTGCGGTCCCGCAGGTCCTGTCGCGCCGGGAAGCCCCGCCGGTCCGGCAGGTCCAGCCGGACCAGGCAATCCACGCGCCCCCTGCGGGCCGGTAGGCCCCGGCGGACCGGCCGGGCCCCGCACCTCCTGGGCGCGCCCGTCGAGGATCGGCAACGTGACCGCGCGCTCGTTCGGACCGCACGGCCCGGTCGCCACGTGAATCGCCGCGGTCCTCGTGTTCACGCACACCGTCACATGGTGAGTGTTGGTGGAGGTAGCGGCCGCCGCGAGGTTGGCGGACAAGACCAGGGCCCAGGAGAAGACGTGAACGTGTGTCCCTTGCATGATTGACCTCCCAGGGACCCGTTGTGCAATTGGTCGCGCAGTTTCGCCTTGGCGCGTTTTCCGGCCGGAGTTCTGGCGAAAGCTCAGAATGGAACACAGATGAGCGTGTCCCGATTCCGCACGCGCCCTACGAGGATTGGATGACGGCCTGTCCGCCGTAGCCTTGGCGAAGGCGGATCCGGCAGCGGACTCGGAAAACTGTCGCCGCCGCACTAAGCTCGTTCCGTCGATGCGGAACGCGATCTGTCTCACTCTCGCCTGCGTCTGTGCCGCGTGCGCACGCGCGCCGGCGCCAGCGCCTCCCGACGAGCGTCCGCTCATCGTCAGCGCGACGCGCGGTGTGACAGGCATGGCACTCATCAGCGAGGAGTCCGGCCCAATCGGCACATGTTCGATCGCGATACACGACGGCGATCGGGACTGGATCGCGACGATTCCCGGCAGGCTCGAACCCAACCAGACGGCCGTCGTCGATTGGTCCGACTTCCGCTCGCGGACCGATCGCCTCGACGGACAGCGGGCGCTGGCCCTGAACGACTACGCCGCGACCTGCTTCATGGATATCGAGGACGGGCTGAATCTCACCGGCGCTCAAACCGGCGGCCGCCTGACGACGACGTTGCATTTCTGACGGACTGCGGTAGGGACAGGCTTTAGCCTGTCCGTCATGTCTTGCCTAGTCGCGCGAGCTTTTCGAGATCGATCCCCTTGGCCGTCGCCAGCGGTGCCCACAGATCGCCCACCGACGCGAGCCGCTTCGGCATCGTCATGATCGTGAAGTCCTCGCGCGCAACGCCTGCATCCACTTCCTTCCACGACAGCGGCGTCGAGACACCGGCATAATCGCTGGCCCGTGCACTGTAAGCACTCGCGAGCGTCTTGCCGCGAATGTTCTGCAGGCAATCGACGTAGACACGCACACCGCGCGAACGGACAGCGCGCTCCACGGTGGCGACGCGCGGATGCTTGTGCGTCACCATCGCCGCCACGATCTGTGCAAACAGCAGCCCGGCTTCGTAGGAGGTCTTCGGCGGCAGCGGCACGTACACGTGGAGCCCTTCCGATCCGGAGGTCTTGGCAAACCCCTGGACGCCGAGTGCCTGCAGTTCATCCCGAATCCAGCGCGCGACATCCAGCACCTTCGAGAACGGCAGCCCTTCCGCCGGGTCGAGATCGAGCGCCACATGGTCGGCAAAGTCTGGCGTCTGGACGCGTGAGAACCACGGATCCTGCGAAATCGACGCCAGCTGCGTCGTGTAGATCAGCGTCGCCAGATCGCCGCCGACGACCTGCGGGCGCGCTTCAGTGCCTGGCACCGTGCCAACGCGCACGTAGTCCGGCATCTGCTCCGCACGATGCTGATAAAACGGCGGCGCGGCAATGCCGTTCGGAAAGCGCTTCATCACGAGCGCCCGATCGGCAATCGCCGGGAGAAGAAACGGCGCGACCTGGACGTAGTAGCGAAAGAGATCGCCCTTCGTGTACTTCTGGCGCGGCCAGAAGATCTTGTGGAGATTCGTGATCTTGATCGACGCCCCGCCCGGCAGCTCCAGCAGTCCGTCCTTGCGGCTGGCTTCGATCGCGCGGAGTTGATCGACTAACGCCGAGCATTCCTGCTTTGTCGGGGTCAGACACCCGGTGATCGTCCCGGTGTCCGACCCCATTGCCTCGCCACTCGTCCCCGCGCCTGCCCTGCCAGCCTTGCCCGCCCTGCCTGCCCCGCCTGCCGGCTGTTCCTCGCGCACGACGTCCGCGGCGCGCTTGTCATCGCGCAATCCCAGATACACCGGATGCCTCAGGTTCCCATCGTCGGTCCACTCGGTGAAGCGGACCTGCGCGACGAGCTCGGGCTTCACCCAGTGGGCGTCTTCGTTGGTTGGCGGCTCCTCGTTGAACGGACAGACGTCCGTGGCGAGCGCGCGCAGCTTGGCCATGACCTTCTCGAGCTCGCGCTGATCGAACCCCGTGCCGACATGCCCGCAGTAAATCAGCGAGGGCTGGACCTTCCTGCCACGGCCACGGCGCATGACCGATGGCGCGGCGGCAGCTTCGTAGACGCCGAGCAACAACGCGCCGAAATAGCTGCGGCTCTGGCGCGGTGAGGTCCAGCCACCGACGACGAATTCCTGCTCGTGCAGGATCTTGACCTTGCGCCAGTCGGGCGACCGCTTGCCGGAGAGATACCGCGAGCTGGCGCGCTTCGCGATGAGTCCCTCCCAGCCCTCGGCTTGAGCGCGCGCATGCAGCGCACGGCCGTCGCCGGCGACCTGATCGCTGAGGCGAATCGTGGACGATCGCCGCTTGCCGACCACCTTCTCCAGCGCCGTCCGGCGCGCGGTGAGCGGCTGGCCGCGCCAGTCGGTGTCGCCGTACTTCAGGAGATCGAAGAGGATCAGCGCCGTCGACACGGGTGCCGGCGATGCGGCCGCGACGGCAGCTTTCGGCCGGACCTTGCGGCGCGCCGCGACGATTTCCTTGACGTGAATGCGCCCTTGCAGGCGCTGGAATCCGGCTGGCCGGCCGTCCGGATCGAGCGCCACCAGTTCGCCGTCGAGCACCATTGCCTCGCGGTGCGGCCGCGCCCACGCCGCCAGCGCGGCGACGATTTCGGGAAACTGTGACGTCTTTTCATTGCCGAGCCGCGACCAGAGGCGAACGATCTTCCCCGCCGGCGCGATCTCGGCAATCACGCGAATCCCGTCGTACTTGGGTTCGTAGACAAAGGCGGGATCATTCAACGAGGCGTCGGTCAACGACGCGAGCATAGGTTCGAGCACGGGCACGGGGGAATTCTATGTCGGTGCGAGGTGCGCGGTGCACCGTGCACGGTGCAGGTTCAGCGTGCGCAGTGTTCGGTGCACGGTGCGACGCGCAGCTTGGAGAACAGAAGAACGGCTGCGCGTCGCACCTGGCACCCCGCACCCAGCACCCTGCACCAGCACTTTGCACTGTGCACAGTGCACCGCGCACTGATCTACGCTCGCGTCACTTCAACCACGCTCTGCGTTTGTTTGACCACCCGCCAGCCGTCAACCGCGCGCGGAACGTAGCCCTCCCGCATTTGCGGAAGACTCAGACAGGCGCGCGTGTCGATCAGACGGCCGTGCGCGCGGGAGGAATCGCCGGGCTGCCAGACGAGCGGAAATCCGGTGAGATGTCCCGCGATGTAGCGCCCCTTCCGGTACGAGAGCGGGACGGCGCGGGCGCCGGCACTCCAGGCCTCGGCGCAGGCGCGCTCCGCCGGCGTGAACAGGCGCGACGCCTTGCCGGCATCCGAATGAAACGTCGCGCCGGCGCAGAGGAGCGCGGCGTTCGCCGCGGCATCGAAGAAGTCCGACGGAATCGGACCGCGTCCCTGATCGGGGCGGCAGGTCTCGTTCGCCGTGGCCGGCGCGTGCGTGGCATCCGCCCATTCCATCGTGTTGTGACCGACGCGGCGCGGCCAGTCGGCCGGCCGGCTCGGATGCTGCGTGACGTAGTCCCACGGCGGCACGTCGATCCGCGGCCCGGCAATCGCGCCGTTCTCGATGATCCAGGAACAGCCGACCGGCGGCGCATCGGCGCCGTTGCTGCCGCGCGAGACGATCACGCCTTCGGGCCGCGCGAAGGTCGCGGCCGCCGTCGCGTTGATCGTCTGATCGTTTTCGTTCACCAGCTCCACCATCACGTCGGGCCGGCCGCGCACGCCGGCGACGACCTGCGCGAAGAAGGCCTGCTGCGCCGCGAGCGACGGCATCACCCGCGTGACGTCCACCAGCACCGTGAGCTCGGCGCGCAGCTGATGCGCCGCCAGCCGATCCAGGAACGCGATCAGCTTCGGGATGTAGTCGGGATGTTCCTGCGGATAGAGGTGGAACATCAGATCGCACATCAGGAACACACGGAGTTGGTTGAACCCGGCCGTCGCGCGCTCCTCGAGAATCGGATCGATCGCCTCGCCGGCCAGAAACCGCTGCAGCAGCCGGAAGTCCGAACAGCCAATCTGCGTCCACGGCTGTCCATCGTCGGTGCTGAACCAGAGGCCGTCGACATGGAGCGGACGAAGTCGCGGGACGGGTGGCGGAGCCGCGGGCGCCGGCACTGGCTGACGGTCGCGCGCGTCGCGAAGGTTGCGGACGATCGCGTCGAAGAAGACCGAGTCGGGCGGATTCCGCCAGTTCAGATGGCGGACGACCGCCTCATCCGACAGTTCGGGGAAAAGTCGTTTGAGTTCGGTGACATACCAGGATCCGGGCTGCTGCCAGGAGTACGTCCGCGTCGAGGCGCCGGGCGCGTCCGGCCCTTCCGTGAGCGGAGCCTGGGGATCCGTCGGGGGCATCCTGCGTTCCCTCCGGCCACAGCGGATGCTGCCGCGAGCGGGAACGCCCGTGTTCCGATGGTGGCTACGAGACTAGAACGCCCCGATCTCGCGAACCGAACACCAGACCGTGATAGGCTGTAGTTTCCTCTCAAGCGCCCGTCGCCCAATTGGATAGAGCGTTGGCCTCCGGAGCCAAAGGTTGCAGGTTCGAGCCCTGCCGGGCGCACCACCTCCTCACTTCGTTCGTCGGCGGCACGCCCGCCACGGTCGGGCGTCTGCTTCGGCTTCGCCTCACGCAGACCGAGCCCTGCCGCTGAACTGAACTCTCGCACCCACACCAGTGTCGCCTCGCTTCGCTCGTCGACCGATGCCCGGATGGTCGGGCGCCCGCCTTCGATTTGCACTCGAAACAAGTGCAGCCTTCCGATAGAGGGCTCAGCGAGGCAGCGTCACACTCTCTGGGTCTTCACTCAGGTCGTCCGCCAAGCGAATCATCTTGCCGGTCAAGTCTGTGATGCCAGCAAAGTGGCTGTCGGGACCAGAGAGTTCGTGTCCCTGAAAGAACGCCAGCAGAATCCTCGCGCCCTCGTGAACCTGGGAGGACATGTCCTGGTCAACGACATCCGAGGGGGAAGAACAGCCGACTGAGGAAATCTTCACGTGCATTCCGTCCAGCTTTCCGTCCTCAAGTAGTTGACGCAGACGCGGCTGATTCGCACGCCGAATGAGTTCACCTTTGACATCCGGGTGCCCCGCTAGGTTACTTGAGTAGATGACTTGGACGAACGCGGCCATTTTCAGCTTGGCGCCATGGTCTTTGGTGCGCCTCCTGAACCGTTCCCAATCAACGGAGGCCCTTTGCTCGATGTCGTAGATTGCGCGACAGACGATGCCGAGCTTCCCGAGTTCTTCTCGGGCGAGAACCGGCAGAGCAAACGCTCGACTGAATCGCTCATCGACGTGCAGATGCAGCGCATCCTCGAGCAACTCGGCGGCATTCTCAGTCAGCCGCTGCTTCGCGTCCTTCAGAACGGCAAGGGGAATCGGCTGCATAGAAGAACCTAACAACATCGCCAATCGTCCGGCGCTCACGCAATCGAACGAAATCGGGCGATATCGAACGTGGGCAAACTGCTTGAACAAAGCACGAATTTTCCACAGCGTAAACTACTGAGCCGTTTACCGCTTGCGGCAACATCACATTTTTGAACAGACACTCTCTTCGTGTAACCTGTTTTGCGTCCAGTCTCTGGACACACGGAGTTCGAGATGGGCCACGACATTCTCAAGGACGTTCTGCTCTACGTCGTGCTCGGTATGGGTCTATTGGCGGTGGCAAAGTTCGTTTTGAGCGAACTGGGCGACTTCTGGAAATGGTTCAAACACTGGCGAACGATGCTTTAGCGGAAGAAGAATTTGACCGGAATGGCAATCGCACCCTTGAACCTAGCACCTTGAACCTAGCACCTTGAACCTTGCACCTCCGATCGCACTTCGCGCGTAGCACCTCGCACTGCCACTGTCCGTCAGAGCCCAAGCCAGTAGTTCAGCTTCACCATCACGACGTTCGTGCCCGCTCCACCAAACGCGCTGCCGAGATCGCGAACGGGGTCGTAAACGCCGGGACGCGTGGCGTCCGCCGTTGACCGGTTCCAGACGACGAAGAGCGAACTGCCCTTCTGGTACTCCCAGCGGAACACGATGTTGGCGCGGAGCGACTTGTTGTTGAAGTCGGGATCGGTCGAAAGCGTGGTCGAAGCGAAATCGAACGAGTTCGGCACGGCGAGCCGGCGAATATCGGAGTAGTCCCCCACCGCCACGAACGGCTGCAGGTAGACCTCGAGGGTCATGTCGCGCGTGAAGGCGTAGGTGCCGCGCCCGGTGATGCTGACCACGTTGCGATGGAGGCGCCCGTAGATGCTCTCCGTCGCGCTGTCGCCGATGACATCCGTGTTGCTGATCCACTGCGCCACGTCGTCGCCCAGCTGGAAGTTGGTGTTGAACTGCGCCTGCAGACGGGCCGACGGACGGAGACGGATCGTCGGGCTCAGGTTGAAGCTGGTCCCACCCTCCTCATCGTGCGACGACGAGTAGGTGAACGTCGCCTGCCAGGTGCGGCGCGAGTCTGAACGGAGAGAGGCGTAGAAATTCCACGCGCCCGGCTTGACGATGACCGGGCCGCCGCGCGAGTCGAGGTCGTCGGCGCGCCGCAGATCGCGGCCAAACTCCACGTATCCGCTCCAGTAATTCATGAACGTGAAGTCGACACCGGTGTTCGCGCGGTTCTCGAAGTGGACGCCTTCGTCGCTCCACGATTCCGATCCGAACGCGTAGAGCGACCAGTCCTTGAACACGCGACCCGGATCCGGCCGATTGAGGTTGACGCCGTAGTTGACGTTGGTCTTGTTGACCCGCGAGGCGAGAAATCCGATGTCGCTGTTCCGGAAGTTCGGGCTGATCCGGTCGAAGTGCGCGTTGACCGAGTAGTACTTCCGGTTGTAGTTGAAATTGGTCAGCCCGGCGAACCCGTCCTGGTATGCGCCATTCACCACCGCGTGGCTGCCGGCCCAGATGCCCGCCAGCGAGCCGCGATTCTGGTCCCAGCGGAAGATGTGATCGATCCCGCCGGTGAACGCGTTCGTGTCTCCGTCGCGCAGCACCGAGGTCAACAACCCGCCGATGTTCGACGTCCCGGCGCGAAAGTCGCGCTGAATCCGCATCACACCATAAGTGGTTTGAGGCTCCACCAGCCGCTCAGTGCGGTGCAAGGCGAGCGGACCATTGGAATCCGGAATCGCAACCTGTTCGTCGACCGTCGCGTACTCCGGCGCCGTCAGCGCGACGATGCCGCCGTAGGTCCAGCCGGAGGACTTGCCGGTGATCTTGGCGGCACCGAGGATCGTCGTCGCGTCGGGTCGCTCGATTTCAGTGTCGTCAGTCAGCAGCGTGATTCGCGCCGGCCGCCGGCCGATTCGCCGCGAATGAAACAGCAGCATCTGCGGAAAGCTGGGCACGAACAGGCGGCTGTCTTCAAGAAAGAACGGCCGCTTCTCGGGATAGAACGTTTCGAATACCGAGAGATTCAGCACCGCCGGATCCTGTTCGACCTGGCCGAAGTCCGGGTTGATCGTCGCCGAGAGCGCCGTCGCCGTGCCGAGGCCGACGCGCAGATCGAGTCCGCCCGAGGCGGCAAGGCTGCTGGGCGAGGTCGGCGAATCCTCCTCGCGGAGCAAGGTGACCGGCAGCAGTTCGATGCGCCGCGGCGGAGCCAGCGCATCGTCGAAGATCAGATGACCGAAGCGCGACACGAAGCCGATGGCGCCGCGCGGCGTGACGACCCAGCGATCGTAGCCGCCGGTCTTGTAGATGTCGCGGCGCAGGTTGAAGCCCCAGACCGTCGCCCCATCGGGCGGAGCGGTGAACCGCATCTGCGAAAAAGGGATCGAGTACTCGGCGGTCCAACCGTCGCTCGTGATCGTCGTCTTGACGTCCCACACCGCGTCGTAGTCCGGGCTCTGGCGGGTGTCGTCGTAGAACAGATAGTCGCTCTGCATGCCCGACGGATTGGTCTCGAAGACGTACGCGTTCTGATGATCGTGGCGGGGATCGAACGACATCCGGATCAGATCGCTCGGCGGCAGGTTGTCGCGCCGGCCGAGGCCGGTGGTGATGTCCGACGGATCCTTGGTGAAGCACTCCACGGCGACGTAGAGCGTGCGATCGTCGTAGGCGATCCGGACGGCGGTGCGATCCCGCGGCGGCGCCATGTTGTCCGGTTCGTTCTGGACGAAGTCGTCAATCAGCTGCGCGTGCGCCCAGGCCTCGTCGTTCAAGCGGCCATCAATCGCCGGCGGCTCGCCGACGATGCGATAGGCGTGAAATTCCTTACCGGCTTTCTCGGGGACGTCGGGTTCGCCGCCGGATTGGGGAAACGCCGCCGCGGGAGCGAGGAGAAACGTGAGCGCCGCGACGAGCGCGCGCAGGAAGGGCGGACGAAGCATGGGGCCGTCAGACGGATCGGTGCTGTGAAAGGTTGGGCACCGCTCCCGTCATTAGACACCAGACAAGACGGAAAAGCCTGGTCGGGCGTTAACGGGAGACGGCTTGCACGAGACGATCGCGCCCGTTCTTCAGCCTGACCCGCGCTTGCTGTACGACTTCGTAGTTCGGGACGATTTGCTGCAGGGGCGCGGGGAGCGCCTTATGCGCCGCCTCGGCCTCCGCGACTCGCGCGGCGGCGGCATCAACCGGTAGACGGAATGCATCCACGGCCAACCGCATCACCCTGAGCGCCATGACAATCTCGATGGGGGTCGGACGGCCGTTGTTCGGTAGCCGACTTCGAGCCTCCGGCGACATGAAGTAGTAGCCGCGCTCGCGCATCTGATTGAGTTCGACGCCGAGCACCTCCGCTTCGCGATCGAGGGCCGCACCCCAATCAAAGAGGGTGTCGGGCAGCGAGCGCAGCAGCGCGGCGACCTTCTGGCGCTCCGCGGGACCGAGCGCGTTGGCCGAGGCCGCCCGTTCCAACGCGTCAGCGTTGACGCTGAACACGCCACTGGCCGTCAGCACACTGATCAGGCTCCCGCCTTGGGGTACATGCAGGGAGAAACGGATCCCGGTCAGCCACGTCTCGACGGCGGCTGGCATTTCCCGCCGCGCCGCGAGACGGATGCCAGCCAGCGCGTTCAACCGCCCGAGCGCCCGCGATTTGGCGACGTGCGGAATCGGCGCCCATGCGCCGAGCTCGTACTCAACGCCCCAGTCGCACGCGTCCAGCGTGACGGCGCGCTTCAGGACTTCGAGCGCCCGGTCGTTGACCTCAGAAAACGGCCCGAGTTTCGCCTCATTCCATGGCGCCTTGCCGGCGAGCACGTTCTCCAGCAAGTCTGCGGTGGGCTTGTCGGCGGGCCCATCCTGCATCAGCGCAAAGGCCGTCCAATAGCGCAGCGCGGCGTTGTCAGACGCGCGTCTTTGCGCCTCGATCGGAATCGTCGAAACTGTGACGGCCGCAACTATCGCCAAGGCCAGCGCCGAACGGGACGCATACTTCATCGCACGACTCCTTGATCTTCCGGTCTACCCAGGATCTGCAGGGCACCGTCGGACGCTTCAACATCCGGCAACAGCCGGCGGGATGTCTCGGCAAGAACCAGATCGAGACGTTCGGGCCCGGTCATGAGGGCGGCGCCCAATCCGCCCAAGGTATCCAGTGGCAGTTCGATCGGACCCGCCGCCGGCGGCGCGGGCGGCGGACGGCGATGCACATTCGACATCTCGCGACCCAGTTGCCAGAGCCCCACGCTTAACGCCAGCGCCGCGGCGATCGGCATCAGACGCCGCGTCCACACGCGCGGTGACGGCATCTCGTCGGGCAGCGGCGCGGGGGCGCGCGGCTGAAACTGCCGCAGCAACGCCTCGAGTTCCTGGTCTTCGCTGTCCATCACACCGTCTCCACCGGTTTCAGTTGTTCACGCAGCTTGGCCAGGGCGTAGCGGTATCGCGACGCCGCGGTATTGGCCGGGATCTCGAGCGCCTGCGCCACTTCATCGAACGTCAATTGTCCCCAGGCGCGAAGCACGACGACCTCGCGCTGCTCCTGCGGCAGGCTCGCGAGCGCCTGTTCGATCGCGATCCCGAGTTCGCCGGCACCAGGTGGACTCTCCAGCCAGGCCGTTGCCGGTTCGAGTTCGACGTCGCGCGCAGTTCGCCGCAGACTGTTCAGCGCGGCGTTGCGGACGGCCCGGCACAAGTACGGCAGCGGCTCGCCGGCGATCCGGATGTCGCCTTTGAGCAGCCGCAGGAAGACCTGATGCAACGCGTCCTCGGCGGCGGCCAGATCCGGCACGAGTGCGCGCGCATACGCGAGCAGCACGCGGCCATGGCGATCGTACAGCCGCTGAATTTCGTCTCGAGTGAGTGACGGGGGGCTCACGCGTCTGGCGTCATTCTCCCTGCTGTAGAGACACGCCAGACCCGTGAAGTTGTCTAACTTAGGATTTCAGGAACTTAGGAACTGAGGATTTGGAGCCTGCGGTCACTTCTCCGCGGGCTTGCGGATCGCCGACCAGCTGCCCTGAGCCATGCCGCCGAAGTCGGCGCCGCCGCTCAGGAGCTTCTCGGTAATCGAGCCGGTGTAGGTGATCACCTCGGTAGGCCTCTGACGGATCGTAACACCTGCAGTGCGAGGTGCGGGGTGCAGAGTGCATGGTGCAGGTGCAACGTGCTCGATGCAGGGTGCGCGGTGCGTGCGCGACGCCGTTGAATCCGCTTGAAACGGCGCGTCGCGCACGCGCACCAAGCACCGCGCACGCTGCACCCGGCACCTGCACCGTGCACCATGCACGGCGCACCCAGCACCGGTCTTGCTAGCCGACGAGAGCCGGCAGCGTTCTTCCAATCGGCTCTCGAATGACCGCGTCAGCAACCTCGTCGAACGGGGCGGGTTCAGCATTGACGATCACGATCTTCGCCGCCGAGGCTTGCGCGATCGGGACGACCTGGGCGATCGGGTAGACCTGCAGGCTGGTGCCGACGACCAGGAGCAGATCTGCTTCTGACGCGACTCGGAACGCGCGATCGATCACCGCCGGGATGAGCGACTGGCCGAACGAGATCGTCGCGCTCTTCAGGATGCCGCCGCATGTCTCGCACGGCGGGTCGTCTTCGCCGGCGCGTACCCGCTCGAGCGCCGCCGTCATCGGGCCGCGCCACGTGCACTGCATGCACATCACCTCGCGCATCGTGCCGTGGACTTCGATCACCCGATCGGGACCATGGCCGGCGGCCTGATGCAGCCCGTCGATGTTCTGGGTGATAAGCGCGTGCAGACGGCCGCGCGCGTCGAGATTCGCCAGCGCCACATGACCGGGGTTTGGCACCGCGCGCCACGCCGGATGATCCATCCGCGCCCGCCAGGCTTTGCGGCGTACCTCGGGATCGTTCATGTAGTAGTGGATGTTCGAGAGCTTTTCGGCGGCCGGATCTTTCGTCCACACGCCTTGCGGCCCGCGGAAATCGGCGATACCCGATTCGGTGGAAATGCCCGCGCCGGTCAGCGCCACGATCCGCCTCGCGCTGGCGACCCACGCGGCGACGCGTGCTGCGTCGTCGGTCAAGCCGGACGCCGACTGCTCCATCCGCCGAGTCTATAACCACGAAGCCTCAGCGGTGTCGAGTGAACACGATTCCGGCGCGAAGCGCCCAGAACGCATACGATGACCCGCCGTACGGCAACACATACGTCCGAGCCTCGAGGCGGAGTGCGGCCTGCGGCTTGAAGCGCAGGTCGACGCCCCCGTTCAGATTCCACGCATTCAGGCCGGAGAATCCCGATCCGATCAGCGTGTACCCGGCCCCGACGAACGGCGACACCGTCGGCTGTCGGGCCGCTGACCGCACGTGCACCACACCGTTCGCCGAAAGGACCCAGACCAAGACATCGCCGCTCGCGAGGTAGCCGGCTTCCGCGCTGATGGACAGCGGTCCGCGGGCCGGGGATTCGACGCCGCCGGCGAGCGACCGTACCCAGAATCTCCCAGACTCGGTGGCTCCGCCCGCCACGATGTAGCCGGCGGCCTGAGCGTGCGCGTCCACGGTGCGCAGCACGGTGAGGACGACGAACAGGACTCCCGACGCGACGATCCGCATGGCTGGCCTCCGCCGGCACATGCGGATTTCGGCGGCGGAGCGGCTCAGAGGGTGCTCGGCGTGTCGGCCGCGGCTTACCGGCGCGTTGCGTCGATTGCCCGCGTGAGGCTAGACTCGAATTCCCTCGACGTGCGCCCGTAGCTCAGTTGGATAGAGCGGCAGGCTTCGAACCTGAAGGCCGGGGGTTCAAGTCCCTCCGGGCGCACCAATTTTCGCGAATACTGCAGCGCGAAAATCGTCCGCCGTAGCGGCGCATGATCGCGCCGCGAAGGCGGACCACACCTCTAACCTCTACCCTCTACCCTGTTCCAGCTTCTGCCCTCTTCTGAAATACCTCACCGTGCGGCGAAAGAGCAGAAACATCGCAACCACCATCCCGATCGCGACGAGCGGCATGACGATGGCGACGATCGCGGTGATGAACGATCCGACTAGTTCAAAGGTCGCAAGAAACGGATTGCCGGCGCCGCCAGTGAATGCCGTGCTCTTCAAGCGCGCCAGCGTCGTCAAGGCCTGCACCGTCCCCGCGGTGCCACCGCCGGCGATGATCGCCAGCGCCCAGCGGACGGCGGGCGGCAGGTCGGTCATTACCGCGGCAGTGGCGAGCACGCCCGCGGCGATCGCCATCGGGCCGGCGACAACGTCCAGCGCGTTGTCGACCCACGGAATGTAGTACGCGCTGATCTCGAGAATGGTGGCGACGCCGAGCGCCCCGAGTCCGACGCCGGACGCCAGCCACTCGAAGCCGCTCGTCAGCGGCAGCCAGCCAAGGCGCGCCGCACTGCCCAGGACGAGCAGCGGCAGAAACACGCGCAGGCCCGCCGCCGCGGCCAGCCCGAGGCCGACGCCAAGCGACAACACCACCTGGAGCCAGGTCCACTCCACGTCAATCTCTGACGGTGTTCGCGGGTCTACGGTTCGCTCAATGCGCGAACGGACCGAAGGCCGACTTCGACGTCAGCAGCTTCGTGTTGAACGTGAGGTCGTACTGAAGCGTTGCGCGGGCGCCAAGCGTCGTCTTGGTGGTCTGCAACTGCACCCGTCCGGCGATTCGCCCGGCGTCCGCCTTCGCGATCGAGAGTTCCTGCGTCCCGGAAATCGACAGACTCAGGTCCTCGGTGATCAACCCCTTGGCATAGAAGTTCGTCTGGCAGCAGTTGCGGAATCCACCGGCCGCGCGCGCCTTCTCGAGCTGCTCTGGAAAGACCAGCAGCTCGAGCGCCACGATTTCGCCTTTCAGCGCCTTGTCCTGGATCCAGCTGTTGTTGATGTAGCCGCGAATGACCTCGGCCGGCACCGGCGCGCTCGTCACGAGGAGCTTCAGCCCCTGCTCCTCCCCCAAGCCGTTTCGCCGCGCGAACGCGTAGACGTTCGTCATCGTGTGGACCGTCGTGTTGACGGTGAACGTTCCGGTCACTTCACGCGTTTGCGCGGAGAGGCCGGGAAGGGTCGAAAGAGCACCCGCCGCAAGCGCGGCGACGAACAGTAGTTGCAGGACGCGCACAGACCCTCACCTTCGGTGTTGAATCGGCACACTCTAGCAGGCGACCGCTCGATCAGAGGACCTCCGCGCGGCGCGTGGAGAAACGATGCGGAAGTCCGTGGTACGCTCGACGGAGACTCCAACAGCGAGACGACATGACCGAACCGCACAACATCAGCGCCTTCCGCCAGGTCCCGAGGACCGGCGTCATCTATGTCACGACCGAGGCGTCGAAGCGCGGGTTCTTCTCGGGACACCCGGACTGGTGCAACCTGGGACAGGGCCAACCCGAGACCGGGCCGCTGCCGGGCGCGCCCGAGCGTCTGCATCAGGTGAGCATCGCGGTCGACGATCAGGAATACGCCCCGGTGCAGGGGCTGCTGGAACTGCGCGAAGCGATCGCGGCGCATTACAACCGCATCTACCGCCGCGGCATGCCGTCGCAGTACACCGCGGAGAACGTGAGCGTCTCCGGCGGTGGCCGCGCGTCGCTGACGCGCGCGGCCGCCAGCCTCGGGCACGTCAACCTCGGACACTTCCTGCCGGACTACACCGCCTACGAGGAACTGCTCGACATCTTCAAGGCGTTCACGGCGATTCCGATCCTGCTCGAGGGCGAACGCGGCTACTCGTTTACGCCGGACGATCTGCGCAAGGAGATCCTCGGCCGCGGGTTCTCGGCGCTGCTGCTCTCCAATCCGTGCAACCCGACCGGCCGCGCGATTCAGGGCGACGAACTCGCGCGCTGGGTGCAGACCGCCCGATCGCTCGACTGCGCGCTGCTCATTGACGAGTTCTACTCGCACTACATCTGGAACCGCGGCTCGGGCGCGACGCCGATGGAAAGCGCCGCCCGCTACGTCGAAGACGTCAACCGCGATCCGGTCGTGCTGTTCGACGGGCTGACCAAGAACTGGCGCTACCCGGGCTGGCGCGTCACCTGGACGATCGGTCCCACCCAGGTCATCGACGCCGTGGCCAGCGCCGGATCGTTTCTCGATGGCGGCGGCACCAAACCGCTTCAGCGCGCCGCCATTCCTCTTCTCTCGGAAGCACACGTGCTGGCCGAGACCAAAGCCATTCAAACGGCGTTTCGCCCGAAACGCGATCTGATGGTCTCCCGCCTGGAACGGATTGGCGTGCGCTTCGATCGCAGCCCCGAAGGCACTTTCTATTGCTGGGGCAATCTGGCGGAAATGCCCGCGCCATTCAATGACGGCATGAGCTTCTTTCGAGCCGCCCTCGATCACCAGGTCATCGTCGTGCCCGGTGAATTCTTCGACGTGAACCCGGGCAAGCGGCGCCACGGCCGATCGTCCCGCTTCCGGTCGTACGTCCGGTTTTCGTTCGGCCCGTCGATGGCCTCGATCGAAACCGCCCTGGCTCGCATCGAAGCCATGCTCGCTGCCCGCACCTGATGTGGGATCCGGCTTCAGCCGGATTCGTGCCCACTCTGCTGTGGGATCCGGCTTCAGCCGGATTGCGCCACCGACATCACCACTCCCATGCGCTGTGCTACGCTTCCGGGCTACACGCTCGGCTTCACCCCACATGTCCGACAATCACACGCCAGACGACGCGGAACTGCAGTTCGATCGCGTCATCAGCGGACACGCTGCGGCTGACGCCAGCCAGACGGCCGTCACCTGCCGCTCGTGCGGCACGCAGCTCGTGTCCGAGTACTACGAGGTCAACGGCTTCGCGCTCTGCGACACCTGTCGTCGCCGCATCGTCGCGCACGCCGAAAGCGGACGCGGGACCGGCCGCTTCGCGATTGCGGCGCTCTTCGGCCTGGGCGCGGGGATTGTCGGCGCGGCGATCTACTTTGCGGTGATTGCGATCACCAAACTCGAGATCGGTCTCGTCGCGATTCTGATCGGCTACATGGTCGGCTGGAGCGTGCGCAAGGGCGCCGGTGGACGAGGCGGCCGCCGCTTTCAAGTCCTCGCGGCGCTGCTGACGTACCTGTCCGTCGCGCTCGCCTACACGCCGGTCGTCATCGGCCAGGCGATTCAGGAGTCGCGCAAGGAAGCCCAGGACGCCAAGGCCCTTCCGCCTTCGCCAGAGGCTTCGGCGGACCGCAGTCAGCCCGACCGAAACGCGCCGGTCCGGGAAGATGGTCCGCGGCCTGGCGCGATTCGCGCGATCGGCGCGCTCGTGGGGCTGCTGCTCACGCTGCCGGTGCTCATCATCTGGAGCTCGATGCCCGGCGGTCTGATTTCAGCGCTGATCATCTTTTTCGGGATCAGCCAGGCGTGGCGGATGACCGCCGCGCCGATCATCGACGTCCACGGACCGTTTCGCGTCGGCAGCGCGGCTGGCGAGACGCCACCGGCGTGAACGGGACCGCCTGCGCACAGTGCCGCACCGAACTCGCGCCGGCGGCGCTCGCCTGTCCGGCGTGCGGCGCGCTGGTCCACGCGGACACGCTCAAGACCCTCGCGGCGGCTGCCGACCACGCGGCGCGTGACGGCGACCTCGCTGAGGCACGCGACGCCTGGACGCGGACGCTCGCGCTGCTGCCGCCGCACGCGCGGCAGCACGAGATCGTCAGCCGCCGGATTGCGTCGCTGTCGCAGCAGATCGATACCGGCGCGTCATCGACTCCGCGCACGACACAGGAACCGTCCAGCGACAAGCAATGGTGGCAGCGCGGCGCAGCCGGACTCGTCACGGTCCTGATCTTCGCCGTCAGCAAGCTCAAGTTCCTGCTGCTTGGACTGACCAAGGCCAGCACGTTCTTCTCGATGCTGGCCTTCTTCGGCGTCTACTGGACGACGTACGGGTGGCCGCTGGCGCTTGGCCTCGTGGTGTCGATCTACATCCACGAGATGGGGCACGTTTCGATGCTGCGGCGCTTCGGCATCGGCGCCGGCGCGCCGCTCTTCATTCCCGGCATGGGAGCCATGGTGATGCTCAAGGAACGCGTGCGCGATCCGCTGACCGACGCGAAGATCGGGCTCGCCGGCCCGATCTGGGGTCTCGGCGCGGCCGTCACGGCGCTCGCCGTGTACGGCGTGACGCGGACGCCGCTCTGGCTCGCGATCGCCGAGCTCACCGCGTTCCTGAATCTCTTCAACCTGATTCCGATCTGGCAGCTCGACGGATCGCGCGGCTTTCACGTCCTCGCGCGCGGCGAGCGCTGGGCGGTCGTCGCGGCCGTCGTCGTCGCGCTCTATCTCACCGAGCAGCGGCTGCTGTTTCTGATTGGCGGCGTCGCGGTCTGGCGCGCGCTGCAGAAGGAATCGGGACCGGGCGACGCCGGCGTGCTGGCAACCTTCGCGGGTCTGGTCCTCGCGCTTTCCGTGCTTGCCCGAGCCGTGGGGTAGTCTGGTAGAATCGGGTTTTGCCTCGGCCGCTCCGTACGCGGCTGTCTCCCTCCTCCACGGACACGTGGGCCGGTAGCTCAATTGGCAGAGCAGCAGACTCTTAATCTGCGGGTTGACGGTTCGATTCCGTCCCGGCTCACCAGATTTCGCCTTGAAATCTTGAAATCTTCGCCCTCCGAAGCCGGCAAAAAGGGCGCCTGACACACAAACTGACACACAACGGTCTCCAACTGTCGTCAGTCGAAGCGCCTGTGCTAGATTTTTCGACCTGTGGGCGGCACCGATTCGCCGCCCGCGACATTGAAATTGGACTGGTCGGATCGGCAGTTCTGACGGTGGAGGCACGCCCTGGCGGTCAATGACATTCTGGGGACACGAGCGATTTCTCCCGCCGCCTTCGTCACCCGATGGAAACCGGTGGACATCCTCTGCACAGGGGACATCGCCGTCCGAACGAAGCTAGTGCGAAACGCCGAGTGTGCTGCGGTCTGCGTGTCGGAGGCGGTTTCATACGAGGTTCTAAGAGTAATCGGACTACCTGTCGCCGATTGCCACGCGGTAACCGTAAGCGCCGAATTCGCCGAAGATCTCACGACTCAATACGAATTCGAACCTGCGGTCCGTGCGGGACGCCACTGGGGCACGACGCGGCTCACCAACGACGCATTGGAGGTGGAGTTCAAGGCGGAACACATTCCGCAACTGAGAGAGCCCCGCCATCTGTTAACGCTCTACGCGGCCGACGTTCTGCTCGCAAATTCAGATCGAAGGACGTATGGGAACGTTTTGCTCTTGGGAAAAGGGGGGCGGGGCTTGACGCTACTGGCGATCGACCAGAGCGATTGCTTCAATCATCCGTCCGACCTACGAAATCCAGATCGCCTCCAAGCCATTCGAAACCAAAGACTTGCTGAATGGCTCCCCGGACTCGAAACGCTGGTGCTGGGCTGGGCACCGGGAACGGTCCTGAACGAAGTTCGCAGAATTCAAGGTCTTGCTGCTCAGATTCTGGAAGCGGTACGGAATCCTCCTGATGAATGGTACGATCGGGCGGAAGTCGATCCCGCAAGCGTCAGGGAGTTTCTCGCCTGGAGACTGCAGAATCTTCACACCTTGATCGATATTCCGTATTGGGACGGACTCGTTAACGCTGTGGCAGGGGGCCATGTCCTCAACCTCTGAAAAGATCAAACACGGTTACTCGACAATCCGCGCGGTTCTTGACGATCTGCGAGGCCGAACCGTTGTGATCGGCGTCGTCGCATGGGACGCTGAAGCCCACTGGTATCGCATCCGAACATTAGGCCAACGCGAACGCATTCCCGGCGTCAACTCCGAGTTGCGCAATTTCAGTCAAATCTCCGTTGAGCAATTGAACTCGTGGGCCGAAAAGGGAACCGTGCCTTACGCAAAGGGCGACTTTCAGCCCTGGGATAGCAGCTTCTGGATTGCGGCATCGCGAGTCATGACGACGGCCATTCGATTGGACGCCCCGCGATCGATGGATCCTCTCAAAGAGCCTGAAACAGAAGTTGACTTGTTGTTTGAGGCCCTGGCACAGCCGCTGCTTTCGCCGGACAGCAAACAGAAGCGAATCGATGGAGTCATCACCAACGCACTCGGCGATGCCACAAAACTGCTCAGACGTAGCGTCGATCTACCCGCTTTTCATGGCGCATCTGAAACCGTGATGCGCGCAAATGTCGGCATAAACGGTTCAGTGGTCGTAGAAGGCGTAAACCTAGCCTCAGCGAATGCTCGAAAGGATGCTGACGCCCTAGTCTCCAGACTCCTTCGGATCATGGAGGCATCGGCCGCTGGTCAGGTTCGCGTCGTTATCGGGTACGTTGCATCACCAGGCGGCTTGAATGGTGAAACGCACATGCGCGATTGGATTATGGCCAAGGTCACCGACAAAGTGTTCGACGTCGTGGCCGAAAGCCATCGATTCAAGTCCGCCGCAATCGATGAACTGCGAGAGGCTGGCCTCTCGTTCGAGCGCTCGTAGCCTCCCGTCCGACCGACCGAGCAGCTTAGCCACGTACCGCGGCATCCGCGTTTCTGCAGCATCTTGTTGGATCGCTGGGAGGACTTGGCTAGGTGTTCGCGTTCAGCGCAAATCTGAGAGCGTCCCCGGTCAAGCAACCCGCCCAGCGACGAAATTGTTGATCAGCTCTTCGTAGATCGGCCTCCCTAGCTCGAACAGGTCGAAAACCTGGAAAAGTGGAGCGACGAGTTCGATGACCTTCTCAACGAGCCGGGCTTCAAGTTCGTCCATTGAACCGACTATCTCAGCTTCCACCGCATCTTCGATGGTGGTCCTCTCCCTGATGCGTCTATTTCCAGCGGCAGACAACGTACGACCGCGGAGCCCGGCGTGGCGTGCGACTAGGCTTAGTGTCGCCGCTCGATCAACGCCAAGCCTGGAATACAGCCGAATACAGTAGAGAACCGCTTCCGTGATCCTGACAATGCGAGTGTCAAAGAACAGCTGCTGAGGCCGTTGCTCGTCCTCAAAGAGAGAGCCCAAAAAGTAGAAGTCCCCGTTCCGACGAATCGCCCAGTGATCGAAGGAGTCTTTCGACTTGGGAAAGACGTGGGCCACGATGCCATCGGCGCGAGGGCGCGGCCGAACATCGTCTCTATTCAGATAGATGCCGATCGGCCAGCCGAACGTCTCGATCTGCGCCGCTTGTGCAGCTTCATCGAGTTCCCGCAGAGTCTTTGTAGGCTTCGGCGGATGAATCGCGAATCGGATTTCCATGAAACCGGAACGTCCGAGCTCGGCTAACCCTGCCATCGCACTAGTACGTTCAGCGGCGATCCATTCGTCGTCCCAGACCGGAACTCCACGTGCCGCGCGAGGACCGACAACGACAAGTCTCCGGCGGATTCTTCGGACGAGTTCATCTCGAAATCCTTCGATCCGTTGAGGTTCCCAGCTGAGAATGTCGTATCCCGCAAGGTCGAAGTGGACCTTTGGCCCGCCCTGTCTAAAATTTTGGCTCTCCGGAAAGTGGTCCTCTCGAACTGTCAAAATCAGGTTCTTGAATTTGTCGACCCCCATCGCGTAGCCAATCTCGAGGTACACGTTGGGGCGTTCGTTCGTCAGGTCCGCAATGAGAATGTCGGATTCCTGAATGAACTTGACGATTTCGTTTTTGAGCAAACCGCCTTCGTTGTGCCGATCTACGCGCCGCGGCTCTAGGCCGCATGCCTGAATTGCTGGAAACAGCGCATCTGCATACAACCGATCCAACTCTGCGTTCCCGATCTGCATGATCACGAAAGCCTGCGGCATTTGAGCTTGTCCGTTCTACTTGGAAAGAATCGCGTCCATTCTGGCGGCAGCATCCTCCTGCATTGCCGGCAGGACGTGGCTGTACGTGTTCAGCGTCAGAGAAATCTGAGAATGCCCCAAAGTCTCCATCACGACCCGCGGACTAACACCTTGAGCGAGCATCAGGGTCGCGCACGAATGCCGTAAGTCGTGAATCCGAATCGTCGGCAGACTCTGAGCCTTCAGGATCCCTTTGAAAACCCGAGTCAGGTTGCGAGGTTCCAGCGTCGTCCCGTTGGGAGTCGTGAAAACGAATCCCGAATCCTGCCAGCGCTTGCCGGCCGCCATCCTCATTTCAAGCTGACGGACACGATGGGTCTTCAGGGCCCGAACCGCTGTCGCCGGCAGCGCAATCGTTCGGCGACTTCGCGACGACTTCGGCTCGACGACGTGAACGCTGGTCTTGACTGTTGCGAGGGCCTTCCGGACCTCTACAAGCTTCGACACGAGGCCCTCGCGAGCCTCGGGCGTCATCCCGTCATCGGCGCGTAGGGCCTTCAGAAGCCGTTTTCGCTGCGTCAGCAAAGGCCGACGTTTCGCGGCATCGCCGCCGAATCGCTGAATCGCCCGGCGAACCTGCAGTGTCCCCGAATCCAGATCGACATCGCACCACTGCAAGCCGAGGCCTTCGCCGAGGCGCAGCCCGCAGGCGAGCGCAACCGTAAAGAACGCCTCAAGCGGGTTTCCCTCAATCGCCTTGATGAACGTTCGGGACTCATCCGGACTGAGCGGACGGATCTCGCGTCCGATCACGCGCGGAGCGTCAACCAGGGTCGCTACGTTCCGGGTCACGAGATGCCAGCGCATAGCGGTATTCAAAGCCATCCGAAGGACGACGCGCGCGTACTTCCGACGATTGGCTGAGACGCCGGCCGTTTCGAGTGAACTGAGCCACGCCTGGAGATTCTGGGGAGTCAGCTTGTTCAAGCGGACCCGCCCGAGATGTGGCTCGATATGACGCTCGATCGCCGATTCATAGGTCGCCAGCGTCCGAGGCCGGACTCGGGTCCGCGCAACGTCTTCGGTCCATCGTTGAAGGAATTGCGAGACGGTTTGCCGTTCATCGGCGATCAAGCTGCCGTCCTGTGCGGCGCGCATGGTGTCGCCCATCCGGTTTGCTACGGCTCGCCGGGTGCGACCGTAGATAGCCTTGGAGCGTCGCTTGCCATCGCGCCAACCGAGGTCGATGCGGCCCATCCATCGGCCATCGGCACGCTGCACGATGCTGCCTTCGCCTCTGCCACGTCTGCGCATGCTCATTTCGAACCCTTTCTTCCCGCTGGTCGTTTCTCACGTTCTCTGATTCGGTAGGCCGCCTTCGCCGCTTTCAGGGCAGCGCCGCGACCGCACTCTTGGCAGTACCGGCGTTTGCCGAAGGCCGGCTGGCGACGCTTGGGTACGAAGACTTCTCCGCAGCCGGAGCAAACGGCAAACCCGGATCCGGTCACAGCTGCGATGAACTGCACCGTTAGCGCTCCGAGGAGAGAGATTCCAAAGCGTTGTTCGCCATCTTGAAAAACGATGTCAAAGGCGAGTTCTGGCGATCCAACGGTCGTGAGAGCCGGACGGAGCTTGCAGTACCTGACGAGCGACTCGGCGCGCTCAAGCAGCACGCTGCTCGCCAGGCTGCGACGCTGAGGAATGGTGCGCTCGCTCCACGGTGCCGGCTCGCGACGGGCCATATCCGAAAGTGTGCCTAGTCGGCGAACGGCAATGCCGCGTGCCTGGAGTGCAGCGTACGGATCATCGTCGATGGACGCGTTCTCCCGCAGGGCAGCTGCCAGACTCAGAAGGTAGTTGAAGTGCCATCGATGCAGCCGCCACGTGTCCAAGGGTTCCCGGTACGCACTGTCGAGAGAAAACCAGTCGTCTGGCGGACGCAACGGCCCAAACCGTTTGGCGAACCGCACGAGGGCAGCATCGTTTCGGGCCTCTACGAACCGCTCCAGCAGGCTGCGAGGAGGAATCACTCTGTCCAACCCTGCCCTGAAGCAAAGCTCGCTCTCCTCGACTTTCACGGAAGACGTGCCCGGAAGAGAGCTGATCGGCATCGCGGCCGCAAGCTCCCCTGTGGCCGCATCTGTCAGCGGCTCCCATCCCCGTATCGGCCTCTGCCTGACTGGCATACTGGAGGGATACTCTAAACGTGTTGTTCCGTCCCGTCCAGTCTTATAAATCTGGAATGGAAAAACTTCTACTTCGTCCGACCGAGGCGGCCGACGCGATTGGCGTTGGTCGCTCAAAGGTGTACGAGCTGCTCGCGAGCGGTGAATTGCCCTCGATTCGGATCGGGGGAAGCATTCGGGTTCCGCTCGACAAGTTGCGGGATTGGATCGATCGCAAGGCCTCCGACGGAACGGCAGTCAGCTGAATTGGACCGCTGCGAAGCGGTCGCACTGCCGGGGGTCCAAGAGCCTCAATGCCGAGACGATGTTCCTCTCGGCCTTCGACGGCGTGCTCAGCGGAATTCTCCGCGGCAGCCGGCCGGCGTTCCCCTTGATTCGTGGGGGGTGTATGTCGCCAGAGGTGTCTTCAGTGCCTGGATTTCGAACAAGGGATGTGCGCAGAGCCGCGCCGCGCCTCTCGTCAAGAGCATGGCCGCAGCCGAGGACGGATGACCGGTGGACTAACCGCGCGAGGTTCAGACGGGACGGCTTGAGAGAGGCCTGGGCGTCATTCCTCGGCAGGGTGCCCTGGGAAGTATTCGTGACGTTGACCTTCGATCCCGCCCGCACCTTTCCGGTGGGTCGTGAGCTGGCAAGCCGGGAAGCCTTCTGGTGGTGCGGATTCGTGGGGCACGTGTTTCGAAGACCAATCGGGTGGGCGTACGCCGTCGAACGCGGAACAGGCGGTTCGTGGCATGCGCACGGGCTCTTCATCGGTATCGGCGACCGACCCTGGACCGCTCCTACCGCGGCATGGCGCGAGAGAAACGGGCACGTCGACGTTCAAGGAGTCGCCGATTCTCGGAGAGTGGCTCTCTACACTGCCAAGTCGATCAACGATGACGAAGTCGTTCTATCCGACACTCTCGGGCAGTACCGTGACGCACTGGGTGAAGAGGTACGGATCAGTCTCTATTGAGCTGTTGATATTCGCCGTTGATTTCGGTAGCCAAAAGGCGGCGGCATGGCAAGACGAGGCGGAAGAAGACCACGGCGGATCGTTCCCGGGGAGGTTGCGGCGTGGGTTTCCAGCGGCCGGTGGGGACCGAAGCGCGCGCGCGTCGAGCAATGCGTCGCCATTCTCACGGCTGAACAGGTCTACGACCGACTTCTGCGCGATGGTGAGCCGCTCAGCCCCGGGTGGATCGGAGGTGTCGGGTGGACACCAAACGCAACGAAGGATCGTCAGTGGGAAATAGAGGCAGAGGTGCGGCCAAACGCTGTCTGGAGAGCCGGCAGGCTTTTCCTTAGGTGTCCTCGGTGCAGTCGCCGCGCAACGCGCGTCTATATTCCGGCTGTGACCGCGGATCCCCGATGTCGTCGGTGCTGGGGACTGAACTACAGCAGCCAATCGTGGTCGTACAAGCCAACGGGAGTCTTCGGCCGGCTACTAGGGCCGCTGGCGTACGCGACAACATTCGAACGGCGAACACAGCGCAAGGCGGCGTCTGTTGCGCGATGGCAATGTCGCGCGGCATCCAGACAGTAGAACGCCCGCTCACTGTTCCGTCGGATCGATGAGGCAGACAGTCCCGGAAACGGCAACAGGCTGTCCCTCAGGGACCACGATTGCTGTTATGACACCTGCGGCCGGCGACGCCAGTGACCAACCCTCAGGTGGTGATGGATCAGAGATGGAGAGGACACAGAGGACCTCGTCGTACTCGACGAAGTCTCCTAGCGACTTGAGCCAACGAACGACGGTTCCCTTCGTCACATCGGCGCCGCGTTTCCTTGCTGGCATAGCCTCCACGTGCGTTAACCTGCTAGATGCTCGTGCCAATGCATCCGCCAGTTCCGCGTAGAGATTAACGAGACGGACAATAGACGCTGGCAGCTTGACCTCGATAAGCCCGTCAGAACGCAGAAAAAAGCGATCGGGATCTGGGGAGGCACGAGCGATTGCGTCTTCCGGTCGCTCGATAAGCTCAGTGGCGTACTCCAGAAGGTCTCTCACAATATAGGGATCAGAATGAAGCCTCGAAAACACTTCGGCCCACATCCGATGGCCCTCTTCGCGATCGGCTTCAATCGTTGCGACCAGCCTCTCGAAACCTTCTACCCAGACCGCGACAGAACCAGGAAAACCTCTGGGCGGTGTACCGGCGGGCACCTCGTTTGACCGTCGATGAAGGTGCTTTACGAATTCGACAGCGCCGCTCAAAGGATCCATTTGCAAGTGGAGGGCTATCGCCAGTAGCCCGTGCGAAAACGTGTCACGGCAGTGACGAGCCCACGTATCCCAAGCGGTCGGATCGTCCGCGGCTGTCTCAGCTTGTTCGAAACAATCAGTGGCAAGGGCGAGCTCCCGGCGCGCCTTCGTTGCTCTCTCTGCGCCTTCAGAAAGATCCAGACCACGTCTGACTATCGAATCGTTCAAGCGTGTGAGGCTCGAACTTGAACTGAGTACCGGCAATGACTCTTCGTCGAAATGATCGTCGCTCATAGCGTCGCTTGCGTCCGCAGGGCATGACGGAGGTTGTCCGCTTCTGTCCGAAGCTGTGCGGCCATTTGGGCGAGGAGATCCTGCCCGACTTCGGACGCCGCATCGACACGTTCCTTCATTGCGAACAAATCCGAACGCTTCACTTGCTCAATTTCGGCGTCGATTGTGCTGAGTCGTCGCTCCAACTGGTAGATCCTGCGAAGGATGCGGACTAGGTCTTGGCCGATTCCGTCTCCGGAGACCGACTCGGGACTCAGCTGCCATTCGTCCAACAGTGCTCGAAGCCTCGCCTCGTCTCCTCTGGCGTACGCTCTGTTCGCCTCAGCCATGATCCGGTGGCGGCGTTCCCGTTCATGCTCGTTGGTCGCAAGGTCCGGATGTACCAGTTTCGCCAGACGCCGATAGAGGGTCCTCAAGTCGTTCGTTGGACGAAACTCAGGCACCGGAACAATCATTGAATTGACGGCTTCGGCTGTCGCTGTGGCGCGTTCTCTTGCTTCCACCGCCCTGCGCCCTCGCTCCCGGTCGTTCGGATTCTGACGAGCGTGAGCCTCAGCTAGCTGCGCCTGGAGTTCGTCTACCTCAGAGAACAAGCGCCCAACAGCCTGGAAATACCGCGCTTCAAAGGCGCGGATCTCAGCCTGAAGAGTGGCTAGTTCGAGTTGTAGCTCAGAGATTCGCTCTTCAAGAGCCGTGAGCTCGATTCGTTTTTTCGCAAGTTCACGCTCTTCGGGTGTTTCAGTTGCCGTACGCAAAGCGGCGATCCCCTATCTGACTAACGGAACACACCGGTCTATGACCCTTGTGGACGGAATCCGCGCCGAATCCAACCAACACCCCAACCAAGGGCGTATAGCGCGGACGAAGTGATGACCCAGCCTGTCAAAGCAACCCACGCGAACCTAGTCCGGCTCTCTCGAACAAGAGCGTTCGTCGCGAGCGTCTCGGCAATCGTCGTTACGCGCTTCTGGGCCGCGATCACGTTGTTGTATCGCTGCGACGCGGTGGCGATCGCTTCGGGATCAATTTGCCGTCGATATACAGGGTATTTTGCCAGCACGTCAGCAACGAGAACATCATCGTTCACGTTCGCGTAATCTGGATACTTCCGCTTAATCAGCTGTGAAAACCCGGCGATCGAAACGGGCGCGAGCGACGCGCTCGTGGGGACGTCCGGAGACACGACGGCGACAGGAGCGCGGCTGGCGTCTGGCCTCTCGTACGGATTCACCAGTAGTCCGCGGTGCTTGGCGATTCCGAATTCCGACTCGTTGAGGACAGAATTTTCCTCTGGCGTCAACAAGCCGCGAATCGCCTCGGCTGGTAGACGTTCCATGCGCTCCGACACTTCCGACGCAGGCAACAGCGAACCGCTTGGCCAGAGAGTTAATGTGAAGAGAGCGACGATCATTGCCCACAGAACACAGACAAACACCCACAGCCGTTGCCAGCCGTTCAGCCTCATTTCAGACACACTATCTGACACACTAGTGCGCGACGACAAGCGGAAACCGGCGGACGGCTAGGACTGGATGTCGAGAGGAATCGAGGCAAAAGCCTCTGTCGGATACTGGCGGACAGACGCCAGCCGTTCTCTTAATCTGCGGGTTGACGGTTCGATTCCGTCCCGGCTCACCAACTCGCGCTTTGCGCGAGTTGGTTGATCCGGGACGTACTCAGCCACGCCGGCTTCGGCCTTCGGCCTCGCCTAAACGGGGTCGATTCCGTTTGGGCTCCTGATTCGCGCTACGCGCGAGTTGGTTGATCCGGGACGTACTCAGGCAAGTGGGCTTCAGCCTTTGGCCTCGCCCAACATGCTCGGTTCCGGTCTACGCTCCTCCCACACGTGGAGGATTGGCGTACTTGCCTTCGTTCTTGGGCCTTGTCAGAGGACTTCGAATCCATCATGCTGATCTCGATGGCAACGAGGCGTTTTCACCACCTCGGACAAGAATGGGAGGCCGTGGGGACTGGCACCGGCCACGGCGTCGGCTTTGGATATCTGCCGAGCGTCGACCGGTGGGGCGTTATCTTGCGGTCTGTCTCGAATCCTCAGCAAGGCGACTACCGATATCGCGGCACGATGTCGCAGTCGGACCCGAATGCTGTCGATGAAGAGGAGCTTAGGCGGGGTCTGGAAGAAGTCCTGACGGTCGCGGCGATCGATCGGTCGCGTTTCACTTGGCGTACCGCTGAAGGGATCGCGGAGGAGACTGGAATACCGATCGATCGAGTACGACAGATCCTCGAAACCACCTCCGAAGCCGATGTCATGCAGTCGGATGAGGCGAATCCGCAGGGACACGAGCTTTTCACAACGCGCGATCACTTCGTGAAAACGACAGGGGACGTCAGCAAGCGGTACGCCGACGTAGAACGCTCGACGTAAATGGCAAGTCGGGCGGTATCCTCTCGATGGCAACGCGCCGCCTCGTCTCTGATCGAACGCGTCAGCAAGCAGGCCGCCAGCAGCACAGATCCCCGCCCGGAGCGTTTGTATCACTTCACTGACTGTGCCCGCCTGATCGGAATCTTCTCGAAGAGGACCATATGGGCCTCGCTCGCAACTTCTCTCAATGATCCGTCCGAAGTCCGTTACGGGCTGGACCTCGCCTGCGATCTTTTTCAACGACGAGTGGTCACCGCTACCAACTTCTCTCTCGAGAGCATGGACAAGCTCGTGGCTGCTCGAGCCGACGAATCACGGGCCTATATCGTCTCCTTCTGCGGGAATCTGAACCTGGCAGGCCAATGGCTCCACTACGGGCGCGCGGGTTCGGGCGTTGCCGTCGGCTTCTACCCGGAACGACTCACACAGCCTCCATATGACTTGTTTCGCATCGTTTATCGTGAGGAGGCCCAAGTCGCAGCGATCAGGACGATCATTCGGACAATCGATGAGTGCTTGGGCGAGCTTCTACCAACAATCGCCGAAGAGGGCCAGAGGGACCGCCTCAGGGCAGTTGCCGCGGATCTGGCTGCTGACCATCTCTGGCTGGCATCGCCCAAGTTGAAGCATCCCTCATTTGAGGCTGAAGATGAATGGCGATTGATCGCCTACGAACTGCGTGGCCCTGGAGCTCCACACGGACCAGGGCCAGCTGGTGAAACGTACTTCCGCGCGTCGGCCGGTCGTGTGGTTCCCTTTAAGCAACTTTCGTTCGACGCGCTTCCCGCATTCGAGGTTGTCCTCGGCTCCAGCTGTCCGATGGGTCCTGACGACCTGGGAGTGCTGGTGCTCATGGAAGAACGGCTCGGAGCGCGCTTGACTGTTCGAGTATCTGACGTGCCAGTACGGACGTGAGCTCTGAAGGCTTGCTCACTGTCAGTAACGAGAGAAGAAGAGCGATGCATCAGCCGAGATTTGCCACTCGCCCGTGACTCTCTCAGGGTTCTTCCGAAGGGTGGGTACGCCGCTCGGAAAGTGATCCGGTACGCCGGCCGGAAAGTGGTCCACCGGAAGGGCGTTCATTCTACGACGACGTCCCTAACACGGTAACGCGGACCCCTCTTTCGTTCTTGTGAGGACAGCGCGAGTCGGCCGAAGGCCGGCGAGCGCCCCCCCGGTGTCGGCGAAGCTGCACGCCACGCACGTGGTGCGATCGGTCGTCGGCTCATGCCGGTTGGTCCCGTCCGCGCCGCTTCCGCATCCGATAGCTCTTGCCCTTGGTGGTGATCACCGTGGCGTGATGAGCCAAGCGATCGAGCAGGGCCGTCGTGAGTTTCTCGTCGCCGGCAAAGACCGTGACCCATTCCGCGAAACTGAGATTCGTGGTGACGACGGTGGCGCGCCGCTCGTAGCGGTCGGTGATCAGATTGAAGAGGAGCTCGCCACCGACGCGATCGAAGGGGACGAAGCCGAGCTCGTCAATGATCAGCACCTCGACCCGCAGGAGCCGCTGCTGTAGGCGCGTCAGCTCACGGCCGTCGCGGGCTTCGAGCAGCTGGCGCACCAGATCCGCGGCGCGGGCGAAAAGCACGCGACGCTTCTGTTTCGTCGCCTCGACCCCGAGGGCAATGGCCAGGTGTGTCTTGCCGGTGCCGATCGGGCCGGCGAGGATCAGATTCTCGGGCGCCGTGACCCATTCGCCGCGCGCGAGCGTGTGGATCTGCGTCGCGCTGATGCCCTCCGCCGTCTGGAAGTCGAAGGTGTCGAGCGTCTTGACCTCGGGAAAGCGGGCCTCTCGGAGCCGCTGGCGGATCACCGACTCATGCCGCGACGTCTGCTCGGCGCTGAGCACTTCGTGCAGGTAGTCTTCGTGCGGCCAATGCGCATCGCGCGCCTGGCGCGCGAGCCCTTCAAAGGTGCGGGCGACGCCCGGCAGCTTCAGCGCGCGCGTGTGCGCCACGATGAGATCGCGGGTGACGGCCGCGCTCATGCGGGCACTCCGGTGAGCCACCCGTCGTAGTCGGCCGCGCAGCCGCTGGCCACGTCGACGTCTCGGAGTGGTGCGGGTACCTCGATGCGCGTCGGTGGGCGGACCACGATCGCCGCCAGGGTCAGCGGCGCGCCGGTGGCCAACGCGGCGGCTAGGGCCGGTACGATGGCCGCCGCGCCGCGACTCTCGAGCGCGCCGAGGATTTTGGCGAAGAGCCGCGCGGCCTCGCGCGGACTGTGCGCCGTTCGCAACCGCTCCCACACCGCCGGAAACGGCGCGCCGAGGTCGCGCAGCAGATCCGGCAGCACTTGCCTCACCGCCTGCGGCTTCCGGGCGAGCTCGGGCAAATAGTGGCGGTAGTCGATCGAGCGCTCGCCGAACTGCTTGCGCGGGTGACAGATGGCGGCGCCGTCACGACCGACAATCGAGATGGTCGTCGGGCGGACATGGACGACGAGATCGAGTCGCGCCCACCGCGACGGGACCGAATACGACGCGCCCGCGAGTCGGATCAGCCCACGGGGGCTCGCGGTCGCGACGGTCGTCGCGGCCGCGGCAAACGGTTCGGGCGTCGGGCGCCAGACGCGCGTTTCCTCGGCAAAGCGCGCGGCGATTGTCGGCGTGGTCGTCAGCCGCGCATCGAGGCGCGCGAGGAGCGCCGCATTGATCGCGTCGAGCGTCGGCGCCGCCGGAATCGGGACGAGCGCTTGCCGACGCAGCACCTGCCCCCGGGCTTCGACGCCGCCTTTGTCATGCCCTTCGCCGGGCCGACAGAAGCACGGCTCGATCAGGTAGTGCGAGGCCAGCGCCGCGAAACGCGCGGTCAAGGTGCGCTCGCCGCCCACGAGGATCCGGACGACGGCCGCCCGCAGATTGTCGTAGGCCAGCCGCGCTGGGACACCGCCGAAATGCGCAAAGGCGCGGACGTGCCCGTCCAGAAAACTGATTTGGTCCTGGCGCTCGTAGACCCACGCGAAATCCCGGCCGGAGTACATCAGCCGTATCAGGAACAGCCACGCTTTCCGGCGCACCCCGGCGACGTCGACGAGCACCTCGAAGAAATCCACTTCGGCGAGATCGCCCGGCCGATACGTCAGCGGGACAAAGACCTCGCGTCGCTGGCGTCGCCACTCCGCGACCGCCGCTTTCACCGCCGTCACACCGACGCGATACCCCTCGGTGCGCAACAACTCGTGCAGCCGCGTCGCCGTCAGCTGCTGTTTGCCGCCGGTCCACTGCGGCGATTCGGCCAGCAGCGCCTCGACCCGCGCGCTGACCTTTTCCCAGACCGGCCGAGGCCGCGGTTTCGCCTCGCGCCGCATCGGGACCGCCTCCCTGAGGTATTTCCGCACGGTCCGTCGCGAAATCCCGAGCTCTCTTGCGACCTGTCGCGCCGAGCGACCTTCCACTAACACCTTGTGACGAAGGACATGCACCTGGTCCACCTTGAGCATCCTCTCCAGCGGACCCCGAAGCTCGACGCTTCGGCAAGCCCGCCTTTCTAGGCCTCCAGGTGGATCACTTTCTGAGCGGCGAGTGGATCACTTTCCGACCGGCGCGCCCAAAGGGTCTTTTCGAATCTCGGCCGCTCGATGCTGACGTTGCGAGTGGAACTGGAACAGTACTCCGTTTAGCAGCACCCACTGGCGGAAGGCTTCACGCAATGCACTGGAGTTCCCGGGATTCAAGTGGACTGTAGCATTTCCTGTCGTCGCGGGGAGGATGCCATTGTCCACCAGGCTCAGTGCAAGCTCAGACGGATTTGAAGGATTCAGAATGTTTGAATTTTCCGCTTAACGCGAGGTCAGATGTGGACGGGAGGCGACCGAAGTGCCTTGGGTTAAGTTGAAGAATTCTTGTGTTCCGGCGGCGCGTCAAAGACACGCTAATTTTGTAGTCGCCCCTTGCGAACTGTCACTTGCGAGGTGCCTGCCTTGTCGAATTCGTCCTTCGTCACATAGCTGAATAGCAAATTATCGAACAGCACTGAATCTGCATCAGAAAAGTATCGCCCTTTCGAGAAACCTTCACCACCGCCTGAACTTCCGCTTGTGCATGACCAATTCGTCTTTGCGAGAATCGCACAGCCAGTCATCTTGTACGGTCGGCCACCGTCCCACTGCGCAATTACTTGTTCCTTTTCGTAGTCAATCGTGTAGGTAATCGAGCTGTGCGGCGTCCATGGACCCTTACAAGTGTTCGGTGTTAGCGGCGGCGGTAAATTCGACAGTTGTGGCGGGCGAAAATCTGACAGTC
>CAZOAZ010000039.1:0-63269 GCA_964577955.1 uncultured Bifidobacterium sp. | reverse complement strand
GGCATGGGGACGACGATGAGCTCGTTCTTCCAGGTGACGACGATGATCATCTCGATCCCGTCGGTCGTCATCTTGACGGCGTTGCTGCTGTCGCTCTGGGGCGCGTCGATACGGTTCACGACACCGATGCTGTTCGCCCTGGCGTTTCTGCCGATGTTCGGCATCGGCGGCTTGACCGGCTTGCCGCTCGGCCTCGCGCCGTCCGACATTCACCTGCACGACACGTATTACGTCATCGGCCACTTCCATTACGTCGTCGCGCCGGGCACGATCTTCGCGCTCCTCGGCGGTGTGTACTTCTGGTATCCGAAGGCGACCGGGCGCCAGATGAACGAGATGCTCGGCAAGATTCACTTCTGGGGTTCGTTCATCGCGATCAACTTCGTCTTCATGCCGATGTTCATTCAGGGTCTCGGCGGCATGAACCGCCGGATGTACGACGGCGGCGCGCAGTACGCGCACAACGCCGGCTTGCTGAAGTGGAACGTCGTCATCGGCGTCGCCGCCTGGATGCTCGGTCTCTTCCAGCTGCCGTTCATCGTGAACTTCTTCGGCAGCCTGAAGTGGGGCAAGGTGGTCGACAAGAATCCGTGGGAGGCCACGACGCTCGAATGGTCGGCCCCGTCGCCGCCAGGGCACGGTAACTTCCTCGAAGAGCCGATCGTGTACCGCGGACCGTACGAGTACAGCGTGCCGGGCGCCGCGAAGGACTTCACGCCACAGTTCGAGTCGGAGCGCGCCTAGTCATGGAAATCCCGTATACCGTAGAAACGCGGCCCGATACCGGGCTCGCGAACGGCAAGCTGGGCGTGTGGCTGTTCCTCGCCTCGGAAGTCATGCTGTTCGGCGCGCTCTTTTCGACCTACATCATCCTGCGCAGCGGTGCCGCCACCTGGCCGCATGGCGAACTGAACGTCTGGCTGGGGATGTTCAACACCTTCGTGCTGATCGGTTCGTCAGTCACGATGGTGATGGCCTGGGCCAACCTCAAGCTGGGCGACTGGGGCAAGCACCGGATGTTCCTGACGGCGACGCTGTTGCTGTCGGCGGTGTTCCTCGTGGTCAAATACTTCGAGTACGCCGACCACTTCAACCGCGGCGAGCTGCCGTCGCATAGCACGTTCCTGGCGATCTACTTCACGCTGACCGGGCTGCACGGCATCCACATCCTCGGCGGAATGGCCGTGATGGGCTACCTGCTGGGGCCGGGCGCAAAGTTGTACACGAAGCACCCCGAGCAGTTCACGAACCGTATCGAGTACACGGGCCTGTACTGGCACTTCGTGGACCTCGTGTGGATCTTCCTGTTCCCCGTGCTCTACCTGCTCTAGGGAGAAGCGATGCAGCATCAGCAGCACCACGATCCGGCGGAAACCGCCAAGCATATGAAGACCTACTGGTTGATCGGTGGGGCGTTGTACGTCTTCACCGTCATCACGGTGGCGATCAATCAGATCCACCTCGCCGTGCCGCTCGCGATTACGCTCGCGCTGATCGTCGCCAGCATGAAAGGCACGATGGTGGCGGCGATCTTCATGCACCTGAATCACGAGAAGAAATGGATCTACGGCTCGCTGATTCTCACGGTGGTCTTCTTCATCGTGCTCATGTCGCTTCCGGTCCTGACGACGAACAACAACATCGGCAGCCCGCTGCATCATGCCGCGACGGGCGCGCTCCAGTCCGAAGTCGCGCCGGCGGAAGAGGCGCACCACTGACATGTCGCTGCGGGCGTTCCATCTGCTGTTCGTCGCGTTGTCGGTGATGCTGGCGGCGTTTGTGGCCGCGTGGGCCGGCGGACAGTACCGGCTCGAGCATGATGTCGTCTACGCGATTTCCGCAGCCGGATCCCTCGTGGCCGGCGCCGGGCTTGCCGTGTACGGCGCCCGCTTTCAGAAGAAGACCAGGTCGCTATGATCCGCGGTGCGCTGCTCTCGCTGGCCTTTGTCGCGCTCCCGCGCGCGGTTTTTGCCTGCCCGGTCTGTTTCGGGCAGAGCGATTCGCCGCTCGCGAACGCGACGAACCTCGGCATCATCGCGATGCTGGTGGTCGTTGCCGCGGTGCTGAGCGCCTTCGCGGCTTTTATCGTTCATCTCAATCGTCGTGCCCGTCTCGTGGCTCAGGCCGCGGCTGACGGAACGGCCCGAGCGCAGACGCCGTACGGGTCTGCCGACCCCCAGGAGGGGATCGCCCAATGTTGAACTTGCTTGGCATGCCGGTCGCGGCATCCACCCACGCCGGAGACATCGACGGGCTGAATGTCATCGTCCACTGGCTGATGCTGGTCCTGTTCGTCGGCTGGGGCGCGTTTTTCGCCTACGTCCTGTTCCGCTTCCGCAAAGGCGCGAATCCGCAGGCCGACTACGCGGGCGCGAAGGGCACGGTGTCCAAGTTCCTCGAAATCGGCATCGTCGTCATTGAAGCCGTGCTGCTGCTGTTCTTCGCGATTCCGGCATGGGCCAAGCGCGTCGGCGACTTCCCGAACGCGAGCCAGGCGGTCGTCGTGCGCGTCGTCGCCGAACAGTTCGCCTGGAACATCCACTATCCGGGACCGGACGGCCGGTTTGGCCGCACCGATCTCAAGCTGATCGCGGCCGAAAATCCGCTTGGTCTGGATCGCTCGGATCCGGCGGCGAAGGACGACATCACGACGATCAACCAGCTCAATCTGCCGGTCGACAAACCGGTGCTCGTGCACCTCTCGAGCAAAGACGTCATCCACAGTTTCGGGCTGTACGAAATGCGCGTGAAGCAGGATGCGGTGCCCGGCCTCGACATTCCGGTGACCTTCATCCCGAATCGCATCGGCAACTACGAAATCGTCTGTTCGCAGTTGTGCGGCCTTGGCCACTTCCGGATGCGCGGGTTCATCAGCATCAAGAGCCAGGCCGAGTTCGACGCCTTCCTCGCCGAGGAAGGCAGAGCGCTCGCGCGCTAGACGCGCCGAACGCGTTGGCGTAAGGGGGCCGGCGCGGCCGGCCTACAGACTCTCGACCGCCTTCAGCACGTCGTCGGCGTGATCGTCGACCTTCACCTTGTCCCAGCGCTGAGCGACCTTGCCGTCAGGTCCAATCAGGTACGTCGTTCGCGCGATCCCCATGAAGCTGCGGCCGTATAGAGATTTCTTCTGCCAGACACCGTACTTGTCGGCGACGGCGTGATCCTCGTCGGCGAGCAGCGGGTACTCGAGCGAGTGCTTCTTCGCGAAGCGGGCTTTGCTGGCGTCGTCGAGAATGCTGATCCCGAAGACGGCGGCCTTCGCGGTCGCGAACTTCGGCAGGTTGTCCTGGAAGCCACACGCCTCGGTCGTGCAACCCGGCGTATCGTCCTTCGGGTAGAAGAACAGCACGATCGGTCGGCCGGCGTAGTCGGACAATCGGTGTGTCTTTCCGTTCTGATCCTGGAGCGCGAAGGCCGGCGCCTTCTTGCCGATGTCGATCAACGCCACGTCCCACTCCTTGGCTGCGGTCGGCTACAGTTCTAACCCAGTGACCGCCGTCAAGACAATCGACGCACACGTCGGCGGCCAGCCCTTGCGTCTGATTGTCGAAGGGTGTCCGGCGCCGCGCGGCAGGACCATGGCCGACCGGCGCGAGTGGCTCGTCAGCCATGCCGATGCCGTGCGGACTCTGCTCGTGAACGAGCCGCGCGGCCACCAGGACATGACCGTGGCGCTTCTGACCGAGCCGGTGCATCCGGGCTCGGACGCCGGATTGCTGTTCATGGACAGTTCGGGTGCTCCGCCGCTCTCCGGCCACGGCATCATTGCCGCTGCCACAATCGCGGTGGAGCACGGGCTGATCACTTCCGCGTCCGGCGTCGAGCGCCTGGTGTTTGACACCCCGGCGGGAACGATTCGCACCCGCATCGATGGCCGCCGGGTCACGTTCGCCGTGCCGCCGTCGTTCGTGATGCACGCGGGCGTCGAAGTGGCGGTCGGCGCGAAGCGGGTACGAACGGACGTCGCGTTCGGCGGCCTCTTCTACGCGATCGTCGACAGCGAGTCGGTCGGTCTGCCCGTGCACAGCCGGCACCATGACCAGCTGCGGCGGATCGGACGCGAAGTGGTTCGCGCCGTCAACACGGCGCTCACCGTCGTGCATCCGAGCGACGCGACATGGTCGGGGGTCCATGCCGCGATTCTCACCAGTCCGCCGCAGGGTGACGCGGATCTTCGCAGCGTCGTCGTCGATGAACACGGTGCGCTGGATCGCTCGGCGTGCGGCAGCGGCACCGCCGCCATCATGGCGGTGATCGACGCGATGGGACTGCTCGACGCGTCGCGTCCGTTCGTGCACGAAGGCATCGTCGGCACGATCCTGACGGGACGGCTCAAGGAGCGGACGCAGATTGGGGAGCGACCGGCGATCGTTCCGGAGATCGAAGGCACGGCCTGGATCACCGGTGAGCACCGCTTCGTCCTCGAGCCCGGCGATACGTTCCCGCGCGGTTTCCAGCTGCGTTCGTGATTTCTACGAGGCGAGGAATTCGCGCGTCAACTGTTCGAGCAGTTGTACGAGCGTCGCGCCGTTCAGCATGAACGCGCCGCGCTCGCTGTCCCACGTCAGCTTGTAACCTTTCGACATCGCCGAGATCCAAATCTGGCGGACCGGCGCGTTGGGCGAGACCACGAATTTCGCGTCGCGCGGCTCCTCGAACACCAGATCGAGCACGCCGTTCTGCAGTTCGACTTCGAACCCTTCGCTGTCCGCGAGCGGCAAGAGGGCACGGCGGACGTGCTCGAGCGCGCGGTCGCTCTCGACCCGGAAGTCCTGTTCCGACAACGTGTTCATGATGGGTTTAAACCTTTCCCGGAGACTGCGCGTCTAAGCCTTCAGAAAGCGAGGTAAGACAAATGAGGAATTGGTCGTTCTCGAATACCGCGGAATGGGTAGTCGGATTAGCGCTCGCGCTCGTCGTCGTCGCTCTCGTGTTCGTCTAATCCGCCCTCGTACTCCTCGACTCCTACAGAGTCCAATTACTTTTCTGATGGCGACTGCGCGGCAGTCGCCACGTAGCTTTTCCGCGCCCGCGCCGACAGACCCGCCTGCTTCATCCTCACGGCGAGCTTGTGCACCTTGCCGTCGAGCTGCTTCGGCTGGAAACCGAGCGAGTACTGGCTGTGCAGTTCCTGCGCGACCCGCGTGAAGGTCGGGCCCAGTTCGCTGGTGCGCTTCAACTCGAAATACCCGCCGCCGGTTTCTTCCGCCAGCCGCTTCAGGCCGCCGTCAGGTTTGCTGATCTGATCGAGCATCCGGCTTTCCAGACCGATGGCATAGATCATCACTTCGTCATTCCGCGCCCGCTCGAGGACGGTGCCGCGGCCGATGCGGCTCGTCGTGTCCTCGCCGTCAGTGAAGACGAGGACGACCTTGCGGCCGTCGACGTCCTGGAGCAGCGTGATCCCTTCCGCGATCGCGTCATAGAGGCGCGTGCCGTTGCCGTAGTCGAGATCCCTCACGCTCGCGATCAGATGATCGCGATTGGCAGTGAACTCGCCCGACACCTCGATCTTGTCGTTGAAGGCGCCGACGATCCCCTTGTCCTCTGGCAGGAGCCGGATCAGAAACTGTTCGGCGGCGGTTTTCAGCAGGCTGATCGCACTGGTCATGCTCGCGCTCGTGTCGAGCATGACGACGACCGTGATCGGCCGCACTTCGCTTTCAAAGAGCGTGAGCGCCTGCACCTTGTCGTTGTCGAGGATTTCGAAATCGGCTTCGACGAGATCCGGCACCAGACGATTCTGTGCGTCGGTGACTGTCGCGAAGACCGAGACCGTTTGCGTACCGATCCCGAAGGTGGGCTTCTGCTGCCCGCCTGGCTGTTGCGCGACGACGGCGGCGACGGCGGCGCACACGAGCACGAGGCTCGCGAACGCACGGCTCGACAAACGTGTCAGAAAAGCCCCCATGTTCGACAGCTTAGCAGCTTCGGTTGCGGCCGTATTCCCGAACCAATTCGGGCCGTTTCTCATGCCCGACTTGACCGGTCGCACATTGCGAAGCTAGACTGAACCTCCCAATCTTGAGATTCATTCTCGTTTCGCAAGTTTTGCGAGCGTAGGCGGAGTCATGCTGGAACCGTTTCTTCAGGCATTTGTCATCACCCTCCGGGAAGGCCTCGAAGCATTTCTCATCGTCGCGATCAGCCTTGCGTACCTGCGGAAGAGCGGACGGACGGAGCTGATTCCGGCGGTGCATTGGGGCATTGGTCTGGCCGTGCTCATCAGCATCGGGTCGGCGTACCTCTTCCAAAAGGCGTCGAACCAGGCGCTATGGGAAGGCGTGCTTGGTCTGGTTGCGGCAGTCTCCGTGGCGTCGCTGACGGTCCATATGTGGCGGACGGCGCGACGCGTGAAGTCAGACATTGAGGGCCACCTGCGGACCTCGACGCTCAAGACCGGCACCGCGGCGTTTCTCGGCGTGTTTGGTTTCACGCTGCTGATGATCACGCGCGAGGGGATGGAAACCGCCCTGCTGATGGGCACGATTCTCCTGCAGGTCAAGTCGGCGGTGGTCGTGAGCGGTGCCCTCCTCGGGACCCTCGTCGCGGCGTTCGTCGCGTCGCTATGGTCCCGCTACGGGCACAAGGTGAACCTCGGTCTGTTCTTCCAGGTGACGGCGGTTTTCCTGCTGGTCTTCGTGGTGCAATTGCTGATCTACGGTTTCCACGAACTGACCGAAGCGAATGTTCTCCCTTACAGTGAGCCACTGCACTGGGCCACGGAGCCGTACGGTCCAGACGGAGCGTACGGCAAGTATCTGACGTACCTCCTAGTGATGCTCCCAATGGCATGGCTCGCCGCCAGCACCTTCCGCCGACAAATGCAGTCGGCGAAGGTTCAGCCCCGTTAGAATCGGCGCGGTGTCCACGCCGCGCCTCACCATTCCAGGCACACGCTCCGCCGCGAACGGATCGCGGCATCGCTACATCGATTGGACGCGCGGTCTTGCCGTCCTCGTCATGATCGAGGCGCACACGCTCGACGCCTGGACCAGTCCATCAGCACGAACCGGTGCGTTGTTTCGCGATTTGACCATCCTGGGTGGATTCGCCGCCCCGGCCTTTCTTTGGCTGGCCGGCCTTGCGCTCGTGCTCTCCGGGCAGCGCGTCCTCGATCGGACCGGTAGCCGCCGACAGGCGATCGAGGGGATCGTCAAGCGGGGTCTGGAGATCTTCGTGCTCGCCTTTCTCTTCAGGCTTCAGGCGTTTGTCGTCAGCCCCGGCAGCTGGCCCATCACGGTGTTCCGGGTCGACATTCTGAACGTCATGGGCCCGGCCATAGCCCTTGCCGGCCTTGTCTGGGGCCTGGCCGGCGGACCGCGGCGGGCGGCAGTGGCCACCGGCGGGGTCGCCATCGCGATCGCGCTCGTGACCCCTATCGTCCGCGTTGCGGGCTGGGTGGACGCTCTGCCGCTGTGGAACCAGTGGTACGTCCGCCCATTTGGCGACCACACGACGTTCACGCTGTTCCCCTGGGCGGGCTTCGTGTTCGCGGGTGCGGCCTCTGGGGCCCTTTTGAGCCTCGTCAGCGAGGCCGTGGCGGAGCGCCGCCTGATGGCAGGCCTCGGGTTCACCGGCCTCGGGCTCGTCGCCCTGGGATTCTGGACGGCGACGCTCCCACCCCTGTATCGTTCGACTTGGTTCTGGACCACTTCACCGACCTATTTCGCGATTAGAGTGGGCGTACTGATGGCCGCGCTCAGCCTGGGTTTTGCGCTGATGCCGCTCGCCCGTCTTGCCGGACCGGTCGTGGGATGGATCGAGACATTCGGCCGTAACTCATTGTTTATCTATTGGATACACGTCGAGTTGGTATACGGTTACGTGACCTGGGGGATTCACCGCCGGTTGCCGCTGTGGGGGCTGGCCCTCGCGTACCTGGGGTTTTGTGTGCTGATGTACCGATCAATCGCCCTTCGCGACCGGCTCGTAGAGCGTTGGCGCGCCAGAAGTCGTCAAAAGTCGCTGTCGCAGCCCATTCCTGCCTAAAACAAGGGCTGGAGGGCCGTGTTTTCCCGAGGGTTTTGCTAGAATCCCAGATTTTGGGCCATCTGAACGGCCGCTTCCCAGAAGGCGTCGCGAGAGTCTGCCTATGATCAACGTTGCCGCGATCCGAATGCAGCAGTTCGGGGTGCAGTTCTACCAGGCCTCGCTAACCGCCAGTGACATCGACAAGCTCGTTCGTTTCGAGGTCCTCAACTACGGCGACTCGGCTCAGTCCGGCGTGCGCGGCAGCAAGCCGCGCCCTGGAACGACGCCTTCCAAAGTGAACTGGGACCTGCTCGAGCGCCGAATCGCCTCGAGCGAGAAGGCCTATCAGCGCCAGATCATCCGCCGCAAGATCGACGAACTCGTTCAGTACTACGAACAGTGCCGGCAGGCCCGCGATCTGCCGTCGATTCCCGGCGCGGTCATCATCAGCTGCGACGAGAAGCTGTCGTTTCAGGCGTCAGGTGACGACGGGCGGGTTGGGATCCTGAAGGTGCCGGAACGCGAAGGCATCCTGCGCGCGATCGACGGCCAGCACCGCCTGCTCGCGCTTCACGCTGACATCGAGCGGTTTCACGGCGAAGAGTTCAGCGTGCCGGCGATCATCTTCGACCGTCTGCCCGAAGACCACGTGGTGCAGATGTTCGTCACCATCAACGCCAAGCACACGCGGCTGAACGCCTCGCATCTCGTCAGCCTGTCGGGGCGGCAGCTGTATCGCGACGAAGCGCTGGCGACCGCGCACGATGTGGTCCGCGCGCTCAACGACCGCGAGGACTCACCGCTGTACGACGAGATCAAGCTCCTCGGCGTCGGCGGCGGGCGCGTGGCGCAGGCGCCGCTGGCGCAGGAACTGAAGAAGCTGTTTGCCGCCGATGTCTTCGGCGGCGGGCGGCGCTCGAGCGATCCGCACGAAGAGGCCAAGAAATTCTTCGTCAACTATTTCAAGCAGATCGCGGTGGTCTTCGGCGGCGCGTGGAACGGGCGCAAGTACGCGATCAAGTCGGCGGCCGCGCTGCGCGCGTTCATCCGTGTCGCACCGGATGTGATCCGCCGCCTCGACCAGCAGCACGACGACCGTTCGGACTTCCGCGCCATCGGCCGCGCCATCGCGCCGTGGGGACGCCGCATCGGAGATCTCCGGTTCGAGACCGAAGGCGCCTGGAAGCGCGGCGGCACGACGGTCGACTCGCTGGCGAAAGAGTTGAAACTCGCTCTTCAATATCCGGAGGGAGCCGCTGTCTAGACAGGGTCCAGTTCTCATCACCGGCGGCGCCGGGTTCATCGGCTCGAACCTGGTGCGCTACGTGCTCGCGCATTCCTCCGATCGCGTCGTCGTCGTCGACAAGCTGACCTACGCGGGGAACCGCCGCAGCCTTAAAGACGAGCTCTCCAATCGGCGCGTCACGTTCGTGAAGGCGGACATCGCCAACGCGGCGGCGATGACGCGCGTGTTCGCGAAGTACGGCCCGCGCGCGGTTCTCAACCTGGCGGCGGAGACTCACGTCGATCGCTCGATCGACGGACCCGCCGCATTCGTCCGCACCAACGTCGTTGGAGCGTTTACGCTGCTCGAGGCGGCGCGGAAGTACCTGGAAAAGAAGAAGCCGCCGGTTCGACAGGCGTTTCGTTTCCTGCACGTGTCCACCGATGAGGTCTACGGGTCGCTCGGGCCCGACGGGCTGTTTCACGAGGAGACGCCGTACGCGCCGAATTCGCCGTATGCTGCGAGCAAGGCTGGCGCCGACCACCTGGTGCGCGCCTACTACCACACCTACGGACTGCCGACGCTCATCACCAACTGTTCGAACAACTACGGCCCGTATCAGTTTCCCGAGAAGCTGATCCCGTTGATGATTCTCAATGCGATTGACGGACGGCCGCTGCCGATCTACGGCGACGGCGGCAACGTCCGCGACTGGCTGCACGTCGACGATCACTGCAGCGGGATTCTCCGCGTGCTCGAGGCCGGCCGTCTTGGCGAGAAGTACAACATCGGTGGCGGCAACGATCGGAACAATCTGGACGTGATCGACCGCCTCTGCGACACGCTCGACGCGCTCAAGCCGCCGGCGACGAATCCGGCGCTGAAAGGCGCGGCCAGCTATCGCTCGCTGAAGACCTTCGTCAAGGACCGTCCCGGGCACGATCGGCGCTACGCGATCGACGCGACGAAGATCACGAACGAACTGGGCTGGCGGCCGCGACATAATTTCGAGAGCGGGCTGCGGGCCACGGTCCAGTGGTATCTCGATAACCGGGCCTGGTGCGAGGCGGTTCAGAAAGACAAATACAATCGCGAGCGCCTGGGCCAGGGAAAATGAAAGGCATCATTCTCGCCGGCGGGGCCGGCACGCGGCTCCATCCGCTGACGCGTTCGGTCAGCAAGCAGCTGCTGCCGATCTACAACAAGCCGATGATCTACTACCCGCTGTCGACCTTGATGCTGGCGGGGATCCGCGACATCCTCGTCATCACCACGCCGCACGATCAGGACGGCTTCGTGCGGCTGCTCGGTGATGGCGCCGATTTCGGCCTGCGCCTCGAATACAAGGTGCAGCCGAGCCCCGACGGCCTGGCCCAGGCCTTCATCATCGGCCGCGAGTTCGTCGGCCGCGATCACGTGGCGCTGGCGCTCGGCGACAACATCTTTTACGGCGCGCACTTTTCTGACGACGTGCGAAAGGCGGCGGCGCGGCGCGACGGCGCAACGGTCTTCGGCTACCGCGTGCGCGATCCCGAGCGCTACGGCGTCGTCGCATTCGACGCGCAGGGGAAAGCGGTGTCGCTCGAGGAGAAACCGGCGAAACCGAAGTCGTCGTACGCCGTGGTCGGCTTGTACTTCTACGACAACCAGGTGCTCGACATCGCCGCGCGACTGAAGCCGTCGAGCCGCGGCGAACTCGAGATCACCGATGTCAACCGCGAGTACCTGCACCGCGGACAGCTTCATGTCGAGATCCTGCCGCGCGGTGTGGCGTGGCTGGATACCGGCACCCACGAAGCGCTGATTCAGGCGTCCAACTACGTCCAGGCGCTCGAAGAGCGGCAGGGGCTGATGGTGGCCTGTCCGGAGGAGATTGCCTACCGCATGGGCTACATCTCCGACAGCGATCTTGCCCGCCTCGCGCAGGCGCTGGGCAAGAGCGCCTACGGACAATATCTGACGCGGCTCCTGGAGAAGGACTGACCGCGTGAAGGTCGTGCCCACGCGTCTGCCCGAAGTGTTGGTGGTCGAACCGACGGTGCATGTCGATCCGCGCGGCTTCTTCCTCGAAACGTTTCACGCCGAACGCTACCGCGCGCACGGAATCCCGGGGCCGTTCGTTCAGGACAACCATTCGAAGTCCAGCCACGGCACCTTGCGGGGGCTGCACATCCAGCTCGACCCGATGCAGGGCAAGCTGGTACGCGCGGTTCGCGGCGAGATTCTCGACGTTGCCGTAGACGTTCGCCGCGGGTCGCCGACGTTCGGCCAGTGGGTGCATGTCCATCTGACGGAGGACAACTTTCGTCAATGCTGGGTGCCGCCGGGTTTTGCGCACGGATTCAGCGTGCTCTCCGAGATCGCCGAAGTCCAGTACAAGGTCACCTCCCTCTACACGCCGTCGACCGAGATCGGGATCGCCTGGGACGATCCGGCGCTCGGGATCGACTGGAAGGTGACGGACCCGATTCTGTCCGCACGCGATCAGCGCCACCCGACGCTCGCCGAACTGCACGGTCGTCTGCCGATCTACCAGCGAACAGAACTGTAAGGTCGGCAACAAACCTGTGCACGGACTGGGGTGTCAGATGCAGGAATCTTGAGCAATTCCGCGTTGAAATCCCAGGCACACGGCTTGCGATAAGGCTGGGCGTTACGTCGGCCTGATTACGGCAGGGCGCCGTGAATGCTGGGGGAGCCAGGTTGGCGTAGCAGGGGGCATCGTATTCCGCGGTGTCCCCTTTTTTTCTTTGTACAATCGCCGGCGGACCGCGCGCGTGGAACCTCTACCTAGAACCTAGCACCTAGAACCTAGCACCAGGAACTTAGCTCCAGCCCTTGCGATGCGATTGGATCTGAACGCTGACGTGGGCGAGTCCTTCGGCGCCTACTCGATGGGCGACGATCGGGCGGTCATGACGGCCGTCACGTCGGTGAGCATTGCCGCCGGCTTCCATGCCGGAGACCCCACCGTGCTTCGCGAAACGATTCGCCTCGCCAAGGCGAACGGCGTCTCGATCGGCGCGCATCCTTCGTTTCCTGATCTCGTCGGATTCGGCCGTCGCGAGATGCGCGTGAGCGCCGCCGAGGCGGAAGACTTTGTCCTCTATCAGATCGCGGCCGTCGTCGGCGTCGCGCAGGCGGAAGGTGTCCGCGTCCAGCATGTCAAGCCGCACGGCGCGCTCTTCAATCAGGCAAGCCGGCACGAAGGCTTGGCCGCCGCGATCGCTCGAGCCACCGCCAGCATCGACCGCGGGTTGATTCTGTTTGGACCGCCACGCTCCGAACTATTGAAGGCGGGGCGCGCGGCCGGCCTGCGTGTCGCGGCCGAAGCGTTTGCCGACCGGGCGTATCACAGCGACGGGTCGCTGGTCTCGCGCACGGCGAGCGGCGCCGTCATTCACGACGCCGACGAGGTCGCCGCTCGGGCAGTCCGGCTCGCGACCGAGCACACGATCGACGCGGTTGATGGCGCGCGGATCCGGATTGCCGCCGACACGTTGTGCATCCATGGTGATACGCCGGGGGCGGGCGAACTGGCGCGCCGTGTCCGCAGCGCGCTCGAAGCCGCAGGCGTGCGCGTCGCCGCCCTCAGTGCCCCTTGAGCGCCCGGCGCATCCGTACTGCCGCCGCCGTTCGTTCGACGGACTGGAGCGTGCGGATCATCGATTGACGGCCGATCCGATCCATCAGTGGGCCCGCCACCGGCTTCGCGACCCACGGAACGGATCGACTGAGAGACACCGACAGCACGTCGACCTGAACGTCGTCTCCGACCTGACGGTACTGCCAGTACGAGTTGAGCCGCCACAGGAAGCCGCGGTTCTCGCCGTCCAGCTCCTGGATCTTCGTCGACATACTGCGGCTCGTGGCCAGGGCCGGTGACCGCCGGACGTACGTAACCTCGTGCTCCGTGTCGTACGTAACGGTGATCAGCATTCGCCGCACCAGCCGCAGGTAGACACGCAGCGAATCGCCGCGCCGCTCCAGAAAGCGCTGCTCGGCGACGTCCTCGGATTGGTCGAGAACCGCCGGATCCTCGAGGCCGTCGATGAGATCGTTCACGCGGATGCCGCGCACCAGCAGCGATCCGCGCCATTCGTGAATGGCGCCGTCGGTCACTCCGATGGTTTGACCGTTCGGTTCGGTGACGCCGCTGCGGAAGCGCGCCTCGAGGTCACGCTCGACCCCGGCGACGTGACGGTTCCAGGCCGCAAGCGTCGCCGGGTTCAATTCGCCGGCGGTGGCGGCGGTCGAAACGACCAGCAGCGCTCCGGTCACCGCCGCCGCTCGCGCCGCGAACACCCAGCGATCGGCCGCGACGAAATTGATCACGCTGAGGAGCGCCACGGCGATCGTGTTGGCCATCCAGGCCGGCAGCGCCGCGAGGTGGGCGAGGGCCATGGTGATGGCCACGTTGCCGGCCATCGCGCCCAGGCCGTTCGAGAGGTGAAAGCGCCACAGGCGAGTCAGCCGTCGGTCTTCGGCACGGCGATCGCGCCACGTCCACCGCTCGTGCCAGAAGAAGTTGTTGAGAACCGCGGACTCGACGGCGGCAGCAGTGGCGAGTCCAACCGGCCAGCCTGCAGCCGTCAGCGCGTGCAGCACTCCCAGCTGCACCGCGAAGCCGGCGAGCCCGACGAGCGCGAAGGCTGCGCCCCGCCCCTTCATGCCGCACGTCCCGTCTTCTGAACCGGCAGCGGCTCGGCGAGATACAGCGCCCGCGTGTTTCGCGCCGATGACACCAGGAACGCGAGGATCAGCCCGGCAATGGCGATGGCTCCGCCGAGATCGAAGAGGCGGACTGGGCGTCCCGCGATGTCAATCCACGGTGAGTTCGCGACCTTGATGGCGCCGGCGGCAATCACAATCCTCAGCTCCGTCGGACCGAAGCCGAGAAACGACATGTTGAAGACACCCGCGGCGTGCGTCGCCAGGTACGACTCCGCGGACACCAGGAAGTAGGCCGCGAGCAGCGCCCACGCGAGCGAGGGGCTCATCGAGCCGCTGAGGGCGAGGCCGCTGAGGAGAAGCGCGGTGCCGGCGAGATCGATGACGTGATCGACGTAGTAGCCGTAGCGCGGCCGCTGCTGATTCCGTACGCGGGCCACTGTGCCGTCGAGGCTGTCGCCAAACCAGTTGACCACGAGCGCCGCCACCACGCCGAACGCGGCCCAGGGGATGGTGCCGATCGCGGCAAACGAGATGGCGGCGCCCGCCATGGCCAGAATGCTGAGGCCCGACAGATGGTCGGAGTTGATCCAGCGGGGAAGACGCTCGGCGATCCAGATGAGTGCGCGCTTTTCGACGGGAGCCAGCACGCTGCCGTGGTTGCGGATGTGCCGTCCAGGTTGCTGTGGTGTCATGTGAGCCCCAATGCCTCCACCCTCGTATGCGAAAGGCGGCGGCAAACCGGCTCACCGGGTGTCCTGGGTCAGCCGCCTTCCTTGAGGGCTCGCCGTAAGACTTTGCCAACCATGGTCTTAGGGAGGTCTTTCCGGAACTCGATGTACGCCGGAGTCTTGAACGGCGCCAGCCGCTCGCGGCAATAGGCGCGCAGCGTCGCCTCGTCGACCATGTGCCCCTCGCGAACCACGACCCAGGCCTTCACGACTTCGCCTTTGGCGGCGTCCGGCACGCCGGCGACCCCGACTTCGGCGACCGCCGGATGCGTCGACAGCACTTCCTCGATCTCCCGCGGCCACACCTGGAAGCCGCTGGTCTTGATCAGGTCTTTCTTGCGGTCGACGATGAAGAGGTAGCCGTCGGCGTCGAGATAGCCGAGATCGCCCGTGTGCACGAATGGCCTGGTGACGCCGTCGTCCTGGTGGTCGCGAAGCACGGTGGCCGTTTCCTCAGGACGGTTCCAGAAGCCGGCCATCAACTGCTGTCCCGAGAAACAGATCTCGCCGACTTCGCCGGTCGGCAGCTCGCGCGTGCCTTCGTCGCCGTCGAAGATTCTGACAATCACGTCGGGAAGCGGCATGCCGACCGAACCCAATTTGTTCGGACCAGTCACCGGGTTGACGCAGAGCGCCATCATCGCTTCGGTCAGCGAATAGCCTTCGACGATCCGTCCGCCGGTGAGCGACTCGAAGCGCGACTTGGTTTCGGCCATCAGCGCCGCCGCACCAGAGAAGCAGATGCGAATCGATTTGAAGTTCGCCTTGCCGCTCTGAACGTCCTGGTGATTCAGCAGGGCGTTGTAGAGGGTCGGGACGCCAGTGAAAAATGCCGGCTTGACCCGGCGAATGGTGGCGAGGAGATCCGGGAGATCGCGCGGGTTGGGCACCAGGGCCAGCGGGTTGGCGGTCACGATCGCCAGCGACTGGACGCCGACGTTGGCGTACACGTGAAACAGCGGCAGCGGCAGCATGATCACGCTGTCGCCGCGGCCGAGCACGCCCTTGATCCACGCGGCGACCTGAAGACCGGTGATCGTGTAGACACGGTGCCGGCCCAGCACGCCTTTCGGCGTCCCGGTGGTGCCGCCGCTCATCAGCAGGACGGCCGGATCGTCCGGGGTCAACGTGATGCGCGGCGGCTGCTTGCCGCGATGCGGAGCGATCAGATCCGCGCATCGCACATCGCCCGGCGCGACCGTGATCCGATCGCCGTCCTTTTTCTCGCGGAGCAGCGTGAAGAGGATCTTGAGCAGCGCCGGAAAGTAGTCCTTGATGTTCGCGGCGATGACTCGCTTCAATCCGGTCTTGGCCTGGACGCGTTTCACGCGCTCATAGAAGCGCGTCAGCGTGATCACCGTCTCGATGCCGTTTTCGCGAATCGGCCCTTCGAGCTCGTGCTCGGTGTAGATCGGATTGAGCGGGGAAACGATCGCCCCGACCTTCCAGGCGGCGAACTCGGCGATCAGCAGCTGCGGGCAGTTCGGCAACAGAAGGCCGATCCGATCGCCGCGGCGAATCCCCAGTTCCAGGAACGCCACGGCGAGCGCGTCACTATCGCGACCTAGGTCGCTATAGGTGAGCGTTGCGCCTTTGAAGAAGATCGCGGGAGCCGTCGGGCTCTCACGGACCAGATCGTCGAGGTAGTCGACGATCGTCCGGTTCGGATAGGGCGCGAGAGTCGTCGGGACACCGGCGTCGTAGTGAGCCAGCCAGGGTGCCCGTGTCGTCATCAGCGGGTGACCATCGCGTAGTAGGAACGGATCTCAGCCCTGCGCCGGTCCGAGCAGCATGATCAGCAGCGCCTTCTGTACGTGGAGCCGGTTTTCGGCCTGGTCGAACACGATTGACGACGCTGAATCGAACACTTCAGCCGACACCTCCTCGCCGCGATGCGCGGGCAGGCAGTGCATGAAGAGCGCTCCCGGCTTGGCCAGCGACATCAAGGTTTCGTTGACCTGGTACGGCGCGAAAATCCGGCGCCGCATGTCCGCTTCGGCTTCCTGACCCATCGAGGTCCAGGTATCCGTGTAGACGGCGTCGGCGCCGGCGACGGCATCGGCCGCGTCGGAGAAGAGCCGCACCCGTGCGCCGAACCGGGCGACGCTCGTGGCCTGCTGCACGGCGCTATGCGGAACCTGGTAGCCGTCCGGACTGGCCAGGTGCATGTGGACGCCGAGCATCGCCGCGGCGTGAACCAGCGAGACCGCCACATTGTTGCCGTCGCCGACGTAGGCGACCGTCCGGCCGCGCAGCGCGCCCCAGTGTTCGCGGAGCGTCAGGAAATCCGACAGCGCCTGACACGGATGCGAATCGTCGCTGAGCGCGTTGACGACGTGCAGCCGCGGCGCCGCGCCCGCGAACTGCTCGAGAATCTGCTGCGAGAAAGTCCGGATCACCACGGCGTCGACCCAGCGTTCCAGATTGCGGGCGACATCGGCGATCGGTTCACGCTTGCCGAGACCCGCCGTGTCCTGCACCGAGACGATGTGGCCGCCGAGCTCGTGAATCGCGATCTCGAACGTCGAGCGCGTCCGGAGCGACGGCTTCTCGAAGAGCAGCGCGATATGACGGCCTTCGAGCAGGTTGGCGGTCGGCGCCTGACGGCGCAGCGGCCGATCGGCTTTGACCTGAGCAGCCAATTCCAGACAACGCTCGAGGTCGGCCGGCTCGAAGTCGAGGACCGACAGGAAGTCTTTGCGCATTTGCGGAGTCGCTGCAGCGTGCTTCATAAGCTAGGTTCGATATTCAGCGTTGATTCGAACGTACTCGGCGCTCAAGTCGCAGGTCCAGACCGTCGACGACGCCTGACCGGAGCCGAGGTCGACGGTCAGGGCAATGTCGTCGCTCTTCAGATATTCCGCCGCTTCGGGCGCCGCGTCGTCGAACGGCCGGCCGTCTTCGAAGAGCACGATCGGGCCGATGGTGACTTTAGCGCCGGCAAGGTTGAAGGCCACGCCGGCCCGGCCAGCCACGGCAATGAGCCGTCCCCAATTGGGATCGCCGCCGTGTACTGCGGTCTTGACGAGCGGCGAGTTCGCGATCGCCTTGGCCGCCTGGCGGGCTTCGGCCTTCGACGCCGCGCCGGTCACGTTCACCGTGATTAGTTTGGTCGCGCCTTCGCCGCCGCGCACGATGCCGAGCGCCAGACGCAGACAGACCGCTCGCAGCGCGTCCGCGAAGAGGTGATAGTTGTGGTCGTCGACGTGGACGCCGCTCGCGCCGTTGGCGAGCACCATCACGCAGTCGTTGGTCGAACACTCGCCGTCCACCGTGATCGCGTTGAAGGTGTCATCGACGACTTCGCGCAGGGCGCGCTGCAGCAGCGGACCCGGCACCGCCGCGTCAGTCGTCACGAAGCCAAGCATCGTCGCCATCATCGGCTCGATCATTCCCGAGCCCTTGGCCATGCCGCCGACCGCGATCTCCCGGCCGCCGATGCCGACCCGCGCGGCGATTTCCTTTGGAAACGGATCGGTTGTCATGATGGCCTTGGCGGCCTGCGAGCCGTGATCGCCCAGCTCCCGGAACACGAGCGGAATCCCGCGACGGATCCGATCCATCTTCAACGCCACGCCGATCACGCCCGTCGACGCGACCAGTACCTGATCCGCGGCGCAGCCGACGACGCGCGCGGTTTCCGTGGTCATGTCGCGCGCATCCTGCAGTCCGGCGTCTCCGGTGCAGGCGTTGGCGCAGCCGCTGTTGACGATGACGGCGCGAGCGACGCCGCCCGAGCGCTGCAGGTGGTCAGTCGACACGAGCACCGGCGCGGCCTGCGCCTTGTTGGTCGTGAAGACGGCGGCCGCCGTGGCCGGACGATCCGAGACGAGGAGCATCAGATCGAGCGCTCCGGCTTTGGCCTTGATGCCGGCGTGAATGCCGGCGGCGCGGAAGCCCTTGGGGGTCGTGACGCCGCCGGTGATGGTTTCGAGCGTGCTGGCCGTGGACGTCGTCATGCGTGCCGCGCGACCAGGTGGGCGTCACGATCGATCGTCTCGGCGATCGGCTCGAGCGGGAGGACCATGGCGTACTGGCCGCAGCTGCGGAACTGCGGGCACTTCACGCAGTCGGTGAAGACCTTCTCGGGAATCCACAGGTGCGGCACGATCGAAAAGCCCATCGGCATGAAGTAGCCGGGCGCGTGGGTGAACGCACAGAGCTTGTCGAAGCCGTCGCGCCGGGCGCGCGCGCGCAGTTCATCGACGAGCTTGGTGCCGACGCCGGCGTTCCGGACGCTGCTGTCGACGGCGAGCGAGCGAACCTCGGAGACTTGCGGGCTGAGCGGCGCGAGTTCGGCGCAGCCGACGATCTTGCGGCCCCGCATCGCGACCACGAAGCGATCGGCATGGACCGCGATTTCCTGCAGCGTCCGCGGCAGCAGACGGCCTTCGACGAGGTTCGCCGCGATCAGCGCGTGAATCTTCGGCGCCTCGGCAGCGGTCGCCTGGCGAAGCGAAATACGAATCGGTCTGGTCATGCGCCCTGTCCTCCCTGTGCGGCGAGATCTCCCAGCGCCGCGTCGAGACGTGCGAGTCCTTCATCCGCCTCGGACTCCGTGATCACCAGCGGCGGCAGCAGCCGTACCACCGTGTCGGCGGTGCGGTTCACGATCACCCCACGGGCGAGACCCGCGGGCACGACGGCGGTGGCGTCGCGATTCAGCCTGAGCCCCCACATCAACCCTTCGCCGCGCACTTCCGCGACGAGCGAACCGTGCCGGGCGGCGATGGCCCGCAGGCGTTGTTCGAAATGGCGGCCGACGCGGGCGACGTGCGCCAGCAGTCCGCCGTTCACCAGTTCGTCGAGGAAACAGAGCGCCGCGCGGCAGGCGAGGAGATTCCCGCCGTAGGTCGTGCCGTGGTCGCCGGGCGCGATCGCGGCCGCCACCTGATCGCAGATGAGCGCCGCGCCGACCGGAACGCCGCCGCCGAGCGCCTTGCCGAGCGACATCAGGTGCGGCTTGAGGCCGATGACCGACGAATAGAACGGCACGCCGGTCCGGCCGAGGCCGCTCTGTACTTCGTCGGCGACGATCAGCGCGCCAGTCCTGGCCGACGCTTCGTTGATGGCGGCGGCGAACGCCGGCGTCAGCATCCGGATGCCACCCTCGCCCTGAATCGGCTCGGCGATGATGAACGCCGTGTCCTTCGTCACGGCGCGGGCGAGCGCGGCCGGGTCGTTGATGGGGACCCAGGTGACGCCCGCGAGCAGCGGTTCGAACGGCGTCCGATAGTGCTCATCGGAGGTCATCGACAGCGCGCCAATCGTCCGGCCGTGAAACGACTCTTCGAGCGCGACGATCCCGGTGCGCGTCTCGCCGGCCGTGTGCCAGTAGCGGCGGGCGAACTTCAGGCACGCCTCGACCGCCTCCGTGCCGCTGTTGCAGAAAAAGGCGCGCGGCAGGCCTGACAGGTGGGTCAGACGCTGGGCCAGCTGCCCCTGCAGCGGGTGAAAGAACAGATTCGACGTGTGGAGCAGCGTGGCCGCCTGGTCGCTGATCGCGCGCGTCAGCCCGGGATGGGCGTGGCCGAGCGAGGCGACGCCGATACCCGACAGCAGGTCGATGTATTCGCGCCCGTTCGCGTCCCACACGCGCACGCCTTCGCCGCGCACCAGCGTGATCGGCTGACGCCGATACGTCTGCAGCACATGCCGGGACTCGAGGGTCTGAATATCGTCGGCCACCATGGTCATCGTTCGTCCTCTCGCGCTCCTGTTATCGGCTCGGGCTCAGCGGCGAACACCACGTTCGACGGCCACGAGCTGCGTTGCCTGCCGCGGGGCGGCGTCGAGCGCGGCCGCTTCGAGCGCCTGGCCATCGCGGCCATCGACGATCAACACGTCGTGCACGCCATGCGAGAGCGCGTACTCGCACTCCCGAAGCTTGGCAATCATGCCGGCGGTCGCCGTGCCGCCGGCGATCAACGCTTCCACCGCCGTGGCATCGAGTACCGGAATCGTCGCACCCGATCCATCCAGCACGCCCGCCGTCGTGCCGGCAATCACCAGCCGTCGCGCTCCCAGCCGTGCCGCCAGATGGCTGGCGCAGGTGTCGGCGTTGACGTTGAACAGCCGTCCGTCCGCGCCCAATCCGATGCACGCGACGACCGGCACGTAGCCGCGTTCGGCGAGCAGCGCGACCACCCGCGGGTCGGCGTCGCGGTTCGGCACGCCGACCCGTTCCAGATTCACGAGCTGTCCGTCCACCGTCCGGTGCGGCGGCGCCACATCGACCAGTCCGCATCCGGCATCGGCGCCGGTCAACCCGACCGCCTTCACGCCGGCGGTGTTCAATGCGGCGACGAACCGGGTATTGATCGTGCCGGCCAGCACGCTGACCACGACCTCGAGCGTCCGATCGTCGGTGATCCGCAACCCTTCGACCTGGCGCTTTGCGATGCCCGCCACTTTGAGCGCGGCGTCGATCTCCTTGCCCCCGCCGTGCACGACGGCCACCGCCACGCCGCGCCCGGCGATCCGGCGAATGGCGTCGACGACGGTCTGCAGGCGGTGCGGGTCTTCGAGCAGTTCGCCGCCGAATTTCAGAACCAGCGCTGCGCTCACAGCAGCGCGGCCGTCTCGTCGGCCCCGATCATCACGTTCATGTTCTGGACCGCCTGGCCGGACGCGCCCTTGACCAGGTTGTCGATCACCGAGATCAGAATCGCGCGCCCGGACGGATCGACGCGCCACCCGATGTCGCAGAAGTTGGTATGCGCGACATGCTTGATCTCCGGCAGCGTCGTCCCGACGACGCGGACGAAGGGGGCATTCGCGTAGGCGCGCTCGAAGACGTCGCCGAGCGCGTCTTCCGTGGTGCCCGGCGGCACGCGGACGTAGATCGTGGACAGAATTCCGCGATCGATCGGCAGCAGATGCGGCGTGAACGTGACCGTCCGGCCGACTTCCTGTTCGATTTCCGCGCCGTGCCGATGGGCAAAGACGCCGTAGGCCGACAGGCTGCCGTGCACTTCCGAGAAGTGGGTCCGTTCGGACGGCGTCTTGCCGGCGCCCGACACGCCCGACTTCGCATCGACGATCACGTCGGAGCCGGCGACGAGCAGTCCGGCATCGACGAGCGGACCGAGGGCCAGCACCGACGCGGTCGGATAGCAACCCGGATTGGCGACCAGGCGCGCGTGCCGCACCTGATCGCGGTAGCGCTCGGTGAGACCATAGGCGAGCCCCGCCGGCAGCGCGTGCGTTTCGGGATACCAGCGGGCGCGCAATCCGGCGTCGTGAAGGCGGAACGCGCCCGACAAATCGATGACGCGGACGCCGCTCGCGACCAGCCGCGGCGCCAGTTCGGCCGCCGCGGCGTCGGGCAACGCCAGGAACACCACGTCGGCGTCCTGCGCCAGTGCGTCCGCATCGAGCGGGACGATGGTTCCGGTCCACAGCCGGTTCAGCGCCGGCAGCTTGCGCGCCGCCGTCGCGCCCGACGAGGTCGCCGCGGTGATCGCGACCTGCGGGTGCCGCGACAGAATCCGCAGCAGCTCCTGTCCGGTGTAGCCGGTCGCGCCCGCGACCGCCACCCGGACGCGCCCCGCCTGGCCGCTCGCTGCGGCGTCGCTATGTGGTGAAACAACTGTATGCATCAAAGAGCATAACTATACAGACAAATCGCAGATCGATCAATGAAAATCGATGCATAAATCTCGTCCAAGTATGCAGGAATCGTGTATCCTTCAGAAGGCTTCGGCCGGACGGATCGCGCGTCAGTAAGACCGCCACGCCGGCATTCACGACCCAACACCCATGAAATCCCGTCGCCAAGGAGCGATTCTCGAATTGATCGATCGCGAGCCGCTGACCAGTCAGGAGCAGGTCCGCAAGGGCCTGCTCGGCGAAGGCTTCGAAGCGACGCAGGCGACGATTTCCCGCGACATCAAGCAGCTCGGGCTGGTGAAGCGCGCCGGCGACGGCGCCTATCAGCGCCCCGGAGCCGAGGCGCAGAATCCGGAAACCGTCCTCAACGCGCTCGAGCGCGCCGCGGCTGAATTCATCCGCCGCGTCGATCGCGTGCAACAACTGGTCATCGTGCGCACCGGCGCCGGCCAGGCGCAGGCGCTCGCCAACGCCATCGACCGCGCCCGGCTGCCGGAAATGGTCGGGACGATCGCGGGCGACGACACGATCCTGGTGATTTCCAGAGACGCGCGGCGGGCGGCGGCACTCGTCCGGCGGCTTGGCGAGTTGTCGGGCCGGTGATGGAACGCGTCGTCCTGGCCTATTCCGGAGGGCTCGAAACCTCCGCCGCCATTTCCTGGCTGAAGTCGCGCCACGGCGTCGACGTCGTGGCGGTCACGATGGACCTCGGCGAGGGGCGCGCCCTCGAACCGGTCCGCGACCGCGCGCTGGCGCTCGGCGCGGTGCGCGCGCACGTCCTCGATTTGCGCGAGGAGTTCGCGCGCACGATCCTGCTGCCGGCGTTGAAGGCCGACGCGCTCTACGACGATCGGTCGCCGATGGTCGCCGCGCTGGCGCGGCCGCTGATTGCACGGCGGCTGGTGGAAATCGCCGAGATCGAGCACGCCGGCGCCGTCGCTCACGGCGGCGGCGCGGCCGGCCGCCGCATTCCCCTCGACCATCTGCTCCGGGCGCTTGACCCGAAGCTCAAGATCCTCGCGCCGGTGCGCGAGTGGAACATGACCCGCGAGCAGGTCATCGACTACGCGCGGCAGCACGCCGTCGCCCTGCCGCCGACCGCGCTTGGTCCCTACAAGATCGAGTCGAACCTCTGGGGCCGCTCGATCGAATGCCGCGAACTCGACGATGCCTCCCAGGAACCGCCCGAGGCGATCTACACGCTGACCCGCCCAGCGCGCGAGTGCCCGGACGAACCGGCCTACGTCGAACTGACGTTCGAACGAGGGGTGCCGGCGGCCATCAACGGCGTGACGATGCCGTTTCTGGATCTGATTGGCAGTCTCGTGACGATCGCGTCGGCACACGGCGTCGGCCGCATCGATGTGGTCGAGCACCGGGTCGGCACCGCCAAGGTTCGCGAACTATCCGAGGCCCCGGCCGCCGTCCTGCTCCACGCCGCGCATCGCGAGTTGCGTAAGGTGTCGGCCTCTCGCGATCTCGAGCGCTTCTCGCGCACGGTGAGCGCGGAATACGCCGATCTGATCTACGGCGGGCAGTGGTTTTCACCGCTCCGTGCCGCCCTCGACGGTTTCGTCGAGGCGGTCCAGCAGCATTTGTCGGGAGTCGTCCGCCTCAAGTTGTTCAAGGGCGGGTATTCAATCGTCGGGCGGACGCCCACCGACGCCCCGTCGAACGCGAAACACTCCGCCATCATTCGGATGGCCAAGGTCTGACGCATGACAACACTCTGGTCCGGACGGTTTGACGCGGCGCCCGACGCGGCCGCGTTCGAATGGGGATCGTCCTTCGGGTTCGACCGCCGCCTCTTTGAAGACGACGTCACGGGCAGCCTCGCCTGGGCCCGCGCCCTGGCGGGCGCCGGCGTCCTGACCCCCGACGAAGCCGCCCGCATCGACGCGGCGTTGACCGCGATCCTCGAGCAGGGGCGCCGCGATCCGGCGTCGGTCGACGGCTCCGACGAGGACGTCCACAGCTTCGTCGAGCGGCTGCTGGTCGAGCGGCTTGGCGATGCCGGGAAGCGGCTGCATACCGGCCGTTCGCGCAACGAACAAGTGTCTGTGGATCTGCGCCTGTACCTGCGGCGGCGGATCCCGTTGCTCCAGGGGGCGGTGGCCGCGGTCATTGGCGCGCTGGTTCGTCAGGCGCGCGCCGCCGGCGACGCGCTCATGCCCTCGTATACGCACTTCCGGCCGGCGCAGCCCGTCCTGGTCGCGCACTACCTGCTGGCGCACGCCGCGCCGCTGCGCCGCGACTACGAGCGGCTGGGCATCGCGCGTGAAGAAGCCAACGCGCTGCCGCTCGGGTCAGGCGCGATCGCCGGGACGAGTTATGCCATCGACGTCCACGCGCTGGCCAAAGACCTCGGCTTCACCCGGATCGTCGCCAACAGCATCGACGCGTCGTCCGATCGCGATTTTGCGGCGTCGTTTCTCTATGCGATCGCGCTGACGATGGTGCATCTCAGTCGTCTCTCGGAAGACCTGATCATCCTCTGTGGCGACGAGCACCGCTTCTTCGAGTTCTCGGACGCGTTGAGCACCGGCAGCAGCATGATGCCGCAGAAGAAGAATCCCGATCCGCTGGAACTCGTGCGCGGCAAGACCGGACGCGCAACCGGCGATCTCGTCGCGCTGCTCACGACGCTCAAGGGGATTCCGAGCGGCTACAACAAGGATTTGCAGGAAGACAAGCACGCGGTCTTTGACGGCGAGGACACCCTGGCCGGCTGCCTGGCGGTGATCAAATCGGTCATCGACGGGTTGACGCTCAATCGCAGCCGCGCCGCCGCGGCCGCCTCCGGTCTGCTGTTGGCCACCGACGTCGCGGACTACCTGGTGGGGCGGGGCGTACCGTTCCGTAGCGCCCACGAGATCGTCGGCGCGCTGGTCCGCAAGCTGATTGCCGAAACCCGCGAGTTCGACTCGCTCTCCGTCGACGAATGGCGCGCCGCCAGTCCGCACTTCGAGGCCGATGTCGTGGCCCGCGTCACCCCCCAGGCGTCGGTCGCCGCGAAGCGAACGCCACAGTCGACGGCGCCCGATGCGGTTCAAGCCGCGCTGAACGAGCTCGAGTCCTGGCTGGCCCACCATCGGCGGTCGGTCTGAAGCCGTCCGTCGACCGGCTCAGGACGGCCCTGAGCTTCGTCGGAGGGCCCGGACCGACCGTCTGGTCGCCTGTGTTGCGAGCCCAAAACAAGCTCTGCTAATATGGCGCTGCCTTTCGCAATTCTTTTCCCCGCCAGCGAGGATCCGTCGGGAGTTTCTTGATGCAGCAGCGCCAGCCTCGGCTCGGTGACGTCCTGGACGATTACTGTCCCCGGGAGCGTCGCCTCACGAATCATGTCGTGGTGGCGATGATCGGCGACGATGTGAAGCAGACGCGCTGCACGACGTGCGACGCCGATCACGAATACAAGCACGCCCGAATCCCGCGCCAACGCCGCAAATCCGAACCGTCGGCTCTGGCCGCCCCCGCGGCAATCGTGCCGAAGAAGGTCGTGCACGAGGTTGTCGCAACGCCGACCGAGCCGGCGCCCGATCGCCAGGCCGAACCCCAGGCCGAACCGGTGTACGCGAGCGCGCCCGAAGCCGAACGCGAGGAGCGATTCGAACCGCTGCCCGAAGAACGCGAGGATCGCGAAGACGCGGGACCTGAGGAAGGGCCGGTGCACCGTCAGCTGATTCGAGCGCAGCTGCCACGCCACGACGGACAGCAGCCGGTCGAACGACGCGGTCCCGATTTCACCATCCGGCAGCCTGCCGGCCGTCCCGGCCGCTTCCGCCCGCGCGGCCCGCAGCGCGCTGGTGGCGGCGGCATGTCATTTCAAGGCAACAGCTTCAACAGCAATCCCCGCGGCGGCAGCGGTCAACGGCCTCAAGGCGGCGGCCCGCGTCATCAGGGCGGCGGACGCAATCAGGGGCACAAGCGATCCAAGTAATTTCAGGATTTCAGGATTTTAGGATTTTAGGATTGCGACGGAGCGGCAGCTCCTGCAAATCCTGAATTCCTAAAGTCCTAAAATCCTGAAATCGCGATTGCCTCACCACTCCTCCATCCGTATTTTCGCGCGCGCGACGCCGAGTTCCCCGAGGATCGCCGCGATCTCCTGAACCAGGGGCGGCGGGCCGCAGAGAAAGCAGAGCGTGTCGCGGCCGTGGACGAGCGGCATGAGGTCGGCGGCACTGAAGCGGCCCCGGCGTCCGTCCCAGGCGTCGGGCATGTCCCGAGTGACCGTCAGCTTGAGTTCGATCTTCTGATGTGCGGCGAGCGCGCGGAGTTCCTGTTCGTAGGCGAACTCCTGCGGCGTCCGGGCACTGAACAGGAGGCCGATCGCCTCGTGCGGCACGTGGAGCGCGTGCCGCAGCATGGCGCGCAGCGGCGAGATGCCGGTGCCGCCGGCAATGAACAGGAACCGCCGTTCGTCCGGAGACTCGGGAAACGTGAAACGCCCGAGCGGACCCTCGATGTCGACGAGGGCGCCTGGGTCGAGTTCGACGTGGCTGCCGGCGCGCCCGTCCGTGCCGACGCCGATGAGCAGTTCGAGACAGTCGCTGCGCTCGGCTTCCTCCGGCGCGTCGGCGATGGAGTACGGCCGCCGGCGCTCGCCGCCATGGCTGCCAAGCATCACCGCCTGTCCGGCGCGATACGGAAACGGCGCGCCCCCGAGATCAATCCGGACGATCCGTGCGCGCGGCGTGGCCGGGAGCACGTCCCGGATCGGTCTCGTCAGCAGCACCGCGCATTATGCTAACGCATGGCCTTGATGCGTCGAGCAAGAGGCGCGCTGCTGCGATTGGTCCGCCGGCGTGCGCTGGTGATGGCGATTGGCGCGGCGCTCGTCGTGCCGGCCGCCTGGGTCGAGTTTGTCGTCGTGGACGTCGCGTGGTGGGCGCAGGGGCTCAGTCTGGTGATCGGCGCGACCGGCCTGGCGCTGTTCTGGACGGGATTGACCGGAGCGAACCCGGACTGGGTCGAATAATTGTCAATTATCAATGCTCAATGATCAATTCGTACGAATTGATCATTCACAATTGAGAATTGAAAATTACTCGTCGGCGGTCCGTGTTCCCCGCCGACCTTCTGGCTCGAGGTGGTACTCGTCGATCTTGCGGTACAACGTGCCCCGGCTGATGTCGAGCACGCGCGCCGCTTCCTTCTTGTTCCACTGCACGGCTTCGAGCACGCGAATCACGTGGGCGCGTTCGGCTTCGGCCAGCGACGGCATCCGCTCGCTCGCACCGGCCGATGTCGGCCGTGAGGCGTGGAGGAACTCGACGTCCTGGGCGCGGATCGACCGTCCGGGTGCCGACAGCGCGGCACGCGACACCGTGCTCTCGAGTTCGCGGATGTTGCCCGGCCACGGGTAGAGCACCAGTAGATCCAGCGCCTCCCGCGTGAACACCTTGCTGTCGAGCGGCAGTCCCTGCGCGGCGCAGTAGCGCGCCAGGAAACGCTGCGCCAGGACCGGAATGTCCACCTGCCGCTCGCGCAGCGAGGGCAGCCGGATGGCGAAGGCATTGACGCGGTAATAGAGATCTTCGCGGAACCGCCCGTCGCGGACGAACTGATCGAGCGGCCGATTGGTGGCCGAGATCAGCCGGAAGTCGACCGAGATCGACTTGTGGCCGCCGAGCCGTTCGAACCGCCGTTCCTCGAGGACGCGCAACAGCTTGGCCTGCGCGATGAGCGACGTGTCGCCGATCTCGTCGAGAAACAGCGTCCCGTCGTTGGCGAGCTCGAGTCGGCCCGGTTTGCGGTCGTGGGCGCCGGTGAACGCGCCCTTTTCATAGCCGAAGATTTCCGATTCGAAGAGCGTGTCGGGGAGCGCCGCGCAGTTGACCGCCTGGAATTTCGAGACCGAGCGCCGGCTCAGCTCGTGAATCATCCGCGCCACGACTTCCTTGCCCGACCCGGTTGGTCCGAGGATGAGGACCGAGATGTCGGATTTCGCCGCGGTGCGAATCCACTCGAAGACGATCAGCATCTTCTCGTCGCGGCCGATCATTTCGCGGAAGCGCTGGACCGACGGCGACTGATCTTCGGTGCTGACCGCGGCGCGCCGCTCGAGGAAGTGGTCGAGCAGATCGATGACCGCGGCCTGCTCGGGCCGCTCGGCCATGTACTGCGCCGGCGGGCCGGGCAGCAGCCGGACGACGCCGAAGTCGGCCAGTTCCTGCACGCAGTTTTCGACGTCCAGCCGCAGCCGGCCGAACGTCTGCATCAGCGCGGCGACTTCGAACGCTTCCTCTGGCCGGGAATGCAGGTAGCGGAGAATCCCCGCACGGAGCGGTGATTGAACCAGGGTGCGAAAACGTGCATCCAGATCCGCACCATCGAGTGGGCGTGCCGGCGTGGCCACGCGCGCTCGACGCGCGCTGAACATTACGTCATCCATGTCTTCCTGCGGCTGCGTTCTACTGCCCCGAGACAAGGGGCCTGCCGCTCAGGTTATCGGCCTGGCGTCGTCGATCCGACAGGGTTCGCGGGGGTGGTGGTCGGTTTGCCGGTCGCGCGGTAGTAGTCGCTCTGGTAGTTCTCGATGAGCGTCTTCATCTTCACGGCGTCGGACTTGTGATGGCCGTTGCAGCGGATCGGACTGACGCCGCCGCTCGTTTCGATGAAGACGTTCGAGAGCAGAATGCCGGTTTGAATCTTGACCGACGCGATGTGAGCCATGTGGATCGTTTCTTCCTGCTTGCCGATCCAGCCCGGCGCGAAGTGCACGACGCTCTGCGGCGTAATGAGCACCTGCATCGGCAGGAGACGGTTGCCGCGACTGAGGCGGCTGGCCCGGAAGACGTCTCCTGGAGCGAACGGCCGGCCCTTCATCCAGACGACGAGGACCCAGAGCACGAAGGCCAGGCCGGCAATGCCGACCGTCCACCACACCCAGGCGGGCTGATCGCTCACGGGCTCGATGTTAAGCTATTTCCAGGGCCGTGGGTACGCTGTCCTCCGAACTCGCGCCGCACGCGGCCAGGATCTCGCCGCGGCCGCGCATCTACGCCGACGCGAACGTGCCGGCCGGCCTGGTCACCTTCATGCGGCACACGCTCGACTGGGATGTGCTGTTCGTGCTCGAAGACGAAGAGCTGCGCCGTGCGCCGGATCTGAAGCACTACCGGCTGGCGCAACAGCTGCGCCGGACGCTCGTCACCCTCGACCGCGACTATCTCGACGATCGCCGGTTTCCACCGGCCGAGAGCGGCGGCGTGCTGATCATTCAGGCTCCCGACGAACGGCAGCTGTTGGCCCTCATCGGCCGCGTCGATCGCACGCTCTTCAAGGCGGCCGACGTGTCCGCCCTGCCGCTCGAAGGCCGGAAATTGCAGCTGCATACCGACTGGGGCCGGGACGAGGCCTGAAACACGGCCCGTGCCGTACCCGTCTAAGCGCACCGGGGGATTGCATGGTTCGTAAGGCGCTCGTCCTCGGCTGGCCCGGCGTCCTGGTCGCCGGCTCCTGGCTGGTCACCTCCGGGTGCATCAGCATCAACGCCACCGACTTCCGCTATCTGGACGAGGAAGAGAAGCGCTTTACGGTCCAGGGCACGCCCGACCTGACGCTCGACACCTTCGACGGCGCGATCGACGTCGAATCCTGGGATCGCCCCGAGGTGCTGGTTGTCGTCGAGAAGCGTGGCGTCGATCGGGCCGTGGCCGAATCGATTCAGGTCGAGGCCCAGCAGGACGGGGACCGGATCACGGTCAAGGTGCGCGGCCGTTCCGAAAACCGGGTCGGGTTCGGGCTCGGCACGTATCGCAGTGCCCGTATGGTCGTCTCCATCCCGCGAACGACGAAGCTCTACGCCAAGAGCGGCGACGGCCGGATTGAAGTCCGCCGGGTTCTGGGCCCCGTCAACGTCCAGACCGACGACGGGTCGATCCGGCTCTTCGACGTCGAAGGCGACGTCGAGGCTCAGACCGACGACGGCAGCATTCGGGTGGACGGCGTGCTGTCGCAGCTCCGGCTCCGATCGGACGACGGCAGCATCCGGGTCCGCGCCCATTCGGGCAGCGCGATCAAATCCGAGTGGCGGATTTCGACCAACGACGGCTCGGTCGTCGTCGAACTGCCGGAAGGCCTGGACGCCGACGTCGACGCCCACACCCGCGACGGCCGCGTCAACGGCCGCGACCTTCACCTCGCCGAGTCTGAGTATTCCTCCCACCGCGACACGCTTCGCGGCCGCCTCGGCAAAGGGGGCGCCGGGCGCCTGAGTGTCGACACCGGCGATGGATCAATCACGCTGCGTTCTTTCTAGATCCCCAATCCCGCCCTAAATCCTACGTTCCTAAGTTCCTGACATCCTAAGTTCCCAGGTTCGAGTTGTCCGCGTAGTCCGTCGAATCGGCGACGCCCGCGGCTCTGAAGGCGTCGTGCCGCTCGCGGCATTTGCTGCAGCGGCCGCAGTGCCGGGGCAATCCCGAGGACCTGACGATCGGATTCATGCAGGAGAGCGTCAGCTGCAGCGGCACGCCGAGCGCGTGGCCGCGGCGGATCACCTCGGCCTTTTCGGTGCGGGCGTACGGGGCGGCGATCGCGATCTCATGGGCGAGGCCCAGCGACAGCGCATGCGCGAGCGCGTCGCGGAACGCCGGGGTCGCGTCCGGAAACGGGTTGTGATCCAGCGTGCCGATGGCGAGACGGCTGATGTGATGTGCCGCGCAGAACACGGCGGCCTTCGAGAACAACACGATGTTGCGCCCAGGCAGATAGACGTCTTCGTCAGGCGTGTGGTATTCCGGCGGCCGGCCGGTGCGCGCCCAGTGCGATGCCGGATACACGTCCCGCATGTCCACGCTCAACGCCGCCAGCGGCAGGACGCGCGACGGTGTGCGGAGCGCCGCGAGAAAGGCGTCGATCGCCGCGCGTTCCGCCGCCTCCCAGGCCAGACCGGCGTTGACGTAGATCGGCTGGACCTCTGCGTGCACGGCCTCTTCCGCGACGAGCACGGCACTGTCGAGACCGCCTGACAAGAGAACCGCGACGTTCATGATGGAGTCAGCCTCGGCAATCGGCCGCCGGTGATCTGGTAATCTCAGTCGTGGGCGCGACCCGAACCCGGCACCCGGAACCCGGCACCGGGAACCCGGCACCCGGATCGCCCGCGACCGGTCATCAGATTACTCAATTCAAGGCTCTGAAATGTATTCCGTTACCAAGCGCATCGACTTCTGCTACGGCCATCGGCTGCTCGACTACGACGGCATCTGCAAGCATCCGCACGGGCACAACGCTGTCGCCGAGGTCGAAGTCCGCACCGACACTCTCGACAATCGCAACATGGTCTGCGATTTCAGCGACATCAAGCGGATCGTGAAGGGCTGGATCGATCGCGAGCTCGATCACAAGATGGTGCTGCGCCATGACGACCCGCTGGTCAAGCCGCTGCAGCACCTCGGCGAGCCGATCTTTCTCGTCGACAGCAACCCGACCGTCGAGCGGATCGCGAAGCTGATCTTCGACTATGCCGTCAGCCAGAAGCTGCCCGTCATGCGGGTCAAGGTGTGGGAAACGCCTACGTCGTACGCGGAGTACGGGGAAGATGCTTGAATTTCAGGATTTCAGGATTTCAGGATTTCAGGATTTCAGGATTTTGGGATTTGTCGACGCATGCGGTCACCTCAAATTCCCAACTCCCAATCCTTAAATCCCTAAATCCCTAAATCCCTAAATCCCTAAATCCCTAAATCCCTAAATCCTTAAATCCTTAAATCCTTAAATCCTGAAGTCCCGTGCCGACCGACCTCGTTGTCTTTGACCTCGACGGCACTCTCGTCGATTCGCGGAAGGATCTGGCTGATTCCGCAAATCAAGTGCTTGTCGAATACGGTGGACAGCCGCACTCGGAAGAGGCGATTGGCCGGATGGTCGGCGACGGGGCGGCGACGCTGGTCGCGCGGGCGTTTGCGGCGTCGCGCTGTCCGCAGCCGGCTGACGCCTTGTCACGCTTTCTCGCCATCTATAACGGCCGGTTGCTGGACTTTACGCGGCCCTATCCCGGGGTTGCGGAACTCCTGGACGCGTTGGCCGGCCGGGCCGCGCTGGCCGTGCTCACCAACAAGCCGCTTGGTCCGACCCGCGCGATCCTCGACGGCCTTGGACTGGCCGGCTACTTCGGCGCCAGGGTGCTCGGCGGCGACGGTCCGCACCCACGGAAGCCCGATCCAGGCGGGCTGCACACCCTGATGCAGGCCGCGCACGCCACAGCGGCCGCGACACTGATGGTCGGCGACTCCGAGATCGACTGGCGCACGGCGCAGGCCGGGGGTGTGCGCGCCTGTCTGGTGCGCTATGGATTTGGCTTCGGTGGCGTCGCAATCGATGCGCTCCGTTCGGAGGACGCGGTGATCGATCAACCGGCCGGGTTGCTTGCTCTTCTGTAGGCTTCTTGTACGGCGTCCGGCTCTTGTGTCATTCTCCGTTCCAGAAATGGCGCGGTTCTGGCGCGAAAGCTTCGAGATGACGTGGCACTGCCATTGCTCACGTAGCGGAGAATGAGCGGCCCTTCGGCAAGCCACCGGCGCGTCCTGGTCGTCGAAGACTACCCGGATGCCCGGGAGATGTACTGCGAGTACCTCCGGCTGTCCGGCTTCGATGTCGTCGAAGCCACCAACGGGCTCGAAGCGGTCCAGCAGGCGATCGCCACGACCCCCGACATCATCCTGATGGATTTCTCGCTGCCGGTCATTGACGGGTGGGAAGCCACGCGGCGGCTGAAGGCCGACCGGCGAACGCGCAGCATTCCGGTCGTGGCCTTGACGGGACACGACCTGGCCGATGGACCTGAAGGGGCCCGCCGGGCCGGCTGCGATCGTTTTGTCACCAAGCCGTGTCTACCGGACGATCTGGTGCGCGAACTCGAGACCGTGCTCAGCGAGCGCGCACGCTCGTCCGGCTCTGGCGCGAAGTCGTAGACCGCGCCTACGGTCTCGGGTTGGCGGTTTCGGCCGAGACCAGCACTTTCGAGGCGGCGCGCGCGCCAATCGTCACTTCAGCCCGCCCATGACCACCGAGCGTCACTGCGTCCGCGGCGCTGTCTCGTCCGAGTACCGACACGCGTTGCCCCGGCTTCAAGTGATTCTGTTCGATGAACCGCAGGAATGACGGATCCTGATCGGTGACGCGCATGACCTTCAGCGTCGTGCCGAGCGGACACGAGAGCAGGCTGTCGAGTTCGGCGCGCGCGATGGTCCCTTCCGCGGTCGGAATCGGATCGCCGTGCGGATCGTGCGTCGGCCGTCCCAGCATCTCGTCGATTCGCTCGATCAGGCGTTCGGAGACGACGTGTTCGAGTTGCTCGGCTTCGTCGTGCACTTCCGCCCAGCTCATGCCCATCACGTTGACGAGAAACAGTTCGACGAGCCGGTGGCGCCGGAGGACGAGACTGGCCAGCTTCTGACCGCGCGCATTCAACTTCACTCCGCTGTACGGCTCGTATTCGGCGAGGCCGGACTCGGCCAGCGCCTTCACCATCGTGGTTGCCGTACCGGGCGTGACACCAAGCGCCGAGGCCACCTGGCCCATGGGCACCAGCCGCGACTCGCGCGGCAGCGCCATCTGGCCCTGATAAATCGCCTTCAAGTAGTTCTCAACCGTACTGGACGGCAGCATCGAGGCGATATTATCCACCGGATGTCGGTTGGGACGGAGATCGCGACGGCGGACGGCAAACGGCGGTACGTGCGCCGATTGTTTGCCACGATCGCCGATCGTTACGATCTGATCACGCGGCTGCTGTCGTACGGGCAGGACGGCCGCTGGAAGCGCCGTCTCGCGGCGATGGCGGATCCTGGCGCCGGGACGCGGGCGCTGGATCTCGCGACCGGCACCGGAGATATTGCCTTCCTGCTGCACGATCGCGCGGCACGGACGGTGGGTCTCGATCTCACGCCAGGGATGATCCGGCTCGCACGCGCGAAACGGACCACGTCGGTGCCGGCCTTCCTCGTCGGCGACATGATGACCCTGCCGTTCGGGTCCGGATCGTTCGACCTGGTCACGACGGGTTACGGTCTCAGGAACGTTCCCGATTTGACGCAGGCGATCGACGAGATCTACCGCGTCCTGGATCGCGGTGGCCGCCTGCTGTCGCTCGATTTCAATCGTCCGGAATCGCTGGTCGTGCGCGAAGCGTATCTGGCGTACCTGCATGTCGTCGGCGGCGCCGTCGGCTGGGCGCTGCATCGCGATCCGGATACCTATCGGTATATTCCAGCGTCGATTCGCCGGTATCCCGGCGCGGCGGGAGTTGCGGATCTGCTGCGCGCGCGCGGGTTTTCACTGGTCAGCGCGCATCCGGTGCTGGGCGGCCTGATGACGATTCACGACGCGAGAAAATAGCGACGATGACGACGGATACATCGAAGTGGTCGGGTGAGGGCGCGTTCACGCAGATGCTCGTCGAGCAGCTGCGGCAGATCGCGGGTGTCGCCGCGGTGCGAGTCGAAGACGCGCCCGCCAGCCGCTCCGAGGCCGACTACAACTTCATCAGCAATGAAGTGTTCGTCGAATTCGTCACCGCCGAGCGCGAGGAGCGGGTGAAGCGCTGGGGCTTCGTGCCGGCCACTCGGCGGGTGCCCGAAAAGACCATGACCGTCGCGGAGCTCGAAGCCGCGCTGTCGGCGCTGCCGGCGATCGGCGCCCCCGACTATTCGGACGAAGGGATGCTGCAGTACTTGCGATCCGAGCGCATCATCCCGCCGTATCAGACGCGCGGATACAAGCTCGTGGAACTCGTCAGGATCTACGAAGTCGGGGCCGAGCCGCGCCGGTGACGGTTCCAGCCGTCGTCCCGGCTCAGCCGTTGTATCCTAAGCGCCGTTCCATTCAGTTCATGCCAGCTGGGCCCGTGCCCGTTCTGAGGTGAGGCGATGAGTGTGCGCGCATGCATGGTGTTCGGTCTGCTGACGCTTGTTTCGGCGGCGCCGGCGGCGGCGCAGGATTTTCCGCCGCTCGAACTTGCCGGCGGCGTTTCGTTGATGCAATTTGTCGACACGACCACCGGACGGTCGACCGGTCCGACACTCAAAGGCGGCCTCTTCGCGCTCGACTGGAATCTGACCGAAGGCTTTGGTCTGGTTGGCGAGGTGAGTAGCGAGTCAGCGAGCGGGGCGTTCGCGTCTCAAATTGGCGTGCTTGGCGGCCTGCGCTTCCGTTCGGCGGGGGAAACGGTCAAGGTCTACTTTCAGATTCTCGGCGGCGGCAATATCCAGGCGTCGCAATCGTATCCCGCCGGGGAGGCGGGGCTTGGGCTGGACTTCACGGTGCTGCCGTATCTCGCGGTCCGTGTCGAAGGCGGCGCGAGAGCAGTCGTGACCAATGTCAACACGGGCAGCAATTCCGTGTTCGGCCGCGGGATGTTCGGCGTCGTCTATCGGTTCGGCGTCGAATAGGCCACGCGTCTTCATCGGTCGGGACAGGCTCTCATCGGTAGGGACAGGCTTTAGCCTGTCCGACTCAGCGTTCCACGAACGGCTCCAGCGCCTGCAGCAGCACGTCGAAGAGTTCGTCCTCGGTGATCGCGTGGATGTCGGCGTCCGAGACCGGCTGTTCGTGTTCGATGACCCGCCGCCCCCGGGCGCGGCTCGTGTGACAGACAACGAGCGGCCGTGATCCTGACGAGTCGAGTGACAGCTCGATGAAGTCCTCGGCGTTGCGATCCGAACTCAGACGGACGGCGCCCGCCGGTGTGTTCACTGAGAACGGCAGTTTGGCGGCCTTGAGGACGCTGGCGATCTGCCGCATCAGCGGCACGGCAATCTGCGACAGAAACGGTTCATACGCCCGCGCCGCGGCATCGGCGGCGGTGCGACGCTCCGCTGCGGTGCGCCGGGCGTGCTCCATGGTCTGGTTGAGACGCTGACGAACGACCGAGATTTCCATCAAATCACGCCTTCCGTCTTGAGCCGCGCGACGTGTTCCTTCGAGAAGCCGAGATCGTGCGTGAGGATCCGTTCGGTGTGCTCGCCGAGCACCGGCGGCGGGGTGCGGATGCCGCCCGGCGTGGCAGAAAACTTGAGCGGCGTCCCGACCATTTTCAGCACGCCGGCCTTGACGTGTTCGAGCTCGTTCATCATCGAGCGCGCGGCCACCTGCGGATCCGAGAAGACTTCGTGCAGGTCGCGAACGCCGCCGCACGGGACGCCGGCCTTTTTCAGCCGTTCAATCCAGTAGGCGCGCGGGTGCGTGCCCAGCCGTTCGTCGAGCATCGGCTTGAGGGCTTTGTAGTTTGTCACCCGCAGGCGATTGGTCGCGAAACGCTCGTCGTCGCCCAGTTCGGCGACGCCGCAGAAGCGCCGCCATTGATCGTCGTTGCCGACCGCCAGGACGAAATCGCCGTCTGAAGCTCGAAAGGTTTCGTAGGGAACGATCGTCGGATGGCGATTGCCCATCCGCGGCGGCGCGGTGTTGGTGGCGAAGTAGATGCCGGCCTGATAGGTGAGAAGGGCGATGACCGAGTCGAGCATCGCGATGTCGACGAACTGGCCGTGGCCGGTGCGCTCGCGCGCGAAGAGCGCGGTCGTGACGCCTTGCGCCGCGAACATGCCGGACACGATGTCGGCGATCGCGACGCCGAGCCGGAACGGCGGTCCGTCGCCCGCGCCGGTGATGCTCATCAGCCCGCCCTCGGCTTGCATGACGGCGTCGTAGCCGGCTTCACGTCCACGCGGTCCGGTTTGTCCGAAACCGGATATGGAGCAGTAGACGAGGCGCGGGTGTCTGGCCGCGAGCGACGCGTAGTCGAGCCCGAGCTTGTTCAGCGTGCCGGGGCGAAAATTCTCGACCAGTACGTCCGCCTGCGCGATGAGCTTGTCGAGCACCGCGCGGCCGTCCGGCGCCTTGAAGTCGAGGGTGATGCTCTCTTTGTTGCGGTTGACGCTGAGAAAGTAGGCGCTCTCGCCCTCGACAAACGGCGGTCCCCACGCCCGGGTGTCGTCGCCTTTGCCGGGCTGCTCGATCTTGATGACCCGGGCCCCCATGTCGCCCAGCATCATGGTGCAGTAGGGGCCGGACAATACACGTGTCAGATCGAGGACGGTTATTCCTTGTAGAGGTGTCATAGTTGGCGTGTGCCTTGTTGGTTCGAACGGTTCGATTGGTTCGAGAGGTTCGACAGGTTCTGATGAACCATTCGAACCATTCGAACCTCTCGAACCCCTCGAACCAACCGGGGACTAGTATTACCCAGTTGGAGAAGTACTCATGCTGAAGCCACTGCTTGCCGCCGCCACCGTTCTGGTTCTTGCCTCGCCGCTGGCGGCGCAGGAAAGTCGCGACGCTGTGCCCTCGATCGTGACGGTTGGCGAAGCGACCATCAAGCGGGCGGCCGATCAGGCGTTCGTCACTGTTTCCGTGGAAACGCGGGCGCGCGTGCCCAAGGATGCGCAGCAGCAGAACGCGACGGTGATGAATGCGGTACAGCAGCGCCTGACCGAGGCCGGCATTCCGCGCGATGCGATCCGGACGACGGGGTATTCGATTTATCAGGAATTCGACTACAACAACGGCCGCCGGATTCCGCGCGAGTATCTGGCGCGCAACGGCGTCGAAGTCCGCCTCGACGCGATCGATCGCACCGGCGAGATTCTCGACATCCTGGTGCAGGCCGGCGCGACGACCGTTTCCGGCGTCCGATTCGATCTGAAGGATCGCGTCGCGGTCGAGCGCGACGTGCTGCGCCACGCGGTCGAAGACGCGCGGGCGCGCGCCGATGCGATGGCGGCGGGAGCGGGCCGCACCATCGATCGTGTCATCAAAATTGAAGACAACCGCCAGCCGCGCAGCTACGGACCGATGCCGCAGCCAATGGTCCGCGCGTCGGTGGCCGGCAACGAAGCCGCGCCCACCTCGATCGAAGGCGGGATGATCGAAGTGCGCGCGACCATCACCTTGACCGTCGCGATCAAATAAAATCGCGCGATGGTCGCTCGTTCGCTCTCACCGCAGGACTACGCGCGGGCCCGGCGCGCCTTGATGCGCCGGGATCCGATCCTCGGCGCCGCCATCAAGAAGATCGGTCCGTGTCTGATGGCCGATCGCCAGCGCAAGGATCACCTCACCGCGCTCGTCGGCTCCATCGTCAGCCAGCAGCTCTCGACGAAGGCGGCGGCGACGATCTTCGGCCGCTTCGCCGCGCTCTTTCCGGAGCAGAAGATTCCCGGCCACCGCGAGATCGCCGCGCTCGACGATGGGGCGCTGCGCGGCGTGGGGTTGAGCGGGCAGAAGGTGAGCTACGTGCGCGATCTCTGCGCGCGCATCGAAGACGGCCGGCTCAAGCTCGACGAACTCGATTCGCTCCCCGATGAGCAGGTGATCGAGCGCCTCGTTGCCGTCAAAGGTTTCGGCCGCTGGACCGCCGAAATGTTTCTCATGTTCCGGCTCCATCGCCCCGACATCCTCCCGGTCGGCGACCTCGGTATCGTCAACGCGGTGCAGAAGCTCTATCGGCTGCGCAAGCGTCCGGATGCGAAGAAGTTGAACAAGCTCGGCGAAGCCTGGAAGCCGTATCGATCGGTGGCGAGCTGGTATCTCTGGCAATCGTTGAAGAACGACGTCGATTGGTAAGGCGAGGGAATCGGGTGGTTAGGCAAGGGGGTCGGACACCGGAACGGGTGTAGACGCCGGGTGTCTGACCCCAGTGAGGCAGACATGTTGAAGTCAGGCGAGGATCCTCGACTTCACCCACAGCAACAGAAATCCTGCGACGATCGCGATGAGCGTGCCGCGCTCGCTGAAGAGCGTGTCCTGCCAGGAGAAGGCCGTCGCCACCGGACCTGACGTCCGCGGCCACAGACCGCGCGGTACCCAGCGCGGCACACGGTTCATGTAGTCCACGTAGCTCGCGCCGCGGCGCTCCTCGAGCAGCCGCTCCTCCCACCGCACGATGGCGTGATATTCGAGCGCCAGCAGGACGAGGGCAATCGGCGCGAGCCAAATCATCCTCGCGCTGACCGCGAAGCCGACCCAAAGGAGGATGTTGCCCAGGTACAGCGGATTCCGGACGAGCGAGAAGGGACCCGTGTCGATGAGCGGACCGAGGCGGTCGCTGCGGGTCCGCGAAATGGCCCCGATGTGCTGGACCGCCCAGAACCGGATCAGTTCGCCGGCGGCGACCACCAGGATCCCGATGACCGGAAGCCACGTCGTAAGGGCTGCCCCTGTCGGTTGAGGCGGGAGCAGAAGAAGCGCCAGAACGATCGGTAAAGGCAGCGACGTCCGGTATTTGAACAGCCAGCCGCCGATGCGCGCGAGCGAGTCGGGTTGGTTCACCGCGGCGTCCATTTTGGCTGACTTCTGCGTGTTTTGGATATAATTCGGACTTTCGCGGTCGCATATCGGTCATGCCGTCAGAACGAACGCTGTCCCACACCGCCGTCCCCGCAAAAGCTGCCCAGTCGGTGATCGACCTGATTGGTCGTACGCCCCTCGTGCGTCTGCCCCGGTTCGAACGCGAAACTCCCGGCGTCGAGCTCTACGCCAAGGCGGAGTGGCAGAACCCGGGTGGATCGGTCAAGGACCGCGCCGCGTCCCGGATGATCGCGGACGGCGAAGCCAGCGGCCGCCTCCGCCCGGACCTCACCATCGTCGACGCTACGTCAGGGAATACCGGCATTGCCTACGCGATGGTTGGCGCGGCTCGCGGCTACAAGGTGAAGCTGTTTTTGCCGCAGAACGCCAGCCCCGAGCGGAAGCAGATTCTGCAGGCGTTTGGCGCGGAACTGGAGCTGACGAGCCCGCTCGAAGGCACCGACGGGGCCATTCGCGCAGTACGTGAACTGGTCGCGAAGCATCCCGACCAGTACTTCTATCCGGACCAGTACAGCAACGACGCCAACTGGCGCGCCCACTTCGACACGACCGGTCCCGAAATCATCGAGCAGACCGAAGGGCGCATCACGCATTTCGTCGCCGGGCTTGGGACGAGCGGCACCTTCGTCGGCACGGGCCGCGCGCTCCGAAAGTACAACCCCGCCATCAAACTGATTTCGTTTCAGCCGGACTCACCCTTTCACGGGCTCGAAGGGTTGAAGCACATGGCGACGGCCATGGTGCCGAAGATCTACGACCCGTCGCTGGCCGACGAAGACCTCGCCGTGTCGACAGACGAGGCGCATCGGCTGGTCAAGCGTCTGGCGCGGGAGGAAGGGTTGCTCGTCGGCATTTCGGCGGGCGCGGCGCTGGCCGCGTCGCTGCAGGTCGCGCGGCGTCTCGAGCGGGGTGTCGTCGTGACCGTGTTTCCGGACGGCGCCGAGAAGTATCTGACCGAAAAATTCTGGACGACCGACGACCAATGAGCCACCCGCGCCGCTGTGAACTCGGTGACGGCGTGGCCGCCGTCATTCGCCGGCATGGCGAGGAGACCTTCCCGCATGAATGCTGCGGCGCGCTGATCGGCAGGGACGATCAGGTCACCGACGCGTTTCCGCTGCCGAACACGACGGACCTCGGGCCGCGGCGGCGGTTCCTGGTGCGGCCGTCGGACTACATGATGGCCGAGCGGAAGGCGAGCGAGCTCGGCGGCGAACTCCTGGGGTTCTACCACTCGCATCCAGATCACCCGGCGCGGCCGTCACAGTTCGATCTCGATCATGCGTTTCCGAATTTTGCCTATGTGATCGTTTCGGTGATGTCCGGCGTCTCACGAGTGATGACGGTGTGGTTTCTGAAAGAAGACCGATCCAGTTTCGATGAGGGCGAGTTGAATGGCGACGAAAATTCTGATTCCGACTCCACTGCGGCCGTACACGGATAAGAAGGAAGCGGTCGAGGCCGAAGGCGCGACGATTGGCGATCTCCTCGCCGACCTGACGAAGCGCTACTCCGGCCTGAAGGCGCACCTCTACAACGAACACGGCAAGCTGCGGAGCTTCGTCAACGTCTACCTGAACGACGAGGACATCCGCTACCTGCAGAAGGAGCACACGCCGGTGTCGGCGGGCGACACCATCAGCATCATTCCGTCGGTGGCGGGCGGCGCCGAACAATGACGCATCACGGTCCTCTTCCGGAGCTCACGAACGAGGAAATCAAGCGCTACAGCCGGCATCTGATCATGCCGGAGGTCGGCATGGACGGGCAGCGCCGGCTGAAGGCTGGCAGCGTCCTGTGCGTCGGCGCGGGCGGTCTCGGTTCGCCGGCGGCGATGTATCTTGCCGCGGCCGGCGTCGGGCGGATCGGCATCGTCGACTTCGACGTGGTTGACTACAGCAACCTGCAGCGGCAGATCATCCACGGGACGCCGGACGTGGGCCGTTCCAAGCTGGCGTCCGCGAAGGACCGCCTGCTGGCGATCAACCCCCACATCCAGGTCGACACCTACGAAACGGCACTCTCGAGCGAGAACGCCCTCGAGTTGTTCAAGCCGTACGACGTGATCCTGGACGGAACGGACAACTTTCCGACACGCTATCTGACCAACGACGCCTGCGTGCTGCTCGGAAAACCGAACGCTTACGGCAGCATCTTCAGGTTCGAGGGGCAGGCCTCGGTCTTCTCGACCAAAGAGGGTCCGTGCTATCGCTGCCTGTATCCGGAGCCGCCGCCCCCGGGCCTGGTGCCAAGCTGCGCCGAAGGCGGTGTGCTGGGCGTGCTTCCGGGCATCATCGGCGTCGTTCAGGCGACTGAGACCATCAAGCTGCTGACGGGCATCGGCGAGCCGCTCATTGGCCGCTTCCTGATTTACGACGCGCTCCGGATGAAATTCAGAGAGCTCAAACTCCGGAAGGACAAGGACTGCCCGGTCTGCGGCACGCACCCGACCATTCACAAGCTGATCGACTACGAAGAATTCTGCGGGCTCCGTCCGGCCGTGTCCGATGCCCAAATCGCGGCAGCGACGACGGCCAATCACTCGGGCGAGATCTCGGCCGTCGAGCTCAACGAGCGGATCAAGCGGGGCGATAAGCTCCGGATCATCGACGTGCGCGAGCCCAACGAGTACCAGATCAACAGGATTCCGGGGTCCCAGCTCATCCCGCTCGGCGAGATTCCTCGCCGGTATGCCGAGCTCGACCCGGATGAAGAGCTGGTGATGCAGTGCAAGATGGGCGGCCGAAGCGCCAAGGCGGCAGATTTCCTGCGATCTGTCGGGTTCAAGCACGTCCTGAACCTCAAAGGCGGGATTCTGGATTGGATCGATAAAGTTGATCCCAGCCAGCCCCGATACTAGTAATATAGGACCCAGTCGGTCGGATACTATAGGACCACCTCGGTCGGACATCTGTCGGTTATGTTGAGACTCTCAAAGAAAGCAGACTACGCCCTCATGGCCATGAAACACCTGGCCCTGAACGGCGATCGAGGGTCCTCGAGCGCTCGCGAAATCGCGAGCATGTACGACATCCCGATCGAACTGCTGGCCAAGGTGCTCCAGAAGCTGGTTCGCGGTGGTCTGCTGGCGTCCCAGCAGGGCACCCGCGGCGGCTATCAGCTGGCCCGGGTCCCGAGGCTGATTTCAGTGGCCGACGTGATTCAGGCGATCGAGGGCCCGGTCGCGGTCACGGCCTGTTCGTCGGCCGACGATGGGGCCTGCGAGCAGTACGCGAAGTGCAACGTCCGGGATCCGTTGTGGCGCGTGCGCGCCAGGATTCTCGCGGCGCTCGGCGAGTGCACGATCGCCGAACTCGCTGCGGATCCGCCGCCGGCGTCGGAAGTACACGCAGCAGTGCTCCATACGCACCTGTAGATGACACGCGCGCCCGAGGGCGCGCCAGAGACTCAAAAGCACACATGTCCATCAAGCTTCCGATTTATCTCGACTATCACGCCACGACGCCGGCCGACCCGCGCGTCGTCCAGGCGATGCTGCCGTACTTCACCGAGCACTTCGGCAATGCCGCCAGCCGGAACCATCCGTTTGGCTGGGAAGCGGAAGAAGCCGTCGATCTGGGCCGCAAGCAGGTGGCGGATTTGATTGGCGCCAGCGCCAAGGAAATCGTTTTCACGAGCGGCGCCACCGAATCGAACAACCTCGCGATCAAGGGCGTTGCCGAGATGTATCGCGAGAAGGGCAACCACATCATCACCTGTGTCACTGAACACAAGGCGACGATCGACACCTGCAAGCACCTCGAAAAGGACGGCTATCGGGTCACCTATCTGCCGGTGCAGAAGGACGGCCTGATCAGCCTCGACGAGTTGAAGAGCGCGATCAGCGACAAGACCATCCTCATCAGCATCATGACCGCCAACAACGAGATCGGCGTCATCCAGCCGATCGCGGAGATTGGCGCGATTGCGAAGGAGAAGGGCATCCTGTTCCACACCGACGCCGTTCAGGCCGTCGGCAAGGTGCCGTTCAACGTCAACGAGCTGAAGGTCGACCTCGTGTCGATCAGCGCCCACAAGATGTACGGTCCGAAGGGTGTCGGTGCGCTCTACGTGCGCCGCCGCAATCCGCGCGTCCTCCTGTCGCCGCAGATCGACGGCGGCGGTCACGAGCGCGGCATGCGTTCGGGCACGCTGAACGTCACCGGTATCGTCGGCTTCGGCAAGGCCGCGGAGCTGTGCCGTGCCGAGATGGCGCACGATACCGAGCGCCTGCTCGGCCTGCGCGAGCGGCTGAACAAGAAGCTGCACGAAGGGCTCGACGAGATCTACATCAACGGTTCAATGGCGCATCGGCTGCCGCATAACCTCAACATCAGCTTCGCGTATGTCGAAGGCGAATCGCTGCTGATGGGCATCAACGACGTGGCCGTCTCGTCGGGTTCGGCGTGCACCTCCGCCAGTCTCGAACCGTCCTATGTATTGAAGGCGCTTGGCGCCGGCGACGATCTCGCGCACTCGTCCATTCGCTTCGGCCTCGGCCGCTGGACGACGGAAGCCGAGATCGACTACGTCGCCAACAAGTTGATCAACGTGGTGACGCGTCTGCGCGAGATGTCGCCGCTCTACGAGCTGGCCAAGGAAGGCGTCGACCTGTCGACGATGCAGTGGGAAGTGCACTGATCCTTGAATTTCAGGATTTCAGGAACTTAGGAACTCAGGATTTAGGGAGCAGAGCGAATGGCATACTCGAACAAAGTGATCGATCACTACGAAAATCCCCGGAACGTTGGATCGCTTCCGAAAGAGGATCCGAACGTCGGGACGGGGTTGGTGGGTGCGCCGGAATGCGGCGACGTCATGAAGCTCCAGGTCAAGGTCAATCCCGAGACCGGCGTCATCGACGACGCGAAGTTCAAGACGTTCGGCTGCGGCTCGGCGATCGCGAGCTCGAGCCTGGCGACCGAGTGGCTGAAGGGCAAGACGGTCGACGAAGCGCTGGCGATCAAGAACACCGACATCGTCACCGAGCTGAGCCTGCCGCCGGTCAAGATCCACTGTTCGGTGCTCGCCGAGGACGCGATCAAGGCGGCGATCAACGACTACAAGAAGAAACAAACCGGCGCCGGCGCCGGCGCGACGGCGCATGCGAAGCCGGCGCACGCGTAAAGAGGATTTCGGGATTTCAGGATTTATGGATTTGAGGACTTGGAGTTGAAGTCCTGAAATCCTGAATTCCTTAAATCCTGAAATCGAGCTTTCACCATGATCGAGATAAGTGAAGTAGCGGCTCGCAAGATTCGGACGTTGATGTCCAAGCAGGGCATCAGCGACGGCGGCTTGCGCGTCGGCGTCAAGGGCGGCGGCTGCTCGGGTCTGAGCTACACGTTTGCGTGGGAGCGTGAAGCGCGGCTCGGCGACGAGGTCTTCGAAGGCCCCGACGGTGCCAAGATCTTCGTCGACAAGAAGAGTCTGCTGTTCCTGAACGGCACCGTGCTCGACTACGACACCAATCTGGTCAGCAAGGGCTTCGTCTTCAACAATCCGAACGCCAAAACCTCCTGCGGTTGCGGAAGCTCTTTTGGAGCCTAACCGAGCGCCGTCACGGTCCGGATCCCTGCTCCCCCTCGCGCCGACGGTTCAAGTTTGTCGCACCTGCGGCGGCGGGGCGCCGGTCGACGTCCACTTCTGTCCGGGCTGTTCGAAGATCCTCTCGCTCGGTCGCCAGGGCGATTACTTCTCGTTCCTCGGTCTGCCCCGCAAGTTGAACCTTGATCCGGAGCAGCTCGAACGGCAATTCCGCGCGCTGAGCCGTCAGTTCCACCCCGACTACTTCTACAACGCGACGCCCGCCGAACGGCGCGCGAGCCTGGAGCGGTCGTCGTACTTGAACGACGCCTACCGCACGCTCAAGCAGCCGGTGGCCCGCATTACCTATCTCCTCGAGCAGGAAGGGCTGTGGACCGCGGCCGATCGCGGCGAGAGCGGCCATACGCAAGTACCCGCCGCGCTCCTCGAAGAAGTCTTCGCGCTGAACGAAGAGCTCGATGAAGTGCGGTCTGCCCGCGCCGCGGGGGCGCCGGAGTCGGAGTGGGCGCCGCGCTTGCGCCGCGCCGCGGCGCCGATTGAAGCCAAGCGCGCCGAGCACGAACAGGACCTGGAGCGGCTGGCGGCGGAGTGGGACGCGCTGGTCGACGGGCACGCTGCCGCCGATGCCCGAAAGACGGTTCTCGACGCCCTCCGGGCGCGCATGCTTGAACGGAACTACATCACCAACCTCCTGGCCACGATCGAGCGCGAGGGCTCGAGCGCGGTCCGCCTCGCGCCATGAGCAAAGTCGTCGGCATCGATCTCGGCACCACCAACAGCCTGGTCGCGTACGTCAAGGACGGCGTTCCGCTTGTGATCCGCGACAAGAGCGGCGATGGGCTCGTTCCGTCCATCGTGTCGGTGGACGCGGACGGCAACCGCCACGTCGGACGGGAAGCGCAGCGGCGCCTGCTGACCGATGCGCAGCGAACCGTGTATTCGGTCAAGCGATTCATGGGCAAGGGCATCGACGACGTCGCCGGCGAGGCGGCGTTTCTCCCCTTCAAAGTCACGGGCGAGGCGGGCGGTGTCGTCCGAATCGGCCTTGGCGACAAGGAGTTCACGCCGCCAGAAATCTCCGCGCTCATCCTGCAGGAGCTCAAGCGCCGCGCCGAGGAGTTCTTCCAGGCCGAGGGCGAGTTCGACTTCGAAGTCGATCGCGCGGTGATCACCGTGCCGGCGTACTTCAACGACGCGCAGCGCACCGCGACGCGCGACGCCGGCCGCATCGCCGGTCTCGACGTGCTCCGCATCATCAACGAGCCGACCGCTGCCTCACTGGCCTACGGTCTCGACAAGCGTCACACGGGCGTGATCGCGGTCTACGACTTCGGCGGTGGGACGTTCGACATCTCGATCCTCCGCGTCGAAGACGGCGTGTTCCAGGTGCTGTCGACCAACGGCGACACGCATCTCGGCGGCGACGACATCGATCACCTCTTGCTCGAAGACGTGCTGGCCGATCTGCGGTCGGCCTCGCCGTCGTACACGCTGCCGCACTTTCACAATCGCGCCGAGGACATCCAGGAAGTCCGCCGGGCGGTCATTCATGCCAAGTGGGATCTGTCCGAGCGGACCGAGACGACGCTCCTCGGCAAGCGCCTGACGCGCGAGGCGTTCGAAGCCAGGATTCGTTCGGTGATCGAGCGGACGCTCGGGCCCTGCCTGCAGGCGCTGGCCGACGCCCAGCTCGACCGGGAGCAGATTGACGAAGTGGTGCTGGTCGGCGGTTCGACGCGGATTCCGCTGGTCCGGCGGCTCGTCGCCGAACTCTTCGGCAAGACGCCGCACAGCGAACTGAATCCCGACGAAGTCGTCGCGCTCGGTGCCGCCGTGCAGGCCGACATTCTGGTGACGGGCAACCGCGACATGCTGTTGCTGGACGTCACGCCGCTCTCGCTCGGCATCGAGACGATGGGCGGCGTGGTCTCGAAGATCATCCTGCGGAACTCGACGATCCCGGCGACCGGCAGCGAGATGTTCACGACCGGCGTGGACAATCAGACCGCGGTCGACATCCACGTGCTCCAGGGCGAGCGCGAGCTGGTCGCCGACAACCGCTCGCTGGCGCGGTTCCGTCTGCGCGGGATTCCGCCGATGCCGGCCGGACTGCCGCGGGTCCAGGTGCAGTTTCAGATCGATGCGAACGGCATCCTGAGCGTCACGGCCAGCGAACTTCGCACCAACGTCGAACAGAGCATCGAGGTGAAACCGTCCTACGGCCTCACCGACGACGAAGTGGAGCGGATGCTCCTCGACTCGTTCGAGCACGCCGAAGCCGACTTCGCGGCGCGGCTGCTGATCGAAGCCAGGAACGAGGCCGAATCGGTCGTCAACGCGACCGAGAAGACGTTCCGTTCGACCGACTTCCCCGAAGTCGCCGCCACCGAACTGGCGCCCGGCGAGCAGAAGCGGATCGAGCAGGCGCTCATCGGCCTCAAGCACGTGATGCAGACTTCGGATCGCGAGGCCATCCTGCAGTGGACGCAGGTCGTCAACGACGCCACCCGTCATCTGGCGGAAGTGATGATGAACCGCAGCGTCCAGGCGGCCCTTGCTGGTAAGAACATTGACGGGCTGTAGGAATTATCAATTGGGAATTATCAATTGTTGATTCGTACGAATTGCTCATTGACCATTGAGAATTGAGAATTTCTGCGATGCCGAAGGTCACTTTCATTATTGACGGCGAGCGGCACGAAGCCGAGTTCGAGCACGGCAAGCTGCCGTACACGCATCACGGCAAGCCCGAGTCGTTTCTCGACGTCGCCAAGAACTTTCATATCCCGCTCGAGCACGCCTGCGGCGGTTCCTGCGCCTGCACCACGTGCCACGTGATCATCCGCGAGGGCGCCCAGCATCTGAGCGACATGCAGGACGACGAGGCCGATCGCCTCGACACCGCCTGGGATTTGACGCCGCACTCGCGCCTCGGCTGTCAGGCGATCATCAAGGGCGATGTCGTCTGCGAACTGCCGATGTACACGCGGAACTACGTGCAGGAGGGCGGCGGCATCCAGCTGGGCAAGTCCGATCGCCGCAAGAACGAAGAGGTCGCGCGATGAAGTGGACCGATTCTGAAGACATCGGCATCGCTCTGGTCGAGAAATTTCCCGGCGTCGACCCGCTGACGATCCGTTTCACCGATCTCCGCGAGCGCGTCCTGGCGCTCGACGACTTCGACGACGATCCCAAGGCGTCGAACGAGCCGAAGCTCGAGGCGATTCAGATGGCGTGGTACGAGGAGTTCAAAGACTCGTAACGGCCAAAACTGCTAGACTCCGCGGATGCCCGTCGGGAACATCCTGCGGCCCGGGATGCGGTCGTACCTCATCCCGCTCATCGCCGGAATCGTCCTGGCGGCCAGCGTCTTCCTTCCCTGGGTCATCGTCGGTGACGTCACCATCGTCGGATTCCCCGAAACCACTGCGCTGTGGGTGCTTGGCTTCGGCATCGTCGCCGCGGTGCTCGCGCTCCTCAGCCTTGTGACCCGCAAGAATTCCCGACATCCGCTGCTGCTCGTCGGTCTCATGGCGCTCGGGCTGACGTTTCTGTCGTCCCGGCTGCTGCCCAGGGCGGTTGCCGATCAGGCGTTGATGCGCGCGCAGGCGCAGGCGATCGTCGACGACTTTCCGGCCGACGACGTACCGAACGCGACGGTGGGTGTCGGGTTGTACCTTGGTCTCCTGGCGTCGTTTGCGATCGCGGGCTTTGGCCTGACGATCGTCGTCAAGCGGACGGTGAAGCCCTACGCGGCGCCCGTGGACGACGATGTCTGAGCCGGCGGGCCCCGACGCTCCCCGCCGGATTCTGATTGTTGCCGCGACCGAGATGGAGGTCCGTCCCGTAATCGTCTCGCTGCACGATCGCGAGCGCGCGGATCGGTTTTGCTCTGGCCGATATGGCGCTCACGTCGTGGACGTGCTCGTCACCGGCGTCGGCATGGTCGCCACCGCTGCCTGCACGTCCGATGCGCTTGCCCGAAACGGGTACGACGTGGCGTTCAATCTCGGTGTCTGCGGCGCCTTCGATCGCCGGCTGGCGCTCGGGACGGTGACGCACGTGGTCAGCGACACGATCGCCGAACTCGGCGCCGAGGACGGCGAAGCGTTCCTGTCGGTCCACGATCTCGGACTGCTGGGACACGACGACCGGCCTTTCACCGGTGGCCGGTTGGTGAACGCGCACCCGCCGGAAAACGCGGTGTTGAGCGAACTGCCGACCGTGGCCGGCATCACCGTGAACACCGGGCACGGGCACGAGCCGTCGATCGAGAGGATTGCCGCGCGCCTTCAGCCGCAAGTGGAGAGCATGGAAGGCGCCGCCTTCATGTATTCCTGCCTGATGGCCGGCGTGCCGTTTGCCCAGGTTCGCGCGGTCTCGAACATCGTCGAGCGCCGCAACCGCGCCGCATGGGATGTCGCCGGCGCCGTCGGGCAGCTTGGGTCGACCGCGCTTCGCATTCTGGACGCCGCATGAAACTGACGCTCGGGTTTTCGCCGTGTCCGAACGACTGCTTCATGTTCGACGCCATCGTGCATCGGCGGATCGATCTCGAGGGGCTCGAGTTCGACGTCCGTCTCGACGACATCGAAGCGCTGAACCGCTCCGCGTTCGCCAACGACATCGACGTCACGAAACTGAGCTACTACGCCTACGCCCATTGCCTGCAGGATTACGTGCTGCTGGACGCCGGCAGCGCGCTCGGGCGCGGCTGCGGACCGCTGCTCATCTCGAAACGACCGATCTCGATTGCGGAGGTTGAGGACGGCGAGGTCAGCATCGCCATTCCCGGACGGTACACGACGGCGAATTTCCTGTTCGGTCTGGCGTTCCCTCGAGCGCACCGCCGCAACGAGATGCGGTTCTCCGACATCGAAGGCGCGCTCCTCGAAGGCGCCGTGGACGCGGGCGTGATCATTCACGAGAACCGCTTCACGTACGAAGGCAAGGGGCTGAAGAAGATTCTTGATCTCGGCGAGCGGTGGGAACACGACACCGGCGCGCCGATTCCGCTCGGCGCCATCGTCGTCCGCCGCTCGCTGCCCGAAGTCGTGCAGCACGCGTTGAACCGCATCGTCCGCCGCAGCGTGGAGTATGCGTTCGCGCATCGCGACGCGAGCCTGCCGTTCGTCCGCCGGCACGCGCAGGAGATGGCGGAGACGGTGATGGCCCAGCACATCGCGCTCTACGTGAACGACTTCTCGGTGACGCTGGGTCACGACGGCCGCCAGGCCGTCCAGACGCTGTTTTCACGCGCCGCGGACCGTGGTCTCGTCGCCCCGACCGCTGCCAGTCACTTGTTCTTGAATCTCTAGCGGTGGCGTCCGGCTTCAGCCGGATTGCATGTGAGCCGCGACATCGGTAGGGACAGGCTTCAGCCTGTCCGCGCGTGAATCGCGGCGAGCGTCTCATGGATCTGCCGCACACCGTCCGTCAGGCTTGCCGGACCAGGCTGCAGAATGTACGTCGACTTCACCTCGAAGATCCGGTCTGACCGGATCGCGCTCGTCTGATCCCACCCCGGTCGGCCGGCGATCGTCGCCTTGCGCATCCGTTTGCCGCACCACGACGCGAAGATCACTTCCGGGTCGCGGCGAACGACCTCCGACGGATCGACGATGCGGTCGCGCGCCAGGCTAGCCGTCGCCAGCTCGGTGAATATCGGTGCGCCGCCGGCGATCTCGACCAGCTCTTCGACCCAGCGGATTCCCGAGATGAGCGGCTCGTCCCACTCTTCGAAGAATGTGCGCAGACGTCGGGGAAAGCGATCGCCGGCGATCCGGACGTCGTCGAGGCCGGCGGCGAGGCGATCGGCCAGCGCTTCGGCCTCGGTCTGGCAGCCGACGAGTCCGCCCAGCATGCGAACCATCTGCAGGATCTCGGCGACCGATCGCTGATTGAACGTCACCACGTTCATGCCGCGGCGGACCAGCTCGGCGCAGAGATCCGCCTGAAGATCGGAAAACGCCAGGATGAGATCCGGATTGAGTTCAGCGATGCGATCGAACTTCGCGCTGATGAACGCCGAAACCTTCGGCTTCTGTCTCGCCTCGGGCGGCCGGACGGTATAGCCCGAGACGCCCACGACGCGGTCGCCCTGGCCGAGGAGATAGAGCGTTTCGGTCGTCTCTTCGGTCAGGCAGACGATTCGGGACGGGTACTTCATGCCGGAACGAGGTCGCAGAACACGAAGCCGTCGCGTTCGACGACGGTGCCGGTCTCGATGGCGAGCGGCGAGGCGAACATCGGGCCGGCGTAGGCGAATGAGTGGAATTCGCCGCGTTCCGCGCAGGGGTCGGCGGTGGGGGGCAGGTCACGCAGAAGCGCCGCATCGAACTCGCGGCCGGCCAGTTCACGCGGCAGCACGTTCGGGTTCACGCAGGTGATGCGCGCCCGCAGTCCGGACGCGATCATCGTCCGCGCCAGCGCCGCGGTGTCGGACCCGAAGAGCGGAAAGATCGGCGTCAGCCCGGTGCCGGCGAGCCGATCTTCGCGATAACGGCGGATGTCTTCGAGGAAGAGATCGCCAAACGCGACATGGGTGAAGCCGTCAGCGACGGCGCGAGCGACCGCCTCTCCCATCGCCCGCTCATAGACCTCATTCGGACACGGCGACGGAATCGGCACCAGCCAGAGCGGCAACCCCAGCGCGTCGGCCTGTGCTCGCACGAGCTCGGTACGGACCGCGTGCATGGCGACCCGGTCCGCGTCCTGATTGATCGTCGTCAAGAGCGCCGCAATCTCATACTCCGGCATCGTCGTCCGGATCGTGTGGACGAGCCACGCGCTGTCCTTGCCGCTGGACCAGGAAATCAATGTCTTGAATCGGCGCATTGTTTACGGCCTCTGAATCAGATCACGCTGAACGCCGAGCACGCCGAGGCCGCCGAGATTCATCCAAAGAGACTCCGCGGTGCTCTGCGACCTCGGCGTTCAGCGTGACGTCAGCGAAAGACGTCGGGATGCAGCGCTCGAGCGAACTGCTCGGCCGCCAGGACGATCCGCGGCCCGGGCACGACGAACTGATCGCCGGTCAAGAGGTAGATCCGGTTGTTGCGCACCGCCGGTACCGAGGGCAGCACGTTCCACACCTTGCGTTCGTCGTTCATCCGTTCCGGGCGTAGCGACTCGCCATAGTGCAGCTCGAGGATCACCTCCGGTGCGCGCGCGATGACCATTTCGGTGCTCATCATCACCGACTGACGCCCCAGATCGGCGAGTGTGTCGGCGCCGCCGGCGAGTTCGAGGGCGTCGTGCAGGAATCCGTAGCCGGCGCTCGCGTTGATCTGGCGCAGCGTCCCCGCTTCACGTCCGAAGATGAGCAACGTCTTTGGCTTCGGGCGTCCGGCCACTCGCGTGCGCGTCGCCTGCAGCTGTTCCTCGATCCGCCTGGCTGCGGCTTCGGCCCCGGCCTTTGCGCCGACGCGTTCGCCGAGCGCCCGCAGCGTCTGGGTGATATCCGGCAGCCCCTTGTGGACGTAGTTGAACATCGGGATCCCGGCACGCGTCAGGAGCTGCTTCAGGTCCGCCTGGGTGTCGTAGACGATGACGAGGTCGGGTTTGAGGCCGAGCAGGACTTCCGTATTGGGATCGAGCAGTCCGCCGACTCTCTGAAACTTGTCGACCTCCGGCGGAAAGCGGTCGTAGTTGCTGACGCCAACCAGGCGATCCTGCGCGCCCATGGCGAAGAGCATCTCCGTCGTGGCCGGCACGAGCGAAACAATCCGTCGCGATGTTCCGGTGGCGTCCGGCTTCAGCCGGATTTCTTGTTGTGCCTTTGGTTCTGTGATCGCGAACGAGCATGCAATCACGATCGCGAGGACGACCGCGCGTTTCAGGTGCGTCGCAGCAGCAGCCATAGGAAAACCGGCCCTCCAATTATCGCCGTGACGATGCCGACGGGGAGTTCGAGCGGTGAAATGATCGTGCGCGAGATCAGGTCGGATCCGATGAGGAACGTCGCCCCGAACAGCGCCGACGCCGGCAGGACGACGCGGTGATCGGCGCCGACCATCAGTCGCACCAGGTGCGGCACGACGATGCCGATGAACGAGACCGGCCCCGCGAGCGAGACCGCGGCGCCGGTGGCCAGCGAGGCGCTGACGAGCGCGATCCGCTCGGTTCGCTCGACGTTGACACCGCGGGCAGCGGCCGACTCGCTGCCAAGGCTGATGAGATCGAGCATGCGCGGCAGCGTGGCAAAACCGACCCACGAGAGCAGCATCGGAAAGAGCGCCGCCACGATTGGAGCGTAGGACGCGACGTCGAGCGTGCCCATCAACCAGCGCACGTTGCGAAACGTCTGCGTGAAGTCGGCCAGGTACTGGACGAAGGAAATGACCGCGGCCAGTACCAGGTGAACCGTCACACCGCCAAGAAGCAGCACGAGTGTGCTGGTGCCACGGCGGCGCACTGAAGCGAGGCCCGAGACGATGCCAAGGGCGCCGAGCGAGCCCGCGAATGCGGCCATCGCGACGGCCGAGACGCCAAACGTGGAAAACGTCGCGTCGAACGTAATGGCGATCATCGCCCCGAGCGACGCGCCGGCCGAAACCCCGAGCGTGTCCGGAGAGGCGAGCGGGTTTCTCAGCAGCGCCTGAAAGACGACGCCCGAGAGCGCCATCGAGCTGCCCACGAGCGCCGCGGCAATGACCCGCGGCAGACGGGCGATGAAAAAGATCTGCGCGTCGAGGTTCTCGCTGTAGGCGATCGTGCGGTCAAAGACCGCGCTCAGCTTGATCGGTGTGCTCCCGACAAGCGGTGCGAGCACCATCGCCAGGACGGTCGTCGTACCAAACGCCAGAAGCGTCCAGACCAGCCGCTGCCGGACCGTCCGCGGTCCGCGCCCGGCGGCAGCAATCCCCTTGTTGGTAGGGACAGGCTTCAGCCTGTCCGCACTGTCCGTTCTCCTAGTGTCGTCCAACGGGAACCACCGTCAGATGACCGGCGCGCGTGTTGAATTCGACTTCGGCGTCGACCTGGTACAGGTCGCGGATCGCCTCGCGCGTGAGCGTGTCGTTGGTCGGACCCTCGGCGAGCACGCGGCCGTCCTTGACGAGCACGACTCTCGTACACAGCGCCGCCACGACGTTGAGGTCGTGCGTCGACACCACCATGGTCGTGCCGCGGTCGGCGTTGAGCGCCTTCAGGAGGTGGACGATCTCGAACTGATAGCCGAGATCGAGCGCCGCCGTCGGCTCGTCGAGCAGCAGCAGCTCCGGCGACTGGGCGACGGCGCTGGCGATGACGACGCGCTGTTTCTCGCCGCCGCTGAGCGTTGAATACGTCCGGGCCTCGAAGGCGCTCGTGCCGGTTGCGGCCAGCGCGGCGCGCGCGATCTCGAGGTCGCGCGCCCCTTCGAGTTCGAAGGCGCCGAGGTGCGGGTAGCGTCCCATCAGCACCATGTCGATGACGCTGAAGTCGAACGTCGTCTGCGTATCCTGCGGGACGACGGCAATGCGGCGGGCGATTTCGCGCCGCGACATTTCCGACAGCAAGCGGCCCTCGAGGCGCACCGTGCCGCGCGCCGGCCGGAGCATGCCGGCCAGCAGGCGGAGCAACGTGGTCTTGCCGGAGCCGTTCGGGCCGAGGAGACCGATGCGATCGCCGCGACCGATCGTCACCGAGACCTGCTCGAGAGCCGGCCGTTCGGCGCGCGGGTACGAGAAGGAGAGGCTATCCGCCTGGAGCATCGTCCACCGCGACATCGAGCGCCCAGCAGCCTGAGACCTGGACGTGGCCGCCGGTCCGTAGCCGGATCGGCTCGCGAAAGAGCGGCGTGTTGGTGACGACCGTGTGGTATTCGCCGTTCTCGCCGCACGGGTCGACGCCGCGGCGCACCAGTTCCGGCAGCAGCTCTCGCTTCAGCGGTCGCCCCAGCCAGGTTTCATCGAGGAGCGAGGCACGCGTCGTGACGATGACGGCCTCGGAGCCCGACGCGATCCATTCTTCGAAGAGGTCAGTGGTCGACGACCCGAATAACGGTTCGACCGCCGTCAGGCCGAGCGGTGCGCACATCCGTTCGGCCCACTGGCGGTGTTCGTCGTAGAGGATGTCGCCGAAAATCACGTGCGTGACGCCGAGCGCCCTGAGCTCGCGCAGCCCCGTCGAAAATGCCTCGTCGTAGGTCATCCAGTTGCAGCGCCCGACCACCCGCCGCAGCCCGAGCCGGTCGGCCTGCGCGTCGAGCACCGCGGGCGGCAGGCCGTGCGAACGGCTCCGCGTCGCGTCCTCGTCGAACATCGTCAGCATGGCAACGACGTCGTAGGCGTTCCAGACGCGCGTGAGCGCCGCGCAGCTGTCCTTGCCGCCGCTCCACGAGATCGCGGCCCGAGGCTTCATCGACGACCTTCAACCACAGAGGTCACGGAGTTCACAGAGAATGCGCCACGAAAGCACGAAATCACGAAACCTGAATCGTTCGACGCGGCGCCGCGATGCGGCGTCCGCGGCGTGAACACCTCCGAACGAACGACTTCATGGTCTTTGGGTCCGTCGTTCGATTCGGAGGTGTTCACGCCGCGGAGCCGGCCTGCTGCGCAGGCCGCCCGCGTCGAACCACAGAGTGCCCGGATTGCGGACTCGCCACGAATCCAATTTCGTGCTTTCGTGTTTTCGTGGCGCATTTCTCTGGGGTCTCTGTGTTGGCGTTAAAACGTGACCCGAACGCCACCCCGGAACGTCCGCAGCAACGGCTGATACCCAAGCGGCTCCGAGTAGTCGGTGTCGGTCAGGTTATCGATCGCCAGAAACAGCCGGATCTGGTCCGTCGCCTTCATCGTGATCCGCGCATCCCAGAGATTGTGGCCGGGATTCCGGTCGAACGACGGGAAGAACGTGCCGAAATCGTTGTCGACGAACTCGCCGATGAACGAACCGTTGAGAACGGCTGTCACGCGCGAGACCAGGGCGGTGACGCCCACTGAACCCGAGTGGCGCGGCCGGCGGAACAGCTCGTTGCCCGGCGTGAACACCGTCGTTGGTGTGGACGCCGACAACACCTCGCCGTCGAGCCACGTATAGCCGGCGCGGACACGGAAGATCTTCGTGAGCGCGGCTTCGCCTCCGAATTCGACACCGCGGCCGCGGGTTTCCGCGACGTTGAAGTACTGTCCGGCGAACGTGCTCGGGTTGGTGGTCACCGTGTTGATGACGTCGGTGAAGTGATTGTCGAAGTACGCGACGGCGAGGCGAACACGATCCTGGGCCAATCGCTGTTCGATGCCAAGCTCCGCGCTGCGTGAACGTTCCGGTTTCAGATCCGGATTGCCCAGGGCGAAAACCGACGTGCCGAACGACTCGAGCATGGTCGGTTCCTTGACGCCGATGCCGGCGCCGGCGTGCAGACGCGTGTCGCCCAGCAGCGCGCCCTGGCGTTCGTGCGCGACGAAGACGACCGATCCGCGCGGAATGAACTCCGTGCCGAAGCTGTCGTTCTTTTCGATGCGCCCGCCGATCGTGATGAACAGTTGCCGCCACGCCATCTGTTCCTGGAACGAGATGCCGAAATTGTCGCGCGCGCTGTCGGTCGAGGTGAGCGTTCCGGTCGGGCTCGTCGGACGGCTGATGGCGGTGAGCCGTTCGCCGTCATAGTCCGCGAGAACGGTGACCAGATGGTTCCCGGCGCGCGCGCTGGTCGTGAGCTGCAGGTCGGCCTGATAGCTGACGTGATTGCGCCGCAGTTCATTCGTCGTGTCGCTCAGGAAGTCGAACGACGTGAATGTTCCGGTCCGTCCCTGGTAGCTTGGCGTGAAGGACGGATCGGCGACCAGGTTCGTGGACTGTTGATTCGAGCCCGCCTGTGAGAACGACACGCGCTGCCGGAACATCGAGCCGAGCGTCTGATCGAAGGTGAGCCCGATGACCCGATCGTGGCGTTCGAAAAACGCGTCCAGATCCGGGCGTCCGAACGCCGTCGTGCCGGGGGTGCCGACGTGCTCGCGTTCGGTTCGGCCGACGAAGCGCAAGCGGGCCGAGGGGCTGAGCGTCAGGCCCGCGGTTCCGCTGATCGTCGTGTTGCCGAGGGCGCTATTGGGAAGGCGGTTGTCGCTGTCGTAGCGCGCCGCGCCGAAGCTGTAGCCGAAGCGTCGCACGTTGCCGTTGATCGCGGCGCTCTCGTGCATCGTGCCGTAGGTGCCGCCGTCGAACTGCGCGTTCAGGTGCGGGCGGCTGGAGGCTCCCTCCGGCAGCTTGGTGAACAGCTGAATCACGCTCGACATCGCATCGGATCCGAAGAGCGACGAGTAGGCACCGCGCAGAATCTCGATCCGCTCCAGATTTTCGGTAGTGAGATTGCTCATGAAGAACGTGCCGCCCGGCTCGTTCAACGGCACGCCGTCGAGGAGGATCTTGTTGTAGTCGCTCTCGCCGCCGCGCACGAACATCGACGTGACCGTGCCCGGTCCACCGTTTCTCAGGAGCATCGTGCCGGGGGTGCCGACCAGCAAGTCGATGACGAGCGGCTCCTGCCGCTCGAGGAGGTCGTCCTCATTGAACACCGTCAGACTCCCACCGACCTGTCCGGCGGGCGTTTCCGTTCGCGTCGCGCTGACGATGATGTCTTCGCGAATTGGCGCGACCTCGAGCATGACGCGGACGCCTTCGCCCGAGCCGCAGGGTGTCGTGACGGCTGTGAATCCGGTCAGCGTGACGCCGACTGTGCATCCCGTGCTGCCTTCGAGGCGGAAGCGGCCCATGGCGTCCGAGAACCCCTCGCTGGACACCCGACCACCCGAGTCGGTGATGCGGACGTAGGCGCGGGGCACCGGTCGTCCAGAGGCGTCGACGACCTGTCCGGTGATGTCGGCGGCAAGGGCCGGCCGCGAACCGAGCAGAACGGCCAGGGCACTCAGTGAAGTGAGCAGGAATGGACGGCAGGCCGCAGCCAGCCGCCACAGGCGGTGGAGTTGCATCGATGCTCCTCTCGGCGTCTCGCGCGCCGAAAAAGGACGCCCCCGGTGATGGCCAGGTTTCCTGACTTGCGGATCGCGGCGGCTCCTCGAGTCTTCCCAGGCCCACAAGGCCCAGTGACGTGACGGAGAGGAGTCGCTAGCCGCTGACAGTGGCGGGACCGTGTGGGATTTGCACCCACTTCGCGTGGCCGCCGGGGCGAACGTCGGTTGTCGTCCGCCGGCGACGAGAAAATTCGCCGCGGCGGGGACCAGAAGTATAACGGATGTTATCGGTAGGGACAGGCTTTAGCCTGTCCGCCGCCGGTCCGCCCGCCGGTCCGCCCCAGGTTTGCCTCAATTGCGCACTTTCTCGTAACATACCGCGGTTAGAGCAGGGCCTTCCCACAAGCGAAGAGGACTAAATGAGCAAGAGTTCGACCGTCACGGTTCGCGAGAAGCCCGTCGAAGAAGTGGCTTCGGCGAAACTCGGCGGCCTTACGATTCACGGTGAAACCTTTGTCGTCCAGACCGATGGCCGCGTCGAGCTCGTCGACCTGACCGTTCGCGTCATGGAATTCGTGCGGCGGTTCAACATCCGCGAGGGGCTGGTCAGCCTCTGGTCGATGCACACCACCTGCTCGCTGTTCATCAACGAATTCCAGACGGCCCTGCTGTCCGACATCAAGCGATTCCTCGAACAGATGGTCGCCCGCGACGCCGAGTGGATGCACAACCACCCGGACCATTCGGACTGCGACCGGAAGAACGCCGACTCGCATCTGCGCGCGCTGCTGCTCGGCCACAACCTCACGCTGCAGGTCAGCGGCGGGGAAGTGGTGCTCGGCCAGTGGCAGCGGATCCTGATGGCTGAGCTCGACGGTCCACGCGCCCGGTCGCTCAGGATTCAGATCTTCGGCATCTCCTGACGCGGGCCGTGTGTAGGGTCCGGCTTTAGCCGGACCGATTCGTATGGACTCTCGCCTCGCCTCCGCCGGCCTATCCGATATTTCGGACAAGCTCGCCGCCGGTGAGCGGCTGACGCTCGACGATGGCGTACGCCTGTTCGAGACGCCGGATCTGCTCGCGGTCGGCTGGCTGGCCAATCGCGAGCGCGAACGGCTGCACGGCGCCCGCACCTACTACAACTTCAACATCCGGCTCGAGGCGACCAACGTCTGCGTCGCGAGCTGTCTGTTCTGCTCGTTCGCGCGGCTCAAGCCCGGCGATGCCGGCGCCTACACGATGTCGCTCGAGCAGGCCTGGGACAAGCTCCGGCAGCGCGCCCACCAGCCGCTCACCGAAGTCCACGTCGTCAACGGGCTGCACCCGGATCTGCCGTTCGACTACTACACGGAGCTATTGCGCGGCTTCAAACGCATCCGCCCCGAGATCCACCTGAAGTGTTTCACCGCCGTGGAGATCGCGTTCTTTGCCGACCTCTACGGCATGACCGACGAGCAGGTGCTGCGCGAGTTGATGGCGGCGGGGCTCGATTCGCTGCCGGGCGGCGGCGCCGAGATCTTCGCGGAGCGCGTGCGGCGCAAGATCGCGCACGACAAGTGCGGGTCGGATCGGTATCTGGAGATCCACCGGATCGCCCACCGGCTCGGCATGCGCTCGAACGTCACGATGCTCTACGGCCACATCGAGACCAGCGAAGAGCGCGTCGATCACATGCTTCGCGCGCGTGCGCTGCAGGACGACACCGGCGGCTTCCAGGCGTTCATCCCGCTCGCGTTTCATCCCGACAACAACCAGATGCGCAAGCTGCCGGCGCCGACCGCCGCCGACACGCTCCGCGTCCACGCCGTCGCGCGGCTGATGCTCGACAACATTCCGCACGTGAAGGCGTTCTGGATTGCGACCGGCGTGGAAGTGGCGCAGGCCGCGCTGTGGTTCGGCGCCGACGACCTCGACGGCACCGTGCAGGAAGAGAAGATCTACCACATGGCCGGGTCGCGCACCCCGGAGTCGATGACGACACGGCAGATTGAACGTCTGATCGCCGCGGCCGGCCGCGAGCCTCTCGAGCGCGACACGCTGTACAACATCGTTTCGCACGCGGCCCATCACTGATGGGGCAGCGGCGCCCGCCGCCGACGACCGCAAGACCCATCTCTACCAATTGTTCGTGACGCACCACGGCTGAGGTGCCGTCGCGCCCGGGCGCCGCCGTGCACCGCCGATGCTACAATAGTTTGTGTACAAAGTATGTGCCACGCGTTGACGGCGCAGAGACGATGGAGGAATGACCATGACCACCCAATCCCTCGATCCGAATACCGCGCAGGACTCTCGCGAGCCGGCCGGCGCGTTCGCGTCGCTGGTGCCGTGGACCCCACTGCTGCTCTTGTTCCTCGTGCTGGGCGTGGGCTACTACGCGATCTCGACGCGGAGCGCGCTCGAGGCGCGGATTGCTGAACTCGAGAGCGCGAACACTCAACAGGTGACCACCGTGACCAACGACGTCTCGGCCATCAAGAGCCGCGCTGCGACGCTGATGTCCAATCTGGAAACACTGGACAACCGCGTCGTAACGACGACCGAAGAGGTGAACTCGGCCAAGACCATTGCGGAGAACCTGAAGCACGCACAGGACCGGCTGGCGAAGACCGTGGCCGCCAACGCGACCGGTCTGACGGAGATCCGCGATGAAACGACCACGCAGCTCTCCGCGGTCAACGCCAAGGTCGGTTCCGTCTCGACCGAGCTCAAAGGTGTGGCGACCGGTCTGGACTCCACGCGGGCCGACCTTGCCGCGGGTCGACGCGCCCTGGCCGAGACGTCCACGCGGTTGTCAGGCGAGATCGCCAAGAACGCGGGCAGCCTCGCCGAACTGCAGCGCAAGGGTGAGCACGACGTGTTCGAGTTCGATATTCAGAAGTCCGGCGGCAACGACGTGGCGCGCATCGAGGATGTGCGAATCCAGCTCACCAAAGCGGACGCTCGCCACGCCCGCTACAACGTCGCCCTGCTGATGGACGACCGGCGTGTGGAGAAGAAAGACCTGTTCGCCAACGAGCCCTTCCAGTTCGTCGTCGGCAAGGACAAAGTGCGGTACGAGGTCGTGGTAACCCACGTCGAACGCGATCGCGTTCGCGGATACGTGACGCTGCCGAAGGATCGACCGCAGATGACCGCGCAATCCGCGTTCTGAGTCGCCACCCCAAGGGCCATTCGTTGGAGGCGATCGCGACGCGCGGCCGCGATTGTCTCCAGCGCCATGGTTCCTCGCGAAGGCGTCAATCATCGGTCAGCGTTGACCAGCGCCCGAGCCGCCGTCTGCGCCCACTCGCGCGTGTTGCGCCACACGCGGGTCTGCGCGTCGCGATCGGCGGTCCAGCCGAGCCGCTCTTGCCCCTGCCGCCTCGCTTCGAGCGCCGCGGTCTCGCCCGCGCCCCATAGGTGCTGCGCTGACGCTCACCGGCGAAACCGATTTGCGGCGTCGTCACAACCGACGCACCAAACGGGGGAGTCGCTGAAACTCAGCCTGGAAACTCCGGACTGAATCGCCAACGACTATACTCATAGGTCCAGATGTCAACGCTGATCCCGCTCCTGACCGACTACGAGAAGGCGCATATCGGCGAGCGCCAGCCGCTCCCCGAGCGCTACATCGGCCTCTCGGACGAGGAAATGGACCGGCGGATTGCCGCGGCGAAGGCCACCCTCGGTCGACGGCTGGTGATCCTCGGGCATCACTATCAGCGCGACGAAGTGATCAAGTTCGCCGACTACACCGGCGACTCCTACAAGCTCGCCAACCAGGTCGCGAAGCATCCCGACGCCGACTACATCGTGTTCTGCGGCGTCCACTTCATGGCCGAGAGCGCGGACGTGCTCGCCGCGCCACACCAGCAGGTCATCCTTCCGGATCTCGCGGCCGGCTGCTCGATGGCCGACATGGCCGACCCCGAACAGCTCGTGATGTGCTGGAAAGAGCTCGAAGAAATGTTGCGGGCAGGCGGGGCGGGCGGGGCAGGCGAAAAGCAAGCTGTCATCCCCGTCACCTACATCAACTCCGCCGCCTCCATCAAAGCCTTCTGCGGCGAACACGGCGGTGTCGTCTGCACCTCGTCAAACGCCGCGGCGACGCTGAAGTGGGCCTGGGCGCGCGGCGAGAAGATTCTGTTCCTGCCGGATCAGCACCTCGGACGAAACACGGCCTACAAGATGGGCGTGCCGCTCGATCAGATGGCCGTGTGGGATTTCAACGAAGTCTGGGGCGGGCTCAGCCCGGAGGACGTGAAGCGCGCGCGCATCATCCTCTGGAAGGGGCACTGCTCGGTGCACACGCGGTTCACGGTGCGGCAGATCGAGCAGCTTCGCGCGCAACATCCGAACGTCCGGGTCATCGTCCATCCCGAAGTGCCGTGGGATGTCGTGCAGGCGGCGGACGATTCGGGATCGACGGAGTACATCATCCGGCAGGTCACCGCCGGCGCACCGGGATCGGTGTGGGCGGTCGGTACTGAGAGCCATCTCGTGAACCGGCTTGCCGAAACGTTGAAGGATCGGACGGTGCTCTCGATCGATCAATTCGGCTGTCTCTGCTCGACGATGTTCCGCGTGTCGCCGAATCACCTGCTCTGGGTGCTCGAGGGACTCGTCGAAGGCAAGGTCTACAACCGCATTGCCGTGCCCGCCGAACAGAAGCACTGGACAAAGGTCGCGCTCGACCGCATGCTCTCCATTTCCTAACGCTCGACTGACTAGACGAGGAGGATCGTCGCATGGCTCATTCACTTCCCCCGCTCCCGTACGCGCACGATGCGCTCGAACCGCACATCGACAAGATGACGATGGAGATCCATCACGGGAAACACCATCAGGCGTACGTCAACAACCTGAACGCCGCGCTCGAGAAGCATCCCGATCTTCAGGGGAAGAGCCCCGAGGACCTGATCAAGCATTTGAGCACGCTGCCGGAAGACATCCGCACCGCGGTGCGCAACTACGGCGGTGGCCACGTCAACCACACGATGTTCTGGCAGATCATGGCGCCGCACGCCGGCGGCGCGCCGACCGGCCACATCGCCGAGGCGATCAATTCGTCGTTCGGCAGCTTCGACGCCTTCAAGGAGCAGTTCGCCAAGGCCGCGGTCGGCCGCTTCGGCAGCGGCTGGGCGTGGGTCATCGATACCGGCAGCAAGCTGGCGATCGAAAGCACCGCCAACCAGGACAACCCGATGATGGAGGGCAAGAAGGCCGTCTTCGGTATCGACGTGTGGGAGCACGCCTACTATCTGAAGTATCAGAACCGCCGGCCCGACTACGTCGGCGCCTGGTGGAACGTGGTGA
>CAZOAZ010000038.1:0-63789 GCA_964577955.1 uncultured Bifidobacterium sp. | reverse complement strand
ATGGCGATGGCGATGCCGGCCAGGCTCATGATGTTCGATGAGATGCCCGCGTAGTACATGCCGAGGAACGCCGTGAGGACGGCCAGTGGCAGCGGGATGGTGACGATGAGGATCGACCGGAAGTGCATCAGGAACACGATGTGCGCCAACGTCACGAGGATGATTTCCTCAATCAGCGCGTGGCGGAGCGTGTCAACGGACTGCTCAATAAGATCCGACCGGTCATAGAACGGCACGATCGTGACGCCCGGCGGGAGCCCCGGTTGAATCTGGGCAATCCGCGCTTTGACCGCATCGATCACTTCCTTCGTATTGACGCCGGTCCTGGCGACGACGACACCACCCACGGCCTCGTGCGTGCCCTTGACCAGCGAGGCCACGCGGAACGCATTGCCGATGTGCACGTCGGCGACTTGGCTCACGTAGACGGGAACGCCGCCCGACGACATGATCGGGATCCGCTTCACGTCGTCGACGGACTCGAGTAGACCGACGCCGCGCACGATCAGCCAGGCGCCGTTTGATTCGAGCACGTTCCCACCGACGTTCAGATTGCTGTCGCGCACCGCGCTGACGACCGCGCTTAGCGGAAGGTTGTAGCCACGCAGCCGATTGGGATCGACATCGACCTGGTATTGCTGGACAAATCCGCCGACCGAGGCAACCTCGGCCACACCTGGAACGGCGTTCAACTGATACCGAACGAACCAATCTTGCAAGCTGCGAAGCTCGCGCTGCGAAAGGTTCGGACTCTCGACCGTGTACCAGAAGACGTGGCCAACGCCAGTGGCATCGGGGCCGAGCGTCGGCGTCACGCCGGTCGGCAACGCTTTCGCGACCAGGCTCATACGCTCCAGGACTCGAGCACGGGCGAAATACAGGTCCACGTTGTCTTCGAAGACCACGTAGATCATCGAGAAACCGAAGGCGGACTGCGAGCGGACGACGCGGACGCCGGCCAGCCCTTGCAGATTCACCGTCAGCGGGTACGTCACCTGGTCTTCGACTTCCTGCGGACTGTGGCCCATCCAGTCCGTGAAGACGATGACCTGGTTGTCTGACAGGTCGGGAATCGCATCGATCGGCGTCGCGTTCAGGGCCCAATAGCCCCAACCGGCAAGTCCGAGATAGGCGATAACGACGAGAAAACGATTTCGAAGAGCAAGCTCGATCAGTCGATTAATCATGTGTAGTCATCCTCGTGCGCACACGGGTGCGCACGACATCGAATCCTCGACGCATCCGTGCGCCGTGGGTCAGACGACAGTTGACTGCGGATCTAGATCAGGAAGACGGCGTGGAGAAGGTGCGTGTCTGGTGGAGGCGGAATCAGACGATCAGGAGCCCACGCGGTGCGCGAAGTCAGAAATCGTACCTGAGGGAGGGCAAACGCCGCGATTGAGATGTCTGAGGCTGTGGCCTCGGCGACGACACCGAAGGAAGGGACGCGCTCGCCGTTCTGGTGCTGTTCACTCATAGCGCAGCAACGGTCGGCGTCGTCCTGATTGACTGACTGGTTCCTGGTCGCGTGACGGACGCCCGACCTGTGCATCGGGCAGTTCTGCTCGTCCGCGCAGCAATCCGTGCGGGCTGACCGCGAACTCAGCCAACCGGCGCAGTCGATCGAGTGTCCTGACACGGTCAGGATCGACAGCAACAGCCCGAAGAGTCGTCCGCTCGCGCTTCGCACGGTTCTAGGATGGCCGAGCGCGGCGAAGGAGTCAATCACGAACCGAGTGAGGCCTCCCACGGCCTTCTGTCTGCGAGCAACCGTACTTGCTCACGATTTCCCAATCCGCCCCCGGGTCCACGCCGTCAGTTCTTCGTCCACCCAGGCCACAGCATTCGGAGAGATACGCCTGTGCGGCGAAAAGTCGCCGCGCGGTTCCATTCGTCAGATCGTGGAGCGCGATAGCCTGGTGCGACCACGCACCCCGGGAAGCCCACACGGACCAAGTAGCGTTGGCTGGTATCCTTGAGTCTCTTCGACCGATCCCTTGAGCGTCGTCCAGCCCTTTACTCATCGTGATGTCGCTCCGCCATGCTTGCCCAGTTCATTGAGGGCGGCTTTGAATCCCGTCGCCAACGTGTCGGCGGAGCCGGTGCCCCAGTAGTGCAGGAAGATGATCATCGGACGATCGGCGGTCATGTGGTGATGAATGGCCACCACCTGCAGGTTGTTCTTGCGTAGCGCTTTCAAGACGGGCGTCAGCTCTGACTCGAGCATCGCCACGTCACCCGCAATCGCGGCCTTTTCGTTCGTGCCGGTAAACGCCGCCCAAGTGTTGAGACCCATGCGAGCGTTGATCGTCGCGCCCATCTCGGTGACCTTCAGATCGCTGCGACCAATGGTGATCTTGTAGACCGCGCCTGACTGCTCGCCTTCGGTTCCGACAATCTGTTTCAGTTTCGCAGTATCGAGCGTCGGGGCCGGTGGGGCTGCCGGCGCGCTGGTCGGCGCAGGTGACGCGCCCTTCCCGATCAAATCGAGTGCAGGTTTCAGCTGCCGCGCCAAATCGGCGGCGGTGCCGTGCCCGTGGACGTGCATGTAGAACATCCGCGGTTCGTCCCAGAAGAAGTGGTTGTGGAGCGCCGTGACATCGAAGCCGCCCTCGAGCAGCGCCGACATCACCGGATTGACTTCGTCCTGCACGAGCACGAGGTCGCCCATGAGAACCTCGTGGCCGCCAGTGCCTTTGGTCATGGCGACCCAGCCGCCAAATCCGAACGGCGTCGGCGTCGCGATACCTGCAACGCTGACCTTGAGATCGTTTCGTGGGATGTTGACCTTCAGAACGTTGTCCTTGAAATCCCCCTGCTTGCCGAGAGCCGACAAGACGTTCTGATATTCCACTGGTATCTGTTGAGCGAATGAACCTGAGCTCAACAGTGTCAAGGAGGCGCAGACAGCAACGATGGTGCGTTTCATGATTGCATCCTGTTTCTGGACGAGTTGCGAACTGACCCGACGTGGTGCGCGTAACAGAGGCACGACACTACGTGTAGCCCGGTTAACGTTTAGGGTCAACGTCGGCCGGCGCCACGCCAAACCTCAAGTACAACGCGGGCACGACGAACATGTTCAGTACCGTTGATGAGACGAGACCACACAGAATGACGATGGCCATCGGCGTCTGAATCTCGCTGCCGGTCTGTCCACCGCGAATGGCGAGCGGAATCAGCGCCAATCCAGCGGCGGCCGCCGTCATCAGAATCGGCACGAGCCGCTCCTCTGCCCCGCGGGTTACTGCGCTCCGAAAATCCTTCACGCCTTCGGCCGCCATCAAGTGATGGATGTGGGTAACGAGCATGATGCCGTTGCGGGTGGCGATCCCGAACAGCGTGATGAAACCGATCATCGTCGCCACGTTCAACACACCACCGGCCAGAAACAAGCCGGCGACGCCACCGATCAACGCGAGCGGCAGGTTCACCATGACGATCAGCGCATCCCGAACGCCACCGAAGGCGAGAACCAGCAACATGAAGACAGCCGCGATCGCGAACACACCAAACACGCGCAGTCGCTGCGACGCGGTCTGTTGGCTTTCGAATTGGCCCCCGTAATCGACGCGGTACCCAGCAACGAACGGTACGGTTGTCGCGACGGCCGCGCGGATGTCATCGACGACACTTCCGAGGTCCCGGCCCGCGACGTTGCTCGATATGACGATCCGGCGCTGGACGTTCTCGCGGAGCACCATGTTTGGCCCCTGCTCGCGCCGCACCTCGCCGAGCATCCGCACCGGCACAGTCACGCCGCTTGGGGTATTGATTGGGAGGTCGGCAATGCGCTCGAAATCTTCGGCAGCCGAGGGATCGAACTTGACCGTCAAGTCGAAGGCCGTGCCTCGATCGAAGATGCGTCCGACCGTCGCACCTGCCAGACTCGTTTCGAGCGCATCAGCGACATCGCTGGGCCGCAGACCGTAGCGCGCGATCGCCGACCGGTTCAGCACGAACCGCACGAAGGGAACATCCATCTGCTGCTCCAGCGAAACATCGACGGCGCCCGGCACTGACACCACCGCGGCCCGAACGCGCTCGCCGAGTCGCCTCAACGTTGCGAGGTCTTCGCCGAAGATTTTCACGGCGATGTTCGCCCGCGTGCCCGACAACATGTGGTCAATCCGATGCGAAATCGGCTGACCGATGGTCACGTTCGTACCGGGCAACGTCGCGAATTGCCGCCGGAGCTCGGCGAGAAGCGCTTCGCGCGGCCGGTCGCTCTCCCGCAGGCCAACATCGATTTCGGCCGCTTCAACGCCTTGCACGTGCTCGTCATACTCGGCGCGCCCCGTCCGTCGCGCCGTGGCCACCACCTCAGGCTGCGCCAAAAGGATTTCTTCGACGCGACGCCCGATCTCATTCGACTTCGCCAACGACGTGCCCGGCAAGGTGTTCGCCTGGACCGTGAGACTCCCTTCATGAAAATCCGGCAGAAATGCGCTGCCCGCACGTGTCAGCGCCGCGAGCGAGACGGTCAGCAAGAGCGCCGAGGCCGCGATCACGACGTACGGATGATTGAGCGTTGCCGGCAACACGCGACCGAACGCCGCCTTCAGACGACGGGCCAACCACCCTTCATGGCCCCGCTCGATCGACGCCGCTCGCCCCAGAAACGCGGCGGACAGCGCCGGCGTCACCACGACGGCGACGGCGAGCGATGCCAGGAGCGCCACGATGTACGCCAGCGCCAACGGCGTCAGCAAGCGGCCTTCGACACCGGCCAGTCCAAACAACGGCAGAAAGACAACGACGATGATGACGGTCGCGAAAACGATCGATGAGCGGATCTCCAGCGTGGCATCGCGGACGACCGTGGCTGTCGGCAGCCGCTCCGACTCTGGCTTCTCGCGATTCTCCCGAAGTCGCCTGACCACGTTCTCCACATCCACGATGGCGTCGTCCACGAGATCGCCGACGGCTATCGCCATGCCCCCGAGCGTCATCGTGTTGATGCCCGCGCCAAACGCGCGCAAGGTCAGCACCGCGGTCGCCAACGAGAGCGGAATCGCCGTCAGCGTGATCGCACTGGCACGAGCGTTCGACAGAAACAGAATGACGATGACGACGACGAGGAGCCCGCCGTCGCGGAGCGCCCGAAACACGTTCGCGACGGCCACTTCAATGAAGTCGGCCTGACGGAAGATACGTCGATCAATCGTCATCCCGGCTGGGAGTTCTCGTTGCAGCACATCAAGTTCCCGATCCAGACGTGCGGTGACGTCGATCGTGTTCGCCCCTGGCTGTTTCTGCACACCGACGATCACCGCAGGTTTTCCGCTGCGTGAGCCCTCGCCCCGCTTGAACGCCGCACCCTCACGGACGTCGGCGACATCGCGCACGAGCACGGAACGGTCCCCACGAAGCGCGACGACGGTTTCGCCGATGTCCTGCGGCGTCCGTGCGCGCCCGATGGCTTCAAGGACGTATTCCTGCGCACCCTCGGTATAGATGCCCGCCGACGTGTTCTGACTGGCACCACGAACCGCACCTAGCAACTCGGTCAGCGAGATGGCGTTGGCCCGCAAAGCGTCCGGATGCGCGATGACCTGAAACTGCCGCTCGGCGCCGCCGATCGGCGTGACCTGAGAGACTCCTGGGATCGCGAGCAGACGACGCCGGACCGTCGTGTCGGCGATCGTCCGGAGGGTGAGCGGATCGTCGCGTTCCGACGAGACCGCGAAGAACAGGATCTCACCCATGATCGACGACACAGGCGCCAGGACCGGCCGTTCGACCTGCGGTGGCAGCGTGGCGCTGACCAGCGTGAGCTTCTCCGACACGAGCTGTCGTGCCATGAAAATGTCGGCGCCCCAGTCGAACTCGACCCAGACGACCGCGATGCCGACAGCGGTCGCCGACCGCACGCGCCGGACGCCTGAGGCACCGTTGATCGCGCTTTCGAGCGGAAGGGTGACGAGCGATTCCATCTCCTCCGGCGCCATGCCATGGCCTTCGGTCAGGATCGTGACGGTTGGCGCCGTGAGATCGGGAAAGACGTCGATCGGCATCTGCCGCGCCGTCCAGGCGCCAGCGCCTGCCAGCATGACGGCGAGGCCGATCACCAACCAACAATGTTCAATCGACCACTGAATGAGTCTTTTCATGATGGCCTCAGTGGACGTGTCCTTCTGCCGGCAGCCCCTTGGCCGCCGAGGCCAGTTGCACTTCGTAGGCGCCGCGGGTGACCACGCGATCGCCTGTCTTGACGCCGGACTTCAGTCCGACTTGTCCACCCTCGCGCGAGGCCACCTCAACGTAGCGGCGCACGAACCGTTCGCCTGAAATGTGGACGAAGACGTACGGTCGCCCCGCTTCCATCAGCACGGCGTCTGTCGGCACGACGGGCATCCGTTCGACATCCCCCGTGTAAAGCACCGCCGTACCGCTTTGGCCAACAAGGAGCTGACCGTTCTTGTTCTCGACCTCGATCTGCAGCGGAAGCGCGCGGGTCTGCGGATCGATGATGCCGGCGTCGTGGACGTGATCCGGGGTGAGCGGCAACGGCTCGCTCTGTCCCGCCACTTCCAGCGCCAGCCCCGTGAGCCGCCGGGCCGCGGCGGCGTCCGCTGGTGGCACCTGTGCCTGCAACTCGACACGGTCCACGCGAACGATGCGGAACAGCGGCGCGCTTTCCGGGTACGAAGCACCGATCGCCGCCGAGACTTCGGCGATGCGACCAGCGATCGGCGCCCGAAGGACAAAGGCGTTCCCAGAGGCAGCGCCGCCACCTCGCCGTAACACTTCATCACGCTGCGTGAGTCGCGCTCGTGCGGCCGTCAGCCGCACTTCAGCCACCGCAACGACGCGACGGGCATCCTCCACGCGACGGCCGGGAACGGCACGCTCCTCCAGCAGCCGTTCCGAGCGGGCGAGATCAGCGTTCGCCGTTTCGAGATTGGTCTGGCTTTCCGCAACCGAGGCCTCGAGCGACGCGCGATCGTCGCCACCACCAGAAAGCCGTGGCTCCAAACGTCCGAGTTCCTGATCGGCAACCACACGATCGCCAATCGATGGCAGTTGCGCTGAGGTATAGCGGCCGTCGGCAGGAGCGGCCACGAGTGCCTCTCCTCCGGTGACCGGTTGGATCGACGCAGGCACCCGGATCGACGAGCGGACCGCGCCGTCGGTCACGAGTGCCGTGGCGAACGGATTCGTCCACTGTTGCTCTTTCAGATAGGCAATCGCGGTGGGATCGGGCTCCGCTCGCTTCTCCGCATCAGCAACGGCGGATGACTGATCACCGAAAACCGTGATCGAGCCGAGATCATGGCGATCGGACAGATCCGGCGCGTCCACCAACAGCGCCCAGCGATACCGTCCAGCCGCGGGCATCCTCCCTTCGACACGAAATGCGCCTGGCCTGAGTGGCTCGGATCCTGGCAGCGTGACAGCCGTGCCGCCGGACTCAGGGACCATCTCGATCGAGGGTCGTCCGGCGTTTAATGCCTTGAAGTCCGCCAAGCGCGTGAGATGGACCGCGAATCGAACCGTTTCGCCCGTCGCCAGTGGCGGATATTCCATGTAGAGCTCGGTCTGATTCGTCCAGTTCGTCACATCGAGCGTCGGAGGTTCAGTGCGCTGGACGGCACCGGTGGGCGGCTGCCGACACGCCGCCGTGGCGACAACAGCAAGCGCGAGAGGCAGAAGTCGGCGTGTCATCGGATCTCCCATCCACTCACGAGTTCGAGTTCAATTTCGGCCTGTCGGACGCTGGCCTCGAGCGCGATCTGTCGAATCCGCGCGGCACCGCCACTGCGATATGCATCGAGCAATTCGAGAATGCCGCGTTCGCCCGCGTCGTAGCCGACCTGGGCAATGCGCTCGAGTTGGGCGGCACTGGCCGAGGCCGATGCGCGGTAACGATCGGCGGCGTCGCGCCGCTCAATCACGATGGTGCGCAGTCCTGACATTTCCGCGGTGATCGAGGCCCGAAGCGAGGCCAGACGTGCCTCTGCCTGGGATCGGCGCGCCACCGCACGAGCGTGCTCCGACGTCGCGCGATCAAAAAGAGGCACCGTCGCATGGACGCTGAACACGGAGCCGATGTCGCCGCCTGCGACGTTCGACGACTTCGTGCCAACGACAACCTCCGGCTCAGGAATCACCCAGCGGCTGGCCGCACGAAGTGCGAAATCGGACGAGACCATTTCCTGTTTGAGCGCCGCGAGTTCGGGAATCGTGTCCATCGCTCGCGAGATCAGTTCGTTTGCCGATGGCAGGACGAGACGGTTTGCAGAGGATCTTCCAGACGCGACGATGGATGTGACGTCTATCCCTGGCGCAAAGAAGGCAGCCAACGCAGCTTGCGCTCGGGCGCGATCCACTCGCGCGGCAGACGTGTCGGCCTCGAGATCCATCACTTCGCGTTCGGCGCGGAGGCGGTCATAGCCCGCCGCGTCACCCGCTGCCTCTCGTCGCGCCAAGATCTCCGCCAGACCGCGGACCCGGTCATGCGAGGCGGCCAGTTCGGCCTCCTTCGCCTGCGCGGTGACCAGGTCTGCGTATGCCCGTCTCAACTCGGCTCGTACTCGCCGGACGTCTTGCTCCGCTCGTCGCTCAGTCGCCAGCACGAGCGCGGATGCGGCACTCATCTCGAAGGTCCGGCGTCCCGAAATCGGCAGGGGTTGTGTCACGAAGAACATGTTCTCGGTCACGCCCGCGACCGCTTCGCGATTGAACGTCGCTCGTGGATTCGGCCAGCGGGCGGCCGTCAGAACATCCGTCCGCACGACGTCGATTTCCGTGCGAATGGCGCGCACGCGCGGACTATCCGCTGACAAGCGCGCCAAGGCCTCGGTTTCCGAAAGAACGGTTTGGGCCGCGGCCAGCCTGGGCAGAGACACCAGTGCCGCGACCACGCACCACGTGCGTGTCCGCATACAACTCCTCTAAGACAGACGAATGCCGAGACGGCTCGAACGAGCCGCGACTACGCGGTGGGGATGGACGGCGGGGCGCGAAGACCAGTAGACGCGCGCGGCGGACCGTGAATCAGGACGCTACGATCAGGTGCAGCACCCGTGATGCGTGGGGACAGCGGGTAATCAAGGCGCTCGCTCGCCAAAAGCTCCGGCGGACCGAAGGCAACGCGGACCGGCGCGTAGTACGGCGAATCCAGCGTCAGAATCGGCTCGTCGTGATCACCGATTTCGGGACCCTGCTGAGTCTGATGTACGAGTGACTCGTGAGGAGCAGCGTGCCGATGGATCAGGAGATGCGCGTGTCCTGATTCTTCGTGTTCATGAACGTGTTCCGGCGGCGCAATCGGCAGCACTCCGAGCGCGAGACCGAGGCACGCGACGAGAAATCGGGACCCTCTCACCGCCGTCATCCTACGTGACGGATGACAAGAACGCCAACACGCCGCAAATGGTGCCCAAAAGAGGCGACCCCCTCGGGCGGCGGTTTCACAATTGGCCGCGCCGGATGCGTCATGTGGTTGAAACAGCTTCAAGCCGTCGAGCCGTCTGCTGGAAACGATGCGGGTTAGGAAGCCAGCTCGTACGCGGCCTTCAGCCATCGCGTGATCTGCGGGTCTACGTCAGCCGGATTATTAAGCCGGATTTCGAGATGCCAGCGATTTGCGGAAACCTGCTCGCGTTTCTCGATTCGAGGGCTCTTGATCTCCGTCGCCGACTTCAGCGTCAGAATGAGCGATGAACGCCGTGTCGCGACACCGGCGAAGGCCGTCCGGCGCATCAAGTGAATCGACGTGTTTTTCGCCTCTTCAATGACGGGCCCGAAGGTTCGGGCGGCATCGAGGAGACGCCGGTAGGTGGCGAGCACCTCGGGACTCGTCTTCGCGAAGTGCGATGCAACACGCATGAGGGCGGATCTTAGCCGATGGCGGGACGGACGAAGCGGGCGCGGAGGTAATTCATCCGGTCCCACGTTGTCGATGGAGAGGCTCCACCACTCAGAGCCCTGAGGAAAACGGTTGATCGTGAACAGCGCCGCCGACACCATATCGACATGAGCTGCTTGAATGACTGCTGCCGTGCTGCTGCCTGTGAGGAAATGTTCAGTCCGAAGGTGGCTCGGAAGGATCTGAAGCGGTACCGCAAGCGCGGACTGAAGGCCGTCGAGCGACAGATGATGGCCAGCCTACCCACGGACGCGGTCGCGGGTGCGCGCGTCCTGGAGTTGGGTGGCGGTATTGGGACCATCGAGGCAGAACTGATCGATGCCGGCGCCGCGCGCGGTACGATCATCGAACTCGTGCCCGGTTACGAGCCGTACGCTCGAGCGCTCGCCACAGACAAGGGCTTTTCAGATCGATTGCAGTTCCATGTCGTCGATGCCCTCAACAACCCCGACGAGGTCGGCAATGCCGACGTCGTTGTCTTGAATCGCGTGGTCTGCTGCTCACCCGACGGCATCCGCTTGACGGCATTCGCCGCGCATCGCGCCAATCGACTGCTGCTCCTTGTGTACCCACGCAATCGCTTCACAACGCGCCTCTTTGGCGCGCTGATGAATACGGCCCTCAGGATTGTTGGCCGTTCATTCCGGCTCTTCTTGCACTCGCCCGCAGCCCTGCAGCACGCGGCGGAGGCCGAAGGCCTCGTCACGGCCGCGACCGGTCGCAGTCTAGCCTGGGAATTCACGGTGTTCCGACGTCCACACGCGACAGCGTGAACCCGCCGTCTGTGACGAGCACCACTCTGGTCCGAGCAACTTCTCTCCTCCGCTCAGAGAACTGATGACTACCTTGCTCAACGGCGCAGGTCTTCGAGGCGTCGCTGATACTCGTCGCGTTCGATCTCCCCTTTGGCGTAGCGACGCTTCAGGATCTGCTCAGGCCTGTCGTCTCCTCCAAACGAGAGTCCGCTCGACGATCTGGACATGAGCCGCACGAGGAGCACCAGGACGATGATGCCTGGAATCCACCACAGCATCATCCACCCGCCCATCCATCCCATGAAGGGCCACATACATCACCTCCCGCGTCTGGAATTCGCGGCTATCTCACAGCGCATCGGTTCGCACCGGCTTCGAGGTCAGTCGGATCGCTGGTTGGGAATTCGCCCCTCTCATTCAAGTCGACAATGCGAGCGAAATTCGGCGGGGTCGGCGGGAGCTTCGAGGTGAGGCGCTCCACGAAGGCCGACTCGGAGGTGAGCCAGCCGGAGAGCCAGCGCTCGATCTCGTCGAGCCGCGCCGAGATAGCCTTTCCATCGAAAGCGACCGGATCGCTCGTGTGCGTCGGCAACACGATGGTCTGCGGCGGAAGGGCGCGGAGACGCGCGAGTGACGCGAATAACGTGCGGGATCGTTGCCGCGCACTTTCGGCGTCGGCATGGAGGTCCGGTCGGCCGACACCGTTGGTAAACACCGTGTCGCCGGTGAACACCGCCGTGCCGTTCAGCACGTACGACGTGCTCTCGTCGGTGTGACCGGGTGTGCGCATCGCGACGAGGGTGGCATCTCCCACCACGAGGCGTTCGCCGTCAGCGATCGCCCTGAACGCGAACTGCACCCGCTTCTGGGTCGGTAGGACATGCGTCGCGCCGGTCTGGCGGACCAGATCGCGGGCGCGCGACAGATGATCGGCGTGAATATGCGTTTCGAGCACGTACCGAATGGACCATCCGTTGCGCTGCGCAACCTGCACGTAGACGTCCGGCGACACCGACGGGTCAATCACCGCCGCCTCAGTACCAGTGCCAATCACGTACGACAGGCACCCCTTGCCCGTGCGGCGGACCTGGATGACGCGGCACGCGTCGTCGTGGAGCGGGATCTCCGCGGTGTTCCATGCGAGGCTCCACGACTTCATGCCACCCGTAAGCGACCGCGCGTCGAAGCCGCGTTCGACGAGTATGTCAGCGGCGGCCTGGCTGACACCGCCGCCGCCGCACACGGTCACGACCGGTCGATCAGTGGGCAAGGTCGCGTCGACGAGCGGGCCAGGTTGCCCTGCCCGCAACGCCGCGTACGCGTTGACGTGCACACTTCCAGGAATGGCCCACTGCGCGCGGTCCTCGTCGGTACGGACATCCAGTACCGTTACCGGTCGGTGCGCATCGAGCCACTCGCGCAAGGTTTCCGTCTCAATCAACTTGGTCATCACGTCCTCCCGCGCCGCGAATTCACATCCTCACAGACCCACCGCGTGCGCCCGATCAACGTGTGGTTGGACGGCGGTACGTGAGCGCACGAAGACTCGCTGCGCGACGACGCCAACGAGAATGCCCGCGGCGACCATCACGCCGCCCAGTCGTCCCTCGCCGATCATCGCCGCCACAGGTCCTGGGCAGGTACCCGCGACGCTCCACCCGGTTCCGAATAACACGCTGCCGAGCACATGCCGCGGTTCCGGCCGCGCCACCGACCACTGAATCGGCTCTGCCGTCATCACGGACCGCGCGCCCACCGCTCGCAGCAGACGGCACCCGATGGCCGCCACCAGGATGGCCGAGCCCATGATCAGAAACACATGCGCGTCTCGGAGCAGCAACATCTCGCGCACGACCAGCGGATCGGTGAGGCGAGCCCACGCGAGGATCACACCAAATCCCGTTCCGGCGGCAAATCCAATCAGCTTCACCTTCATCGCCCGCCTCCGATGGCCCAGGCCATGACGTGCGACAACAGGACAGCCGTCCCGAAGAAGGTCATCGTGGCGATGAGGCTGGCGCGCGAACCAAGGGAGACCCCGCTCAGGCCATGACCGCTTGTACATCCGCCTGCCGTGCGGGCGCCGATGCCAATCAGGACGCCAGCGAGCGCCAACCCCCCGAACTGGGCCGGTCCACTCGCAGGGAGAAGACCCTGTCCAGTGTCGTACACCGTCGTTAACACGAATGTGCCGCTCAGCGCGGAGTAGATCAGTCCGCCAAGCACCGTGCCGGCCAGGAGGGCGGCGCTGAAGCCAAGACCGCGACGCTCGGTCGCATGGTCGGCGACATCGATGTAGCCGCCGAGGGCACCGAGCGGTTTGTTCACGGCGGCGCGCAGTCCGACGATGAGCACGCCGAGCAGCGGACCTGCGAGATACCAGGGACAACGGGCAAGGAACATGACAGCCTCTCCTCAGTAGTGTCGCTAGAACACGAGCGTCCGGTCGGCCCACTGCACCCAATTGGTGAGTTCCTCGAGCGAACTGTGGTGCGCCGTCTCGGTCAGTTCGCCGTTCGCAATCCCTCTTGCGTCCATGCACGTGCCGCAGACGCCAATCTCACCACCGTGCGTCGCGACCGTGCTCAGCATCACCTCGATGCTGTAGTAGCCGTGCGGTACCTTCTGATCCTTCTTCGCACAGCTTGCCGCGCCGCCAAGCAGGAACACCTTAACGGCTTCGCCTTCGCGCCTGGACAACGAGCCCGCGAGGCGCAGCGCGTTGTAACTGCGCTCGTTCCCGTACGGCGGCTCGTTCAGGATGAACAGCGTGTTGGACATCTCCGGCCTCAAATCAAGGAGTGACATGCGTTTCCTTCATTCTCGTCGCGGACACGACGCCCGACGCGAACGTCAGTGCGGCCACGACCCACATGGCGACGCTGACGCCAAAAGCATCGGCCGTCAGGCCCGCGAGCAGCGCCCCAATCGCGTACCCGAGATCACGCCACAGGCGATACACGCCGACCGCTGAACCTCGCCACAATGGGTGCGCCACATCCCCAATCGCGGCCAGCAAGGTCGGATACACCATCGCCGTGCCGATCCCGAGCCCCAACGCACCGACGAGAAATCCCGCGAACGTATGCGCCAATGTCACGACGCCGATGCCGGCGGCTTGAACCCACATGCCCCAGACGATCAGCGGCTTTCGTCCGGTTCGATCCGAGAGCGCACCGGTGACGAGTTGGCCGAGTCCCGATGTGGCGGGATAGATCGCCGCCAGCAGTCCGACCTGCGTCAGACTCATGCCGGAGGCCGCGAACACCAGCGGAAACAGGCCCCACGCCATGCCGTCGTTCAGATTGTTGACGAGACCTGCCTGACTCACGCTCGACAACGTGCGGTCGCGAAGCGTGGTCCGCCAGAACACTTCGTGGGACGTAGGGAGACGGCCGGCGGTCGGGATTCCGACGAGCGCGGATTCATGGGAGACGTGATGGCGTGTTTCCCGCACGACGAACGCAGAAAGCACCAGCCCCACCATGACAAACCCCACGCCCAGGTAGAACGGCTGCGGACGGAAGCCGTAGCGGGCCGCGATCCAACCAGTCGCCAGGGCACTGGCCGCCAGCGCCACGTAGCCGGCGAATTCATTCATTCCCATCGCCAGCCCCCGCTGCTTCGAGCCGACGATGTCGATCTTCATGATGACCGTCGTCGACCAGGTCAGCCCCTGGCTGACGCCGAGGAACACATTCGCCAGCAGTATCCAATTCCAGGTCGGCGCCCACATCAGCAGGAGCGGCACGGGGACGGCGACGAGCCACCCGGCGATCAGGATGGACTTGCGACCCCATCGGTCCGACAGCCGGCCGGCGAGATAGTTGGTGCACGCTTTCGAGACGCCGAACACGACGATGAACGAGAGCACGGCGCTGTGGGCGGACAGTCGGAACTCCTGCTCGGCCATCGCGGGCAGGATCGTTCGCTCGAGCCCCGCCATGGCGCCGACACACGCGTTCACGACGACGAGCCACGCGAACTGCGCAAGGTTGGCGCGCAAACCCAAACGCGGCATAGTCACCGGTCGACTCATGGCCTCCGATTTCACGGCAACGCTGCGTCCCACGGCGCTCATCGCGCAGCGACCGGCGACTGCAGCCAGATCCCGTTCTGTTCGACCCAGTTGAATCGCGCCAAGCCGTCCTGTTTATGGACGATGACGTCAGTCGGCGTGAGACCGGTACTGTCGACACGCATGAACACGTCGAGATCGTAGGTGTGTCCATCGCGCCCCTTGAAATCGGCGCATGCGAAGTAACGACCGTCGGCGAGTTTACTGAGACGCTCGCGATGAACCGTCGTCAGCGTCAGAGCGAGCGACGTGCCCTGCGCTGGATCGGCGACCGGAAAGACGCCACCCTGTTTCTCCGTTTCAGCTGTGACGTAGTTCGTGATGCCCTGCGCGAGCGACTCCGTGGTGAGTTCATTTGGCCGCGCTAACTCAGGGTGTTCGTCGGGGTTGAACCGGTCGCTTCCGGGAGCGGGCGTCGCGCCCTGGAGCGAAGCGGGCGGCGGTGCCGCAGGTGTCACTCGCGACGGCGGCGCAGCGGGCGTCCGCTCCTGCCCGGCCGAGGGCTGCTCGCGGCACGCACTTGCTGCCAGCGCGACGATCACCAATGCCGCAGAGGCTGAGCCGGACAGGAATCGACGCGTCATGGAGTCACTCCGTTTTCAGACATGCACGGTCACGCGAAGAAACGTGGCTGGAATCGACGTGCCGGTCGCGCGCGTATTCTGCGCCTCGAACAGCGTATCGAGCTCCTGGCGCAACGCGTCGGCTTTGCCGTTCTGCTCGGCCGCCGCAAACGCGTTCATCGTGGGTCCATAGAAACTCCGAAATTCTCCCACCAACGCAGACGGAGACCCTGGGTAGTTGAAGGAGTACGTGTCGCGAGCGAACGAAATCTTGTCCTTCGCGACGCCCACCTGTCCGAAGCGCTCAACGACGTTCGCCTCGACGCCCCAGGTCATCGGGCTGATGAACCCCTCCGGTGGTGGCGGCGAGTACGACGCGCTGATTCGCAGAATCTGCGCGACCAGCGTCGGATCGTTCGGGATCCAGTTGCCCATCACGATCCGGCCGCCGGGCTTCGTCACGCGCACCATCTCCTTCGCCACATCGAACGGCTTCGGCGCGAACATCGCGCCGAAGATGCTGACGACGAGATCGAAGGAGTGATCGGCAAGCTCGTGCAAGTTCGTCGCGTCGCCTTGCTGGAAGCGCAGGTTGGAGAGATGGGCGTCGTGCGCGCGCTTGTTCCCGGCGGCGACTAAATTGGCGGCGATGTCGACACCGAGGACCTCGGCGCCTCGCCGCGCCTCGGGCACCGCGGTCGTCCCATCGCCGCAACCGAGATCGAGGACGCGCATCCCCTTGGTAATGCCGAGCGAGTTCACCAGCGCCTCGCCGCTCTCGCGCATCGTCGCCGCGATGCGCGTGAAGTCGCCCTTCTCCCACAGGGCTTTGTTCGGATTGATCACCGTTCCCGTCTGTGTCGTTGACATGATGCCCTCCTACGGTTTCCGCGCGAGAATTGAGACGCTCTTCACGCCCCACTTCGCCGTGGCCTTGCGCGCACGATCCGAAATGAAGCGGTACTCGACGTTGTCCTCGACACGCTCGACCGTCAACCCCGCCGCCTCGATGGCCGAGCGGTAGTCCAGCTGCTGCGCCGCTCCACCGATACAGGCGGCCCATAGATCCGCGTTGCACACGACGTTCTCCGGCAACGGCTGCTCAGTGACGATGTCGGCGATGGCGAGACGGCCACCGGATTTCAGGAGACGCGCCGCTTCCCGAAAGACCCGCGCCTTATCGGCGGCGAGATTAATGACGCCATTCGAGATCACGCAATCGAACGAACCGTCGGGGAGACCAGTCTCTTCGATGTACCCCTTCCGAAATGTCGTGGTTCGGAGCCCTCGCTGCTCGGCGAGGCGGCTGGCCTTGGCGAGCTGCGCGTCGGTCATGTCGACCCCGAAGACGGCGCCGGTGGGGCCGACCTTGAGCGCGGCGAGGAAACTGTCCATCCCGGAGCCGCTGCCGAGATCGACGATGCGCTCGCCGGCTCGCAAGTTCGCGAGGTGGAAGAAGTGACCCACGCCGGCAAACGACTCGGCGGCCTCAGCGGGGATTCGATCGAGGTCCTGCGGCGAGTAGCCGAGCCGCTCCGCCATCGCGCGACCCATCTCGAAATGAAACTCCCCACGCGGATTCTCCGCCACGTCCGAATACATGCTCTTCACCTTGGACTCGAGGGCGCTCCGATCGACCGTTGAAACCGTCATGGCTCTCTCCCTTCAGTGCCGAACCTGGGCTCAATCTACGGGTGCTCGCTTGATTCGTCCAATGAAAGGATGTGATTATTCTGATAATATTTATGAATCGATCAAGGAGCGTCCATGGACTTCCGGCATCTCCGCACGTTCGTCGCCGTCGCTGAGCTCCGCCACTTCGCACGAGCGGCCAGCCTCTGCAACCTGTCGCAACCTGCGGTGTCTCATCAGATCGCGCAGCTTGAGTCCGAACTCGGCACAAAGCTCCTCAACCGGGCGGCGCGGCGTGTGTCGTTGACGGTCGCTGGAGAGGTGTTCCTCGAGGAAACACGGCGCATCCTGGGTGCCGTGGATCGCGCACACGAGCGGATGCAGGAGGTGGCGCGCGGCACGGTTGGACGGATCCGGCTCGGCGCCACCGCGACAGCTGGGCTGTATGTACTGCCATCGCTCCTGGCGGCCTACCGCAAGGCGCACCCAACCTTCGACCTGCATCTCGACATCGGGTCGCCGCACACGATTGCGGAACGTGTCGCCCGGAACGATCTTGATATGGGGATCCTGGCGGGTCCCCTGCCCTCTGGAGAGTTGCAGGCACGCCGCTTGGCCGACGATGAGTTCGTGATCGTCGCGCCGGCCGATTCACCGCTGGCGCGCATCCGATCGGTGAAACCGCGTCAGCTCGAATCCGAAACGTGGCTGCTCCGTGAGGACGGCTCAGATACCCGTCGCCAGCTGACCGCCTGGTGGCATCGTCATCGACTGGCGCCCCTACGAACAATGACGTTCATGCATCCGGACGGGGTCAAGCGCGCGGTGATGGCTGGGCTGGGCATTGCGATGGTCTCGAAGCTCACCGTCGAAGAGGATCTGCGAAACAAGCGCTTGGCAACCGTTACCATGGCCGCGGCGCTTCCCTCACGTCCCATTGTGGTCGTCGATCATCCGCAAAAGCACCACGGTGCGGCCTGTCGCGCGATGCTGAAAATGTTCGATGCCAGATGCCCGGCGGCTACACCGGTCCCGAGCCGCTGACGCTGCCTCTCAACGCGTCCGGGCTTGGACGACGTGGCCCCACAGTCTGAGATGCCAAGCGGTCGCCGGAAAATACTCGAACGAAATCTCCGTAAACCCGGCTTGTTCGAACGCCTCGGCTAGCTCGCGGCGGCTATAGAGATTCGAGCGCCACCAACGTCCGACGAGTACGTGCATCAACCAATTGCGTTTCGTCACGAATGCGAGCAGGTATCCGTCCCGATGGAGTCGAGTACGCAAGGCACCGAGAGCCAGTGGAAGTTGATCGCGCGGAATGTATTCCAGCATCGACGCCGTGACGATCAGATCGTAACCGGTCCACGATTCGGGAAGCGTCTCGAGTCGCAAGACATCGGCCTGTTGAGTCTCAACATCGAATCCCGCCATTGCCGGAATCGCCTGGCGGAATCTCGTCAACATCGCTGGCGTCAGGTCGAATGCGTGCAAAGCGCCCGGCCGCAGTGCCTGTCGCGCCAGCGCCTCTCGCAGTCCGAGCGTGACCGCGCCGGTTCCACAGCCCGCGTCCAACACGCGAAGTCCTGGCCGAAGGAGCGGCGAGTGCTCGAAGAACGATTGAAGTCCTCGAGGGTAATGAACCGCGCGGATAAAGCGTTGATACTGCGCAACGCGTGAAGTGAACAGATTCTGAATCGACTGGCGGTCCACTCGCGATCCGCTTTGTTACCGCCGCAATCGTGCGAATCGCGTTCGCGAATAGAGCTCCCAATCTTTGCCGGGTTCAGCCAATTCAAACGTCTCCTCGAACGCGTCTGGCCCCAGCACGGTGTACGACTCCCGTGCTCGCCACCCGGCTGGAATGTTCTCAATCGCCTCGGATACAACGACCAGCGTTCCCGGCTGCTGCACGTACTGATTCACGAATCCTTCGACGTGGAATTGTCGAAGCACCAGACGCTTTCGCGCGCCGTCCATGCTGAAGAATCCGACGTCCTGTTGAACTTCGCCTTTCGGATTCTTCGGCTGCGGTAGGTACGTGCTCGTATTCTCGACGCGGACGAACTGACCGTTCAGAATGCACTCGTAGTCGCGCTGAAGCGTGCCGCTCACGGGTTGACCCTCGGAGCGGCCTTTCCAGTGACCGTCCAGAAATGCAATTTCCTGAAATCGGTCAGTCGCAACCGGTTGGCCGGCCGCCAACCCCGGGGCCGCTCAGACGAGTCAGTAGGCACGCGGTAAGGACCTGCGCCAGAAGGCGGGATGGTTGATGTCGAATCATGTTCTCGGCCTCGGAACAATCTACCGGATCGACGGTATCGGGGCAGATCCGAAATGGCTGAAAATATCAGTGGCAGAACGTCACGCACGAGACGATGCGGCGGGGAACCCTGTCCCGCCGGCCTCCAAAATGTGGAGAGTCAACGATAACTGCTTCGCGAAGTGCGACGATTCGCACTATCTGGAGACGTGGAACGACACGAGCGCTGCCTCAGAAGGCCTTCCGGAAGAGTGAAGGGTTGGACGAGGAGTTGCATTCCATCCTTCTTCCGCAGAAAGGTGAATACCTGGCGATGAGTCTGGTCCCTGCACTGGTGCCGTTGCTCCGAGTCGCGGATCTGCGACGTTCGATAGGCTTTTACGAATCGTTAGGTTTCACCCTCCGCAGCGTCGAGGGTGAGCCCGACCCGTTCTGGGCGAACCTCTGCGCAAGCGGTGATACGGCAGCCGCGGAGTTAATGCTGTCGCTCGAGAGCGGACCCATTCAGCCGAGCGGCGTGGTGCTGTACTACTACGTCACCGACGTGCGAGGCCTGCGCGAGCGGCTGATCGCAGGCGGGATGCACGCAAGCATGCTGACATTCCCCGGCTACGCTAAGGCTGGCGAGTTCACCGTGACCGATCCGGATGGCCACGTCGTCCTGATCGGTCAACCGGACGACTGCTGACGATCGCTTGCACTGCGACCGCCTTGCGTGCGCAACCACTCCCCGAGGTCCGTGTGACCACTCCGCAGAGCGGCGTCGAGCGGCATCAACCGGTCGTAGCCGACCCAATTGATGTCCGCGCCGTGCTCCAGCAGGTACGCTGCTGACTCGCGCTGGCCGCCGTGGCATCCCGACCAGAAGGCCTCCGTCACCTCTTGAACATTCGGCGAATGGCTCCCGGCAAATGCGTTTTTTACGCGATCCATGAGGCCTAACGCGGCAGACTGCCACAACGTCGAACGCGCGCCCCGTTCGATCAGCCGGCGTGCCGCGTTCCACTGACCGAAACCCACGGCATCGGCCAGCGGGCTGCCACCGCCCAGGACGGAGCCGGGTGCTTCGATGTTGGCGCCGTTGTCGAGCAGCACATCGATCGCTTCAACGTCGTCGCTGCTGGCGGCCCAGTGAAGGGGTGTTTCCGCGTGGGAACCCACGAACGCCGCGTTAACGTCGGCGCCTCCGTCGATCAGCGCGGCGATCGTGGCGGGAGTATTCGGAAAGTGGCCGGGCCAGTCGGTCGCCACATGAAGAAGAGTCCGCCCTGTGTTGCCCGCCTGACGCGTGTTGGGTTCCCCACCGATTCGAGCCCGCGCAAGTCCAGGATGATCCGTCAGCAGCTGCGTGACTGCGCCGAGGTTGCCTCGCCGGATCGCATCCACAATCGCACGTCCCAATGGCTCGTCTTGACGAATCTCCATCGCGCCTCCCAAGACGTTCAGAACCGCACGGGGCGATCGCAGGCGAGTGTTACACGGCGTCACCTGCCAGCGGCCCCTCAAAATGAGTCTTGACCCTGGAGTCCACTCCAAGGTGGATAATGTCCCGCGTGGACAGTTGCTGCCAAACTAGCCGCGAAGCGCCGGTTGCGCAAGGGGTCTGCACGCACTGCCGGTCGATCGGGCACCCCGTGCCAGAGCTGACGATCAAATCGCTGCTGACGGAGCCCGCCTTGAGACGCTTCGCACCAGGGCGCTACCGATTCTGTCCGACACCCGCGTGCAAGGTCGTCTATTTCGACGATGCGGGACATTGCTTCACGAGTCATCAGCTCAGGGTCCCGGTCTGGCAAAAAGAGCGCGTGGGTTCACGAACGATTTGCTACTGCTTTGACGAAGGCGATGCGAGCATACGGGCCGACATCGAACAGCACGGCTCGTCTCGGGTCGTGGCGCGAGTCCGGGAGCACATCGCGGCTGGACGCTGTGCCTGTGAGGTGCGCAATCCGCGCGGCACGTGCTGCCTGGGCGATCTGACGCGGGCCGTACAGGAAGCCGGTCTGGAATGACTTTCAGGATCAGCGAGGCGGCGACCAAACTCGGTGTGACGCCGGACACACTGCGCTACTACGAGCGACTGGGCGTACTCCCACAAGCGCGACGTACGCAGGGAGGCCTAAGAGTTTATGGTCCCGACGTCGTCACGCGCGTCAGATTCATCCAGCAGGCGCGGGCGCTCGGGCTCACGCTAAAGGATGTGCTACAGCTAGTGGCGAATCAGGGCCGAGCCGGCCGTACTCGCTGCCAGACGGTGCGCGATTTGCTCGCCGTGCGTCTCGAGGACGTGGAGCACAAGCTTTCAGAACTTCGCCAATTTCGCCGCACACTCCGAGCGCACGTCGCCGCCTGCGACGACGCGTTGCAGACGGATGCGCCGGCGTGTCCGGTGATCGAGGCGTTGATACCGTGAAGTCCGCAGTCGCCTCGATCGTGGCGGCAACGGCGGCGTCCGCGTGCTGTATCGGACCCGTGCTCTTCGTCTTGCTCGGCGTTGGTGGTCTCGGTGCGTCGTTCGCGGCGATGGAGCCATACCGTCCAGTCCTTCTTGCGCTGACCGCCGGGGCGATGGGGTTCGCGTTCTATGGCGCCTATCGTCCACAGACGGCATGCGACGACTGTGCGCGCGCGACGCGACGACGGATACAAATCACGGTGTGGCTGGCGGCCGCGTTCGTGGCCGTACTGGTGACGTTTCCTTACTACGTGAACTTCATCTTCTGACTGGAGATCGACATGCGACTGGTCCTCGTCCTCCTCTTCCTCGGCGCGATGTCAACGCCTACGCTCATCGGCCAGACGCCGAGTTCGCCGAATGCGCCGGTCAAGTCTGCGCTGCAAACCTGCACGTTGCAGGTCACGGGAATGACGTGTGCGGGTTGCGAGGCTGCCGTTCGGATCGCGGCAACGAAGGTGACGGGCGTCACCGAGGTGAAAGTAAGCTACGAGAAGCGCTCCGCCGTGGTCACGTTCGATCCCACGAAGACGACACCAGCGGCGATTGCGAAAGTTATCGCCGACAAGACGGGCTACAAGACAGTCCCCCAGGCAGGCAAGTAGAGAGAGATTCACGCCCCGCCCTAGACGTCACGCCGGCTTGCTTGAAGGCGGCAATAGATGCCGGTAGATCGACCACCTTCAGGACCCCACGGTTCCAGCCGCCTGGTGCCTGATGCGCGCCATTCGGCATTTGCCGCGATCCCTGGGGGCTCGACGTTATCCAGCAGCCTCGTGGCGTTGACAGTCACCTGGCCGTCGGCAGACCGAGCATGCGCGCCAAAGTCGGCTGGTGCCCGAACACGGTCTGGAGCGACAGTCGCATGCCGAGAGTGATCCGCTCGCGCTCCGCACGATTCCAAAGTAATGAAGCGCGGCGAGAGTGTCGGGGATGAACGATGAACCAAGTCCACGGTTGTCGTACGATCTTGAGTGTCCGGCAGCTACTTCACGACTCCCCAGCCCGCCCGCGGATCCATGTCGCGAGTTCTTCCTCCACCCAGGCCACGGCATTCGGCGAGATACGTCGGTGCCGCGGAAAGTCGCCGCGTCGTTCCAGTCGCCAAATCGTGGAGCGCGACAGTCCGGTGCGAGCACGCACCTCGGGAAAGCGCAGGAGTTTTGCCGGTAGGGTGCTGGTGGCCTGTTCGACGCTCTGCGCCGCCTTGACCGGCGGTGGCGCCGCCTTGGCCAGCTGCGATGCTCGTGCAGGAAGCCGCTCCTGTGAGTTCCTTGTCTCGGCTGACGCTTTATGCATTTTCTTGCCCCCGATCACGTTGCGCGCCCATCAGTCGAAATGCCGTTCGTGTCGCTCCCTCGAAACAGCACATCGACCGAGTACGCGTCATGCTCTGTGTCATACCGCTCGATTCGAACCAGTTCTTGCACGACTCGCGCACCTCGACGCCGTCCGAGATGGAGCACGAAATTAATGGCATCGCCGATCTGGTGCCGCACGGCTTGATACGGTAGGTCGACACCGCTCTGCACGACGCACGACGAAAACCGAGCCAGGGCCTGCGTTGCGGAATTGGCGTGTATCGTCGAGAGCGAGCCGGAGTGGCCGGTATTGAGAGCCTGCAAGAGGTCAAAGGCTTCCCCGCCACGCACCTCGCCGACGATGATGCGATCGGGGCGGTGCCGCAGCGTCGCCCGGAGGAGATCTCGGATCGTGATGGCTGGCCACGTGCCCTGTTCACGTCGAGCCTCGAAGCGCACGACGTTGGGCGCGTCGATTTGGAGTTCGGCCGTATCCTCGATCACGACGATCCGATCCTCCGGTGGCAAGAACGCCGTGAGTGCGTTCAGGAGCGTCGTCTTGCCCGTACTGGTGCCGCCGGACACCAGGATGTTCTGACTTCTGTCGATCGCGTCTCGGATGGCGGTCAGCACCTCCGGGGTCATCGTGCCGATCCGAACCAACTCCTCCGCCGTAAAGAACTGGGTCTGAAATTTTCGAATCGTGAGCGTCGTCCCGCCAATGCTGCAAGGCGGTACGACGGCAGCCACACGCGAACCGTCTGGCAAGCGCGCGTCCAGGATCGGTTGTGCCTCGGACACATCGTCACCCAGGGCCCGCGCGATGTTCTGGACGGCCACCTTCAAGTTGCGCGCCTCCAATTGGAGCCCATCCACCTCACGCACTAACCCGTGACGTTCCACAAAGACTCGCCGCGAGCCGTTGACCATGATCTCGGTCACGTCCGGATCCTGAATGAGATGCGCGATCGGTCGCAGGAACGGCAGGATGACGTCGAAGCTCATGTCAGAGCGCTCCTTTCGCCGCGTGATCGAAGTAACTGGTCTGCACGTCCAGGTAATGCGGCTTGAGATAGCAGTACGTCGGCGGGAGCGGATTGAGCCCGTCGTACGGCAGGACGATGGCCTGCCCGTTCTGCAGTTCGGTAAACGCCTTGGGTGAGAACACTTCTTCCCGTTGCAGGGTGTATGACTTGGTGGCGCTGACCGTCGTTCGATGTGCTGCTGGCCGCCCGGTGAGCAGGCTGACGCGCGCATCTTGTCCGGCTTCGGTCAGCGTGTACGACGGCTTAAGCCGATCGACCTTTCCGCAGAGATCCGCCGCCAGATGCGCGCTGGCATCGTCCGAGAGTGCCAGGAACACCTTCGTACGCAGCCCCTGGATCAGCGTGCGCCAGGATTCGCCTCTGAGCGTAGAACGAAGCGAGCTGATGCTCTGTGTCGCGACGATCGGAATACAGCGGGCCTGCCGGGCCAGCGAAAAGAACTTCTCGTCGCCCGACGGCTCGTTTTCGCCGGACGTCGCAAAGGCCTGATATTCATCACAGACGAAGGTGACGGCTCTCGGGGGCGACGACTCATTTCTGGGCGTTGTCGGGATTCGATTGAGCACGGCGCGCTGGAAGTCCTGCTTCAGCATGGTGCCCAACGCGCGCGCCAGCCCGGGATTCGTGGCCACAGGAAAATTGAGCGCGACGACTTTGCCTTGCTCGATGAGTGTTCCCAGCGGTGGCAGCGGCCTACCGTAGAGACCATCCGCGTTACGGACCGCGTCGTAGGTATCCTTGGGCGGACAGAACGTGTATTTCACCTTCGGGTTGTCATCGAAGAGCGACAAGAACACGCTGATGCCTTCAACGATCGACGTGCGAAGCTTCGGCTCAATGCGCGTCCAATCGTCTTCGAACCAACGCTTCACCGCCTGGAAGCGCGCGACCCTATCGACCTCGTCTGCCGTCATGGGTGCATCGTGCAACCGATACGCGATCGTGGCGGCGCGCAGCGTCTCTTCGAGTTCCATCGACGAGTGGGTCCAGGTCTCGCGGCCGGTCTCATCCCCGTACCAGGTCCAACCGGTGAGCGTCGCCGAGAACAAGTGTTCGCGCTTGTCGACCGCGATCCGTCGACGCCCCGCGGCGAATCGCTTCTCCCCTTCCTCGATCCGGGCGCGTAGCTTGTCCGGATTGATGACATGCTCGTAGACCTGAAAGAGAGTGACGTACTCATCGAGCGTCTGATGCAGCAGGATCACGAACTTCACGAGGTTTGTGCTCGCCTGCTGCCAGAACGGTTCATGGCCGCGACCAAATAGATTCGTCATCAACGTCGCGATACCGTACGCAAGCGCGTAGGCGTCGAGATCGTTATGGAGCGGGTTGTAGCGGTACGGCGACTCGAGACTGACCTCGAGGTAGTCGTCGCCGCGGCCATGGCGCTGGAGGATGTCGCGCACCTGCAGGCAGAAATCGCCTTTGACCTCCAAGACCAAGCCGGCGACCTTGCGCGTGGGGTCATCCGCGCGATAGGCCAAGAGCTGCTCGAGGTAGGGATACAGACACGCGGACGTTTTGCCAGTACCGATGGCGCCGACCACGAGCAGTCCGGTGTACAGGCCGCGCTCCGGAATCACGAGCCACTGCGGGGCCGTCGCTCGCCCAGGATTCGTCCTGTGGTGTTGCTCGCCGAGGACCAGGCACAGATCGCGACGCTCCTCGGGCCTCGGGTACGGCGGCAATTCCTCTGCGGTCGGCGTCGGCTCGAACCGCGCTAGAAAGATGGCGGCCATCGAACACACGATGTTCAGCGCAAAGAACGGCGTGCTGAACCAGAGTGTTGCGTACGTGTATGTAAAGCAAACGGCCAGACCCGGTCGCTCGGCCTCAATGAGCGCCAAGAGCGCGTGGTCTGCTGGAAACGGCCACGCGCGGAGTCCGGACGCACCGACGACGCTCGCCATGACGGCACTCAGCAAGACACGGTGCTGCAGGAAGGCGCGCATCGCGTCGCCTCAACGGCCATCCTCGACACGCCCATCGCGCGTCTTCGGAATCGTGAGCGCGTTCGCGGGTTGCTCGGCCCGCCACGCGATGAAGTCGCGATCTTTGGCGATCGTCGTGTCAATGAGTTGATCAAGAACGTAGTCAGGCGTATCGCCGATGAAGCGCGCGTAGAGCACGAGCGCGTCACGATTCGGCTCCTGCAGGCGACTGATGTGACGCACGGATCGGACACGGTGGACACGCGGCTTGATCAACGGCATGGCACGCTCCTGTGAAGTGTTGGACAGACTTGATCTTCGTCCCGTGATTCATCGCGAACGCGCCGCCCGGCTAGCGCCCGTTCGCTTGGCTTCGTCGGGTCTGATCTGGCGAAGGGGGAGCGACCCTCCAGGGCCGAACCGTGCCGTCAGGCGCGGGGTCAAGGCCCGATGCTTTTCGGGGGGTCGCTCCCCCTTCGCCCGCAACCCGTTCTGCGACCCACGGTGCGACCCATCACGAACGCTTCGGGCGTTGCATTCATTCGCAAAAGGCCCTCGACGGAGGGCCAGACGGGGAGCGCGCCGCGGAGCTTTATGGTCAGCCATCGTGTTCTGCACGTGATAGCCCTCAACACACGCCCGGCAAGTCGCCGAACTGGTCGTAGCGAAACGGCAAGGTGTGCTCGATGAGCTGTCCGCGCGCCGAGCCACCTATTCCCAGAGCGAGTCCGCCCTCCGTGAACGCGCGGTCACCGGTCGCGAGCCACCGCGCATACAACGAATCGAACGTGGGATCGCTGAACCGGCCACGAGACTCGCGCAGCTGCTGAAGATCCGCGGCAGACAGCTGTGCCCACTCACTGCGCTCGACCGAGCGACGAAGGGTGAAGTACTGGCGCACGTCCTGTTGATCCGGTGTCGAGGCCGACAACCTGCCGACATAGCGCTCAAACAGTTGTCGGCACGGCGCCACGCTGACTTGTCCCCGAGGGCCGATCAACACGATCGTCCACGCGGACAGATGACTCAACAGGCGGGCGTGATCGCGGAGAAACTGCTCGAACGACTGGCCCGTTGGGTCGAGCGCCAGGGCAACGAGACGTACGGTCGGCGGCTCCCCCACCACGCCGACCGGCAGCTTGTGCATGAAGTACCGCGTACTCGACGCGCTCCGTTCGTCATAGGCGGCATAGCTGCGTTGCGGCAAGTCTGCGACCGGCACGCCAAACCGTGTCGTGAAGAGGTTCACCTTGTCCGCTTCGGTCGCGTACCACTCAGCCGACGGCTCGGCGATGACGTAGTCGAGGAGCATCAACTTTCGGGCGATCGCGGCCGGACTCGTGCGACGGCGATTGCGATTGTCGTCCTGCCCGATCGCCCGGTAGAGCGCGCGGGCGTGGACGTGATACACGAAGCCGCGGTCCATACGGTAGGCGAGGCGCTCGGCGAGTCGACGGGTGACGAGCGTCTCGAGAAACTCGCGCACGACTTTTCCGTAGCGGATGCCCGCAAATGCCATGTACTGCCGGCGCAAGCAATAGCCGCTGTGCAGAGCGACCGTGAGGACAAACCGTGACTGCCGTGGCGTGAACCGCCACGGCGCCAGCGCGCTGAGGTACTCGTCGGGAGTCATGACAGGCGCTCCAGATGGTGGGGATCGAAGGGCGTCCCACCCGTGCGGGCGCGTCCACCGCGCGCAAGCCCGGCACCCGCAGCTCGATACATCGCAAATCCAGCCCGCGTCTTTCCGGCCAGCTGCGCGCGCGAATAGTGCTCGGTTACCAACTCGAGATCGCGCACCTCGTGCCGGCCGTCCGCCGTCTCGACCTCGAGACGAAGGTCAGGCAGCTCGAGATGCTCGTCAATAACGGGCAGCTGGTGGGATTCCGCGAAGGCGCGAACGTCGTCGAACGAATCCCGGTCCTCCGGTCGATCCCGACGATTCAAGAAGGTCTGGTACTCGCGCTTCAGTTCGTAATCAAGGACGACGCGCGTCACGCGGCCGCCGTCCTCCGCGACGCGATTCGCCTCGGCTTGGTACAACCGATAGAGCTGGGCGTCGTGCGCGAGCTCGCGCGGTTTGACCAAGCCGGCGTGATACTGCTGTCGGCGTTCGTCGGCGGAGCCCTGCTGGCGGTCGTCGAGGAGGGCCTTCCCCGCTCGGGTCAGAACGGCCACATGCGTCGGTCGATCGTTGATGGGGATCGTGCGGCGCTCGATCAGACCCTGATCCGACAGACGCCGCACATCTTCTTTGGTGGACGAAGGGGTCCGCGGATCCACGAGGTCGTCGGTCTTCACGACACGGAAGGTGCCGACGGTGGCCAACAGACGACTCTCCGAGGCGCGGAGATGGTAGACGCGGTCGCGAAACGTGACGGCTTCGCGTCGATTGGACCGCGGAAGCGCCAGTCGGTCCGCCGGTAGATCGGCCGACCCGGCCGTGCGGCCGCGACCGGCCGTCGGCGCGGCGGCACGCTCTACGTCGTCGTGTCGATCCTCGCGACCGTCCCTGGCCACGGCGTCACTCCTCGCTCGCCAGTCGATCCGAAAGGTCGCGCACGATGGTGTCGGTCGTCCGCAGTTGCCGCTCGACGTGGGCCAGCTTGCGTCCGGTGTCCTTCAGAAAGAGCGCCCGCCCCGCCAGATAACAGCAGGCAAAGATGTTCAGGAAGACCAGGACGAGCGCCCCGACGATCACCCCAAGATACCGACCCAAAATCACGTGCTTGTAGGGCGCGAGGAACTCGACTTGGCCCAGCACCGCGAAGGCCAGCAGCAACACGATCATCGCGGACAGGAACGCGCTGTTCGCGATCATTGGAAGGCCTGATCCACCCGGAAGTACGTGATCGTGAGACCGAGCGGGTTCACCAGCACCATCGCGTTCGGAATTTGATCGCGCAGGACGAACGTCAGCTGCGCGACGAACGTCTCGCGCTTCTTCTCCTGCCGGTTACCGAGGCTGTAGTAGACCTTGTCGAAATCGACCGCTGCCTTGTACGGCGCCGTCTTCAGTTCGTCGAGCGTCACGTTCTTGACCTGGATTTCGATCTCGTCCGACGCCCCGCTCAGGAATGTCTGGATGGTCTGCGTTCGCTGGTTCTGGGTAATCGTAGCGTCCGCGATCGCGGCGTCCAGGAAGTAGAGCGACTCGGCGTACCGCTCCTGCACGGTCGCCCGCATACGCGCGAAGTGCTTCGTCACAAACTGCGTGAGGAAGTACTTCAGTTCCGGGGCCTGCCCTTGCGGTTGATAGGTCAGCATGTCGTACTGCAACGCCTGGGCCCGGCCCACGTCGTCGATCCGAATGACCAGCGGCTTGAGGTGCTCGGCTTTTGCTTGCGTCCGAAAGTTCAGCGCGACCAGGCCGACGGCGACGATCGACACGCAGAGCAGCGCGATCTTCAGATAGGTGTTCAACACGAGCGCCGAGCCAAACAGCTCGACGTACGAGCGCTTGGCGTCCTCGAGCGGCGGCAACGGATATGGACGCATCTCTATCTCGGTCATCGACACTCCTCTATCGAGTCAGCAAATAGTGCGCGGCAATCACGGTCGCAAAGACCACCGTGATGATCGCCATCACAGCGAAGAATCGAATGACGGTTCGAGTATCCCGACGCTGTCGGGCGCGCTCACTCGGGAACAATTTCATGACTGGTCATCTCACAATCCCACCCGGTCCGGCAGGATCGACTCGCCCGACCGACCGGAAAACATGGAGCTGGTGAGCGATGGCACCAACAGCACGCCCACAGTGAATGTCACCAGTATCATCACGACGTACACCGAGTACAAGAGCTGTTCTTCGAGCCGCAGCCCGGGTGGCAGCGTTTGTAGGAATCCGCTGAGGAACCGCTCAAAGACGAAGATGAACGCGTTCGCGACGACGCGCATGAACGAGTACTGGATGAAGGCCTTCAACCAGTTCCAGAAGAGCCACTCGAGCGTCGGCACGATGAAGAACGGCACGAACAGTGGCCCGAGGAGTGCGCAAATCGCGCTGGCGATCAAGCTGAACGACACGACGAACAGCAACGCAAACTGCGCGAGGCCGATCACCAGCAGCATCGTCCAATACAGCAGGTTGGCGAGGATCGACCACGCGTCCGGCTGCGAAAGCGCATTCCACAACGCGCTCAGACTTTCTTGCGCCGATTGAATTGACCTCGCACTGATCAGATTCGCCAGGTACGCTGTTTCGTCCGTGACGAGATTGGAGAACGAGATGCCCAGGCCCGGAATCGGCGAGTTGTAGTACGCGATCATCGCGTAGCCGAACGCGATGATGAGCAGCAGCCGCGCAAAGCTGAACAGATGTTCGCCGGATTGGCGCCACGCCAGCATCATGCGGATGCCTTGCCAAACCAGGAGGATCGTCGCGAACGACAGAAACATCCGCGTCCCGATCCCGACGAACTGCGGTTCCTGGACCGCCAGCAGATTCGAAATCGCTTGCTGGACGGTCCCAATCGGGTCGTATCCTCCGCTCGGCGGCATCGGTTCATCCTCCGCAGTGGGGGCAGGCCCTAGCGAAGCCGCCAGCTGTCCAGGGCACTGGCGGTACGGTGAAAGAGATCGGCCCCGTAGCTGGCGCCGTAGCGCCACTGGTAGATCGTCGCGTCCATCACGATGGCCTCGGTCTCCCGCTTTCGGGTGGTGTCTACTGCGAGCTGCTCGACCGTGCTCAGGAGAAACTGATTCGTCTGGTCCGACAGGCGCAGCCCGAGGACGCTCGTGCTGTTGATCTTCTGGAGCAGGGCCGTCTGCGTCTGGTAGCTGTCGGAGGTCGACGCTACATCCAGTTCCAAATTCCGAATCGATTGCTGCGTGCTCGCGCCCAGCGCGCGGGCGGCGCCGACCTGATCGATGCCGCGACGTGCCGCGGCGTCCGAGAGCTCGATCGTCGCGTACGACGACCCGAGGCGGCGTTGCAGGTCGCTCGGCATGCGGCCGACAACATCCGTCGGCGTGTCCAACGGACTGACGGTCTGGCGGTAGGCAGTCCCGCTGGCGTCCCCGGCGTTGAGCGCCCCCAGGACCGGTCGCGCGTACTGCGCCGAGAGATCGTGGAGCGTCCACGCGACGGATTGCCCCCGATACCGATTCGCGAGGTCGACGGGCAGCCGCAGGTACTGATGGACGAGCGCGTTGTACTGCTGAATGGTCGTGTAGACCTGCTGGATCATGTAGAACACTTGGTAGATCAATTGCTGGTAATCCCAGGGGTCATAGACGACGTAGTCGTAGCTCTGTGCGTGCAACGTCGCCGCGGCAACCAGTAGGACGGCCAGCACTACCGCACGCACGCGTCTGCCCAGCGTCATCGCACACCTCCCGGCGCGCCGGGCACGAAGGCCGGCAACGCCATGTCATTGGTGAGATAGACCTTGATACGGTGTCCTTCCCGAATCGTCAGCGTCGGCAGGACATTGAGATAGCGATCGAGGATGCGCGTCGCGGAACCGGCGATGCTGGCGCCGGCCGATTGACGAAACTCATCGCCGAAATCGGTCACGCCGACGGCGCCGCTGCGCGTGTTGTATTGGGCGAGGCCCGAGAGCGCGCCGATCGCGATCGAGGCGCCGAAGACCTGCGCGTAGTGTCGGTTCACGGCGTCGCGCACGCCGGTCTCGCCCACCTGGTCGAGCCCTTTGAAGAGATCCAGACTGTAGGTGTGCCCGTCGGGCATGAGGAGCCGGTGGAAGCTGACCGCCAAACGCGAGTCGCCCCAGCCCTGTACCGATGAGGACCCACCTAACACGCGCGCCCCTTGCGGAATCAGGACGCGCTGACGATCCTGCGCGTAGACTGGCGTCGTCACGAGACAGACGACCGGGCCCGCAAAGGTGCCGTCGAGACGATTGAGCAGCGCGGTCTCGATCACCGTGCCTTCGAATAGCGTGAACCGTTCACCGGGCGCCGGATGCTCGGTGGCCGTCGCCGCCCGGGACTGTTTTGACGCGGCCGACGATGCCGCCGCGCTCGGTTCAGTGATCGGTGCGTTTTCTGCCGTCGTGGCGAGTGCCGAGCCTTCTGCTCTCGGTCCGGTCGGCGAGGGCCGCGCGGCCAGGGCTCGCGTCAGCGCCTGCTCGAAGGAGCCAAGATCGGGCGACGCCGGCACCTCGGTCGGGTTCGGCACCTCGCGCCGCAGATTCCGCTCCGCATAAGACGACGGCCCGGTCGCCCGATGGCTGAGCGCGACATTGTCGGCGCGCAGGCTCTCGGCCGCGTCCTGGCCACTGGCACGAACGCTGGACGCCGCCACACTCGCTCTCGATCCGGCGCGTGGATCGTCGGCGTTCGCCGGCGCGCGTCCTCCGGTGAGCGCCTGCTGCTGGCGCGCTTCCTCGGCCGCGAGCTGCTGTTGATAGGTCCGGATCCGATCAGCGGGCGCGAGCGTGATCGGCGCACGCGTGGTCGTGGATCCCGGTGGCATCGGCGGCTCGCGGCGACCCGTGATCAGAATGATCAGGAGCACGACGACGGCGATGCCGACCATCAGCCAGGTCTGGAGCTGGCGCGGGAGCACTCCGGTCGGTGGCGTGCGTCGATCGGTGATCGCGCCGCGCATCGGCACGCGGTCGTCCGGTCGTGGTGTCTCAGTCATCGCGTCTCCCGTGTCACCTTCACGTCAAACGCGAGCGTGCGTGCGCCGATGATCAGGTAACCCCGCTGGAGCACCTTCGGTACGATGTACGTCCCGTGATCGACCTGGAAGTTGACAAGATTCGGCTTGCCATCGAGCACTTCGTAGAGCGACGGCAGTTCCGTCGGCGTCGCTCGAATGTACGTAAACCGGTCGTCGTGGAAGATGGCCGTCACGTAGAACGGATGCGTATTCAGCCGAAAGTGGTATGGGAACTCGAGCGTCGTCGGATAGGTGGCGCGGAAGGCGCCTACCCGTTCGTCGATCGCTGCGGTGGCCGCCGCCGCTGACGCGTGGGCGGTCTCGATGGCATCCGCCGCGGACGCCTGCGCGACTTGTACCGCGCGGTGCGCATTCTCCACTTCCTGACGGAGCGCGTCCGCCTGCGCGGCCGACACAAACTTGGGCGGGGTCGGAGTGGGCGTCGATACTTGCTCTGACGACACGTAGATCTTGAGATCGGGATCCGCCGATCCTTCCGTGAGGACGAAGGAATACACGTGTCCGGACGCGGTCACGAGATTGAGATTCGTGGCCACACCGGCTTTGGCCGGCTTGACGTAGGCCATGTTCTGGGCGCCCGAGACGACCCACATGTCCTTGTCACCACAGACGAAGTCGAGAATCTCTTCGCCGTCAGGCAGGATGATGAGGGTCGTGAACCGCAGTTTGGTGTGGACCTCCACCAACGAGCGCGGCGTTACGCTCACCTCTCGCGTGTGCTGGGCCTGCGCGACACCACTCGTGAGGAGCGTCGCAAGTGTCCCGGCGATCAATGAACGGACCATGAGGACTCCCCTTTCGGCGTCGCCTTCGTGGGCGACGTGGACGCATCGAGTCCGGATCCGGGCTCGACGTGGAGGTTGATGACTCGGGCCAAGTCCGGCCGTTTGAGCAGCGCTTGCTGGCGAGGCCGGAGATGCTGAATGAGTGCGGCTTCCGTGTAGTTAAGGTGAAAGACCTCGCGCGCGCGCACGAGATCCATCTGGGGATTCGCGAGAAAGAACTTGGTCGGACAACTCTCCACGACGGTCCGCAAGAGGTCACGGTCGAGAAAGTCATCACTGCTCTGCGTCGCGAGGATCATCGCCGCGTTGCGTTTGCGCCACGTCTTGAGCGCCTCGGTGATGTAGGCCTTGACGGTCCCATCTCTGGCAAAGCGCCACGCCTCGTCCAGCACGAACAGCTTCAATTGGGAGGCCGCGGCGCGGTCTTGGATCGAGGCGCTCGCGCGGTGCAGCACGTAAAACAGCAGGGGCTCAAGAACCAAGGGGAACTGCTCGAGCCCCTCGAAGTCGAAGCACTGCACCCGCTGAAACGTGAGCGTGTCCTCGGGATTGTCAAAAAGGGCGGCATACGGCCCGCCTTGGACCCAGCGGTGCAGATGCTGCGCGAGGCTCCGTGGCAGCAGGTTCGACAACGTAATGAGTCGTCGCTGCGGCGCGTCGAGGGCGTATACGTTCTGGACCGCCTCGTACAGGTCGCGGTCTTCCTCGAGGGTCAGCTGGTGTTGGCCGTTCGACTGCAGCAGCACGCGCACGAACGAAAACAAGAAGTGCAGGTGCTCCGGCGTGGGGTCCAGGCAAAAGGGATTGATCGTAAACGTGCGCTGCGCGAGGCCCATGCGCCAGGTGCTGCCGCCCAGGCGTGTGACCAATGCGTCGTAGCTCCCGCCGAGATCGAAGATCACGGTCACCGGGTCGTACTGCTGGGCGTGCAAGACCAGAAAGTTGGCGAGGAACGATTTGCCCGACCCCGTGGCACCCTGGATTAGGGCGTGCCCGACGTCCTGATAGTGGAGCGTCCAGAAGTACGGCGTCTGATGCACGGTCTCGAAGACCGCCAAACACGAGCGACCGCCCAAGTGTTCACTCGTGCGATGACCCGAATGCAGCGTGAAGAGAAAGCTGAGATCGGCGACGTTGGTATTGAGAAGCGGCAGCCGTCGCAGGTTATGCGACGCATTACCGGGCACGACCGCAAGCCATGCATTTAAGAGGTTGTAACTCTCCTCGTAGAGTGCTCCGTCGTGCCCGGCAAAGACTTTGAGGCATTCGGCCACGCTCTGTTCGAGCCGCTCGGCGATTCGGTCGTAGACGACGACCGTCAGCGAGCAGGCGCCGAAGACGTGGCCCTCTACCTCTAACGCGGTGAGACTCTGCCCGAGTTCATGCACCGTGGCGGTCGCGGAGTCGTCCACGAGCATGTCCTCCGGGCGGGTCTGCGTACTCAAGTAGTTCACCAGCGAGACCTTGGTGTTGAAGAAATGGCGTTGCCGTGCGCGGAGATCGCGCCGCATCTTCGCGTTGGGGATCCGCTGCCATTCCAGGCACGCTACGAACGTGCTCGGAATCGCACACAGGTCCTCGAGGATGTGCGCGAACGTCTTCGCCGGCGGTTCCTTCATCGTCAGAACCTGCACGCGGTAGCCGTCGATCTCGAGGTGATCGCGATGACAGTCGACCTGCGAGTCCGCGACATAGAAGTCGAGGTGCGTGTCGTGCGGACGCGCGACGGGATCCACTTTATGGGGCGCGTAGTTTACGAGGCTTCGCAAGAATCGAAAGGTCTGGTCCTTGCCGAGGAGCGTCGGCGCGACCGTATCCGCCAACTGCACCGCAAACGCCTGCGCCTTCTGTTGCAGTTCACCAACGGCGTCGACGATCTGATTCCCGAGCGCGTCCACCGTGTCCTCGACCGAGAGACGTGCCCGCAACGAGGACCAGGGGGTCCGCAGGACCCGCGCGACAGCGCTCGTGGCGGACGGCCGACCGGACCAACCCTCATACAGCACGACCAGATAGAGCTCCAACTCGAAGAGCGTGTCGGCCTTGCTCGAGAGGTAGGCCGCGCGCGACTGCAGGGCCTGGTGCACCACGGGATGCGAATGCGCATCGGCCCGAATGCCACCGGCGGGTCGCTTGATCCAGTACTGATAGACGCGGAACGATTCGTCGAGCGACCGGAGCGCCCGTTCGAACCGGTGGGCCACCAGGCGTCGCTGGGCATGATCGAGGCACTCGTAGTCCACGCCGCGCAGACGAAACACCTGGCCGAGCGCTCCCGCCTTGGTCAGGAATGTGGTCTCGTCGACGAAGCCCCACAGCGCCAGCAGGCTCTGCACCGTGTCGGCCGAGTGGTAGTCCTTGAGAATGCGATGGATCGGCACCATGGCTACGATCTCCTCGTCACGCGCACGCGTCGTCCGGCGTCGTAGCGCGATCGCGCCGCGCCTGAGCGCAACAGGATCGCCAGCATGTGGGGGTCGTGCGCGGTGCTCCACCAGCCCACGGCGTACAACGCGGTGAACAGAAGACAGCCGGCGAGGAAGCTGTAGAACAAGTTGAACGTGGCCGCCCCCACGAGCAGCGCCAGAAAGAAGAGGCGGCGATCGACGCCAGCCACGGTAAGCGGCCGATAGAGCGCGCGCGATACCGGCCGGCGCTCAGGCAGATTCTCGGTGGCCATGGGCTTTTAGAAGAGCCACGCGAGGAACTGCGCCGCGAAGAGCGCCAGGCCCCCGCCGAAGACGATGCCGCTGATCTGTCGCTTCGCTCCGCCCTCCCCGAACATGAACATCAGACCGCCGATGACAATCGCCACCAGAGCGAGAGACCTTGCGAGCGGGCCTGTAAATGAGGCCTCCAGATTCGTCGCCGCGCGCTCCCACGGCGATTGCGCAAAGCTCGCGGAGGGGACGAGGAGAAGCGTGATGAGGGCGATCCACGTGCGGCGGGCCCAGGTTCGGAGCAGCAGCCAAGGAGCGGAACCGACTGATCGTGTTGTCATCAAAACCTCCATCTGAGGGTGAGTAAACGGTTGCGTTACGCGGCGATCACCTGCCAACCGCGGGTAACCAGGCGTTCGTACACGGCGTCCGAAAGATGAACGAGGTATTCGAGGCTTGGCTGGAGGGCGAGCCACACCACTTCGCGGTTGATTTCGAAGGCCAAGGCGTACCCGCACGCCGTTTCAATCACGAGTCCGCGCAGATCCTCCGCGGTGCCGCGGAGATGCCAGAGCACGATGGGACGCGACGGGCGGCGACGCTCGAGGCGTGACCGTCGCAACGGGCGAAGCAGCGACGGGCGCATAAGTTTGTTCATCAACGCTCTCCTCTCTCGTGCGTTAGCTCGGAGAGCAAGAACGGTGACAACTGACGCACCGGACTTTCTTCGACTTGGCAGAAGCGCTCGAACGTGCGCAGTCCCCGATCAAGAAGTGTCGACAGCCGCTAGATTCCGGTCACAATCCGCGGGAACGCGGGCCATCGGGAGGGCCACTGTCGCCGGAGAGCGAGGATTGCTCAGTCACCCCGCCCCGCTCTCGCGACGCATTTCTGCGTCAGCGAATCAGAATCGACGACGCAGTTTTGCGTCAGTCGCGGCGCGCTGACGGTGCGGCGCCTTCGCCTGCAAACGCCGATTGAGAGTCGACACGGAGATCTGGAGTTCTTGGGCCGCTGCCCGCTTGTTGCCGTGGTGCCGGCCGACCACTGCGCGGATGTAGGCGAGTTCGCGAGCCGCCAGCGAGGTGTCATCTGGTCCCCCACTATGGATTTCGCCCCGCACCGCTTCCGGGAGATCTTCGACATCAATAAGCGGCCCCGTCGCTACGGCGCACGCGCGTTCAATCGCATGTTCCAGTTCGCGGATGTTCCCGGGCCACAAATATGAGAAGAGCCTGTCGAGCGCGTCAGCTGTATAGCCGTGAATCGGCCGCTCCAGCCGCGCGACGGTGCGTTCGAGAAATTCGGCCGTAAGCGTCTGCAGATCGTCAGGCCTCTCCCGCAGCGGTGGCACGTGTAAGTCGACGACGCGCAGCCGGTAGTAGAGGTCGTGTCGGAATGTGCCCTCTTCTACTTCGCGCCAGAGATCACGATGCGTGGCGGCGATCAGGCGCACGTCGACGCGTCTCACACGGATCTCGCCGACACGTCGCACCTCGCGCTCCTGGAGCACGCGCAAGAGACGGACTTGCATCGCCGGTGAGACCTCGCCAATTTCGTCGAGGAACAGCGTGCCACCATGGGCGGCTTCGAAAACGCCTGGCCGATCGGTCACCGCGCCGGTGAAAGCGCCGCGGGCATGGCCGAAGAGTTCGCTTTCGAGCAACGCGTCGGCGAACGCCCCGCAATTGACGGCGATGAAGGGGCCTTGGGCGCGACGAGACGCCTCATGGACCATACGAGCGAGCCGTTCCTTCCCTACTCCGCTCTCGCCCGTGATCAGGACTGTGGAATCGAAGGGCGCGACCCGTGCGGCCAACGCGATCACCTGTTGCATCGAGGCGCTGGACGCGCGCTGAGTACCTCTCGACGTCGTGAAGGGAACGTCCGGCAGCGGAAGCTGCGTCGCGACCGTGGGAGCGAATAGGCGGCGGGGGCGGGCCATGGCAGTCCTCTCCGCGAATAGGGACCGCCGCGTGCCCGAAGTGAAAGAAAGTGAGGACGCGGCGCGTCTCGGGCAGCGGTCTTGCTCGCAAGAATCGTGACCAAGAACGGCACACTTCAGGCAGACGCGAGAAATCTCACAAAAGCGAGCTCTAACGATGGAGATCGATGTAAGTCTTAGCAGCGCTGAGACATGATGCAGCCAAGAAATTGGCCTCGAGCGTGTAGACACTTCCCAAATGGGTAGCACATACCCATTTCAAGAAGCTGCCGCACCAGTCACAGCAGCGCGAGTTTTTCGACACGCGGACGCAACTGGTGCGTTGTGCGTCGCTCGTGCGAGCCGTGAGTACTCAGTGGTGTGAGCAACAGGCTGATGTGACGTCCAATCGGATGGCGGCCAGAAGCCGTCGGTCATGAGTAGTGCGGCATCGCCAAAGAACACGCCTCGCGTCGGCGAAGGCTATCGCGAAAGAGACCGGCATTCCTTACACCTCGCTTCGCGAAGGCGAGTTACCAGTCGTCCGCCTTGGTCGTGCGTGGTACTTCGAGCGTTCCGATGTTGACCGATCATCGAGTCAAGGAAGGAGCGGGGCGGCTGGTAGAGCCCATCCTTCATGGACCGGCCTTCCGGTTCTGCACACGGCTGCACTCTATGTACTGACAGAGGCGATCTAAGCCCAACGGTACTGGTAGGTTGGCGGCGTGGTTCCGTTGTCAGCCCTCACCGATGACGAGCGCGAAGCGATCGTCCTTGCCGCGAAGTCGGTGTTCGCGAAACTGAGGAACCTTTACCGCGACATCGTCCCGAAGTTCACCGCCTACGGATTCACGCCGCCGTCAGCTGGCGTGATTGCCCGCGACTTGTCGGAGAAGATCGAAATCGCGATCGTCCAGCACTGCTCTACCTTCTCGAAGGGCGACGGACCCGTTGACCTGTCGCGAAACGGCGAACAATGGGAAGTGAAGATCTGCAAGGGTTCTGGACTGACGATCAATCAGTCGAAGCGCGTCGATGGCGAGTGCTACATCGTGGTCAACTACTCCGCTGAGTCTCAGGTGACGGCGGTGTGGGTTCTGTGGCGAGCGCAGGAGTCGTTCTTTTCCCGGCGGCTCGAACGCTCTAACGCTCGTGGACTTGTGCGTAACCAAGCGCTCGAAAGTATCGAGATTCTGTACAAACGATCGTCGGCAAAGACCTCCGCCCTTCCCGCTCCATCGGGGCAAGTCGCCAAGGCGGCGTTGCCACGACGGTCGCTGAAGAAGCACGGATAACTCATCTCGCGTGGCGACCTGGGCTTCAGGTCGCTTTTGCCTCAACCTTCCGTGAGGCCAGTCCTCGGGCTAAGCGAGACGTTCGCCCAACGACAGTCCGTCGCTCTCTCGCACACATACGGCTGAGGCTTTGCGAACGACATACTTTCGAACTCGCCGAACTTCGGCACCTCTGAAGTCTTCCTGCTGGCCTTGTCGAAGGCCTCGGCGTAATTCCTGGCATCGGACAGCCGCCTGCCGATTTCAGCGAGAAGATCTCTACGCGGAATCGTCTCGTTAGCGTAGCGACAATACGCAAAGCAGCGCGTTCGCGGCCAATGAGCCCTATGGCCGCATCGAGATTGGCCACGGTGCCTGGAGGCAGACCAAGTTCAGCGCTTCCGATGACGACCGCGAACGTCGGTGCCATTATTTACTAGCGTCTCAAATCTTCCGCATCAACGCGGACATCTGCATTCCGATTCATGTTTAGCTAGCGTCCGAGGGCGATACGACACCGACGCGAGCGCTCTCGAAGCGCCGGTTCACCGCCCTCCAGGATGTCGCAACGCTCGCGCGTACGCTAAGAAATGCGGCCGAACAGCCCACGTTGTTGTCCGGCGCCTTCGCGGGCAACGCCGCGCCGCACTAGCAATCGGCAGATATCAAGAACATCCCATGGAATCTCAAGAAGAGCGTCCGCAATCTCAACATAGCTAACGAGCCGCGTTGTCGGCATCTGCGCGGACACCGCATCAATGAGGTCGGACTTATTCTGAAACCAGGGCGTTGAATCCTCGTCTTCATAGCTCCGACCGAAAAGGAAGATTCTGTCGCGCCAGATAATGAAATGACTACCGCAGTCTGTATCCCGCCAGACAGACGGAAAAACGCTGAGTCCTGACTTCGGGTGTCTATACAGTCGCCAAGCTGGACCTGCTCGCGAATCAAGGTTGATCGGAATTTGGTCCCCGCAGCCGCATGGACAACATAAGAGCAACCAACGGGGCTTGCCTCTTTCAACCAAGACGGCGTCACCCGGCAGTCGCGGCGGCTGCGTCACCTCACTCCGAGAAGGGACAACCTCCCTGACCGTCAGTCTTAAATCGGAAACCATTACTGGCTACCCTTGTTCGTGAGCAGTTTTTCAGCGAGCAAATACGCAAGCGCCCGAAGTCGCTCACTCTGCTCGCTAAACCTAACTGTGTTGCATGCCTTCTTTATCAGAACGAAAGCGAGCACAGCAGAGTACTGGAACTCTTGACACTCCATCTGCCGTGCCTGGATTCTGATCTGGTGAACGCAGTCATAAAACCACGATGAAGGATCCCTCGGCTGACACGGCACTCGCCAGCGGAGATCTTGCCCACCAGAATATAGAGGCGCGAGCGACGCGACCAACTCCATGATGTCTCGGCGATCTCGAATGAAACCATCGACCAGTAGGCCACCCTCAAGCGACGCGGCGTCATATAGAATTGGCATCGCTCTCTGACGAGACGATTTCTCAAAATCGATCACAATCGCGTCCGAGCCTCGGACGAGGATATTGCCCGCATGAAGATCCCCATGCACGTGACCCATCCGTACAGGCCTCGAGTCGCATGCAGTGAGGCGCCGTCGCATTTCAGCAACGTCTAGCGTTGCGCCAAGTTCGCGAATAGCGGCGGCCCGAAACGACGGAGCTGCGGCCGGGAAAAAGTCCATCAGACCGTCGAGAAGCGACAATGCCGGCTCCTCACGTGACGTGAGATACCATCCGCGAAGCGTCTTGTTGAATAGGTTGGCGATTGCTGGCACCGCCCGACCGTGTCGCGCGCAATCCTTCAGCAGTTGGCCTTCTTCAACTAGGTCGCCGACGAGAATACCTTTGGTGGATGCAAGGCACGATCGTTCGAAATCCAGCCTTGGCGCCAAATGAAACGGGATGTACATCGGCAGGTTCGCCCGATAGCCGAAGTACTCAGCTTCAATTTTTTCTCTAGGCCCTAGCTTGACGAAGAACGGGTGTGGCCAAGGGCCCAAGACGCCTTCTGCCAGCGCGGCATGTGCACGATAGATGGAAGCGCCAGAAAGTCCCGCGGGCATCTGACGCAAATCAACGGACGAGCAATCCCAAAAAGCCCGTCGAAGGAGCACGTCTTCATCGGGTTCCAGCGTCAACGAGACGTCGCTTGAGTCTACGGCGCGCAGGACGAGATCGAGGTTCGGCGCCTTGCCAGGCTCCACCCGTCTGACCAACCGAGCAATATCCGTAAGCTGAACTGCAGAATCGCAAATGTAAACGAACGGAGGCAGGGCGATTCCTTTGTCGCGCTGACCTGGAGGCAACCCAAGAGTGCGTATCGCATTGACTACGATCTCCAGAGCCTTTTCCTTGAGCCCCTTATCACTCGCAACGCGGATGAAAATTCGACAATCCCAATCGAGCAGTCGGCGGCCATGCCTCTCCAGATCGCGAAAAAATCCAACAGGCTTGTCGGCTCGCTGCGAAAGTATCACCGCCGACGTGGCAGCCAGCTCGCCGTCGTTGAGATCAGCATCTGAACGCGTGATCAGATTGTAACCATGCTGCTGGAACACATTCGCGGCATCTTCAGAGATCGCACCCACGTGCACGATGTTTGGCCTTTCCGGTGCACCGTGGAATTCAGCGATCGCCACTCAGTCCTGCCGCGTGAAGAGTCTTTGAGAATCGCCCCTAGCAAACACTCCTGATCGCGCGCAAATGTAGCAATCTGACTTTGGATCCGCATGCACGAATCGCAGCGTCGAGTTCAGAGCGTTGTACACAATGTAGCGTGCCGGACTTGGCATTCCGGCTACGTACGCCATAAACATGGTGACAGCCAGAGACGCAACCGTTCCATTTAGCGAAATCACCGATGGTGCTGGCTCGCGAATGCCCTGCACGTACGGATCAAGTTTTCGCTCAAACGCAGTCATCATGTCACGCCTGACTTCTTCCGGGTCTAGAAGACCACTGCATGAGAAACAGGCGAAGCCAGGGCCTAATAGCTGAACTCTTCCAAAGACCCCCGAGACAGCACTTCCGTTCGTAGTAATCGTCGTTCCCATGTCGATGCATGGGATCAGGTATTGGTAGGCGATCTGCTGAAGGACTGCTCGACTCCCATGGGAGTCTGTGCATCCAAAAACAATATCGGCGTCTCGAAGAGTCAGCGCAGTTTTCGCTCTGATAATGTCGGCTTGTAGCCGAACAACCACTGCCTCAGATGCAATCCTCTCGATGGAGCGGGACGCTACGTCCACCTTTGCGCTTCCGACGTCGTTCGACGATGCACCGACGAGTCGATTCAAGTTTGTCGATTCGATCACATCCGGATCGATCAAGAGGAAGCGGCGAACTCCAAGGTGCGCAAGTTGCTGGGCCACAAGCGAACCCGTCCCACCAAGGCCAACGATCGCGACATGGAGACGCTCGAGGATTCGTTGGCCATCGGCACCAAACGCTCGCACTTGTCTATCGAAGACTTCTGAAATGTTTCCGTGAGGCTCATCAGCGAACGACACAACCCGATGCTCGCCGAGTGACACGACGCGTATTTCGTCCCTGGTTCCAAGCCGACGTGCCAGAAGGCCGCCTTCGCTTAGAACCATCGATCCGTGAGCATAAGCGGGATGCCGGTGTGAAAGAAAATCTGCGAGGTGACGCTCTCCTTCGTCGTCAACGAGCGAAAACCTTGGGGCCGACGGGCCCGGATGGCTGTGAACAAATATCAGCGATAACTCATTCCACTTGGCGCGCTTTGTAACGCGCGCTACGAACGCAGGTTTCAAGACGACGTGATAAAGACCCTGAGACAAATAGTCATCCGGCGTCGGCGTGTGGCACTCTTGAACCAGAAGCCTAATCAACCCATCGGACCGCGTCGTCTGAGCGGCCAGCAACACGGCGGCATGCTCGCTGTCGCGTCCCAGCAGCGATTCGCGCAAGAAATTGAGATCCGAGTGACCGAGAGTAATCTCGATCATCGCGCGGGCTTGAGGCGATTCGTGATCACCTTGAAGAAGGTCAGCAAGGAATCAGCATTCGGATTCCAGGTCTGCAAGTGCCATGAAAACCAGGTTGTTTGGCGACCGGAAACGATATCGCCTGGAATCGGGTTCGAGTCGTTTGAGTTTTGCGGTGTACCTCCACCGGCCAGACGCAGGCCTGCCGGCTCGACCCAAAAGCAGTCGGGTTGCGCTGCCGGGTACCCCGGAGGTGCCACAAAGAGGACCGTCGCGGTTCCTCGATTCCAACCCGCCCCCAAGGCAACGTCTGGGATCCTGACGAGATAGGCACCGTTGGGCATCGGACTGAGAGTCGGAGCAGTTGCCCCGTCCGCTACACGCTGTACCGTCAGCAAGGCCAGCTGCTTTTCAATCATCACGCACCAAAGGTCGCTGGAGGAACGGCGAAGAAGTGCTTTGTCCCGTGTTCCAGGTTGATAGCCTCACCATCTGAAATCGCTCGATCTGGCTTCTCGCCCTCCTCTTCTAGAAACAGTTGGTACGTCGGGCTCACGCCTGCGATCGCTTTGATCTCAGCGCCCGTCAGAGCCGTGTGATCGGTCTCGTACTTCTTTGCATCGACGAAGAAGTGATTTGTTTTTTGTTTTTCGTGCTCACTCATTTCACAATCCTCCAATTGAAGTGCCGTTACGTCACAGCTACCGTCCCTCTACTTTCTCGCGGCCTCCGCCAGGAGTGGCGCAAGTTGCGCTTCATTGACCCATTCGATCGGATGTCTACGAATCGGCTGCGCACCGTCACGATCCAGCTGCAACTGCCTGACAACGTAGAAGACAAGGGCTTCGCGAACTTCAAGTGTGAGTTGCCCTTCGATCATGCCGAACTCAGCCTCAACTGCAACGCGTTGAGGCTTTGTCAAATTGCCGCGAGGACGCAGTACGACAGAGGCGTATGAGTGCCACCGTCTGTCCAATTTCGAATCGACCTCGGATCGTCGCGAACCGTGAATGCATTGAATTCGCGCGAAGACGAAGTCGCGAAAGTCATTGTTTTGGTGACACCACGAGCGTGCATGCCATCTCGATCCATCAAAGGCGATCGCATGAGGCGCGATCCATCTCCGGCTAACAGAGGATTGACGCATCGATTGGTACGACACCTCCAGGTCGTTCGCGTCTCGGATGGCGTGGAGGACGCCCGCAAGCACTTCGGGACGAATCGACCTTGTGGGGAACGTCACGACATCGTGGGATGGTTGCCATCCGATGAAGGACGATGATCTAGGTAACGTGCCCTGCGCCAACGCCAGGAGTTGCGAAAGGAATCGCTGCGAATCGGCTGGCGGAAACGCGGCTCGAAATCTCGGCGATGATCGGTAGACTTTTTCACTCTTGTCGTATCGGAGATTTGCCGGTGCGATTTTCATGTAGTGGGCAAGGTCCAGAGATGCCTGTTGAATCGAAATACCGAAAAAACTGACCAATTCCTTTCGGTTGATTCGCCCCTCCCAGAGCAGCCGAAAGTCAATGAATTCGAGACGACGTCTGTGACCCCACCGGGAAGCTCGCTCCTCAGCAGTGCTGACAGTTTTTCGGCGATTGGCCTGAGACATCAGACTAGTTTATGTACGTATACTAACACGACTGATTAAGTCAGGCAAGAAACGATAGGCACCTTCGTCGCCATTTATTGGCTCGATATTGTTCGCGCAAAGCGACTAAAACTGTTACTTTACAACAATGAAATCGAGTCATCACCCTGTCCGTGGACGCCAATTCATAGACGACTTGGCCGCGGCGGGCCGCTATTCCTTCACCTCCGCCGAGGCTCGCGCCACCCTGGGTGTCTCCAACGCGACGGCCAAGGTCGCGTTAAGCCGCTTGGCTAAAAAAGGGCTCGTCGCGTCCCCTGCCCGTGGGTTCTACGTCATCGTGCCGCCCGAGTATCGGTCACTGGGAGGCTTGCCGCCCGAGCAATTCGTTCCTGCTCTCATGGAGAAACTAAAGCTTCCCTACTATGTTGGTCTCCTGACGGCAGCGCAGTATCACGGTGCGGCGCACCAGCGCCCGCAGGAATTCCAGGTCTTCCTCGAGCGGGCTCGACTACCTATCCGACTGGGGAAAGTGCGTGTCCGTTTCCTGGTGCGCAAGCGACTCAAGGATGTGCCTGCGCTGAACCTGAACACACAGAGGGGCACCATCCGCGTATCCACACCCGAAGCCACAGCTCTCGATCTGGTCGGCTACGCTCGCCGGGCCGGGAGTTTGGGACAAATCACCGCCGTCCTGTCGGAACTCGCGGAACACCTTGACTCCAAGATGCTCGCGATCGCTGCAGCGACGGCTCCCGTAGCATGGGCACAGCGCCTGGGACATCTTCTTGAACGTGCCGGGGCGGCAGCGAAGACCGAACCCCTCAAAGCCTACGTTCACGAGCACGCGCACGAAGCCGTAATGTTGCTGCCGCGCGCGCGCGCGTCGAAGCGCACGCGCGACAACGTCTGGAAACTATTCCTCAACGTCAAGGTGGAACCCGATTTGTGATTCCGCGCGACTACATAACGGCGTGGCGACAGCACGTACCCTGGGTCGATGAAGCCCAGGTCGAGCAGGACCTTGTCATCAGCCGTGCGCTGGTCGAAATCTTCTCCAGGCCGCTGTTGCACGAGGCCCTGGCCTTTCGAGGCGGAACGGCGCTCTATAAGCTCCATTTGAAGCCTGTTGCCCGCTATTCGGAAGACATCGATCTTGTGCAGACAAGAGCGGAGGCGGCCGGTCCGATGATGGACGAACTGCGCCGAGTGCTCAACCCGTGGCTCGGAGAACCAGCGTACAGGCAAAGTGCGGGTAGGGTTACATTCTCCTACCGATTCACCTCCGAAGGCCTACCGCCCGTCACACTCAAACTAAAAGTTGAAACCAATACACGAGAGCACTTTTCTGTGTACGGACTCTCGATAGTACCGTTCACAGTCAAATCGCCTTGGTTCGCGGGCGATTGCCAGATCCAAACGTACGACCTGAACGAACTCCTAGGCACAAAGTTGCGGGCGCTCTTTCAGCGAGCACAGGGTCGAGATCTCTTCGATCTCGCGACAGCGCTCCACTCAGGAAAAGCCGATCCAGCGCGTATCGTCGAGGCCTTCGCGGCATATATGAAACACGACGGCACATCCGTGAGCCGGCAAGTCTTCGAGCGAAATCTTGCCGGAAAAATGAAGGATGCGGAATTCACAGCGGACATCGGTCCTCTGTTGGCGGCTGGTCATGAATGGAACATCGCCACGGCCGCGGCCGAAGTCTCTGACCAGATTCTGGCGCTGTTACCTGACAGCAGAAGTGCGCGCAGACGAAAGCTGAAGCCGTAAAACGACTGGGCGCACCGAACTGCTCAGCTGTACCTGATTTGTACCTCTACCCGGGGATTCGAGCGATTCTGACGCCTTTGGGCGAGACGAATCAGGCCTGAATGTTGACAGCGGGATTGGTCTGACCGTTCGACTCCCGCCGCCTCCAACACACCGGACGTGACCCGACAGACGAGTGCTCTTGGCCAGCTCACAGGGCTGCCGAAGCGTCGAGGTGACGCTTCGGCAGCGAAACACGAAGGCTAAAGGCTCGTCTCGTAGTCGGAGTACGCGTGAAGAATCAGATCACGGACGCCGTTCTGCGCGGTGACATCGACCACCGGACGGAGCAGCGCAAAGCTGCGGCGCTCACCGTTGATTGCGTACTGTCGCGCCGGGAACGTGACGTTCCGGCCACCGCCGCCGCGTCGCTCCCAGATGGCGAAGCCAATGAGCTTGAGTCCCGCCAGTACGCCGTCGCCGAAGTGGAGTTCCGCGTCGGCCAGTTTTCCCGGAGGGTTGCCCTTGTCGTTCGGGCTGATCTTCACGGTGAGGGTGTCGGTCTGAATGGTGGTCTGCATGGTTCTGTTCCTCCGTTGGAACCGTGATTGGTTCCTTCGTTAGGAGTCAGGAACCATCACGCGTCCTGAGGAGGACAGAAGCGCCGCACAAGCGCGCTCGCGGTCGCAGGCGTCCGCACCCAGCGTGACAGGTGTCCTGGCACGCCGCAGAGCGGCTTGCTGGGTGCAGCCTGTGGCCGAACACGAGCGTGCGTGCGACGCGTACTCAATGACCACTGACCGAATACTCACACTTGTTAGACCGCGATCGACACCGCGACCCGTTTCGAAGCCGCGCTGCCATTGACGACGTCGCTACTGAGCCAGGGTCCAAGCCACTGATGCTAACCGGAGCGGCCAGTACCGCTTGTCAGCGACTCCCGTCGCGGTCGACTGGGGAAAATGCTCGGCAGGTCCTATGGAAAGCTCGGCACGGTCTACGTCGCGATCGACAGGCTCGAGGGCCTCACGAATCATGCGTCGGGATGGGCCGTTGGCGGCGGTGGTTGCAGAGCGGACAAGATCGTCGTTGCCGCGCCACGAACTCGGTCAAGTGATGCGAGCAGTCCGTCTCGGTCGCCACGATACAGGTGGATGTAGTCGCGCGCGGCATCAGCCACGTTGAGTCCGATGGCCTCGCCGACAACGAACGCCACGGATTCGGCCTCGAGCTCACGTGTATCGCGTGACGAGGGACGGTCAGCCGCTCGGTGCAACAGCTCGTGCGCGAACTCATGAACCAGGACGACGAACTCCTCCGCCGGCGCCAGGCCTTTCACGATCTGGATGCGACCGCCAGTCGATGTTCCGAGCGCGCTCCCGAGTCCGTCGACATCGTCAACCGCAATCCCCTGCGCGACGATCGCCGCACGCAGTAACGAAATCCGATCACCGGGATCCCCGGAGGCCGTCGCGGTACTCGGAAGTTCATCACCATCCGTCTGCGCAACGTCGAACACATAGGCGGCACGGAAGCCAGCCACGTGCTTCGAGTCGTCGTCGGCAGCGTCATCTCGACGCCGGACGAGAATTGGCGCAAGGATCGCAATCCCCTTCTCCCCCTTGCGGACGAACCGATTCAGCGAGCGCCACGCATGGAAGCCGGCGACGCGGGTTGCCAGGGGGCGCTGAGCAGCAATCAAGCAGACGTTGTGAAAGCTATAGCGATGGAACCGGGCCATCGCCCTCAGGAATGCAACGAGCTGGTCGCTCTGTCCTTCGTCGAGTAACGTAGCCAGTCGGTCGACGGCATCGGTCGTGAGCTTCCTGAGATCGTCGGCGTTCATGATGTGTCCTCTATTCGGATGGGCTGTCCGTGGTTCCTTCACGACCGAGGAACCCGACAGCCATCTCGAGGACACAGCGCGACGAGGCTCACACCCGCAGCAGCTCACCGGGCGTGACAGCGTCTTATGCTGGCGCGGAGCAAAGCGTCCGGTGAAACCCGCGACTACGGCCGAGGAGTGTTACGCCGCCTAAAACGAGCGATACGGGAACTGCTTGGCAAGCCGTCGAGGCTGGCAACACGAAACGGGGCGGCGCGTCGTGTCGACGATTGGTGCGGTGACGCGTACCGAGTGGGAACCAGGCGGTCGGCGTGCCCACAGTGTGCCCACAGACAGAAACGGCCCGAACCGCTGGGGCGATTCAGGCCGATAAACATTGGTCGGGATGGCGGGATTCGAACCCACGACCCCTTGACCCCCAGTCAAGTGCGCTACCAGGCTGCGCTACATCCCGACGCGGAGAGCTTTCTATTCTATAAGCGTTTCAGCGTTTCTTGCGCGCCGTGGCTGGCGCGGGGGCGGGCGCCTTGGGTTTCGCCGCCTTCTTCGCGGGCGCGTCGGCGGCGCGGCTGCGCGGCGCGGACAATCCCGCCGTTTCCACGGTCATCGGCGCGGCCGTCAGCACGAACTCCGGCGCCGCGGTCTTGCTGCTCAAGAGGTCAAGCAGCGCCTTGAGCCCGCGCTTCACTTCGCCAATCCGCTCGCGCGCGTGCTTCGATACCAGCTCGTCGATCTGCGGCAATTCCAGCGGCGGCGCGTCTTCTTCTTCGATTCGGCGCCTCGCCCCAGCCAGTGTCAGCCCTTCGACCAGCAGCAGGTGCTTGATCCTGAGCACCTGCTCGACGTCGGCGCGGCGGTAGATGCGCGGCGCGCCGGCACTCTTGGCCACACCAAGTTCCGGGAACTCCGCCTCCCACGACCGCAAGACATAGGGCTGGACGTGCACCAGCTCGCAGACCTCGGCGGCCTTGAACAGCGCCCGATTCGGAATCTCGACGGTAGCGGCAACGTCGATCATGATGAAATGCGCCGAAATTATAGCATTCGGATACGCGAGCGGCAGGCGTCCGCTGCCCGTGATCCCAGACTACTTCCGGAAGATCTTGCGGTAGCCGCCGGCGACCAGGGCCGAGACATCGGCCAGGATCAGCGGCAGGCGGAGGCCGCCCGGATACGCGAGATACCGCGGCTCCCAGATCGGATGGAACTTCTCCTTGTAGGCGCGAAGGCCCTGGAAGTTGTAGACCGATTCGGCATGCTCGTAGAGGAACGAACCAAGTCGATTCCAGATCGTCGCGACCGGCGAATCCTCGAAACCCGACAGCGGCGCCATCCCCAGCGCAAACCACTGGTAGCCGTGCGCCTTCCCCCAGTTCATGACGAGCACGAAGAGCGCTTCCATCACGCTTTTCGGTGCGTCGCGGTGATAGCGCATCAGGTCCACCGACAGCTCGCGCCCCTCCCCGCCCCGCCACAGGTTGGCAAAGGCCACGATCGTCCCGCCGCACTCGACGACGGCAATGGGAAAGCGCTGCACGTACTCGTCGTCGAAGAAGCCCAGCGAGAAACCTTTCTCCGCGCTCGCCTTGGCCGCCAGCCAGTCGTCCGACACCTCCCGCAGCCGCGGCAGAATCGCCGGGACGTCGGCGGGGTCGACGACCCGGAAGCTGCCGCCGTCCTTTTCCAGGCGTCGGACGACCTGCCGCAGCTTCGCCGCCTGCGGCCCTTCGAGCGTGAAGGCGTTGAGATCCACCCGCGCCTCTTCGCCCAGCTTGACGAACGTCAGCCCGAAGTCGGCGTACCAGTGGAGATGGCGCTTGCTGACTTCGTAGAACACCGGCACGCCCCCGAAGTCGTCGCAACGTTCGAGGAACTCGCGCAACAGGTCGCCGAACTGATCCTCGGGCCCCACGGGATCGCCCAGGGCGACCCACGTCCTGCCCTGCACGCCGTACATGACGAACGCGCTGCGCGCCCCGTTGAAGAGGATCGCCTTGTCGCGCAGATAGACGAGATTGGCCGACGGCGTCGACTGCCGCGCCACGATCGCCGCCGCCGCGTCGAGGTCGTCATTGGTCGGCTCGGGCGCTTCGTGCGGCGCATACCGCAGCAGCCGCGCCGATCCGAAGAGCACAACGACGACCGCCGCGCCGACCAGTCCGCGCAGGAAGCGCGACGCCTGCCCATGGATTTCGAACTGCCACCAGAGCTGATTGGAATAGTCGACGTGCTTGAACGCGAAGAGCCCGAGCCAGAGCGAGGCGCCGAGCGCCGCCGCCAGAGCGACTACCCACTCCGGCGAGAACCGGGTCTCGAAAAAGGCGGCCCGGCGATCGAAGGCCGGGCGGGCGCGCCGGAGGATGAGGAACACCAGCAGCAGCAGCGCGGCCTCTTCGTACGCGAACCCCTTGACCAGCGCCGCCGCCATCCCGACGACAATCGCCGTCGCCGTGAAGAAGTAGGCGGCATCGAGGCGCCGCGCCAGCCCCTGCGACAGGATCAGCAGCACCGCGCCGACCACGCTGGCCAGAAAGTGCGACGCTTCGATGAGGCCGAGCGGAAAAACGCGCTGCAGCAACTCCAGCCGGCTCGCGGCGACCGGTGTGGCGCCCGACACGAGAAGCACGACGCCGCTGAAGAACGTGAAGGCGGCGAGCGCGGTGGGCATCAGCTGTTCGGTCAGTCGTCCGAGCATGGCGCCAATCCGGGCGGCATGCTCACGCCGCCGCCGCACTTCGTCGGCGACCAGCACGATGACGGCGACGATCAACGGCAGCAGGTAATAGACCGCGCGATACACGACCAGCGCCGGCAGCAACTGGCCCGACGACAGGTACGGCCGCAGCAACAGCACCATCAGCCCTTCGAACACCCCGACGCCGCCGGGCACATGGCTCACCATGCCAAGCAGAATCGCGATCAGGAACGCGCCGATGAAGGGAACAAACGTCAGCGCGCTCGGCGGCAGCAGGACATAGAGCACCGCGCCCGCGAGCGTCCACTCGACCGCCGACAACAGCACCTGCGCCGCCGCGAGGCGCGGCGCCGGCAGCGGCAGTTCGAACCGCCAGACGCGCAGCGGCTGCTTCCTCACCGCCGCCCCAAGCAGGTACGCGAGCGGTACCAGCACCAGGAGCACTCCGGAGGGAGCCAGGAGCGCCGTCCCGGGAAGACCCCGCGCCGCGTCAATCGGCGCGAGCGCGAGGCTTAGTCCGCCAAGGCCAAGGAGACCCAGCCAGAACGTCACCGAATACGACACGACAATGCGTGACAGCTCGGAGACGGTCACGCCCCAGCGGACATAGAAGTGATAGCGCACGGACGCGCCCGAGAGCGCCGCGAACCCGACGTTGTTCGAGACGGCGTAGGCCAGAAACGAGACGAGGGCAATCCGCGCGCGCGACAGTCTCTTGCCGATGATGGCAAAGGCGAGCTGGTCGTATCCGGTCAGCGCCGCATAGTTGGCGGCCGTGAGCCCGATCGCCAGCAGCAGTCGTGACAGCGGCGTCGCCGCGATGTCACGACGGAGGTCGTACCAGGTGACCGTTCGGAGTTCGACTCGCAGCACCTCCAGCGCGATCAGAAAGAGCGCGCTGGCGACGATGAACGGAAGGGCCTGGCGCAGGCGCTGGCGCACGGTCTGGTCTCAGCGCGCGCCGGACTGACCCACCCAGGCAATCGCCTCGGCGAGCCGTCGATCGAGGTCGGGCAGGTTGTCGCTGAAGCGATGGTCGGCGGCGGTCACGATCCACAACTTGCTCGGAGCACCGGCAGCGGCCATGACCTTCTGCACGGTGCTGACCGGGACGAACTCGTCACGCGTGGAATGGATCGCCGCCAGCGGCAGCGGCGCCACGCGCGCCACGATGGCCGCGGTGCTGAAGGTCGGCTCGTTGGGCACACCGTGGGTCACGTAGATCACCGCGTCGCGCCAGCGCCAGCCCAGTTCGTTGATGTCCGGCAGTCCGATGCCGATCACTCCGGCAATGGATGCCTTCGTGTCCGCATCCGTGGCCGCGAGCACCGACAGCCCGGCGCCTTCCGAGACGCCAACCAGGATCGGTTTTCTCGTCGATCCACGGGCGGCGAAGTCGGCCAGGACCTTGTAGTCGCGCGGCTCGTCCTCCGGTCGCAGCGTGGTCCGCCCCGACGTGAAGCTCTCCAAGTACGCGCGCGCGTCGAACCCGACGACGAAGAACCCTCTGGCGGCCAGCGCTTCGGCGACGTGCGGTCCGAGATGGATCCACCCGCCGTCGCCGCTGGAGACCACGATCGGCGGGGCACCACGGGTCCCGTAGACGTGCAGCGATTGGACGTGCCCGCGGAGCGTCAGCGTCTCGATTCGCTGCGCCCGCACGTCCCCCGCCATGATCAGCACGAACGCCAGGGTCAGCAGGGCGGTCAACCGAACCACCAGGCGAGACTAGCACTAGTGGCGGAGGCAACGCTCCGGCTAAAGCCGGAGCCCACGACGACCCGGGCACAACTGGTGCACACTACGAGGCACGATGACTTCTGCGGCCCCCTTCGTGCGCGTGGTTGTTGACGGCCACGCCCACGAGGTTCCCGCTGGACACTCAGTGCTGGACGCGGTGCGTGCCGCGGGTGGACAGCTACCGACCTTCTGCCACGACGATCGTCTCGAACCCACCGGCGCCTGTCGATCCTGCCTTGTCAGCATCACGGGCCACGAACGTCCGGTGCCGGCATGCGCGACGCCGCTCAGCGCCGGCATGGAGATCGTCACTCACACACCGGAGCTCGAGGCCGCCCGCCACGCGATGCTGCAGCTGCTCGCCTGGCGCTACCCCGCCGCCGCGGTCGAACGCAGCCCCGACAAACCGTTCCACCGCGCGATCCTCGCGGCGGGGCTGGCGCCCGACCTCCTCGCCGGCTCCCCTGATCCGTCGCGCATCGACCGCTCGCACCCGCACATCGCCGTCGACATGGCGCGCTGCATCGACTGCTATCGCTGCGTCCGGATCTGCGACGAACTGCAGGGCCAGTTCGTCTGGCACGTGCGCGACCGCGGGCTGGGCACGCGCATCGAGCCCGACGGCCCGAGTCTCCTCGACAGCTCCTGCGTCAGCTGCGGCGCCTGCGTCGACACCTGTCCAACCGGTGCCCTCGACGACGCCGCCGCGACGAGGCTGCAGCCGGCCTCCGACTGGACGAAGACCACCTGCCCGTACTGCGGGGTCGGCTGCGAGATGTCCGTCGGCACGCGCGACGGCGCCATCGTCGCCGTCACACCCGTGCTCGACGCCCCGGTCAGCAAAGGACATCTGTGCGTGAAAGGCCGGTACGCGTTCGAATTCGTTTCGGCGAGCGACCGGATCACTGAACCGATGATCCGCGAACACGGCGCGTGGCGGCGGACGACGTGGAATGAGGCCCGCGCGTTCCTCGTCGATCGGCTCCGCGCGCTCATCGAACGACACGGCGCCGACAGCATCGGCGTGCTCGGCTCCGCGCGCGCGACCAACGAAGAGAATTTCCTCACCCAGAAGCTGGCGCGGACCGTGATCGGCACCAACAACGTGGACTGCTGCGCCCGCGTCTGCCATACGCCGAGCGGCGTCGCGCTGAAACACATGCTGGGCGCCGGCCTCGGCACCAACGCGTTCGACGATATCGAAGCGGCGCGCACGCTGCTGGTGTTCGGCGCCAATCCGACCGAGGATCACCCGGTCGTCGGCGCGCGCATCAAGCAGGCGGTCCGGCGCGGCGCCCGCCTCATCGTCGTCGATCCGCGCCGGATCGAGCTCGTCGATCATGCGGACTGTCACCTGGCCATTCGACCGGGAACGAACATCGCGCTGTTGAACGCGATGGCCCACGTGATCATCAGCGAGGGACTCTGCGATCGCGCGTTTCTCGACACCCGCGTCGCCGAGGTCGAGGCGTTCACGCACTTCGTCGCAGCGTGGACGGCGGAGCGCGCGGCCGGCATCTGCGGCGTCGAAGCCGATTCGATCCGCTTCGCGGCCCGGCTCTACGCCAGCGACGGTCCGGCGATGAGCATGCACGGCCTCGGCCTGACCGAGCACATCCAGGGCACCGAGGGTGTCGAAGCGCTGATCAATCTCGCGCTTCTGACCGGCAACATCGGCAAGCCGGGCGCCGGCATCAACCCGCTGCGCGGCCAGAACAACGTTCAGGGCTCGGCCCACATGGGCTGCGATCCGGGGGCACTGCCGGGATCGCTGCCGCTCGAGCAGGGTCGCGACGCATTCGAGCGCCGCTGGGGCGTCGCGCTGCCCCATACCCGTGGCCTGCACCAACTCGCGATGATGGATGCCGCGATCGACGGCCGCCTGAAGGCCTTGTGGGCGATCGGGTACGACATTCTGCTCAGCAATCCCAACACGACGGAGACCCGGCGCGCGCTTGGCGCGCTCGACCTGGTCGTCGTCCAGGACCTGTTCCTCACCGAGACGGCACGCGAGTTCGGCACCGTCTTCCTTCCGGCCTGTTCATCGTTCGAGAAGGAGGGAACGTTCATGAACGCCGAGCGGCGAATCCAGCGGGTGCGGGCCGCGCTCCGACCCGCAGGCGAATCAAAACCGGACTGGCAGATTCTCGGCGAGGTGGCGCGGGCGATGGGCGGCCGCGGCTTCGACTACGCCACGCCCGAAGACATCTGGAACGAAGTGCGCGAGATGTGCGACGGCGCGCGCGGAATGACCTACGCCCGGCTCGACACGGCCGGTCTCCAGTGGCCCTGCCCCTCTGAGGATCACCCGGGCACGACGATTCTGCATCAGGACCACTTCGCGATCGGGCCGAGGGCCGCGCTTCATCGCGCGGAGTTCACACCCAGTCCCGAGCACACCACGTCGGAGTTTCCGTTCATCCTCACGACGGGTCGATCGCTCTATCAATTCAACGCCGCGACGATGACCGGACGGACACGCAATCAGGATCTGCGCCCGTCCGATCTCCTCGACATTTCCCCATCGGATGCCACCACCCTTGCTCTCCAGGACGGCGATCGCGCGCGGGTGGTCAGCCGCTACGGCAGCGCCGTCCTCCCGGTCCGTGTCACGACGACCGTCGCTCGAGGGCAGCTCTTCGCCACGTTTCACTCGAAGGACGTCTTCCTGAACTTCGTGACCAGCTCGCATCGGGATCAAATTGTCGGCTCGCCGGAGTACAAGCTGACCGCCGTCAAGGTCGAGCGCGTCGCCTCTGAGCGTTGATGGCGGCTCGGCTCGTCTGCCACGTCTACCATCCCAGGCTCGCCCGAACGCCATCTTCGCGATCCGGCCCCTGCAGGCCGCAGGCACACCAGCGGCGGCACACGAGGGCGGTGATCACCGGGGCCGATTGCACGGCCACGCGTCGCGCTCATCGGACCCCAGCGACGCCGACGACGTAGTTCTTCCCGTAATGTTTCGCGCAGCGGGGGCAGGTCGTGTAGAAGAAGTACATCGTGTCGAGTTCCTTGCCTGACGCCCGCACGTAGTCCTTCATCTCCGCGCTCCACTTGCGCGCGTCCGAGAACGGGCCTTCAAAGACCTTGGTCATGAAGTCGCCGCTCAGATGCACCATCTCCGCGCCGGGCACGTCCTTCCCCACCGCGAACAGATGCTCGGCATGCCAGGGCGACTCGTCGTGACTGAGGACCAGGAACCCGCCGTTCTCGGCGTGAGCTTTCTTGATCGCGTCCCAGGTATGGGTGAACACCGATCCCATGTTCAGCGGCACGTGGAACAGGCTGATCGTCGAAGACCGGACGAACGGCTTGCGGTCGAAGTGCAGCTGCTGGTTCTGCCACGGCTCGGGCTTGAACCGGGGGCAGCAGTTCGTTTCGTTGTCGCTCGTATCAAAGGCCGGAATCTGATTCGGCAGCATCGTCATCACCTTGGTTCGGCGGCAGCCAGCCTGAAGGGCCGGCCTGCGGTTCGGTGACGCAGCCACGAGCAACGACCGTGCCCGGATCATCGAGCCTGCCGGGGCATGAATCTGACTGGCACGGACGGCACGGCCCGACAAGATTCGGTCGCCAGGACGGGGAATATCCCGCGGACACCGGAGAAATTCCTGGTCGCCACCTGCGTTCGCGCGACGAAACCAGCCTTCCAAAAGCCGTCGCGGTGACCGGAAATCCTAACGGTGAGCCAATGACTTCTTAAGGCCGCGGTTTCTACGCTGGCGCTGGGACCTCGAAGCGGCAGGACATTTCGTCGTGTTCGTCGATACCGCCGAACACAAGGAGCAGTCACATGCTTGACCTGTTGTACGTCGGAATCGGCGTCATCGGATTTCTAGCGCTCTGGGGAATCACCAAGGCCTGCGAGCGCGCGTAGGAGGCGGACGTGTTCGACTACATCGTGTCCGGCGTCGTGTCCGTGTTTCTGCTCGTGTACCTCGGGTGGGCGATGTTCAGGCCCGAGAAGTTTTGAGGCGTTGTCATGACCAGTCTGGGCGTTCTGCAGATTCTCGTGTTCTTCGGCCTGATCCTGCTGCTCACGAAGCCGATCGGCCTGTTCATGTCGCAGCTGTTCCAGGGCCGGCGGACGTTCCTGCATCCGGTGCTTCGACCGCTCGAGGTGCTGGTCTACAAGGCCTGCGGCGTGCGCGAGACCGAGGAACAGAAGTGGACCGGCTACGCGGCGTCACTACTCGCGTTCAGTCTCTTCGCGTTCCTGTTTCCGTATGCGCTGATGCGGCTGCAAGGGCTGCTGCCGCTCAACCCGCAGGGCTTCGGCGCCGCCCAGGTCAGCCCCGATCAGTCGTTCAACACCGCCGTCAGCTTCATGACCAACACGAACTGGCAGTGGTACAGCGGCGAGTCGGCGATGAGCTATCTGGTGCAGATGGCCGGCCTGGCGGTGCAGAACTTCGTCTCGGCGGCCGCTGGTCTGGCGGTGGCGATTGCGCTCATTCGCGGGTTCGCGCGTCACGAAACCGCCACGCTTGGCAACTTCTGGGTCGATCTGACCCGCGGAACGCTGTATGTCCTGCTGCCGATGGCCATCGTCGGCGCGTTGGTGTTCTGCTCGCAGGGCGTCATTCAGAACTTCCATCCCTATACGGTCGCCAAAACGGTTGAAGGCGCCACGCAGACGATCGCGCAGGGTCCGGTGGCTTCGCAGGAAGTCATCAAGCAGCTCGGGACCAATGGCGGCGGATTCTTCAACGCCAACTCCGGCCATCCCTTCGAGAATCCGAACGGGTTCACGAACCTGTTCCAGATGATGCTGATCTTCGTCCTCGGCGCGGCGCTCACCTACACATTCGGCCGCATGGTGAACGACACCCGACAGGGCTGGGCGCTGTTCTGGGCGATGGCGATCATGTTCTTCATGGGTGTGTTCGTCGCCTATCCGGCCGAACAGGCGGGCAACCCGATTCTGGCCAACGCCGGCCTCGAAGCGTCGGCGACTGACGGGCAGTCCGGCGGCAACATGGAGGGCAAGGAAACGCGGTTCGGCATCGCCGGCTCGACGCTGTTCGCGACGGTCACGACCGACGCCAGTAGCGGCGCGGTGAACACGATGCACGACAGTCTCACGCCGCTCGGCGGCCTGGTGCCGCTGTTCAACATGCAGACCGACGAGGTGATCTTCGGCGGCGTCGGCGCCGGCCTCTACGGCATGCTGCTCTACGCCATCGTCGGCGTGTTCATCGCCGGGCTGATGGTCGGGCGCACACCGGAGTATCTGGGCAAGAAGATCCAACAGAAGGAAGTGAAGATGGCGTTCTTCGCCATCCTCGCGACGTCCTTCCTGATTCTGGTGTTCTCCGGCATCACGATCGCCGTTCCCTTCGAGAAAGGCAGCTACTGGAATCCGGGCGGTCCGGCGATCGCGAATCTGAACAACGCCGGTCCGCACGGCCTGAGCGAGATCCTGTACGCCTACACCAGCGCCTCCGAAAACAACGGGAGCGCGTTCGCCGGCATCACGGTCAATACCCCCTGGTACGACCTGACGCTTGGTCTGGCGATGCTGTTCGGGCGCTTCCTGTTCATCATCCCGGCGCTGGCGATCGCCGGGAGCCTGGCGGCCAAGAAACTGGTACCGACATCCGCTGGCACGCTGCCGACGCACGGGCCACTCTTCGTCGGTTTGCTGGTCGCGACCGTAATCGTCGTCGGCGCGCTCACATTCTTTCCGGCGCTGTCGCTCGGTCCGATCGTCGAGCACTTCCTGATGCATCAGGACGCCCTCTTCTCCTCGATCGTCCAGTCGTTTCCAATCGTGAGCTAAGCCATGGCTACTACTTCATTTCCCACACCGGCGGCTCCCCTGGCGCCGACGCCATCCGGCGACGACGCGCTCATCCCGAAGAAGCTGGTCCGGTCGCGACCGCTGTTCGATCCGGAGATTCTGCGACGGGCGCTGAAGGATTCGGTGCTGAAGCTGAATCCGATCACGCTGATGAAGAACCCGGTGATCTTCGTCGTCGAGATCGGTGCGGCGCTGGTGTTGCTGTTCCTGATCCGCGACATCGCGGCGGGCGCGAAGGGCATCGGTTTCGAGCTGCAGATCGATCTGTGGCTCTGGTTCACCGTGCTGTTTGCGACGTTCGCCGAAGCGATGGCCGAGGCCAGGGGCAAGGCCCAGGCCGAGTCGCTCCGCAAGACCAAGAGCGACACCATCGCCAACCGGCGCGCCGACAACGGGCGCATCGAGAAGGTGTCCTCCTCCAAACTGCGCGCCGGCGACGTCGTTCTGTGCGCCGCCGGCGACGTGATCCCCGGCGACGGTGAGGTCGTCGAGGGGATCGCGACGGTCGACGAATCGGTGATTACCGGCGAGAGCGCGCCGGTGATTCGCGAATCGGGCGGCGACCGCAGCGCCGTCACCGGCGGCACCCGGGTGCTCTCGGACCACATCACCATCAAGATCACCTCGAATCCCGGCGAAACCTTCCTCGACCGCATGATTGCGCTGGTCGAAGGCGCCGAACGGCAGAAGACACCCAACGAGATCGCGCTGAACATCATGATCGCCGCGTTGACGATCATCTTTCTGTTCGCCGTCGCCACGTTGGTGCCATTGGCGGTGTACAGCGTGAATGCGGCCGGCGCGGGTGCGGCGCCGACGGTCGCCGTCTACACCGCGCTGCTCGTCTGTCTGATTCCGACCACGATTGGCGGGTTGCTGTCGGCGATTGGTATCGCCGGCATGGACCGCGTGATGCAGCACAACGTCCTGGCGATGAGCGGCAAGGCGGTCGAGGCAGCGGGCGACGTGAACACCCTGCTGCTCGACAAGACCGGCACGATCACGCTCGGCAGCCGACAGGCCGTGGCGTTCATCGCCGCCAACGGCGTGACGGAAGGCGAGCTCGCCGACGCGGCGCAGCTCTCGAGCCTTGCCGACGAAACGCCGGAGGGCCGGTCGATCGTCGTCCTGGCCAAGGAGAAGTACTCGCTGCGCGGTCGAGACGTGGCGGCCCACCACGCGCACTTCATCCCGTTCTCGGCGTTCACCAAGATGAGCGGCGTCGACATCGAAGGGCGTCAGCTCCGCAAGGGTGCGACCGACGCGATCGTGGCCTTCGTCAAGGAACAGGGCGGCCGGATTCCTCCGGACGTGACCGAGATCTCGGACTCGATCGCCCGGACCGGCGGCACGCCCCTGGCCGTCGCGGACGGTCCGAGGCTGCTCGGCATCATCCACCTCAAGGACATCGTCAAGGTCGGCATGAAGGAGCGGATCGCGCAGCTCCGCGCCATGGGCATCCGTTCGGTGATGGTCACCGGCGACAACCCGTTGACCGCCGCCGCGATTGCCTCAGAGGCGGGCGTCGACGACTTCCTGGCCCAGGCGACGCCGAAGGACAAACTCGAGTACATCAGGAAGGAACAGGCCGGCGGCCGCATGATCGCGATGACCGGCGACGGCACCAACGACGCGCCGGCGCTCGCGCAGGCCGACGTGGGCCTGGCGATGAACACCGGCACGACCGCGGCCCGCGAGGCCGGCAACATGGTCGATCTCGACAGCAACCCGACCAAGCTGATCGAAGTCGTCGCCATCGGCAAGCAGCTCCTGATTACCCGCGGCGCCCTGACGACGTTCTCGATCATGAACGACGTGTCGAAGTACTTCGCGATCATCCCGGCGATGTTCATGGTGACGTATCCAGCGCTGAACGCCCTCAACATCATGTTTCTCCGGACGCCTGAGAGCGCGGTGCTGTCGGCGGTCATCTTCAACGCATTGATCATCGTCGCGCTGGTCCCGCTGTCGCTGCGCGGCGTGAAGTACCGCCCGCAGAGCGCGGCGCACATGCTGCGCCGCAACCTGTTGATCTACGGAGTGGGTGGCCTGTTGGCACCTTTCCCATGCATCTGGGCGATCGATCGGATTCTGGGGTTGCTGCATTTGGCGTAGCGACGACACATTCAGGTCCGGCTGAAGCCGGACCCCACCGGAGTGCGTAACACATGATCAAAGAACTCAAGACGGGATTTCTGATGATGCTGGTGATGACGGTCCTGACCGGCCTCCTCTACCCGGCGGTCGTCACGGCGATTGCCCAGGCGCTCTTCGCCGACAAGGCGAACGGAAGCCTGATCACCGCGAACGGCGAGGTGGTCGGTTCGCGGCTCATCGGTCAGAACTTCAGCAAGCCGGAATACTTTCATCCGCGGCCCTCGGCGGCCGGCGGCGGCTACGACCCGACGGCGAGCGCCGGCTCGAACCTCGGCCCGACCAGCGCGAAGCTGATCAACGGCACCACCAAGAAGGACGAGAAAGGAAACGACGTCGCCGATTTCGTCGGCATCAAGACACGGGTCGTCCACTACGTCGTCGAGAACGAGCTCCCTTACACATCGTCGGCGCCGATCGAGTCGTTCAAGGACGCCGAAGGCCAGCTCGACGATCTGAAACTGATCAACGCCTTCAGCGACGCGAAGACGCCGCTCGTCTTCACGCCGCAGACGCCGATTCCGGCTGATGCGGTGACCGCGTCCTCGTCCGGGCTGGACCCGCACATCAGTCCGGCCAATGCTCAGGCCCAGACCGCTCGTGTGGCCAGGGCGCGCGGCGTCGCCGTCGACCAGGTGCAGGCACTTGTCCGCGAGCACACCGAAGGGCGCGACTTTGGATTCCTTGGCGAGCCGCGCGTCAACGTCCTCGAGCTGAACCTGGCGCTGGATCAGGCAGCAGCGAAAAAGTAGCTAAGATTCGCGCCGTGGAGTCCCTGACCGATGACCGGCGGCGATGATCGCTCGACACAACGCGACCCGGAGGCGCTGCTCCGCAAGATCGAAGCGGAGGAACGGGCCGAGCATCGTGGCCAACTGAAGGTGTTTCTCGGCTACGCGTCCGGCGTCGGCAAGTCGTTCAAGCTGTTCGACGAAGGGCGCCGCAGGCGGGCGCGCGGCGAGGACGTCGTGGTTGCCGCAGCGCAACCAGATGAGACCCCGGAGGCCGCACAGGTCCTGCGGACGCTCGAGAACATTCCGACCCTGAACGTTGGCGGCGTGCCGGTGATCGACGTGCCCGCGGTGCTCGCCCGTCGCCCCCAGGTGTGTCTCGTCGACGGTCTCGCCTACGACCATCCGCCCGGCAGCCGGCACGCCAGGCGCTATGAGGATGTCGAGGAGATTCTCGCCGCCGGCATTTCGGTGCTGACCTCAATCAATCTGGAGTACATCGCCGAGCAGCAGGAGTTCGTCCGCAACATCCTCGATAAAACCCGCGTCGAGACCGTGCCACAGGCGTTCATCGACCATGCCGACGAAGTCGTGGTCGTCGATGCCCCGCCCGGCGCCGACGCGACGATCGATGCGGTGAAGCTGTCGCAGCTCCGGCGCCGCGCGCTGCTGCTGACGGCGGATGTCGTGGATCGCCAGCTCGAATCGTATCTGCACAGCCACGGTCTCCAGTCGTCCTGGGGCACACAGGAGCGCATCCTGGTCTGCATGACCCCGCGGGCGAACGCCGCCAAGATGCTCGCCAGCGGCCGGCGGAACGCGGATCGCTTTCACGGCGAGCTCTACGCCATCTACGTGACCCAGGACAACCTCACGGCTGAGGATCAGATGGCGCTCGATCGCAACGCCACCCTCGCGCGCGCCCAGCAGGCCCACGTCGACAATCTCCACGGCAAGGATCCGATCGCCACGATCCTCGACTACGCGCGAGCGCACGGCATCACGCAGATCTTTGTCGGCCACAGCATTCACCGCAACTGGCGCTCGCGCCTCGGCGGCACGCCGCTCGATCGCCTGATTCGCGACGCCGAAGGGATCGACGTCCGGGTGTTCCCCCAGTGACCGGCGCCGGAGACGGCCGGCATCGCGGCCGCCTGAAGGTCTTTCTCGGCTACGCCGCCGGCGTCGGCAAGACCTACCAGATGCTGACCGAGGGCCACGAGCTGAAACAGCGTGGCGTGGACGTCGTCATCGGCTACTTCGAGCCGCACGGCCGGAAGGAGACGATCGCCCTCAGCGAAGGGCTCGAGACGGTCCCGCGCACGGTCCTGGACTACAAGGGCACCCGGCTCGAGGAGATGGACACCGCCGCCATCCTCCGCCGCCACCCGGCCGTCGCCATTGTCGACGAGTTCCCGCACACGAACGTGCCCGGCTCCCCGCGCGCCAAACGATGGGAAGACGTCCACGTCCTGCTCGACGCCGGCATCGACGTCCTGACGACGATGAACGTGCAGCATCTGGAGAGCCTGAACGACCAGATTTGGCAGAGCACCGGTGTCCGCGTGCGCGAGACCATTCCCGACTGGGTCCTCAAGCAGGCCGACGAAGTCGTGATGGTCGACCTGACACCGCGGGCGCTGCTCAATCGTCTGGCGCGCGGTGTGATCTACGCGCCGGAGCGCGCACAGGCGGCACTGCAGAACTTCTTCCAGGAGTCGACGCTGGTGGCGCTGCGCGAGCTGGCGATGCGACAGGCCGCGTACGCCATCGAGAGTCGGTTCCCTGACGATGACTCATCGGAGGGGTTCCGGGTTCCGGGTTCCCGGGTTCCGAGTTCCGAGCCTGCCGGTTCGCGCGAACGGCTGCTGCTGCTCGTCGGCCCCGATCCGGCGAGCGCCGCGCTCATCCGCCGCGGCCGTCGCGTCGCCGACTACCTTCACGCCGACTGCTTTGCCGTCTACGTCACCGCGAGCCCGGACTTCGAGAACTTGTCCGCGGAAGAACGCGAGGCGCTGGAGCGCCACCTGAACTTCGCCCGCGGGCTGCAGATCGAAACGCGGGTCCTGCAGGGCACCAACGTCGCCGAGACGGTCGTGACCTTCGCGCGCATGAACCGCGTGACGCAGGTCTTCGTCGCGCGCGAAAAGCCCAGCACGCTCCGATCGTGGTTCGCCGCGGCACTGGTGCAACGGATCGTCAACCTTGCGCGCGACATGCAGGTCACGGTCGTGGCCGATCGAAGCCGGAGGTTAGAGGTTAGAGGTTAGAGGTTAGAGGTTAGAGGTTAGAGGTTAGAGGTT
>CAZOAZ010000037.1:0-65190 GCA_964577955.1 uncultured Bifidobacterium sp. | reverse complement strand
GGCGAAGGCGCTGCGGCCATCGGGCGCCGTCAGCACGTCGAAACCGGCGGCGCGCAGATAGAGTTCCCAGACGTCGAGCGCGTCCGGATAGTCGTCAACAATGAGAATGCGAGGCAAGGATAAGTCCCTGGTTTTTTGAGGACTTAGGCTTCAACATCTGTGCCACACAACAACTTACAGGAAACCGACGCGGAAAAGGCGCTGAACCTTCTCATTCATGACCTTCGGGCGCCCTTGGGAGTCGCTCAGGGGTATCTGCGGCTTCTCAAGGACCAGCGGTTAGCCGACGAGACCCAGCGGGAACGGGTGTTGGCACAAACTATGGACGCACTCAGCCGTATCGCGCGTTTGTGCACCGATGCCACCGCATTTACCACTCCTCCGCCCGCTGAGCCCGCGTCGAGCCGCGAAGCCGCGCCGCTCTTCGTCGAGCGTGTGCGCGCCGCATATATGGCGTCAGGCGGTAGACCCGTCTCGTTCGACGTCGTGGAGGATCAATTGACCGGCAGCGTCCGTGCGGCACGGCTCGACGTGCTCGCCGATGCCGTCGCAACGGTGATTGGCGCCGCCAACAAGGCGCCGAAGGACTGGCCGCCGCGTGTGCTGGTGGCGGGTGACGCGGCCAGCGTACGGTTTCTGTTCGGCGGTGACGCGGACCACTTCGCCGCTCTTTCCGGCGCCGACGATCCGTTCGATCCGTGGCGCGGCGGCCACGGCCTGGTCCTGCCGCTCGCCTGCCGGACCATTGCCCATGCTCACGGCCGTACGTGGACCGCTGCCGTTGTTCGTGGAACCGTCGGCATCGCCCTTCCTCAGGAGTCACGCTCATGACAGCCAAACTGGCGCTGGTCGACGACGATCCGGCGTTCACCGAATTCCTGAAGACCCTGCTCGGCACGCGTGGCTATGAAGTGGACATCTTCCACAGCGGCAAGGAGCTGCTCGACGCCCTGAAGGCGGGCGGCGCGCCCCAGGTCGTTCTGCTCGATGTGTTGATGCCGGATCTGGACGGCCTCGAAACGCTGCGTGTCATCCGCCAGCTGCAGCCCAACTCGCAGGTGATCATGCTCTCCGGCCGGCAGGCGCCCGCGACCATTGTCGAAGCGGTACGGCTCGGTGCCGCCGACTACGTGCTGAAACCTGGGGACCCTGAGGGTGTTGGCGAGGCGGCGCTCGAAGCGGCGATTCGCAACGCGCTCGAGCGCGAGTCGCTCAGCGCCGAAGTCGCCCGCCTCGGGGCGCAGATGAGCGAGGACCCCGAAGGCGCGCAGGTGTGCTGGCGTCTTGGTGCGGCCATGCGGCCGGTGATGGCCATGGTCGAGCGGATCGCCGACAGCGATGTCGATGTGCTGATTCGCGGCGAGAGCGGCGTCGGCAAGGACGTCATCGGGCGCGAGCTGCACCGCCGCTCCGATCGGCGGTCCAAAGGCTTCGTGAAGGTGAACTGCGCGGCGCTGCCGGCCGATCTGCTCGAGAGCGAGCTGTTCGGCCACGAGCGCGGCGCGTTCACCGGTGCCGGCGCGACGCGCGTCGGCAAGTTCGAGTACGCACAACACGGCACGATCATGCTGGACGAGATCGGTGAGATGCCGGCCGCGCTGCAGGCAAAGATCCTCCACGTCCTGCAGGATCGGCAGTTCACACGGCTTGGCAGCAACCGCCCGATCGACGTCGATGTCCGGATCATCGCGGCCACCAACCGCAATCTCGAAGCGATGATGCGGGCGGGAACCTTCCGGGAAGACCTCTACTACCGGATGCAGGTCATCGAGCTGCGGGTCCCGGCGCTGCGCGACCGCCGCGAAGAGATCCCGGCGCTCGTCGAATTCTTCCTGTCCAAATACGGCCGCGTCTACCGGCGGCCGCCGCTCCGCCCGAGCCCGCAGCTGCTTGACGCGCTACTGAGTTACCCGTGGCCGGGCAACATCCGCGAGCTCGAGAACATGATGAAGCGTTTCGTCGTCCTGCGCGAGGAAGCGCTCATCCTGTCTGAGCTCGATCACGCCAGGCTGATGGCCGCCACGACCGAGGCCGCGGCAGCGCCAGCGGCGCCCAGCGCACCAGCGCCCGTCGCGGCCGCACCAGTCGCCGAACCACTGCCGGCCCCCGCCGTGGCCGCACCCGTCGAGACGTTCTCCGACTCGCACGCGGCACGCAACGGAGGAATGCCTCACGAGACCCACGACGTCGCCGGCAACGGTCACATCGATCTGCAGGCTCTGGCGCGGAGCGCCGCCATGCGCGCCGAGCGGGAGGCGATCGAGCAGGCGCTGACCCGGTTCCGCTGGAATCGCCGCAAGACGGCGGAGTATCTGAGCGTCAGCTACAAGACGCTCTTGAACAAGATCAAGGAGTGCGGGATCACCGAATCGGGTCCCGCCTGATGACCGCTCGTCCCCATGCGAAGCGCGACCTCCGCGTGTCGCGCTGGTGGCGGATCACGCTTCTCGTCGCCGTCGTGTTTCTGCTCATCACGGGCGGACTGACGGCGCGGCAGTACTTCCGTTTCTCGACCGCCGCCGGACTCGTCGGTCACACCTACCAGGTGCTGGCGGCGATCGACCGCGTCCACACCGGCCTCCTCGACGCCGAGACCGGCGCCCACGGCTTTCTCCTCACCGGCAGCGTGCCGTTCCTGGCGCCGTACAACGACGCCGCACCGCGCATCATGGACGCCGCCAACGAGCTGACGACGCTCGTCCAGGACAATCCGGTTCAGGTTGAGCGCGCCGTCTCGCTGGCTCGCATCAGCCGCGCACGCCTGGGGGAGCTGCAATCCGCGGTCAGCGACTATCAGGCCGGCCGGACGCGCGAGGCGCTCGACCGGATTGCGTCAGGCGTCGGCCAGCGCTTGATGGACGAAGCGCGCGCCCTCGAAGCGCAATTGAAGGACACGGAAGACGATCTGCTCGACCAGCGCGCGTCGACCGCGCGGCTCGCCCGCCGGGCGGCGCTGATCTTCGCCATCCTCTGCCTCAGCATCGCGGGTTCCCTCGCGTTTGTCGCCGTCGCCGTCGACCGCGACTTCGAACGGCGCCGCGTCGCGCTCGCGATCGAAAGCGCCGGACGGGAGTCGGCGGAGTTGTCGGCGCGCGCGACATCCCAGGAACTCCGCCGCAGCGAAAGCTTCAATCGCAGCGTGCTCGAGAGCTCCGGCGATTGCATCCAGGTCCTCGACGCGACCGGGCGTCTCGTCTCGACCAACGGTCCCGGCCTGCGGCTCCTCGAGATCGACGACGCCGCCGCGGTCACGGGGCAGCCCTGGATCGATCAGTGGGGCGAGAATCGCACGCTGGCGCGCGAAGCCTATACGGCGGCCGCCGCCGGCGGGCAGTCGCGGTTTCAGGCGTTGCGGCAGACGCGGAGCGGCGACGACCGCTGGTGGGACGTCATCCTGACGCCAATCCGCAGCGCCGACGACAGCGTGGCCAACGTCGTCTGCATCGCGCGGGACGTGACCGACCAGAAGCGCAACGAAGTCGAAAAGGAACACCTGCTCGCCAGCGAGCGGTCGGCGCGCTCGGAAGCCGAGCATGCCGCGCACGTCAAGGACGAGTTCCTCGCCACCCTGTCGCACGAACTGCGCACACCGCTCAACGCCATCGTCGGCTGGATCGGCGTGCTCAAACAGGACAAGAGCCAGGAAACGATGAGCAAGGCGCTGGACGTCATCGATCGCAACTCACGACGCCAGTCGCAGATGATCGACGACCTGCTGGACGTGAGCCGGATCGTGTCGGGCAAGCTCCCGCTCGAAGTGCGGCGCGTCGACATGGCCGCGGTCATCGAAGAAGCGCTCACCTCGGCGCAGCCAGCCGCCGACGCCAAGGGGATCCGCCTGATCAAGGTGCTCGGGTCGGCGGCGGTGATTCAAGGCGACCCCGGACGGCTGCAGCAGATTGTCTGGAACCTGGTGAGCAACGCGATCAAGTTCACCAATCGCGGTGGACTGGTCCACGTCACCCTGCGCAAGGTCGGCAGCCACGTCGTGCTCGATGTCGGCGACACCGGTCAAGGCATCGCGCCTGACGTGCTCCCACAGGTGTTTCAGCGATTCCGACAGGGCGATTCGTCTTCGACGCGCCGCCACGGCGGCCTGGGGCTCGGCCTCGCGATCGTCAAGAACCTGGTCGAGATGCACGGCGGATCGGTCGAAGCGTCGAGCGAGGGGGCGGGTAAGGGCGCGCTCTTCACCGTCAGGCTGCCGCTCGCGCTAGCCGGTGTCGCGGCGGACCTCGAGCCGGCGGATCCGGCCCTGCGCTACGGCGTCACGCTGAACGGCATTGTCGCGATGATTGTCGACGATGAAGAGGACGCGCGCGAACTGCTCGAACGGCTGCTGGCCGACGCGGGCGCTCAAGTGTCGGCGTGTGGCAGCGCGAGGGAAGCGCTGGATTCGCTGGCACGCGGCTTCAAGCCCGACGTGATCATCAGCGACATCGGCATGCCCGAGCAGGACGGCTACGAGTTCATGCAACACCTCCGTCAGATGGGCGGCCCAACCTCGTCGGTGCCGGCCGCGGCGCTCACCGCGCTCGCTCGAGTCGAGGATCGCAAGCGTGCCTTGCTCGCCGGATTCCAGACGCACCTTGCCAAACCGGTCGATCCCGGCGAGCTCGTGGCGACGGTCGCGAGTCTTGCACGCAGAACCGGCAGGATGTGATCACATGAATCGAAAAGTTCTCTATCTCAGCCTCTGCGGCCTGGCGATGGCTGCAGGATTCCGCGCGATGCCCGCCAAACCGGTGAAGACGGCGAAGCAATCCGCCGCGATCGACAACACGCTCGAAGACTCCTTTCCCGCCAGCGATCCGCCGTCCTGGACGCCAGGAACCGCAACACCGCGCTGACGTTCGGCGGCTGCTCAGATTGAGCAGAGCTATTCCGTCCGCGATTTCGCCCGGGGTCAGACACCCGGCGATCGTTCCGGTGTCCGACCCCGCTTGGCCACCTTGAGTGGCGATGAACTTGCACTTCCCTCTCGCGGAGGTCAGCAATGCGCTACATCGCCGCCTGGATTCTGGGAGTTCCGTTCAGCGTGATCGTGCTCTGGTACATCGTCGGCCACAGCGCCTGCGGCTAGCCCTGAACCGGAGAGACGCGCGTGACGATGGTGCCAGCCGCTCACTTGCGACTCGCCGGCGATCGACGCCGCCGCCATCATCCGTGGCGCGTGGCGGCGATCGGATCCGCCAGCGCGTTCGGACTGCTCCTGCTCGCCATCGGAACGATTGTTCCGCTGCACTCCGACAGCGCCAGAGTTGCGCTGATCAAAACACTCGGCCGTCAGCTCGATGCGGAAGTCGAGCTCGCTGACCTGCACTTCCGCGTGCTGCCTCGCTTGCGCGCCGAAGGCTCGGGGCTCACGATTCGCCACCACGGACGGCGCGACGTTCCGCCGCTGATTTCCATCGCGCACTTCTCGGCCGAAAGCGGCCTCATCGATCTGCTCCGCCGCCACGTCGCACGTGTTGTGCTGACGCGCCTCGACATTCAGATTCCTCCCGATCGCAATCGCGACGACCCGGACGATCCGCGCCACCGGGCGGATGACGATGAGGGTCCGTCGGCCGCACCATCGACGGCCGCCACCACGGCGAAGACGCTGGTCATCGACGAACTCATCGCAACGGACGGACAACTCGCGATCATTCCCAAGGAAGAGGGCAAGAAGCCGCGGGTCTGGGGCATTCACGCATTGCGGATGCTGTCTGTCGCCGCAGACCGCGCCATGCCGTTCGACGCGACGCTGACCAACGCGGTCCCGCCCGGCGACATCGAAACCTCTGGATCGTTCGGTCCCTGGCAGGCCGGCAACCCGCGCGAGACGCCGCTCGAAGGCAGCTTCACGTTCGATCGGGCCGACCTCGGGGTCTTCAAGGGGATCTCGGGAATTCTCTCGGCGCACGGGTCGTTTGGCGGTTCGCTGGATCGCATTGCGATCAACGGCGAAACCGACACGCCGGACTTCACGGTGCGGGCCGGCGGCCATCCGATGGCGCTCCACACCCGCTATCGCGCCACGACCGACGGTACGAACGGCAATACGATGCTCGACGAGATCCAGGCGTCGTTTCTCAACACGTCGATCGTGGCGAAGGGCGGCGTCATCGGCAAACCCGGCGTCGACGGCCGCACCGTGACGTTGAGCGTCACGATCGACCAGGGCCGGATCGAGGACGTCCTGCGTCTGGCCGTCAACACAGCGCTGCCGCCGATGTCCGGCGCGCTCAGGTTGACGACGAACCTTCTGCTGCCGCCAGGGGACATGGACGTCGTCAAGAAGCTGCAGCTCGATGGCGCGTTCTCGATCGCCGACACGCGATTCTCGAACGCCGAGGTCCAGGCCAAGATCGACGGGTTGAGTCAGCGAACACGCGGCCTGAAGACGGCGGCCACGGCGCGGGTCTCCTCCCACTTCAACGGCACCTTTGCGCTGGCGAACGGACGTCTGGATATCCCGCGAGTGTCCTTCAACGTGCCCGGCTCCATCGTCCAGTTGACCGGCACTTACGGATTGCTCAGCGAAGCGATCGACTTTTCCGGGACGGCGTACACGGACGCGAAGGTGTCGCAGATGACCACCGGCTACAAACGCTGGCTGCTGAAGCCGGCCGACTGGCTATTTCGCCGCGAGGGCGGCGGCGCGGCGATTCCAATCAGGATTTCCGGCACGCGGAATCAGCCGTCGTTTGGGCTGGATAAGGGCCGCATCTTCAAGCGTCACTGAAGGTGGCGCTGCCCTAACCCCAGTCCCCAGTCCCCAGCCCCCAGCCCCCAGCCCCCAGCCCCTGCGCCAGGCCCGACCGAATGCCGAGCACACCACCCGGGCCCCGCGAGCGCGGAGTTATCGAATTCGGCCCGCAGCGCTTTCGGATGATCGTAAATCGCGAGGGCGCGGCCGAGCGCTTCATCGGCCCACCAGCCACCGCAGCGCATCGCGATCGTGGCGACACCGGCCCTCAGTGCCGCGTCGACGTCGAATGGTGTATCGCCGATCAGGACCGTCCGCTGTGGCGGTGTGCCGGCGAGCGCCAGCGCCCGGAGGACCACATCCGGCTCCGGCTTCGACGCCAGATCGTCCGGCGTACTGATCGAATCGATTTGGCTGGCCACGCCGGCCTGCTCCAGCAGCGACCAGGCCTCGTTCTCGCTGGCCGACGTCGCAACGACCACCACGATCCCTTCGCGAATCAGCCGCTCGACGAACAGGCGGGCGCCTGGCGTCGGATGGATGCGCGGGAGCAGCGCTGAAAAGATTTCCGTCTTCCGTGCGGCGATCTGCCGGCCTTTGCCTTCCTCGGGATCGAGGTCGGCGACGACACGCAGGAGTTTGTCGCCGCCCATGCCGATCAGCGAGCGGACGACTTCGACCGTGACTTCGTACTCGAAGTCGCGGAGCGCGTCACTCCAGGCGACGGCGTGGGCATGATTGCTATCGAGCAGCGTGCCGTCGATGTCGACGAGCACGGCCTGCACATGAGCTTCGCGCGTTTGTTTGGGCACGACGCCATCCGTGCAAGCGCGATGCCCCAGGCAGCGATCTTGCTCCGGGCACGGCGTGACCATTTCCCCCTACGGACTGTTGCGCCGCCTGCTCTTCGTCGTCCTCGTGGTGTTCACGTTGGGCATTGGCGTCACGCTGTCCGCGGTGGTCGTTTCCCGGACCGACTGGTTTCACGACTGGCTGCGCAAGTACCTGGTCAGTGAGACCAACCGCCTGATCAACGGCCAGCTCATGGTCCGGCGGCTCGAAGGCAGCTTCCTGCGCGAAGTCGGGTTCGGCGACGTCTCCATCCTCAGCGACGATCACACGCTGGTCTCCGTGTCGCGAGTCACCGTCAAATACAACATCTGGGCGGTCATCCGCGCCGGCCACGCGATTCGCGAGATCCGCATCGAGCATCCGGTCGTGCGCCTCCGGCGAACCGCGTCGGGATGGGTCGGACGCGATCTCTTCAAGCCGAGCGAGAAACAGGACGGCGGCACGACCTTCGAGGTCACGCGCATCGTCATCGAGGACGGCGAAGTCCACATCGACGACGCCACCCCGCCGGAGGGCGTGAACATCCCGAAGCGCGTCGAACGGGTGAACGGCGAGTTCTCGGTGAAGTCGGATGGCGAGCGATATGACGTCTCGGTCGCTCGCGCGTCGTTCCGCGCGTCCGAGCCGGCGCTGGCCCTTCATACCCTCAGCGGCCGCTTCGCCGGAACGGCAGAAGACATCGGCATCGAAGGGTTAATCCTCGAAACCGACGAGTCGCGCTTGACGGCGGACGCCAGCGTCAACGGGCTCGCCGGGACGCCAACCGTGGACATCAAGGCTCGCTCCGAACGGGTGTCGCTGCCTGAAATCGGACGCATTGTCCCGGCCATCAGCACCGTCAAGCTGACCCCGTCGCTATCGGTGGACGCTCGCGGACCGCTGTCGCAGCTGACGATTTCCGCGGCCACCGAGTCCACGGCCGGACGCGCGCGGATCGACGGCGTCGCAGACCTGATGTCCACGCCACAGTCGATCAACGGCACCGTCGACGTCGAGCACCTCAATCTCGCGCCGCTCCTGAACGACGCACGGCAGACGAGCGACCTGACTGGTCGGATCGGGCTGGACCTCAGAAGCAGCGCGTGGCCTGACCTTCGTGCTGTGAGCGGAACCGTGGCGGCGGAGGTGCGCGGTGCCGCCGCCGGCTACCAGGCCGACGCCGTCAGCCTCACGGCGCGTCTCGACTCGGGCCGCGCGGACATCGCGGCCAGATTCGCCGCGTATCGCGCGAGCGGTGACGCCCGCGGCACGGTCACGCTCCCGGAGGGCAGCCGGCCGATCGCGTTCGACCTGCGCGGCCACGTCAAACGCCTGAACCTCGATGCGCTGCCTCGCACCATTGGCGCGCCGGCGGTCGCGACCGACGTCTCCGCCGCCTTTCACGCGAAAGGCACTCAACCGCTCCCGGTCGCCACCGCGAAAGGGCGACGGATCGACGCGGACTTCAGGTTCGAACATTCTCGCGTCCCCGGTCTTGAACTGCTTAGCGGATCACGGGCGCGCGTCTCAGTCAGAAGCCGCGCGCTCGCCTATTCGGCCGATGCCACGGTACGCCACCTCAATGTCGAACAGCTTGGCCGCTCGTTCTCGATTCCGGCCCTGGCCGACAACCGCTACAAGAGCGACGTATCCGGTCACATCGTGGCCGATGGACGCGGGACATCGCTGCCGGCGATCGACGCGACCATCGCCGCAAGCCTCGACGAGGCGGCGCTCTTTGGAGGACGAGCCCAGGCGGTCCAGATCGACGCGACCGTGAAGCAGGACCGCGCCGATGTCCGCGTGAACGGCACGTTTGCGGACCTTGACGCGGCGACGCTGACCGGTCGTCCGGAACCGACTGGGACGCTGGGCGGCCATCTGAGTGTCGCCGCCACCATCGACGGCCTGTCGCGCGGCGTGACGGCCGACAACGTCACCGCGAGCGGCCAGATCGCACTCGACGCCGTGAAACTGGACGGCTACGCCATCGATCGTGCGAGCCTCGACGCCGACTATGCCGGCCGCATGGCAACCGTTCGCGCACTCGAGGTCGCGGGCCGCGATCTCAATGCGACCGCGTCCGGAACGCTCGCGCTCGGGTACGAGGGGGACTCGGACCTCAAGGTGACCGGCAATACGCAGCGGCTTGCCGAAGTTGGCCGGTCGTTCGATCTGCCAATCGAGGGATCGATGCGGGTGGACGCGACGGTCTCCGGCAATGCCTCCGAACTCATCGCGAAGGGCACGCTCAATCTCGACCAGTTTGCCTACGAGGACACCGGCGCGCTGTCGTCAACATCCACGTTCGAAGCGAGGCTTCCCCACCTCGACCAATCACGGATTCATGTCGATGCGACCACGCGCGCGCTCTTCGTGACCGCCGCGGGCCAGCAGTTCAATCAGGTGGACGCGACGCTCGGCTACGAGCAGAACCGGATCACCTTCGACGGCTCGGCGCGCCAGCCGCAGCGCACGCTGGACGCGGCAGGCATCCTGTCGATTCGCCCGGAGTACCAGGAGGCGCGACTCGATCGGCTGGTCCTGCAGACCGGGAATCAGATGTGGTCGGTGCCGGACGGCGTGACGCCGACGGTCAAATACGGCGGCGACCGCATCGAAGTCCGCGACCTGACCCTGGCCAGCGGGCCGCAACAACTGACCGCCGAAGGCGTGCTCGGGCAGCCCGGGGAAGCGATTCACGTGACCGCCACGGGCGTCGAACTCGCGTCCGTCGACGCGCTGCTGCTCCGCCCGCCGCAGTTCACCGGCGTGCTCGACGCGACGGCGGACGTCCGCGGCACCACTGCACGCCCGGACATCTCGGCAACGTTCGAGGTTCGGAGCGGCGCCTTCCGGCAGTTCAAGTACGAGCGCCTGAGCGGAGTGCTCGGGTACAACGAGAACGGCATCGACATCGACGCCCGGCTGCAGCAGGACGCCGCGCAGTGGATTACCGCCAAAGGGCACGTGCCGAAGGATGCCTTTGCCGCCGAACCGGTCGATGCCGGCGGAGACCTTCATCAGTCCGCCGCGTCGCCGGCCGAGCGCTTCGACCTGGCGGTCGACAGCAGCGCCCTCGGCCTCGGCCTCATTCAGGGGTTCACGACGGAGGTCACCAACGTGGCCGGTTCGCTCGAGGCGCATCTGCGCATCACCGGCTCGGCGCGCGATCCGCACCCTGAAGGGCGCATCGCCTTTCACGACGGCGCGGTCACCCTGCCGTCAACCGGCGTGAGCTACAAGAGCATCGGCGGCACGCTGGAATTCCAGCCCGACCGGCTGCACATCGCGCAGATCACCGTCCTCGACAACCACGACAGCTCGCTGTCGATTACCGGCGACGTGGCCATGCACGCGGGAGACATCGGCGACGTGCAGATCTGGGTCAACGCCGGCGACTTCAAGGTCATCGACAACAAGATCGGCAACGTGCGGCTGCAGAGCGACCTCGAAATCGGCGGCGAGCTGAAGGCGCTGGTCGTTCGCGGTGACGTGGCGGTCAGCACCGGCCGGATCGATCTCGACGAAATCATCGCCATTACCGACAGCAGTCCCTACGCCACGCGCCAGACCGAATTCGAGACCGCGATCGAAATCGCCGATGCCCGTGCCGCAGCGCCGTCACTCTTCCAATCGCTGCGGGCGTCGCTGCGGCTGTCGGCACCAGACGACTTCGTCGTCCGCGCGCGCAATCTGCGCTCGCCCGGAGCGGCCATCGGCTTCGGCGCCCTGAACGTCACGCTCGGCGGCGATCTGACGGCGACCAAGGAACCGCATGGTCCGATCCGCATCGCCGGCGCCGTCAACACGGTGCGGGGTACGTACGATTTCCAGGGCCGCCGCTTCGACATCCTCCGTGACGGCGAAGTGCGCTTCGACGGCGTCAACCTGACCAACCCGACGCTCGACATCAGGACCCGGCGCGAGATCCAAAGCGTCGAGGCGAACGTCACCATTCGTGGCACGCTCGCCGAACCGGAGATTCAGCTGTCGAGCAGTCCGCCCCTCGAAGAAGCCGACATCCTGTCGCTCATCGTCTTCAACCAGCCGGTCAACCAGCTCGGTGAAGGCGACCAGATCTCGTTGGCCGCGCGGGCCCAGTCGCTCGCCATCGGCGCCGCCGCCGGACAGCTCGCCCAGTCACTCGGGAACGCGCTGAACCTCGATACCTTCGAGATCGCCGCCGCCGACGATAACTCCGCCTCGGCGACGGTCACGGTCGGTCAGCAGGTCAGCCGGGATCTCTATGTGAAGCTGGAGCAGGGTGTCGGCGAGTCCACCACCACGAACGTCGTCGTCGAATACGCGCTGACGAAGTGGCTCCGGCTGCAAAGCAACGTCACGGAAGGCGACGCCACCCGACGGGCGCTGTTCCGCCGGCAGCGTGGGAGTGGAGCGGACCTGATCTTTCTGTTTGCCAAATAAAGGGGGAAGGGCGGAGGTCAATAAAGGGGGAAGGGCGGAGGTCAAAGGGCACAGGTAAGAGGTGGAACATTGAGTCCGTACCTGAGCACCTCGGTACTCTGTGTGCTCGTCGGAATCTGCGTTCCGCTTTACTTCTTACCTCTGCCCTTTCACCTTTGCCCTTCTTTCACCCTTGCCCTTCCACGGTCATCGGAGGTCTGTCCTCAGCCGGAGGGTCCTGGACGGGTATCGGCGGCGGTTCATCCGTTGGCGTTTCGGGCGCCTCATCGTCATCGTCGATCGGTTCAGGTTCTTGAGCTGGATCCGAGGGTGTCTTTGGCAGAGCGAAGGATTCGGTCATCGTGTCTCGAAGCGCTGCGCCGCGTCTCCATCAGAACGACTGGGGACGCGACGCAGTGCAATGATAGGGACGTAACGCGCGGGTTAACGCGCCGTCAGTCTTCCTCGCGTTCGGTGTTGTCGTCGGCAGTTTCGTCGCTGTCTTCCTCGAACTCCTCGTCGCGATCGGCGCGCGAGCGTTCGAGGTCGTCGGCCGTCTCACGCGGGCTGCCCGTCGGATTGGAAGAGTGGATGCGTTCGTCGCGCTTCTGATCGTCGGTCATCCGGTCGTCGTCGCGATCGATCGGGTTCGGCTGATTCTTCTGACCATCCATGGACTGCCTCCTGGGCTGACGCGTTCGCTGCGCCGGCAAACGCTTAGCAAAACCGCCGCCGTCACCCACGGGACCACCGCTTGCAGAGACAGCTCGCAGCCGTGGCAACCCAGCCATTGAAAGACAGACCCTTTCGCGACGAACTGCTGAGCAGTGAACGCCTCGAGGAGCGCGCGCTTTCGCTGGCTGCGGCGTTCACGATCGATTCCCGAGTGCGTCCGAGCAGCCGCGCGCTGTTCCGTCGATTCACGGACAACGCCCGGCTGCTGCGGACGGCCTACCGGATCCTGGCCGACGACGCGCACAAGGGTGAGTTCGCAACTCCGGCGACTGAGTGGTTGCTGGACAACTACCATCTCATCGCCGCCGAAGTGCGCGACATCCAGCGCCATCTGCCGCGCACGTTCTACCGCGAGCTGCCGGCGCTCGCGGCGCCCGACCAGGCGCGCGCCGCCCGCATCTATGCCGTCGCCGTCGAACTGCTACGCCACAGCGACAGCCGCGTCGACCGGAACCAGTCGATCCAGTTCCTCAACAGTTTTCAGCGCGTCGCCCCGCTGACGATCGGCGAGCTCTGGGCCTGGCCGAACATGCTCAAGCTGGCGCTGATCGAAAATCTGCGGCGCCTGGCCGGCGAAATTCTCGAAGGGCGGGACGCCCGGCGTCAGGCTGACGCGTATCTCGAGACGCTCGAGCAGCAGCGTGACGACACGTCATCCACGTCCGTCCCGCTCCTGCACACGGCCGGCATCGTCCACCTGCTGCACCGGATTCGCGAATACGGCATGCGGCTGGCCCCGGTTCGCGGTGCGGTCGAAGAGCATCTCGCCAGACAGCACACGACGGTCGAAGACGCCATCCGCCGCGAACACCAGCGGCAGGCGATGACGCAGGTCTCGGTGGCGAACGCCATTACCAGCCTCAGGACCTGCTCGGCGATGGACTGGCGCGAGTACGTGGAAGCGGTCAGCCTCGTCGAACAGATTCTGCAGCGCGATCCGTCCGGCACATACCGCCGCATGGACTTCCTGAGCCGCGATCGGCAACGACAGGCGGTCGAAGAGCTCGCTCCCACGAGCGGCGAAGCACAGGTGCGCGTCGCCTTGAAGGCAGTCGAGAGCGCACGTTCAGCCGCCGGAGCGAACGGGTTGTCGGACCGGTCGGCGCACGTCGGCTATCACCTCGTCGGCCGCGGCCGTCCAGCGCTCGAGACCGGGCTGGCGTATCGGCCGCGTCTGCGCAAACGGCTCCGCCGGAGCGTGTTCCGCCACGCCACGTTCTGGTACCTCACCCCGATCTTCGCAGTGACCGCGGCCCTGACCGCGATGGTGCTCGGCTCCGCCGCTCGCAACGGCGAAGGGCCGCTGACGCTCCTGGTCATCGCCCTGCTCGTCGCGTTTCCGGCCGCCGATCTCGCCATCTCGCTCGTTCAGCATCTCGTGACCTGGCTGATTCCGCCGCGCCGGCTGCTTCGGCTCGACTTCTCGTCGGCGGTACCGAACGAAGCGCGCACGATGGTCGTGGTCCCGACGATGCTCACGAGCGTCGACGGCGTTGACGCCTTGGTCGAGCACCTCGAAGTCCTCGCGCTCGCCAATCTCGACAGCGCCGTGCACTTCGCGATCCTGAGCGACGTCCGCGACGCCCATCAGGAAGTACTCGACGACGACCAGGACCTCGTCGCGCGGGCCCGCGACGGCGTCGAGCAGCTCAATCAGCGGTACGGACCCGAGCACGCGAACCGCTTTTATCTGTTCCATCGGCGGCGGCGCTGGAATCCCGGCGAACAGCAGTGGATGGGATGGGAACGGAAGCGCGGCAAGCTCGAAGAGTTCAACCGTCTGCTGCGCGGGAGCACCGACACGAACTTCGTCGAGCAGATCGGCGACCTGACGATCCTGCCGTCGATCCGCTACTGCATCACGCTCGACTCCGACACCCGTCTGCCGCGCGACGCCGCCCGGCAGTTGATCGGGATCGCCGACCATCCGATGAACCGTCCGCGGGTCGACCCAGGCACCGGACGGGTCGTGGAAGGCTTTGGCATCCTGCAACCGCGGGTGTCGGTGACGATGGCCAGCGCGGCCGGCTCGGTATTCGCACGCACATACTCGGGGCACACCGGCGTCGACCCGTACACGACCGCCGTCTCCGACGTCTACCAGGATCTGTTCGACGAGGGAATCTATACCGGGAAAGGGTTGTACCAGGTCGACACGTTTCAGCGCGTCCTGGACGGCCGCGTCCCCGAGAACGCCTTGCTCTCGCACGACCTGTTCGAGGGTCTGTACGCGCGCACCGCCCTTGTCACCGACATCGAAGTCGTCGACGACTACCCGTCGAGCGTCCTCACCCACACACGCCGCCAGCACCGCTGGGTCCGCGGCGACTGGCAGATTCTCCGCTGGCTGCTGCCGGTGGTCCCCACTCGCAGCGGGCTCGAACCCAATCCGCTGCCGCTCATCGCGCGCTGGAAGATCCTCGACAATCTGCGGCGCAGCCTGATGTCGCCGGCGCTCGTGGCGCTGCTGCTCTTCGGCTGGCTGGGCCTGAATGGAAGGCCGCTCGTCTGGACCCTCATCGCGCTCCTGCCGGCGCTCGCGCCGATCCTGCTCCGCCTGGTCCGCGTCGCGGCCGGCCCGGCACGCGGTCAGTCGGTCCGCACCTTCGCCCGTTCGCTCGACGACGACCTCTCGACGGCCGGCGTTCGTGCGTTCCTGCGCGTGATGTTCCTTGTTCATGACGCGTATCAGATGGTGCACGCCATCGCGGTCACGCTGATTCGCATGGTCTACACGCGGCGGCGGCTGCTCGAATGGGAATCCTTCGCACAGGTCGAACGCCGCGCCGTCCTCGATCCGCGCGTCTTCTTTCGCGAGATGGCGGCGAGTCCGCTGGGTGCGGTGATCACGCTGGTACTCGTGCTGGCGGCGCACCGCGAGGCGCTGCTCGTGGCGCTTCCGATCCTCACGCTCTGGGCTGTCACTCCGCTGGTCGCGTATCTCCTCAGCCGGCCAGTGCCCACGGCGCGGAAGCCGCTGACCGTCGACGACCGCCAATACCTGCTCGACGCGGCCCGGGACACCTGGCGCTACTTCGAAACGTTCATGACCGCCGAGGATCACTACCTCCCGCCGGACAACGTGCAGATGGTGCCGGTCCGCGTCGTCGCGCACCGAACATCGCCGACCAATATCGGGATGGCCCTGTTGTCGACGCTCGCCGCTCACGAGTTCGGCTGGCTGACGACGGCCGACCTGGCGGATCGGATCGAACAGAGCTTCGACACCCTCGATCAGCTCGAGCGCTACGAAGGCCATTTCCTGAATTGGTACGAAACGACCACGCTCCAGCCGCTCTTTCCGAAGTACGTCTCCACCGCCGACAGCGGCAATCTCGCCGGTGCGATGATGACCCTCGCATCCGCCTTCAACGAGATCGCCGCGAGCTCCGATCACGACGATGCGGTCAGCGGCCGCCTGCGCAGCCTCGCCACGCGCGCTGCCGCATTCGCCGACGCGATGAACTTCGCGTTTCTGCTGGATCGCCAGCGCCGGCTGTTCACGATCGGCTATCGCCTGCCCGACGCCGAGCGCGGCGGACGCGCCGATTCGTCGTTCTACGATCTGCTGGCGTCGGAAGCGCGCCTCGCCAGCTTCGTCGCGATCGCCAAAGGTGATGCTCCCGAGTCGCACTGGTTCCGTCTCGGCCGGACGGTCACGGGGATCCACGGCCGGCCGGTGCTGCTCTCATGGAGCGGCACGATGTTCGAGTATCTGATGCCGCAGCTCCTCGTCAGGAGCTATCCGAACACGCTGATCGACGAAACCTCGCGGATGGCGGTCCGCCGCCAGATCGACTACGGCGACGAACGCGGCGTCGCCTGGGGGATCTCCGAATGCGCGTACAGCGTGGTCGATCGCCACGACACGTACCAGTACAAGGCGTTCGGCGTTCCCGGCCTGGGCTTGAAGCGCGGGCTCGGTGACGATCTGGTTGTCGCGCCGTACGCCACGGCACTGGCGGCCATGGTGGACGCCGCGGCCAGCGCCGACAACCTTCGTCGTTTGGGCGCCGAAGGCGCGCGTGCCGAGTACGGTTTCTTCGACGCAGTCGATCACACGACGCGGCATCAGGACGATCTCACGCATCAGGCCGCGGCCGGCGGCACCGTCGTCCAGACCTACATGGCCCACCATGCCGGCATGACCGTCGTGGCGCTCGCCAACGCGCTGCTCGAGGATCGGATCGTCGCCTATTTCCACGCCGACCCGCGTGTGCGCGCCACCGAACTGCTGTTGCAGGAACGGGTCGCCCGCTATGCGCCGACCGTCGAGCCGCGGCCGGTCAACGAGACGCGGGCGGCGGCACCGCCGCCGGCGGTCCCGACACGGCGCTACCGTTCGGCGGACACCTCGTTCCCGCACGCCCAGTACTTGTCGAACGGCACGTTCGTGACGGCAATCACGAACGGTGGCGGCGGCGGCAGCTTCTGGCGCGGTCTGTCGGTGGCGCGGCTGCGGCGCGACTACACCCGCGACCTGAGCGGCGCGTGCATCTATCTCCGCGATGTCCGCAGCGGGCTCGCCTGGTCGGCGACGCGGCGGCCGATGCCGCTCGAACCCGAGGACTACCGCGTCGAGTTCCGCGCCGACAAGGCGACGTTTCATCGCACCGACGACGAGCTGACGACGCGGCTGGAAGTCGCCGTCTCGACCGAGGACGACGTCGAAGTGCGGCGGGTCACGATCCTCAATCACGGCACCAGGATCCGCGAGATCGACGTCACCAGCTACGTCGAGCTGGTCCTCGCCGCACCGGGCGCCGACCTGGCGCATCCGGCGTTCGCGCGGCTGTTCCTCGAAACCGAATCGCTCGCCGACGTCCCGGCGCTCCTCTGCCACCGCCGCAAGCGCGAACACGACGAGCCTGATCTCTGGGCCATGCACGTCGTCCAGCTCGAAGGCCGATCGCAGGGCGTCGTCGAATGGGAAACCGATCGCCTGCGGTTCATCGGCCGCAATCGCGACACCAGCCGCCCCGCCGCCCTCGATGGCGACGCGCTCTCGGGAACGGTCGGCACGGTCCTCGATCCGATCTTCAGCCTGCGGCAACGGGTCCGCATCGCGCCCAACGGATCGGCGCGACTGACCTTCAGCACCGGCGTGACGACCGATCGCGAGACCGCCGCCGCGCTCGCGCACAAGTACCACGAGCCGGGCTCGGCACCGCGCGCGTTTGCGCTCGCCTTTACGCATGCCCACAGCACGCTGCGGCACCTCGACGTGGCCCCCGACGACGCGCAGCTGTTCGAGCGGCTGGCGTCCCGCGTGTTCCACGGCGACTGGTCGCTGCGTGCGGACCGCGCGGTGCGCGCGACCAACGAGCTCGGTCAACCCGGCCTCTGGCCGCATGGCATCTCCGGCGACCTGCCGCTGTTACTGGTCACGATCACCGGTGATGCCGACCACGAACTCGTGCGTCAGGTCCTGCAGGCTCAGGAGTACTGGCGCCTCAAAGGCCTGAGCGCGGACGTCGTCCTGCTCAACGCGCATCCGATGGGCTATCTCGACGAACTGCAAAAGCAGTTGACCGAGTTCCTCGACAACGGCCCGTGGCGCGGGTGGAAACACCGTCCCGGCGGCGTCTACCTGTTGCGGGCTGATCATCTCGGCGCCGCCGAACGGACACTGCTCGCCGCCGTCGCGCGCGTGTCGCTCAGCGGCGACCGCGGCAACCTGCGCGCGCATCTCGATCGGCCGTACGTCCCTGAACCGAAGCGGCTGCCGAAGTGGACCCGGAAGTCGCCGCCGCTCACCGCTCACGATGGACTGCCGTCGCCGCCGCTGACCTTCGCCAACGGGATCGGTGGATTTGCCGACGATGGACGCGAGTACGTCGTGGCGCCTGATGCCGGCCGTCCGACGCCGGTGCCCTGGGTCAACGTCATCGCCAATCCGCACTTCGGCACGATCGTCAGCGCCTCGGGCGCGGCGCACACGTGGTCGGGCAACAGCCGCGAGAATCGCCTCACGCCGTTCTGGACCGATCCGGTCACCGATCCCACGTCCGAAGCCCTGTTCGTGCGAGACGACGACAGCGGCGAAGCCTGGTCGCCGGTTCCCGCCGCCGACGCGGACCCGGCCGCGGCGCACTACACCGTCGCCACTCATCGCGCGGGACGATCGCGATTCGAACGCCGTGTCAGCGGCATCCACCACACCCTCGACGTCTTCGTCGATCCGCAGGATCCGGTGAAGTACTCGCTGCTGACGCTGACCAACGAAGGCGCCGCGCCGCGACGATTGAGCGTGATCGCGTACAACGACTGGGTTCTTGGTCCGCCACAAGATGGACAGGCGTGGCACGTCGTCACCGAGCAGGACGCCGCGACCGCTGCCGTCCTCGCGCGCAACGTATACCGGCAGGATCGGCCGCACACCATCGCCTTCCTGCACGCCAGCGATGCCGCGGTGTCGGCGACCGGAAATCGCCGCTCGTTCATCGGTCGCAACGGTTCGCTGCAGGAAGCGGCCGCGCTCCAGCTGGAACGATTGACCGGCGAATTCGGCGCCGGCCTGGACCCGTGTGCGGCGCTGCAGGTGGAGTGCTTGCTCGACGCGGGACATACGCGCCGCATCGTCTTCATCCTCGGCGAAGGCGAGGACCTCGAACACGTCCGCCGGCTGATCGGGGACCACGGGTCGGTGTCTGCCGCGACCAGCGCCGCGCGTCTCTCTGATGAATGGTGGGCCGGCGTGCTCGACGCGATCGAGGTGCGAACGCCGGATGACTCGTTCGACGTGCTGATCAATCGCTGGCTGCTCTATCAGGACCTGAGTTGCCGGTACTGGACACGCGGCGGCTTCTACCAACCGGGCGGCGCGTTCGGCTTCCGCGATCAGCTCCAGGACGTGCTGGCCCTGCTGTTCACGGCGCCTGCGCTCGTTCGCGAGCATCTGCTGCGCGCCGCCTCGCGACAGTTCGTCGAAGGTGACGTGCAGCACTGGTGGCACGAACCCGGCGGACGCGGTCTGCGCTCGCGCTGTTCAGACGATCTGCTCTGGCTGCCGTTCGCGGTGGCGGAGTACGTCCGCGCCACCGGCGACAACGGCATTCTCGACACCAACGTGCCGTTCATCGAAGGGCCGCCGCTTGCGCCAGGCGAACAGGAAGCCTACGGGCCGGTCACGGTGAGCGGCACGAGCGGCACCCTGTACGAACACTGTCTCAAGGCCATCGCGAGAGGCACGACCTCCGGCCAGCATGGCCTGCCGCTCATGGGCAGCTGCGACTGGAACGACGGGATGAACCGCGTCGGCCATGAAGGCCGAGGCGAAAGCGTCTGGCTGGGGTTTTTCCTGTACAGCGTCCTGCAGGCCTTTGCTCCGATCGCCGCGGCCCGAGGCGACGAACCGACCGCTGGGCGTTTTCAGTCGGAGGCGCGACGGCTCGCCGCGCAGCTCGAACTCGCGTGGGACGGCGAATGGTTCACGCGCGGCTACTACGATGACGGCTCGCCGCTCGGCTCGTCTCAGAACGACGAATGCCGGATCGATTCGATCGCGCAGACCTGGTCGGTGCTCTCGGGCGCCGCCCCGCCGCGGCTGGCGGAGCGCGCGATGGATGCGGTGCGCGCCTTCCTCGTCGCGCGCGGCCCGCAGCTGCTCCTGCTGCTGACCCCGCCGTTCGATCGCTCGGCGCAGGACCCCGGATACATCAAGGGCTATCCGCCGGGCATCAGGGAAAACGGCGGTCAATACACGCACGCCGGCGTGTGGATCGTCATGGCGCTCGCGCGCCTTGGCAGCGGGGATGAAGCCGCGGAGTTGTTCCACCTGCTGAATCCGGTCAATCACGCCCGGACGTTGAACGCCGCGCAAGGCTACGTGACCGAGCCGTACGCGATGTGCGGCGACGTCTACGCCCGATCGCCGCACGGCGGACGCGGCGGTTGGAGCTGGTACACCGGATCGGCGGGATGGCTGTACCGCGCCGGCATCGAATCGCTGCTCGGGCTGCGGCGAGCCGGCGACCGCTTTGCGATCGACCCCTGTATTCCCGCGGTCTGGCCTGGATACCGTCTGACCTGGCGGTTCGGCGCAACGCGATATGAGATCACCGTCGCCAATCCCGAGCACCGCTGCCGCGGCGTTGCGACCGCGACGCTCGACGGCGTGCCTCACGACCCGATGTCGATTCCGCTCGTCGACGACGGACGGGTGCATCAAGTGGAGGTCACTATGGGTGTGGCAGCCAGGCCGTCGCGATCCAGCATCGACCACGCCTTACACGCCTGACACTTCGCACCTCGCACCACCGCGCACCTCGCACCTCGCACCTCGCACCCCAGCACCCAGCACCCAGCACCCAGCACCCAGCACCAGCACCTTGCACCCGGCACCTAGCACCTAGCACCAGTTCTTGTGGCAGTCCGTTTGCACTTAGCTGCACTCGAGGGCCGGCAATTGCCGGGGCCCATATATCTGAGGTTGAGGATCATGTTGGAGCAGGAACTCAAGCGACGTGAGGCCCTCGTTCAGTTGCTCGCGCTGCCCGACTCGCCGGACATCCGCCGCGGCCATCATCTGACGGTCGAAGGCCGGCCGAATCGCCACGATCTGATTCCGGAACTCGCCGCCGTCTTCATCCAGCGACACATGGTCGAGCAGCTGGAACGGACGCTCTAGCGATCGTCGCGAGTTGACCACAGCCGCCCTGCGAGGTGTGTTACCCATGCACCTCATCATGAGTAACCGCTGACTCATCCGCGTGACGCTCGTTGCCTACCAACGGCTGACCGGCAGCGCCGTTTCAGTAGGTAAGTCCGCTGTTTCAGCGCCTTTCCTCTGCTCCTGCGTCGGCAAGATTGCTGCTTATCTGCTTGCGTCCACTCGTGCGTTTCGACACGATCCTGAGCCACAGCCTGGCCGGGGAACTACGGCCACCGTATGATTCCGACCGAGCCGATTGGCAGCCTGCCACGCCCGCTCGAACTCCTCGAGGCGGTCACCCACGCCGACTCCGACGACCCGCGCCTCGACCCGCTCTATGAAGCGGCGGTTCGCGACACGCTCGAACGCTTCAAGGCCACCGGCTCGCCTGTGGTCACCGACGGCGAGCAGCGCAAGTACCAGAATTTCTGGACGTATAGCGTTCATGGCCTGAGCAACTCCGCCGCCGACGGTTTCCAGATTCCATTCACGGCCGGCCACACGCGCCGAATGCCGCGGCTCCTCCACGGGCCGTTCCGCTACAAACGCTACGCCGACAGCTATCTCGATCTCGCCCGGCGGTTCACGGACCTCCCGCTCAAGCAGGCGGTCATTTCACCGTCGGCGCTCAGCCTGATGTACCCGGCCGAAGGGATTCCCAACTACCCGCGACAGACGTTTCTCGACGACCTGCTGACCGAGCACGAAACGGAAATCCGCCGCTGCTTCGCGAAAGGCGCGTACAAGGTCCAAATCGATTTCACCGAAGGGCGTCTCGCGGTGAAGCTCGACCCGTCGGGCCGGCTGCTTCACAGCTTCATCGAACTGAACAACATGGCGCTGTCGCGATTCAGCACCGACGAACGGGCGCGGCTGGGCATTCACACCTGCCCGGGCGGCGATCGCGACTCCACGCACAGCGCGGATGTCGACTACGCCGATCTGTTGCCCAGCCTGTTTCAAACCAGAGTCGGGAATCTTTATCTCGCGCTCGCCGGCGAATCGGACCGCACGCACGTGCTCAAGATCATCCGCCGTTACATGAAGCGCGATCAGCGCGTCTTCATCGGCGTCATCGCCCCGATTCGGTCGCGGATCGAAACACCGGAAGAAGTCTGCGAGCAGATCCTCGAAGCCAGCGAGTACATCCCGGTCGAACAGCTCGGCACCACCGACGACTGCGGCTTCTCGCCGTTTGCCGACGACACCTCAACGACGCGCGACACCGCGTTCGCGAAGATCCGCGCCCGCGTCGTCGGGACGGCACTCGCGTCGAAAGCGCTGGGGCTGGCCTAGTGGAAGACCCGCGCCGCCAGGAAGATCGACTGCTCAAGCTGGTCGCCCTCCAGAACGCCCAGGCGATCCAGGCGGCGCGACAGCGGGCGGAAGAGGAGCTGCTTCGGACGAAGGAAGCACTGCGCGCGAGCCAGGATCGGCTGACTGCGGCGCTTGACGCGGCCGGGACTGGCACGTTCCGCTGGTTCGTTCACACCAACGTCATCGAGACCGACGCCAATCTCGATCGGCTCTTCGGCTTCACAGCCGGCGCGCGGCCGGCGTCGCTCGACGCGCTGGTCGCCGCGGTGCATCACGACGACCAGGCGGCGGTGGCGGCGGCGTTCGCCGCGAGCGCGGCCGATCGTTCCGATCTCGACGTCGAATTTCGCGTCATCCGCTTCGACGGTTCGGTGCACTGGATTGACGCAAAGGCGCGCGTATTCGGGGAATCGGGTGACACGCTGAGCGTCACCGGGGCTTGCACCGACATCACCAGCCGCAAGGCGGCCGCCGAAGCCTCGCGGGTCAACGAGGAGCGGCTGCGGGCGATTTTCAACCAGGCCGCCGTGGGCATCGCCGTCGCCAATCTCGATGGGCACTTCGAGGACATGAACGCCAAGTTCTCGAACATCCTCGGCTACAGCCCGGAGGAACTGCGCCAGATGACCTTCGGCGACCTCACCCATCCCGAGGATCTGCCGCCGACGCTGACCGCGGTCAGGCAGCTGCTCGACGGCGACATCGCCGATTACGTCCTCGAGAAGCGCTACGTCCGCAAAGACAAGTCGATCGTGTGGAGCCTCTCCACCGTCACGCTGCTCACCGACCAGCGCGGGCGGCCGCGCCAGTTCATCGGCGTCATCGAAGACATCACCACGCGGAAGGCGGTGGAAGCCGCGCTCCGCGAAGAGACCCGCGTCCTCGAGCTCCTCGACGAAACCGGCCGCACGCTGGCGTCGCATCTCGATCGTCATGCGGTGGTCCAGGCGGTGACCGACAAGGCCACTGAACTGAGCGGCGCCGAGTTCGGCGCCTTCTTCTATCGCAACGCCGGCGGCAGCGGCGACGAGATGCTCCTCTACACACTGTCCGGCGCGCCGGCTGAAGCCTTCGCGCATCTGGGTCCGCCGCGTGCCTCGGGCCTGTTCGGTCCCACGTTTCGCGGCGAAGGCCCGATCCGGATCGACGACGTGCTGACCGATCCGCGCTACGGGACGTTGCCGCCGCATCACGGGATGCCGCCTGGGCACATGCCGGTCCGCAGCTACCTGGCGGTCTCGGTCCGCTCGCGCTCGGGCGAGGTGATCGGCGGTCTCTTCTTCGGCCACGCCCAGCCCCGCATGTTCACCGAGCGCACCGAGCGCTTGATCGTCGGCGTGGCGGCGCAGGCAGGCATCGCGATCGACAACGCGCGGCTCTACGAAGCATCGCAGCAGTCCGCTGAAGAACGCCGCTCGCTGCTCGAAAGCGAGCGCGCGGCGCGGAGCACGGCCGAGCGCATGAGCCATGTCAAGGACGAATTCCTCGCGACGCTCTCCCACGAACTGCGAACACCGCTCAACGCAATCCTCGGCTGGTCGCTGGTGCTGAGAAACGACGCCAAGGACAGCCCCGGCATGCTCAAGGGGCTCGAAGCGATCGAACGGAACGCCCGGGTCCAGACGCAGCTCATCGAGGATCTGCTCGACATGAGCCGAATCACCTCCGGGAAGCTGCGGCTGGACATTCAGACGATCTCGCCGGTCTCGTTCATCGAAGCGGCGATCGAAACCGTCAAGCCGGCCGCCGACGCCAAAGGCATTCGCCTCGAGAAGATTCTCGATCCCGCCGCCGGTCCGATCTCCGGCGATCCCAACCGTCTCCAGCAGGTGACGTGGAACCTGCTGTCGAACGCGATCAAGTTCACGCCGCGCGACGGCAAGGTGCAAGTCATCCTCCAGCGCGTCAACTCGCACGTCGAGATCTCGGTCGCCGACACCGGCAGCGGCATTGCGCCAGCGTTTCTCCCGAACTTGTTCGAACGCTTCCGTCAGGGCGACGCCTCGACGACGCGTGAGCATGGCGGGCTCGGGCTCGGCCTGGCGATCGTGAAGAACCTCGTGGAACTCCACGGCGGCACAGTCACGGCGCACAGCCCCGGTGAAGGGCTCGGCGCGACCGTCACCGTCGTCCTGCCGCTGACCGTGGTGCATCACCAGGCCGAACTCGGCGAGCGGCGTCACCCGAAAGCCACGCAGATCTCGGGAAGCTTCACCACCGACGACTTGAAAGGGTTGCGCGTCCTCGTCGTCGACGATCAAGCCGACGCCCGGGACCTGATCCGGCGGGTGCTCGAAGACTGCGCCGCGGAGGTCACGACGGCGGGCAACGCCGACGAGGCGCTCGATCTGCTCGAACAGAAGCGTCCCGACGTCCTCGTGAGCGACATCGGCATGCCCGACGCCGATGGGTTCGAGCTGCTGCGCCGGGTCCGCGCCCTCGGCCCCGAGCGCGGCGGCCGCGTCCCCGCGATCGCGCTCACCGCCTTTGCGCGATCCGAAGACCGCACGCGCGCCCTGCGCGCCGGCTTCCTCGTCCACGTCTCAAAGCCAGTCGATCCGTCGGAACTCGTCGCGACCGTCGCCAGCGTCGCCGGCCGCGGCTACTAAAGAAAAGCTTCACAACGAGAACGCTGAGATCGTAGAGATTTCTTTTGAAAAGCAGGCTCTGCGGTTTCTGCGGGCTCGGTGTGAAGCTTTTTCGTGGTCCTACCGTCCGAGAATGCTGCCGATGACGCCGTTCCAGGAGGGAATCACGATCGTGACGTTGCCTGATGCGCGCGCCATGCACGCGAGGCGGATGATCGGCTTGGCTTCGGTGGCGTTCGAATAACCGAACTCGCGCAGCCTTCGGCGTTCGAGATCGTCCATGTCCGCCAGCTTCTCGCGCCCGCCCAGGATGCCGACCCAGCAGGTGCCGCACGATGCCGATCGACAGTCAGTCGGAATCGGCCCTTCACGACTGGGACGCGGGCTCTTCAGATAGTCCCGGCGATCGGTCGCCGCCGCCATCGTCAGGTCCTGCTGATTGATCAACGTGAAGGCCGCGTCCGCCCGGCGTTCATCGAAGCGGACGCTGAAGCGCGTACGTGGACCGCGCAGAAACCCCAGCAGACCCTGACTGTCGTCCCTCTCGCGCGCCGCGACGATCTGATCCGGGTGATCGCCAACCGCCGCGGTATTCGCGGTCACCGCGCCGGCGGCAAAGGCGTCGTGCCCAATCTGCCGGAGCGTCATCAACCCGATGAAACTGATCCCGAGCGTGAGCGAGGTGTCGGCGCCTGTCGCGCGCGCGACCGCGTCGGCGACGCGACGGACGGCTTCGCTCAGGGCGGCAGCCGGTGACGCGGTCGATGCCCACTCCAGCACCGCCTGACGGACCGCGGGCCAGTAGCGATGACCGTACAGGAACCAATGACTCGTGTCGCGCGCAGATGCCAGATTGAAGGCGCCCTGCAGGCGCAATCGCCTGACGAGATCGGCGTGATCGGCGGCCGCCGTCCAGGCGTCGGCGAGGGCCAGCGGGAAGAAGTGGAACCAGATGCGCGTCGCGTCGCGATCGACCGGATGGATCGCGGCGTGAAGCTCGTCGAGCGCGGCCGACCACTCGGCCGCGCCCGTCGAAGCGAGCGAAAAAAGCTTGTCCACCGTAGCCTTGGCGGAGGTGGAACATCAACGCGACATATTAGGCGTTCTGAGGTCGCGCAGATCGAGTCCGTTGGTTTCGGCAATCACCTTGGCGTAGGCGCGCGTGACCGCCGTCAGACCCGCGGGAGAAATCGCCGCGTCGGTTTCCTGGTCCGAATGCCACGTGTAGCCGCCGGTCATGATCTGCAGCGCCGGCGCGAATTGATGGTAGCGGCCGATCTCCCCGGCCGGCGAGGCGCCGGATTGCGGATAGGTCGGGATCTCGAACGCATCGAGCGCATTCAGCACGACGTCCGACAACTTCGGGCTGCCGGCGAACCAGCTGGCAATCGCCATCGTGTTGCCGGTCCGCGTCGAGTTCTGCCCCGTCTGCAAGGCACCGGTGTGCTCGCAGTTCACCAGCAGGGCGCTCTTGGCGAAGACCTCGGGATGCTCGGAGAACCAGGCGCCGCTGTTCACACCGCTGTTGTGATGACCGGTCGTGCCGAGGAACTGCATCGTCCGCCGGCGCTCGGCCTTGGGCACCTTCGAAAAGTACTCGGCGATCGCCATCATCGTCGCGACGCCGGCGGCGTTGTCGTTGGCGCCCTCGAACCAGCCGTCGCGATGCGCGACGACGACGACCGTCTCGTCGGTCATGCCGGGCAGCGTCGCCCACACCGTCCCGGATTTCAGATTCGGCACCGTGTCGACGGTCAGCTGCAACGTCAGACGAGGCGCGTCGCTGCCGGCCGAGGCGATCAAATCGCGGAGCGCGTAGCCGTCCTGTTGACCGACGGTGAACGTCGGTACCTGGCTGCCGACGGGATAGAACTGCGTCCGGAGATTTCCGGGAATCCCCTGGACGATGAGAATCGCCGCGGCGCCCTTTTCCCCAAGGCGGCGGATGGCGTTGTCAGCGATACCGATGTGCCGCGACCCGGTGTCGGTGCTGTAGAAGACCGCGGCCTTGCCGCGCACGTCCTTCGACATGGCGATCTCGGCGTCGCTGCCCATCCCGACCCAGACCAGCTCGAGATCCAGACCGCCGGGTGCCGCCACGCCTCCGTAGGTCGGCTGAGCCGTCGCGACGTTGACGCTCTTCCCTTTCGCGGACGCGATTACCGACCAGGAGCGCGCGAACCACTGCGGCGCGAGATCGATGGTCTGCATCCGCACGTCGGTCAAGCCCCACTGGCGGAACTTCGCCATCATCCACGCGGCGTTTTCCGCGTCGGCCTCGCTCCCGATGATCCGGCCCCAGAACTGTGGATGCCCGTTGTCACGGTACTTGCGCGCCATCGCGGTCAGCTCGTTGACGTCGCGCATCAGCGCGGGCGCGGCGATCGCGGCGTACTTCTGATCCGCGGCATCGAGGCGGACACCGACTTCGGTTTTGCGTTGAAACGTCTGGCTGGCTGGCCGCGCCGGCCGCGCGGCCGGCGCCGGCGGCGCGTTCTGTCCTTGCGCCAGCAGGCCGGCCGTCAGTACCGCCAGCCCCACAGTCACCACCGCCGTCTTCTGTCTCCGCATGAGCTCCTCCAGATCGACCGAACGAAACACACGAGGATCGTGCAGCGGCAGGATGCGCTCAACGGCGCAGTTGTATCAAGTTGTTTCTTGAACGACTTGTCTCGGACAGCGGTAGGGACAGGCTTCAGCCTGTCCGTCTTCAGTGCAGCGGTAGGGACAGGCTTCAGCCTGTCGGTCACTGCCGGTAGACGCAGCCGCGCGACTGGTACTGCGAGCGCCAGGTCGATATCATGCTCGTGAAGTCGGTGATCACGACCTGGCTGCCGAACGCGGCCAGCGGGGCGATGATGGTGCTCTCGACCGTCGCGAGGCCGCCAGCCGCGGTCAGATCCGACGGGCCGACATGCAGCGTCGCCGTCATCATGCAGTTCGACGCGATGACCCCGTTCCGCGAGAGGCCGAGGAGCTCCGTGATACCGGCGATATCGCTCTTGAAGGCGCCCACCGCGGTGATGTTGCCGGACGCCGAGTCGGTGAAGTAGTTGCGCGAGTCCTGCGGCCGCCAAACGCCGCTGACAATCGGATCGTTCACATGGTTCGGCGTGCCGCTGCCCATGAGGATGTCGCCGCGCCACGACGCCGCCGGATACATCTGGCCGGAAACCGGCAGGCGGAATCGATCCCAATGCTGGAACTGCGGCAGCGACGGATCCCAGATGTGGCCGCCAATGACGGTGCTGCCGCCGACGCCGAACTGGGTCAGCAGGTACGCGACGTCGGTGTAGTTGTAGCCGCCGTTTTCGTGCGAGTGCGGATCGATCGCCGCGTTCTGCGAATCGCGCAGGTAGCGGAACAGGTTCAGACCGCCGGTCGACGCCATGGCCGTCGCGTCCTCGTAGGTCTGCGCGGCCACCAGATATTTCCAGTCCGGCTGCAGCGACCACTTCACGTTGTAGCGGCGGGCCAGGGCCGCCATTTCAACGAGACGCGCCCGCAGATTCAGATAGTTGTTGCGCGCCTGGTCGGTACCGATCGTCCCCGCCGGCGTGTTGTCTTCGATGTGCGTAAACACCGCGACGTAGACCGGCTGCGGCACGCCGGACGCACTCGATGTGCTCGAACCGGTCGACGATGTCGTGCTCGAATCGGTTGGTGCGGTCGGAGAATCACCCGAGCACGCGCCAGCCAGCAGCGCGACCACGGCAGCGGCGCCCAGCCAGCGCCGTCGCGTCGACGGAACGTGAGAAGGAAGTCGCATACCGCCTGGTTAGACCATCGGCCAGGCGGAGCGGTTACTTAGAGGGCGCGCTACCCTTTTCGTGCGCGCTTCGGCACGAACGCCAGGAAGCGCCGCGGATTGTCCTGCATGATGCTGCGCAGAACGTCGTCGGTCGCGCCGGCCGCCTTCAGCTTTGGCACGAAGACCGTCAGCGTCTTCGCGTAGCCCTGGCCGCCGTTCTTCTTCATCTGTCCGGCGTTCGAGATGTCGGCGGAGAACATCAGATTGTCGGCGAATCCGGCGTCGAGCAGCGCCATGACCAGTGGGACCTGCTGCGCGTCGCCCGGACCGCCCTGCCGATCGAAGCCGATGAACGCGCCGCGGCGGCAAATCGCGCGATGCACCGCAACCTGCGCGTCGTTCAGGTTGCCGAGATGACCGATCACGACGCGGTTCGGATTCACGCCGGCGTCTTCGAGAATGTTCAGCTGCTCGAGCGCCGACTTTCCGGGAATGCCGGTATGCGTGAAGATCGGGATGTTGGTCATCACGTGCGCCTTGCCGATCGCGCGAAACACCTTGCGCTCATCCTTCGTGATGTCATCCCACGATCCGATTTCGCCGAACACGCCGATCGGATCGGTGTCGACCTGTTTGATGAGCGCCTGCACAATCTGCTCTTCGCTCATCGTCGCGATCTCTTTCGGGTAGAACGGCTGTGTGTAGAAGCCGCCGCCGAGGACGATCGGCATCCCCGATCGCGTCGAAATCGTGCGGAGGAAGCTGACATTCCGTCCCATATCGCCGTGACCGCCGTCGACGATGCAGCCGATGCCTTCGCGTTTGGCAATGGCCATTTCTTCGGCCATGAGGTCGGCGTCTTCCATGAAGAAAGGCCCGCTGGCCGCCGGCGCAGCGACCGGCGCGGCGGGGGCGCCACCGGCACGTCCGGCTCCCGCGCCGGCTCCGGCACCAGCGCCAGGACCACCAGCACGCGGCGCGCCCTGGCTGTTGAGGGTGCGGGTCTCGGCGGCGTAGCCATTCCAACGCGTCATGAAGTCAGGCGCGAAGGACATGTGCTCGTGAAAGAGCGTCGCGGCGCCGGCCAGTTCGTCGGGCGCGTAGTCCTTGAGGATGGTGCGAATCACCGCGCCTTTCGGGAAGGTCGGCGCGGCGGCCGACACCACGTCAGGCAGCGCCGCCGCGGCGACGCCGGCCCCCATCAAGCCGAGCGCCTCCCGGCGCGACCAGACCTTCGGTGAATCCTGAGACATCCACTGGCTCCTTCTAGCGAAACGACAGCAGCGCCGCACGATCGATCGTGCAGGTAATCGTCTTCGTCTTGCCGGCGAGTTCGAGCACGACGTCGGCAGTGGCGGCAAGCGCCGGGTAATCGAACGTGAAGCGGCCGCCGCCGGTCGTCAGCGAGCGATCGACGGGCGCGACCGGCTGCCCGCCGCGTTTCAGCACGAGCGCGGAAAAGACGTTCGTCGAACCGCGGACCGGCGTGACGCCGATGGTGATGCGCGTGCGCTGGGCTTCCGGATAACTCGGTGTCGGCGCCGGCTGTTTGCGGCGCAGCGCGTCCCACACTTCGTAGGCGACCATCTTGTACGGCGTGTAGAGCGTCAGCGTGAAGTCGTCGTTCTTGCAGAGACCCGTGTCCCAGAACACACACGGCGGATCCTGACCGCCCTGCTTGCCGCACTCGACGGCGTTCCAATAGCTCTCGGGATTGATTGGCAGAACGCCTTTGTTCCAGGCCGGGGTGGCCGCGGCGCGGGCCTGCCCCTTGATCTGCGCGGAGAGCGTGACGCCAGCGGTTGCCACCGCCAGCGCGAGCACGAGCATCAGAACACATCCGCGAACGAGTGGCTGCCTCATGACGTATCGAGCGGGGAGTATACTCGGAATGATTCGCGAGGAGCGTGTGCATGACAGCTCGCGTCGCGTCGTGGTTCGCCTGGCCAGCGCTGCTCCGGACCCTGGCCCTCAAGGTCCGGCTCGCGTGGCGATTACTGCGAGACCCTGCCGTGTCGCGGATCGTCAAGGTGATTCCGCTTGTCGCGGCGCTCTACGTCGTCTCACCGCTCGACTTCATCCCCGACGTGTTGCCGATCGTCGGCCAGCTCGACGACCTCGGCCTGATCCTGCTCGCGCTCGACACCTTCGTCCGCTGGTCACCCACGCCCGCGGTCACATTTCATCAGGCAGCCATCGACGCGCGCCGTCCGTTCTCGCCGACGCCGGCTTCGGATCAAGTGATCGACGCCGAGTACCGGCGGCACTGACACGAAATCAACCACAGAGAACACGGAGTTCACAGAGAGGCCCGAACCGCCGGTCGACGCGGACGCCGCGAAGCGGCGTGTTCGGCGTGATCAGCCGCGAACAAACGACGTGGCTCAGCGAAAGATGAAAGCCGTTTGTTCGTGGCTGATCACGCCAGACACCGGCCTGCTCCGCAGGCCGCCGCGTCGACCGGCGACATGTCTTCTCGGTGGGCTCTGTGACCTCTGTGGTTTGTCTTCTATGATCGATCAGCGGACTTTTCTCATTACGCTGAACGTCACGATCACAATCGTCAGCAACAGTAGCAACTGCGGCAGCGTGAGACTCTGACGCATCCTAGTTTCGCTTCGGCAGCGCGAAGCTGAGGATCAGATCTCCTCCGCGGCGGCCGCGGTCGCCGCCGCCCGATGCGACGGTGATGAACTCCTCGCCGTTGACGACGTAGGCGGACGGTGACGAGAAGACGCCGGAGCCGGTGTTGAACTTCCACAGGAGTTCGCCGTTCTTCGCGTCGAACGCGAAGAAGTAGCCGGCGAGATTGCTGCCCGTGCCGACAAACACCAGATCGCTGGCCGTGACGACCGAGCCCGCCTGACCGTAGCCCTCGAAAATCTGCCGCCACTTCATCTCGCCGGTCGTCGGATCGTAGGCCGAGAAGTAGCCCTTCGCCGTGCGGTTCCGCCCGACGTTGAACGGCTGATCAACAGCGGCGACATAGAGGAGGCCGGTGCGCGGACTGTATGAGATCGGCGCGTAGTTGGTGCCGCCGTTGGTGCCGGGCGCGTTCATCAGGCCGGGACCGGGCGGCGTGAAAGGCGGAACGACCTTGTTACCGGCAGCGAGGTGCTCGGCCGGAATGTCGGTGGCGGTCATCGGGCTGACCGGCTCCATGGGTTTCCCGCTCGCCGTAAAGGGAATCGGCTGCGTCGGCCACGGCGCCTCATTCGGACGCGGGTCGTTGGTCGGCACCGGCATCTCGCGGATGTCGTGCACCGGCTTGCCGGTCTCGCGATCGAGCAGATAGAGCAATCCGTTCTTGCTGGCGTGGGCCAGCGCCTTCACGCGGCGTCCCCCGACCTGCATGTCGAACAGCGTCGGCGGCGCGCCCGAGTCGTAGTCCCAGACGTCATGATGGGTCTGCTGGAAGTACCACTTCAGTTTTCCGGTATCGAGCGTCAGCGCGATGATCGAGTCGGTGAAGAGATTCATTCCGTGCCGTTTGGTACTGTCACCAAACGGGTTGCCGACCGCCGTGTAGAGGAGCCCGAGTTCCGGGTCAATCGCCATCGTTTCCCAGATGCCGCCGCCGTTCCGCTCGCCCCCAGTCCACGTGGGTCCGGCAATCTCCCAGCCCTGATCGCGGGCATCCTGCGGAACGGTGTTGAACTGCCACAACACGTTCCCGCGTTTGGCATCGACCGCCAGCACGTGTCCGCCGGGGATGTGGCTCTCGCTGCGCGTGCTGCCGATATAGAGCACGCCCTTGTAGACCTGAGGCGCGGTCGTGAACCAGTAGCCCATGCTGATCGCGGTCTTCACGCCCTCATAGCGCATCTTCAGCACGTCGAGGATGACGCTGGCCTTGCCGTTCTCGCCGAAACCGGGCAGCGGCTTGCCGGTCTTGGCGTCGAGCGCGAAGAGGAACGACCCGCCGGCCGTGTAGACCACGCCGTCCGCGTAGGTGACGCCACGGTTGCGGAAGATGTAGCCCTCCTTCGCACCGCCGCCGAGCTGTTGCGTCACGTCGTAGATCCACAGCAGATGCCCGTCGGCCGCGTCCACCGCGTACACGCTGCCGCGCGAATCGGTCACGTACATCGTCCCATCGACGATGACGGGGGTCGTCTGGTTGCTGACGCCGTCGATGACACCGTGCTGAAAGAGCCAGCGCGGCGTGAGTGTGGCCACGTTGGACCGGTTGATCTTCGAGAGCGACGCCGCATAGCGGGTCCCGGCCAGATCGAGATTGTGGAGCGGCCAGTTGACCGTGGCCGGCGACTGCGCGCTGATCGGCGGGAGCCCTGACATCTGAGTCAGGCACGCCGCGCCAACGACGATGAGTGCAAGCGAACGCCGTGCGGTCATCTGCCCATCTCCTGTCAGTGAAGGGAACTGTTAATCGCGAGTCCCCAGGGTCCTTTGCCGACCGAGATCTTACGTGTCACCTGACGCGACGCCACGTCCACGACCGACACATCGTCGGAAGGACCATTGGCGGTATAGACCGTCTTGCCGTCCGACGACAGCGCGATGCCCCAGGGCCGCGGCCCCACGTCGACCGAGGCGACGACCGCGTCGGTGGCCGTGTCGAGCATCAGGAGCATTCGGCTGCGTCCAGTCGTGATGAAGAGCAGCTTGCCATCGGGCGCCATCTTCGTGCCCATCGGCCGCATCGTCTCACCGAGCGCGACCGACTTGACCGGCTCGAGCGTCCGCGCGTCGACCACCGTGAGCGTCCCGCCGTTTTCCGACGGCACGTAGGCGCGCGCGCCGTCAGGCGTAAACGCCACCGAACGCGGCCGCGGTCCGACCGGCACCGACTTCAACACCGTCGCGCTGGCGAGGTCGACGACAAACACCGCGTTGTCGCCTTCGCACGTCACCCAGAGCTGCGTCCCATCGGGCGTCAGGGTCAGCCCCTCGGGCTCGTCGCCCACCGCCACGGCGCCAACGATCTTGCTCGTCGCGACGTCGATGATGGTGATCTGCCCGGTGTCTTCGTTGGCGACGTAGGCGAGCTTGTTGTCGCGGCTCACCTCCACGCTTTCCGGGTCTGAGCCGCTCGGCAGCACTTCGAAAAGCCGCAGCGTGATCGGATCGACCACGCCGATGCCATCGGACGTCTTGTCGGCAGCCGGCAGCGTCTTCTCGTCGACGCCCGGACCGCCAATTGGCGACCCGCTGAGGGCCACGAACAGGCGCGAGCCATCGTGCGCCAGCGCCAACCCGCGCGGCCGCTTGCCGAGCGGCAGCGTCGCGACGATCTCGCCATCCGCCGTGTCGACGATCGACAAACTGCCGGCCTGCTCGTTCGTCACGTACAACAGCGGTCCGGTCGTGGGCTTGGGCGGCTGCGCATCGGAACACGCGGCGGCGACCGCCGCAAGACAAAGAATCAATAAGGTCCGCATGCGCAAAAAGAAAGGATAACGCACGCTTACTTCTGGATCACGCCCCGGGCGAAGTCAAGTCGCCTGACGGGCGATCCCGGGCCGGCGATGCGGGATGTAGACTGGCCGTTGATGACTGAACCGGCCGTGATCCTCCCCGGCACCGCCGACGCGACGCGCGCCGACCGCGTGCTCCTCGAAGGCCCGCACGCCCGCGGCAAGGAGTTCATGCTCCTGCTGCGCGTGTTCTACGACTTCATCCACGGCTTCCGCGTGCTGCACTTCGTGGGGCCGTGCGTCACCGTCTTCGGCTCGGCACGATTCGCAGAAGACCATCCCTTTTACGCGCTCGGACGCGAGGTCGGGCGGCGCGTCGTCGGACTGGGTTTCACGGTGATGACCGGCGGCGGTCCCGGGCTCATGGAGGCGGCCAATCGAGGCGCGAAGGAGGCGGGCGGCCGCTCCGTCGGGTGCAACATCGAGCTGCCGCACGAACAGGTGCCCAACCCCTACCTGGATCGCTCGGTGACCTGTAAACACTTCTTCGTCCGCAAGGTGCTGCTGTTCAAGTATTCCTACGCCTTCGTGGCGCTGCCCGGCGGCATCGGCACGATGGACGAACTGTTCGAGGCGCTCGTTCTCGTGCAGACCAAAAAGGTCCAGCACTTCCCGATCATTCTGATCGGCGTCTCGTACTGGACGCCGCTCGTGGAATTCCTGACACGTATGGTCGCCGCCGGCACCATCGCCGCGGCAGACCTCGAACTCATGCTGGTAACCGATGACCTCGATCAGGCGATGACGCATCTGCGCGTCCACGCCATCGAGCGCTTCGGCCTCCGCGCCCGTCCGTGGCCCAAGCCGTCCCGCTGGCTCGGGGAGCGTAACGGCGCCGACCTGCAGCTCTCTTAACGCCCGCCGATTTCCACCCGAAGACTGCCAGCGGAGGCGCGGCCTCCGCTCGCGGAACACCGCGGTTCTCGCGCGATCTTCCGTCGTTTTCCTGCGCTTCCAGTCGACAGAAAAGTCTCCAAGGATTGGAACTATTGGAGTTCGATGTGAAGACTTTTGTTTTCTCCTGTCAGACGGACTCCGAGAGAATGGAAGAGGTAAGTATGCGTAATTGCACAGCTTATCCGCATGTTTGTGAAATTTTTATCTGAGTCGAACAAGGCAGCCTTGTGAATTTGAGTGCAGACTTGACGATGGGTTCTGAAGGACGTGATGGGGCCCTGGAAGGGCTGAGGTTCTTGGCCGAGGTCTTGCGAATAGAAGGAAGCGGAGGGTGTGAAATGTCGACCGGACGTATGAAAGCAGTATTCGGTTTTCTGGCAGGAATGGCTGTCGTGGGAGGGCTCTCGGCGACCCCGGCCCAGGCCGCCAATATCACGCTGAACGCCACCATCCGCGACTTCTGCGGCTTCGGCTATACCGGGTGCGAAACCGGCGTGCACCAGGACTTCGAGAATCCGTACTTCACGAACCTGCCGCCCGATCCGACACTGAGCTATGGTCACGACGTCGGCGCGGTGCAGAACACATTGGTCGCCGGCAAACCGGTGGCGACGCCCGGCGGCGGCACGCTGCACAGCATCCTGAGCTTCAACGAGTGGTACAACCCCTCGGCGCTGAGCGTGGCCGGCACCATCGGCCTGACGTTCATCGATCAGGGCGACGGCACCTGGGTCTACAACAACCCGGCGTTCTTCCCGATCGACGGCCTGCTCCAGGACGATCGGCCGGACTTTGGGAACTGCATGAGCATCGGCGGTGGTCACACGTTCGAGGAGTGCAATCACAACTTCGCGTTCACCACCCAGATCCACCAGACCTTCACCTATAAGGCTGGCCAGGGCACCTTCTTCAACTTCACCGGTGACGACGACGTGTGGGTGTTCATCAACAACATGCTCGCGGTCGACCTCGGTGGCGTGCACGAAGCGCTCACCGGCGGCGTGAACCTCGACACGATGGCCGGCGCGCTCGGCCTGGTCGACGGTGGCAACTACAGCTTCGACTTCTTCGGCGCCGAGCGCCACACGGTGAAGTCGCAGGTCCTGATCACCACGTCGATCGTGTTCGACAATCCGGACAACCCGGTTCCGGAACCGGCGACGATGCTGATTCTCGGCACGGGCCTGCTGACCGGCGCCGCCGCGCGCCGCCGCAAGCAGAACAAGAAGTAGCGACCTTTTCGTCGGCGCCCGATCGACCGACCCCTCCCCGACGACCACGGAACGCACCAGGCATACTGGTGCGTTTTCGTGGTTTCGTCTTTCCCGCTGGACTGGTCCGCCATAGCCCTGGCGAAGGCGGAGCTCGGGTACACTCCACCCTGAATGTCGGATTCCACGCACTTTGATCTGGTCGTGATCGGTTCCGGCCCGGCCGGAGAGAAGGGTGCGGCGCAGGCCGCCTACTTCGGCAAGAAGACGGCACTCGTCGAGCGCGCGCCGCGCGTCGGTGGCGCCTCGGTCCACACGGGAACGCTGCCGTCAAAGACGCTGCGCGAAGCGGCTCTCTACCTCACCGGTTTCCGGCGGCGTCAGCTCTACGGCATGACGCTGGACCTGGATCGTCAAGCCAGCCTCGAACGCCTGATGGGGCGCCTCAACGCCGTCACCGACGGACAGGTCGCGCAGATCGAGCGCAACCTTGAACGGCACGGCATCACGCTGGTGTCGGGCGCGGCGGAGTTCGTCTCCCCGCATGAACTTCAGATCCGCGACGCTGCCGGCGCCCCGACCGCCCGCGTCTCGGCCGACGTCTTTCTCATCGCGACTGGCAGCTCGCCGCTGCGTCCGCCCGGCGTGCCGTTCGACGATCCCGACGTCGAGGACTCCGACACCATCCTGAAGCTCGATCGCATCCCCGACGCGCTCGCCGTCGTCGGCGGCGGCGTCATCGGCTGCGAATATGCGTGCATCTTCGCCGCGCTCGGCACGCGCATCACGATCATTGAAGGGCGCAGTGCGCTGATGGGATTTCTCGACCACGAGATGTCCGAGGCACTCAAAGCCGGACTGGAACGCGACGGCCACACGGTGGCGCTCGGCGACGCCGTGAGCTCGATCGAGCGGATCCCGCATGGGCAGCTGCGGCTGCTGCTCAAGAGCGGCCGCGAACTGCTGGTCGACAAGGTCCTCTATTCGGCAGGACGCGCCGGCAACACCGCATCCCTTGGGCTGCCGCAGGCCGGCGTTCCCACCGATCCGAAGGGCCGCATCATCGTCAACGAGCACTTTCAGACCGCCGCGACGCACATCTACGCCGCCGGCGACGTCATCGGCAATCCGGCGCTGGCAGCGGTCTCCATGGAACAGGGGCGCGTGGCAATGTGCCATGCGTTCGGGATTCCCTACAAGACGAAGGTCGCCGACCTCACGCCCTACGGCGTCTACACGATTCCGGAAATCTCGATGGTCGGCGCGACCGAGGATGATCTGCAGAAGCGCGGAATCACCTTCGAGACCGGCCGGGCCTGGTACGAGAACAACCCGCGCGGCCAGGTCACCGGCGAGCAGGACGGCCTCCTCAAACTGATTTTCCAGGTGCCGACCAAGAAGCTGCTGGGCGTGCACATGATTGGCGCCGGTGCCACCGAGCTGATTCACATCGGGCAGATGGTGATTGCCGCCGGCGACACGATCGACGTGTTCATCGACAGCGTCTTCAACTTCCCCACACTAGCTGAGCTGTACAAGTACGCGGCGTACGATGGGCTGCAAAGGCTCCATGCGAAGATGGGCACATGACGCGCCATTCCATTCGAGTTCTCGCGTGGGCGGGAGCGGCCGCGTTGTTCGCCACAGCGACAGTCCTCGGCGCGCGCGCGCAGGGTGCGACGACGCCAGCCGAGATCGCCGCGCTGCTGACGGAACTCGGCGGCTTCAGCGCGGCCGACCTCGAATCGCTGCAGAGCGGTCAGGTCATCGCGCGCACCGAAACGAATCCTGATCTCCTCGAGGCCGGCGTCGTCGCCGCGGTGAAGATCGCGACGCCCAAAGACCGCGCGCTCACCTACTTCAAGACCTTGATCTCGTATGTCGACGGATCGGTGACGACCGGATACGGCGTCCTCAGCCGGCCGCCGGCGGCCGCAGATCTGAAAGCGCTGTCGCTGGCCCGCGCGGACATCGGCGACCTCGAAAACTGCGTGCCCGGCGACTGCGCGATTCGGGTCCGTGCCGCGGCTCCTGGCGCGCCGCCGCCAGCCGTGGACTGGACCGCGGTGGACGCCACCGGACTCGCGAACGCCTGGTACCGCCAAGAACTTGCGGCGTATGCCGCCGACTATCTGTCACGCGGCAATTCCGCGCTGGTGGCGTTCGACGATCAATCACGGCCGATCAATCTGGTAAACCACTGGCAGCAGATGGCCGACCGTTCGCCGGTGGCCCGCCAGATTTCGCCCGAACTGGTTCGCTACGCGGTCAGCTTCCCGGCCAATCCAGTGGCGGGCGCGAGCGACGAGGTGTACTGGGACCAGCAGCACTACCTCGCGCTCAAGCCGATTCTTGGCCTGACGCATCTCGTCACGCTGCAGGATCCGCGGCAACCGGACCGGGTCGTGCTCCTTCAGAAGCAGATCTATGCCAGCCATTACTTGTACGGTTCGCTGGCGCTGACCCTCGTGCTGCAGGATCCCGCCAGCGCCGCCTCGCCGGTCACCTACGTCGTCTACGTCAACCGCTCCCGCGGCGATCTCCTGAAAGTCGGTCAGACGCAAACGCCACCGCCCGCGCAAACCGGCCGCGGCGGACTCTCCGGCGCGCTCGCCGGGCTGCGGGCTGGCGTCAACAGTCTGAGCCAGAATCTCCAGCGTCGCCTCGGCGAGCAGATGATTCGACAGTCGGCCGAACGACTATTGGGGTCGATGAAAGAAGCTCTTGAACGTTAGGGGAAGGGCAAAGGGCAAATTGCACAGGGCAAATTTGCCGAGAGCGCAGAGACTCAGACCTTCTGTGCAAGAAAGATCGTGTGACGAGGCCCGCCGCGTTTGAGGCGGGCACGGACGCGTTCGACGCGCACCTCAAACCGTCCATAGCGAAGTCGCTGTTCGAAGCGTCGATCTTCCCAGGCTGACCAGACAGCAAGCGTCCCGCCTAGGTTCAGCGCCGTCCGAATGGCGGCGATGCCCGGGTCGCCATAGAGCCCGGCGTTTCTCGACGCAGTGAAGGCGTCGGGCCCGTTGTCGACGTCCAGGAGAATCGCATCGAAACGGTCGCGGCTCGCGGCGATGACGGCCGCGACATCTCCGAGCGCGAGCTCGACTCGTGGGTCCTCGAGTGGACGGTTCGCCAGCCCGCCAAGATGAGTGCGCTGCCACTCGACGACGGCGGGAATCATCTCGGCGACAACGACGTGTGCGTCGGGCGGCAGGCGATCCAGCGCCGCCCGAAGCGTGAAGCCCATGCCCAGCCCGCCGACGAGGACGGTCGGTTCAAGTAGCTGGCGCGCCCCGTCCAGACCGAACTCCGCCAACGCTTCTTCCGAGCCGTGCATGCGGCTCGACATCAGCGGCTTCCCGCTGGCCAGAATCAGGTATTCGCGATCCTGCCGCATCAACGTCAGCAGATCGCCCTCCGGCGTCCGCGCTTCGCCGAGCAACTCCCAGGGTTTCAAATCCTAGAATCCTGAATTCCTGAATTCCTCAAATTTCATGATTTTCGTCTGACCGGGATCCAGACTTCGCATCGGTAGGTGTCGCTCGTCGGATCCCCGCCGTCGCGTGGGTAGACTTCGATCTCCGGTCCCTGCCCGTGTTCGTACCCCGACGCGGGAAACCATTCGCTGAAGACCCGCTTCCACACTGCCTGAATGGCCTTCGGCATGGCGCCCACGCTCTCGAACACCGCGAAGGTCGCCGCCGGGATGTGCACGGCCGTCGCTGCCGCCGGGACCGGACCGCGCGGCGGCGCCTCAATGCCAATCATGTACTTGAACGCGTTCGTCCGCGGGTTGTAGTCGTAGCAGATGCCGAGCAGGCCGAGCGGGCCGGCCTCCGACGCGAGCCGCTCAACGGTGCCATCCTGATTGGCCCGCTGCCAGAACGCCGGAATCGCCTTCAGGTTCTCACCCTGCTGCGCGGACGTGTGCAGCACCGGGCCCACGACCGTGAATCCTTGCTTCTCGACGATGCGATAGTTCATGACCGTTTCTCCTCTGAGAACCACGGTGAGGTGAAGCCGGGGATAGAGCTATTCAGCCGGCGACGTGCCGCAGATGACCTCGAACATCCGCATGAAGTGGAACAGCGAGCAGGTCGCGAGACGTGCCGCCGCTTCCATGTCCACTTCACCCTCGAGCGACTGTTCGAGGTGCTCCACGGCCGCGTACAGCCGTTCGCTCCAATCCACGCCTTACCCCTTCACTCGTGTGTCGTCCATCGCATCGTATGAACTTCCGCGCGCCGCGGTCCTGTCTCGGATTGCCGAGTACGGACTGCAGCACCCAGCACCCTCGCACCACGCACCTGCACCGTGCGCGCTGCACTTCGCACCCCGCACTGTTTTGGTATTCTTGCGGCTATGACCGAGACCGTCCAATTCAAGAGCAACGGCCATATGGCGTCGGGATTCCTGGCCAGGCCCGCAAGCGGCACAGGACCTGGCGTGCTGGTGATTCAGGAGTGGTGGGGCCTCGACTCCGGCATCAAGGAGTGGACGATGCGCCTCGGCAACGAAGGCTTCGTCGCCCTGGCGCCTGATCTCTATCACGGCCAGCTGGCCGGACACGACGAAATGGACAAGGCCGCGCATCTGATGCAGAGCCTGCCACCCGAGCGCGCCGGCCGCGACATGAGCGGCGCGGTGGACTATCTGGCCGACCACACCGCGGTCCGCGGGGACGGGATCGGCGTGGTGGGATTCTGCATGGGCGGCATGCTGTCGTTTCTCATCGCCGCGAACCGGCCCGACAAGGTGAAGGCGCTGGTTCCGTTTTACGGCTTCCCGCAGGGCGAGAATGAGCCCGATTGGTCGACGCTCGCCGCCAAGGTGCGCGGTCACATGGCGGAGCACGATGACTTCTTCTCGCCGGCCGCGGCGCGGGCCCTCGAGGCAAAGTTGAAAGCCCTCGGCAAGGACGTCTCGCTCACGGTGCATCCCGGCACCGGCCACGCGTTCATGGGGCCTCACAACGCGCTGGGCACGCTCAACGCCAAGCTCGCGGCGCAGATCTGGCCGGAAGCCGTCGCGTTCCTCAAGAAGACGCTGGGTTGAGAAACGCGTCGATCTCGTCGGCGCGGGCGCGGGCATCCGCCTCGCCCAGTTCCAGCAGCCGCGCAATGTAGTCCGGCTGAAACATCAGCAGGCTGAGCAGGTCGTTGTGCCGCGTGTCCTTTGATCCCAGACCGCGCACCAGATAACGCAGCGGCTTGGGCAGGTCCGGCTCGAACGCATCGGCGAGTTGTCCGAGATCCTGCGACGGCCGGATCACCAGGAGCTGGATGTGACGGTATCCGTCGCGTCGATCCGACGGAATGCGATCGAGCAGACCGTTGATCTGCTGCAGGCGCTCCGCGTCGGCGTCGAGCTGATCGAGAAAAACGGCGTTCAACAGCATGCCGGCCACCTGCACCGGCGGGGGATACTCGAGCGCGCCTTTCGCCGACCCATCGCGCACGCCGGGATGGCGCGTCGAGACCACGAGAATTCTTCGCGCGCCAAGCCGCACCGCAGGCGATAGCGGTGCGGTCAACCGCACGCCGCCGTCCCCGTACCAGTCGCCGTCCACCTGACACGCTGGGAAGAAGAACGGCAGCGCCGACGAGGCCATGACCTGATCGAGCGACAGACAGTGGGTGTCGCCGTGGTGTCGTGGCCCTTTGTTGAGCACGCCGCGCATGTCACGGCTCTCGACCCAGGTGACTGAGCGACCGGTCGTGTAGCTCAACGCCGTGAGCGCCACCGCATCCAGCCTGTGGGCGTTGAGGTTTTTCGCAATGCCGGGAAACGTCCCATCCGACGCCGGCTGCAGCCCCTGCGTCAGCCTCTCCCGTAGCGGCGCGGTGTCGACGAGGCTTCGCGGCCTCGGCAGCCCCTGCACGCCGCCGGTGACCAGCCGTACGCCCCATTTCATGACGCGTGACGCGAGGTTGCTGGAATTGACCTTGAAGACGTCCGACATTCGCAGGCTGTGCCAGCCGCCGTACAGCTGATCCGCGCACGCACCGAAGTCGCCCTCGCGAAGCGCCAGGTCCGTCGCGATGATGGCACCCGCGGAGACACCCGTCAGGATCCCGGGCGCGAGCGCGGGATAGCGCGTGCCCAGATGACGAAGGAGGCCGACCTGATAGGCCGCGCGCGCGCCGCCGCCGCTCAGGACCAGCGCGAGGCCGGAATCACAGCGCGGATCTGGCGCTGCGGTGCGGATTTCATTCTGAGAATCTGAAGGCACGGTCACGCGGGAAAGGCGGCGATTATACGACGCGCCCTGGCGGATTCACGCCGCCCGATCCGCGAGCGGCGGCTGGTAGCCGAGCAGCCCGCGCGCCTTGATCACCTCGGCGACCTCCGGCGGTGTCATCTGCTCCCACGCGCGGTCGCCGGCTCGCAACCGGGTCAACACGTCGCGTGAAAAGATCGACAAGCAGGCAGGATCGAAATCACGAAGCCCAAGGATCATCTGATTCTCGAGCAGATAGGCATAAAGATGGCGCAATTCCGGCGACACGCGCAGGTTGCCCGCCGTGAGCAGCGCGCCGGTCGCCTGATCCAGGAGCGGGTACGCATACACTTTCAGATCGTTCCGGAACATCCGGCCGAATGACTCCAGGATGCCGCCCTCGAGATCGGCGTAGTACTTCGTCTCGAAGAGCTCGCGCAGCGTCGGCACACCCATCACGAGGCCGACGGGTTGCCGCGTGTGCCGGAACAGATACGCGGCCAGGCGATGGTACTCGCCGTAGCTCGAGATCAAAACGGTGCGGCCGAGCGTCGCCAGAATATCGGCGCGGTCGAGAAAGTCCTGGGGATCGATCGCGTCGCCGCCGTCGCAGAGATTCTTGAGCGTCATCTCCAGAAGCACCAGCACATCCTGACCCTGGACGCGCGGCTCCTGAACAAACTGCGCCTGCGCGCACTTCAGCATGTCGACCGTCACGCGCGTCACCGGCCGGAAACTGCCGCGCTCGACCAGGACGCACTTCTTGTAGAGCGCGTCGGAGGGCTGGACCACGTGACCGTCGGCCGAAAACATCGCGGCATGTGTCAGACCGCGCTGCACGAGCTCGAGGCTCATCAGCCGGTTGTCGACGCCGGCGAACGCCGGGCCGGCGAACTCGATCATGTCGACTTCGACGCGTTCACTGGTCAGATTGTCGAGGAGCGCCGCGATCATCGCCGGCGGGTTGGCGTGCAGGTAGAGGGCGCCGTGGACCAGATTGAGTCCGATGACGCCGAGCGCTTCCTGCTGCTGCTCGGTTTCCACATCGAGCAGGCGGACGTGCAGCGTGACCTCCGAGGGCGCGCCGAGCGGCTGGGCCTGGAACCGGATGCCCAGCCAGCCGTGTCCGTCTTCCTGCCGCGAATAGCTTCGGGTCGCAACCGTGTCGGCGAAAACGAAGAAGGTCGTCCGCTCACCACGCTGCGCATTCAACCGCTCGATCAAGAGTCCATACTCATGATCGAGCATCGTCTGCAGACGACGGCGGCTGACGTAGCGATCGCTGGCGCCGTAGATGGCGTCACTGAACGTCATGTCGTACGCCGACATCGCCTTGGCGATCGTCCCGGCCGCGCCGCCGACGCGGAAAAACCAGCGCGCCACTTCCTGACCGGCACCAATTTCGGCGAGCGTGCCGTACTGGAGCGGGTCCAGGTTGATCTTCAGCGCTTTGAAGTGCGTATCCGGCTTGTCCTGGGCCATGGTGAACAGGTCTGCGTGTCCTCTTCATCAATCGGCCGCGCGGTGCCTGGCTTGAACAGTCGTCAGCGCACCAGTCCGTCAGTCCCCAGTCCCCAGTCCCCAGTCCCCAGTCCCCAGTCCCCAGCCCCCAGCCTTAGAGCGCGTCGCCTGGAAAACTGCGCGACGGATGCACGTCGTAGCGAAAAATGTGCGCCTGGACACCCGGATCGCCGTCCATCAAACGCCGCGTTTCCTCGGCGTCGCAGGCAAAAATCCCCAACCCGACCACGTCACTCTCATCACGCACGGGACAGACGATGGCCAGTTTCCCCGCCGCGCGCAGACTGAAGTTGCGGCGCGCGTGCTCCCACGTGATCGGCGCCGCCTCGGGACTCGAGTGTTTCGCTCCCTTCTTCAGAATCACGATCGTGTACGGCTTGGTCTTCGTCATCATCTCGCGCATGTAGTCGTCGGTGATTTCCATTGCCAATAGTCCTTGGTCCTTTGTGCTTGGTGCTTGGTCCGTCCCTAGTCCCTAGTCCCTAGTCCCCATCCAGTCCACCACTCGCTCGAGTTCGGCGTGCATCTCCGCGTCCGGCAGGTGCTTGATCCGTCCATGTCCCGGCAGCACCCAACTGAATCGATACGTGAGCAGCCGTTTCATCGACTGCGTCTGCTCCCGCCACGAGTACCAGCAGGCATCGCGAAACGCGGTCAGCGCCTGACGCCGCGGCGACCAGGCCAGATGATCCCCGGTGAAGAGCGCGTGGTCACGATACAACAGGACCTGATGGCCGCGGGTGTGCCCTGGCGTCGGAATCGACAACAGGTCCGCGTCCAGCCGTGTGGTGGCCGTGCCGCTGACGACCTCCTCGACGCCCAGACGATCCGCGCCGTCGGCCTCGTGCATCATCCGCGGACAGCTGAAATGCGCGGCGAATTTCGCGTGATCGGCGATGTCATCGCGGTGCGTGAGATACATCCGCGACACGCCGCCCAGGTCCTCGAGATGCCGCACCAGCGGCGCATTGAAACGCGGGGAATCCACCAGCACGTTCCCGCCACGCTCGGGCGGGCGGACGATCAGATACGCCCAGGCTCCGAAACTCGACTCCGCCGTGAACCCGCAGAAATACACGTCGTCGAGCAGCCGCTCCGGCAATGCGTCGACGGCGGCCTTCGACGACCGCTTCGTCGTGGTCCCGATCGACGCCGTTGGGCACGAGACGAGCGCCATCAGCGCGCGCAGCGTGTCGCGCTCGTCCGCCGGCTGCCGGTAGACGCTCGACTGGCCGCCGTGATCCTGAAACGTCTCCGGGGCGATCTGCCGGCAGGCATCGCAGTCGATGCAGCTCGAATCGACGAAGAACTCGCCGGCGACGTTCTCGGCGAGACGGCGGTCGAGCAGAGCCATGACAAAATCTTCTCATGAAGGCGCACGTGTTCCAGCATGCCCCGTTCGAGGGGCTGGGCAGCATTCAGCCGTGGCTCGAGCGTCACGCCGCCACCATCCACTACACGCGGTTCTTCGCCGGCGACACGATTCCGAACCTGCGCGACATCGATCTCCTCATCGCGATGGGCGGTCCGATGAGCGTGAACGACGAGGCCGAACTGCCGTGGCTCAAGCCCGAGAAACAGGCGGTGCGCGATGCCGTCGGGCGCGGCACGCCGGTACTCGGCGTGTGCCTGGGCGCGCAACTCGTCGCCAGCGCGCTCGGCGCGCGGGTCTACAAGAATCGCCTCAAGGAAATCGGCTGGTTTCCGATCGAAGCCGTTCCAGCCGCCCTTGTCCGCCGTAGCCCCGGCGGAGGCGGAGCGTCAGCGTTTCAGTTCCCGAAGACCTGCGACGTGATGCACTGGCACGGCGAGACGTTCGACCTGCCGCCGGGAGCGGTCCATCTCGCGCGCAGCGTCGCCTGCGAACACCAGGCATTCCAGGTCGGCCTGCGCGTCATCGGCCTGCAGTTTCACCTCGAGATGACGCCGGACGCACTGCGTGGAATGGTCGACAACTGCCGCGATGAACTTGTCGCCGCGCCGTACGTGCAAACGGAACAACACCTGCTGGCGGACGCCAAGGCACTGTATGCGGAGTCGAATCGCTTGATGGAAAAAGTGTTGGAGTATCTTGCAGGTGTCTGACACCCGGCGTTTCATGCCGGTGTCAGACACCTCAGCACCTGAAGAACCCGGAACCCCTCGAACCGTTCGAACCTATCGAACCCTTCGAACCAACTGATTACTTCAGCGCGAAAGCAGTCATGGTGCCACCCGACGGCATGACGACGTATTGCTTGCCGTCGTGGAGGTACGTCGTTGGCGGTGCGAAGGTCGCGCCACCGGTCTGATAGGTATAGAGCACCTTGCCGGTCGCCGAGTCGACGGCCATGAACGTGCCCTGGTGATCGGCGCTGAACACCACGCCGCCGGCCGTGGACGTGACACCGGCCCAACCCGGCAGGTCGTATTTCACTTCCCACTTCACCGTTCCGGTCGCCGGATCGATCGCGCGGAGCGCCCCGTACCGTTCCGGCGTCGGCACCACCGTCCCGCCGAGCGCCCACGTTCCCGGCGTGGCATTGGGCGTCGGCCGGCTGATGTAGCGCGCGCAGGTCTCACGCACGCTCAGGAAGAACAAGCTGCGCGCCGGGTCGAACGACGGCGAATTGAAGTTCGTGCCGCCGTACCAATCCGGGCACGAGGTGGTGCCGTCGGGTGTGGGATCGTGATTCGGCAGCTTGATTGGCTTGCCTTCCGGCGTCAGACCGCTGGCCCAATCCAGCTTCATGTACGGCTTGCCGAAGATGAACTTGCCCGTCGTGCGATCGAGCACGTAGAAGAAGCCGTTGCGGTTGGCGTGCATGATCACTTTACGCACCTGGCCGTTGATCCGCAGGTCGGCGAGGACCGGCACCTGATTCGAGTCCCAGTCGTGCGTGTCGTGCGGCGTGTACTGGAAGTACCACTTCATCTTCCCGGTGTCGGGATCGATCGCGAGCAGCGATGCCGCGTAGAGGTTGTCGCCCGGACGGCTGTCGCCGTCCCAGTCCGGATTCGGATTGCCGGTGCCCCAGTACATCGTGTTCAGTTGCGGATCGTAGGTCCCGGTGACCCACGTCGGCGCGCCGCCGCGCTCGATCATGCTGGCGGGCCAGGTCTCGGCGCCGGGCTCGCCCACGGCGGGAACCGTCCACGTCCGCCACAACCGCTTGCCGTCCGCGGGATCGTACGCGTCGAGAAAGCCGCGATTGGCGTACTCGCCGCCGGCCATCCCCACAATCAGCTTGTCGTTGACGACGAGCGGCGCCACGGTTCCGGCGTAGCCAAGCTTGAAGTCGGCCTGCTCCACGTCCCAGATCACCTTGCCGGTCTTCATGTCGAGCGCGATCAGGTGCGCGTCGAGCGTCGTCATGAACAGCCGATCCTTGTGGATCGCGAAGCCGCGATTCACCGGGCCGCAGCAGACCTTCATCCCCTGCGGGAGCGTCCGGCGATAGGCCCAAAGCGTCTTGCCGGTCTTCGCATCGAGCGCCCAGGCGTTGCTGTTCGCGCCGGTCACATAGAGCACGCCGTTCAGAACGATGGGCGTCGCCTCGAAATTGCCGACCACGTTGCTCTGGAATGTCCAGACCGGGGCCAGCTGGCCGGCGTTGGCTGGCGTAATCTGGGTCAGCGGGCTATGCCGCTGGCCCGAGTAGTCCCCGTAGACGGACAGCCACCGTGTGGGATCGGCAAGTCCCGCCAGCAGGTCTTTGCCCGTGATGTTGACCTCCTGGGCGTGGAGGGCGGTCATACCCACCCCAGCCAGGACGGCAGCCGTCAGCAATCGCGTCAGCTTCAGTCGCATGCAAGCTCCCTCGGATTTCAGGATTTCAGGATTTCGGGATTTCGGGATTTATGGATCTTAGGTGTTCTCGATTCGCGGATTCCAGGATTTCGCATGTGACAACTGTATGGCGGCCCCCCCATAACCACCACTTCGCCCGGGGTCGGACACCCGGCGATCGTTCGACCCCGCTGGGCCACCCAGAACCCGGAACCCGCGCCTTGAACCTCGAACCTTGAACCTTGAACCGTTCCCGTGACAGCCCTGTAAACATGTGCTGTTTGGCGCATTTTGCCGGCCCCCTTACCCCCGGGCGGCGAAGGGCCGATGTATAAGATCCCATGCCCACGGAACAGCTGCTCCCGGCGAGTCGCGAGGTCAACCTCCACGATCCGCGGCTCTATATCAACCGCGAGCTGAGCTGGCTGGAGTTCAATCAGCGCGTCCTCGACCAGGCCATTGGCGACGACCATCCGCTGCTCGAACGGGCGAAGTTCCTGGCGATCGTCTCCTCGAACCTGGACGAGTTCTACATGGTCCGCGTCGCCACCCTGATGCGCGACGTGCGGAACGGCGAACACTCGGAGTCGGTCGACGGGATGACGCCGGCGCAGCAGCTCACCGCGATGCGCGCCCGGGTCGCCTCGCTCCGCCACGATCAGGCCGCGTGCTGGTCCGAGAAGCTCCGACCGGCGCTGGCCGCGGAAGGGATCCACTTCCTCGAGCCCGACGAGTACTCCGACCGGCACAAGCAGTTCATGACGCTGTACTTCCGGTCGGAAATCTTTCCGCTCCTGACGCCGCTGGCCTTCGACCCCGGGCATCCGTTTCCGCTGATTTCGAACAAGAGCAAGAATTTCGCGGTCGTCGTCCGGCACCAGCGACGGACCAAGTTCGCGCGCGTGAAGATCCCGCCGATGCTGCCGCGGTTCGTCGAGCTGCCGCACGACTTGGGGGCGGGCAAGAACGGCCGAACCTACGCGTTCCTCGAGGACGTGATCCGTCTGAACCTCAAGGAACTGTTCAACGGCGTCGAAGTCCTCGGCGCGCATCTCTTCCGGATCATTCGCGACACCGACATGGAAGTGCCGCATGCGACGGGCGAAGACGACCTGATGGAGACGGTGGATCGCTCGCTGAAGCAGCTGCGCCACAAGCCGCCGTCGCTGCTCCAGGTCGAAGCGTCGATGCCGAAGCGGGTGCTGCGCGTCCTGGTGGAAAACTTCGAAATCCAGGAGGACATCGTCGAGCGCACGACCAGCCGCATGGATTTCGCGGAATGGATGTCGCTCTGCAAGCTGCCGCTCGCGCACCTCAAGGACGCACCGGCAACGCCGCGGACGATCTGGAATTCGAGCGACAACGTGTTCGACGAAATCCGCGCCCAGGACTATCTCGTCCACCTGCCCTACGAATCGTTCTCGGCGGTCGAAACGTTCATCCAGCAGGCCGCCACTGACCCGCAGGTAGCCGGTATCAAGATGACGCTCTACCGGGTCGGCAGCAATTCACCGCTCGTGGACATGCTGATTCAGGCCGCCGACTCCGGCAAGCAGGTCGCCGTCCTCGTCGAGCTGAAGGCCCGCTTCGACGAACGCAACAACATCGAGTGGGCGACCCGGATGGAAAAGGCCGGCGTGCACGTCGTCTACGGGGTGGAAAACCTCAAGACCCACTGCAAGCTGTGTCTGGTCGTGCGGCGTGAAGCCGACGGGGTCCGCCGCTACGCGCACATCGGCACCGGCAACTACAACCGCTCGACGGCGCAGATGTACACCGATCTGGGGCTCTTCACCGCCAATGAAGTGATCCTTGATGACGTGGCGGAAGTGTTCAACTATCTGACCGGCTACTCGCGCTGCCAGGACTACGGCGAGCTGCTGGTCGCGCCGGTCACGCTGCGCAAGCGCCTTCTCAGCCTGATTGACCGCGAAGTGCAGCACGCCAAGGCCGGACAGCCGGCACGCCTGATCATCAAGTGCAACGCGATTACCGATCCGCAGGTCGCCCGCGCGCTGTACCGGGCGTCGCAGTCCGGCGTGCACGTCGACCTCATCGTCCGCGGGATTTGCGTGCTGCGGCCGGGGCTGCCCGGTGTCAGCGAACGCATCACGCTGCGATCGGTGGTCGGACGATTCCTCGAACACTCGCGGATCTATTCATTCGAGAACGGCGGCCGGCCCGAGGTCTATCTCGGCAGCGCGGACCTGATGGAACGCAACCTCGATCGCCGCGTCGAAACGCTCGTCCGGATCATCGATCCCGACATCGTGGAGCATCTTCGCGACGTGGTGATCGCCGCCTACATGCAGGACAACCAGCGGTCATATCGACTGATCGACGACAGGTATCATCGTCCCGAGTGCCCGGCCGGGGAAACGCCGGTAAACGCGCAGCACCTCTTCCTCGAACGCTACGGCATCGCCCCGAGCACGCAGCCGCTCGAGGACGATGACACGTACGATCTCGGGGAATAGCTACCGCTCCAGATCCTCGTCAAGCGACGAAGCTTGGCCGGGTCCTGAATCTTGTTCTGGGCCTTGAAGAAGATGATCCCGAGCATGCCTGTGCGTTTGCCAAGCGTGTCGAGGACATGGCGGTAGTGGATTTCAAGATCATCGCCGTCCTTCGCGAGGAGACTCGGCCAGTCGTACCCTTTCGGGACCGCCGACGGCTTCTTGAATGGCGGGCGGCTTTGCTCATCCGCCATCTTCAGGAACAGCTGGAAGGTCAACGCTCCACGTAGTCGCGGTACGACAGACCGTCGTCGCGCAGGATGTTGCAGTAGTTCCAAAGTTTCTGAACGAGTTGGGACTGAGTCACGGCGTGGGTCGTCAGGCTCGAATCGGCTCAACGGGACGAGGATTCGTCATGCGATCAATCTGTGGAACCCGGAATCCGATTCGAATCGCCCCTTCGCTTTTCAGCTTCGCGAGCACAGCCTCTGCATGTTTCCGCCTTACGCCGTGTCGAAAGCACAGCCGGATGACGTCGCGTTCATCCCTGATCTGTCCCTGACGCACGGCCGACTCGAGCTCGTCCTCGAAGGCCGTTACTTTCGTCGGCCGAAACTCCGCAAGATCAAGGCGAAGTTGACCGGGCTTGATGTTGTCGCGATGAATATCGAAGTCGGCTTCTCCATTGATTGCGTCGGCCTTCCAGGCAACCTCGAGGAACTTGTCCATGCCCAAGGGATGGCGGGAACCGAAGATCAGCCCGTAGATGTTTGACCCTTTCTTGATCGAGAAAGGCGCAAGGTGGTACGACGCAGGGTCTGAGAGCAAGCTTCGATAATATTCCAGCGTGGCGCGGTGGACTTGGTAGTGATCGTCGGGACGCGTAATTTTCTGCTTGATCGCGGGATGATCCCTGAATCTGTTCAACGTTGAGGAAGAGATAAAGAAGAGGAAGTCGCACGTGGGCGAGTCCGTGAGGAGCCGGAACACTTCCGCCGTCACCTCGTCGACGCCGAATTGATCGATCAGAAGAAGCTTCGCCGCTTTCCCGTTGTGCAGAATCGAGCCGTTCTTGTGGAGGGCTTTGGCAAAGGGAATAGCCTCTATCTCAATCTCGAGATCCGGAATCTTCAGATTCTGTCCCTCGATGGCGCCTTTCAGCGCTCGGAGGTGGTCGTCCTCAGCGTCATAGAAGTGCGCCACAACCTTGACCTGAGACCAGCCAGGCAGCGCCCGGGTCTTGGCAATTTCCTGGAGCATCCGGAGAGGACTTCCCTCGACGCCCGTGACGTCAGTCCCTCGTCCCGCAAAGAAGTCGAAGACATGAACCTCCCTGCACCACGGGCGCTCTTGGGAAAGAAAGACCGGTAGCCATTCCCGAGCGTACAGCTCGAAGATCCTGAGCTTTGTAAGCGTGCCTTCGTCGAACGGACGGGCGTGAAAGTCCTCGGACGCCATCGGGAGATCATGCCGGAAGCAGCGCCAGACGGAGGGAGCGCCTCGTCGTGGCGTCTGGGCCTTTGATCACCGGGGAAGGCGGAAACTGGCTGTACGTCTTGCCGTCCAACCGCCGGCCGGTGAGGCTCTTTCTGACGCCGCCCCATTGCTTGAAGAAGAAGGGCACTCTCGCCTCCAAACACTGATCCCTGATCCCGCGGACCCATTCTGCCGCCATGGGACGCGCGCCAGGACCGCTTTCCCCTCCGACGATCACCCACTGAATACCACGGAGGTCGATGCGACCGACATCTTCCAAGAGCGGTTCGATGGAGAGGAAGCGGACGCGCGCCTTGGAGCTGCGGAGGTGAGCAATGCGAGGCACCCCGTGCTTACGATTCTCGACGCTCACTCCCCACCAGATATGAGACTGTCGCGCGGCGAACAGCAGCCGATGCTTTAGCAGCGAGTGCATTCGCTCTGATCGTTTGGTCAGCACCTGATAGGTGTGCCAGTTAGCCTGAAGCATGACTCGAGCCACGGCTTCGATGTAATCCTCCGGCACGTCCTCGTGGAAGAGATCGCTCATCGAGTTGACGAAGATCATCCGCGACGAGGCCCACCGGAGCGGTTCGCCAAGCTTCCCGGGAACCAGACGGAGGTCGAACCCTTGCTCGAACGGATGGCCCGGCACACCGCGGAAACGCTCAGAGAACGTCTCCGCATAGCAGTGCGTACAGCCCGGACTGACCTTTGTGCATCCGCGAACCGGGTTCCACGTCGCGTCTGTCCACTCGATCTTCGAGTTCGTACTCATGGGAGTCCTTCAGTTCAGAGAAGGTACCACGGTCGCGTGACAGGACCGGTCAACGAGCCTTCGGGACGGGTCCGCAGTTCCAGAACGACGAGAAGGAGCTACTCAGGGCTCGCTGTTGTCTTGCCGAATCCAGTTGGCGCGAAGCCCTCACTCTTCATCCAGCCAATCGCCCGACGCCACTTGTTGTAGCGGTCGTAGTCCTGCAGAGTCCAACCACCAGCTGTCAGCAGTGCGTCGATCTGCTCGCGGGCCTTGGCCTCAGGCAAAAGCTCTGGCATTGGGCAAGGGGATAGTGGCGGTTGCACCGCGGGCCGTCAAGGGGCGAGGGTCCCCTTCAACCTTTCTGTGACCGCCTACTGCGGATTACCAGTCGGAGATCCTGGTGAAGGCAACCGCCGGACGATCGAGCCACCGCACCATCCTCATCGCCGGCGGAAGGGCGACGCGTCCCCCCTTTGCAAGGCCGGTGATCATCGCCGGCGTCACCCCGCCCACCTCACGTGCAACCGCGGCCCACGTCAGCTGCCGCTCGCGGCGCTCCGCATCGAGCGCCTCAAACAGCGCGCGCGCATCCCATCGCAGGATCCGGCCGGCCGGCACGGCCGGCAATCGAAATCGATCGGCGTTGGCATCGGCGACATCCGCGACGAAGCTCTCCGGCGTCCGGCCGAGCCACCGCAGCATCGTCAGGACGCCGTCGCCCTCGGCGACCCGTCTTCGTCCGATGCCGGTGACGGTTGACGACGCCGTCGCGCGCGGCTTCGTGACACCGCTCATCTCTCGTGCAACCGCCGCCCAGGTCAGATTGCGTTCGCGGCGCCGTTGATCCATCGCGTCATAGAGTGCGCGCAGATCGAAGTCATGGGCGGGCATGTCGCGGGATGATGCTAGCAGTGACGCGCCAGTTGAATCCTGCGCGATCGGCTGGTAGCATCGCCGCGGCTTTGAAACGGACAGGCCGGCCTGAAGACGGACAGCCTGAAGGCTGTCCCTACCGGAGCAACAGCAGTAGGGACAGGCTTCAGCCTGTCCGACGCAAAGCGGAGAACAGCGATGAACACGCTCTCGATGGCGGCCGCGTTGGCGATCACCGCTGGCGCGCTCCTTGGCGCGCAAGCCGACAAAGGTCCAGCGGCAGTCGCCGCTCACAAGGCCGCCGCGGCGGCCGCGGCCGGGACCGAGTTCAGCTACCTCAAGACCTCATCATGCGCTGAGCGCCAGCGGCCCGCCTCACCGCCGGCGGCGGCTCCAGCCCGTCCTGCCGCCGCACCCGCGACACCGCCGCGAGATCAATGGCACGCCGATCCGGTGAAGGTCTTTGACAACTTCTACTACATCGGCACGAAGGAACACGGCGCCTGGGCGTTGACGACCTCAGCGGGCATCATCGTCATCGACGCGCTCTACGACTACGCGGTCATCGACGCCGTGGAAGCCGGGCTCAAGAAACTGGGGCTCGATCCGATCAACATCAAGTACCTCGTGGTCACCCACGGACACGGCGATCATCACGGCGGCACGAAGTACCTGCAGGACAAGTACCGGCCGACGGTGGTGATGGGACCGAAGGACTGGGATCTAGTCGCGCGCGATACGCGGTCGCCGCGGCCGATCCGGGACGTCGACGCGGTCGACGGCCAGAAGATCACGCTGGGCGACACGACGATCACGCTCTACATCACCCCTGGGCACACGCCGAGTACGATCTCGACGATGCTCCAGGTCAAGGATCGCGGCGTCACGCACACCGCGGTCGAATGGGGCGGCACGGCGATCAACCCCGAGACACCGATTGAAAACATCCAGAACTACGTGAACTCGGCGATCCGGTTCCGCAAGCTGGCTGCGGACGCCAAGGCCGATGTCATCTTCACGAACCACACCGCGTTCGACGGCACGCTGACCAAGCTGGCCGCCGTCGCCAAACGGCAACCGGGCCAGCCGCATCCGTATGTCGTCGGCGCCGCCGCCGTCGATCGCTACATGACCGTCGTCGAAGAGTGCGGCAAGGCGATGCTCGCGGCGCGGTAGGACGATCCGTGCCACGCGAGCGCGGCCGGATCGCGCTGACGCTGATCCTCTTCGCGATCCTCTTCGCGGCGGAGTGCGTCTACAGCTACCGACTCAAGTCCGCCACCTGGGACGAACCGATTCACGTCGCGGACGGCTATTTCTCGCTGTTCCGAAACGACTACCGGTTCGACCCCGAACATCCGCCGCTCGTCAGAATTCTCGCCGCCCTCCCGCTCATCGGCCTGCCGATTGCCGCCGATGACCAGGTCCTCGACGCGACGTTTCCAGACACCTGGGCAACCGCCACGGTCTACCAGGACGCGCACCGGTTCCTGTACGAGCAGAATGACGCGGACCGGCTGCTGTATCGCTCGCGGTTCGTCATCGTGCTGCTCGGCGTGCTGCTCGGCGTCGTCGTCTTTTTGTGGACCTACGAGTGGCTGGGATTTGCGCCGGCCGTGGCCGCGCTCGCCATGGTCGCCTTCGAGCCGAATGTCGTGGCGCATTTTTCCTTGGTCACGACCGATGCCGCGCTCGCCGGTTTTTCGTTCGCGGCGAGCTACGGTCTCTGGCGAACCGTGCGCCGGCCGACACCGCTCAACATCGCCGTCCTGTGTCTCTTCTGCGCGCTCGCGGCGATCACGAAGTTCACGGCGGTCCTGCTCTTCCCCGCGGTGTTCGCCGTGCTGGCGATCGCGGTGTTTCCGCTCCGCCGCCTCGAGGCGCGAGCCGCCACGCGCATTGGCGGTCTGGTCGTGCTCACGACGTGGATCGCGATCTGGGCCGTCTACGGTTTTCGCTACGCGCCCGGTCCGAATCCAGAATGGGTCTACCACTTCCACGACAACCCGTATGTTGCCGAACGGGTGCCGGCGATCACGAAGCTGGTGGCCTTCATCGACGAGAATCACCTGCTGCCGAACGTCTTCTCGCAGGGGTTTCTCATCGGCCAGGCCAAGGCCCAGGTGCGGGCCGCGTTTCTCGTCGGCGCAATCAGCGACTCGGGGTTCTGGAGCTTCTTCCCCATCGCGATCGCCATCAAGACACCGCTGGCGTTCCTGCTGCTCGCCGCCGGCGGCATCGTTCTGCTCGTCCGCTCACGAACGGAACGGACGGCCATGGCTCCGTTTCTCGTGATTCCGCTCGCGGCGTTTCTCCTTCCAACCATGGCGTCGCGGATCAATATCGGATTGCGCCATGTGCTGGTGATCTATCCGTTCTTCGCGGTCGCGGCCGGACTCCTCGTCAAGGAACTGCTCGCGCGCCGCGATCGGCTCGGCGTCGCCGCCCTCGCGATTCTGGCAGCGGCCTGGCTGGGCGAGTACGGACGTGCGTATCCGAATACGCTGACGTTCTTCAACACGCTCGTCGGCGGCCCGGCACGCGGCGGCGAGTATCTCGTCGACTCCAATCTGGATTGGGGACAGGACCTGAAGCCACTCAAGGCCTGGATGGACGCGCACGATGTCCGCGAGATCAACCTCGCCTACTTCGGGCTGGCCGAGCCGCGCTACTACGGCATCCGGGCGCGCTATCTGAATGGGACGAGTGCGGTCATCGCCGGATCAGCCGTCGGTGCGCCGCGGCTGCCAGGCTATGTCGCCGTCAGCAAGACGATCATGACCGGCATGGACTTCGACGCCGCCCACCGCGACTACTACAAGCCGCTCAAGGCATTGAAGCCGGTGACGACGATTGGCGGGTCGATCGACGTGTACTACGTCGAAAAGCCCTGGTGACATAGACCAAGCACTAAGAACGAAGGGCCAGGGACTACTTCAGATTCATCCGCCCGTCGGGATCGGGACGATAGATCAAGTAGTTGAGATCACCGTCCAGGCTGCTCCACCAGTGTGGTGTGCGGCCGGGGATGATGATGATATCGCCCTTGGAGACATGGCGGCTGACACCACCCTCGATCTTTTCTCCTCGCGGTCCAGGATTGCGCCCCGCCGGCGGCGGCTTCGGGTTGGTGATCTTTCCGCCGGTCACCAGCGTCCCGCCGCCTTCGAGGATGTAGTAGATCTCGGTCGTCCGCGTGTTGTGCGCAATCGCATCGCCGGGTTCCGACTTGGGCCGAAACACACCGTACACGCCGACCTTGTAGCCGCCGACATCCACCGCACGGATCGGCAGGTCGGAGATTTCGTTGCGCGGCAGCGCTTTCAGAAACGCCTGCACTTGCGCCGCGGTGATATCGGTGGCCGGCAACGGTGGCGGTTCCTGCGCGCGCGCCGAAGCGGCGAAGGCCGCCGTCACGACGAGTCCCAGACAGAGTGTTCGCATCGCTGACTCCTGTTGCGGCGCGTTTTAGCACGCGGTACCCGGCGGGTCAAGAATGTGACCGATCGGTGATCACACCGTCGGGATTACAAGGACACGATCTCGCGCGCGGAGAGATGCTCGGACAGGAGCCGGTCCGCCGTCGCCAGCGGCCAGCCTCGCAAGCGGGCGTGTGCGACGATCAGCCGATCGAAGGGGTCGCGTGTCCATCCGAGATCGAGCGCCTCGTCGAACCACTCGGCGGCTGGCGGATCGTCGAGCACCCAGAGATCATCGCGATGGATGATGTCGGAGAGGGTGGCCTTCCTGAAACGAATCCGGCCGGCCTCTTCGAGAAATCGCAGCTCGAGGACGCTCGCCGGCGAGATGTACAACCGGCTTCGGCCCCGCGACAGTGCACGCGTCCGCGCATGCCCCTGCTCGAGCCAGATGAGGGCGTTCGTGTCGAGCAGTATCATGAACGCGGGCGTCGGGCACCGAAGGTGACACCGTCGCCGGTCCACTCCCACTGCCACTCGCCGGCGCGGACGGCCGGATCCACCGTCTCGATCGCCGACGGTTTCGCGGCTCTTCGACGCGACGTCCGTTTCGCGGTGATGACGTACTGGACGTCACCCCGCTCGATCATCACCGCGCCGTTCTGCTCGGCTTCGGTCAAGACATCGGCCAGACGTTCGCGCGCCTTCGATACCGAGTACCTCTTCACAACGTACATTGTACACAATTTGACTCTAGTCCTGGACACATCGCCGTCACCCGGAGGGCGGCGATGACATCCCGACGAGTCACGGTGTGTCGCGAGGGCCGATCGCGAGCGTTGATGTTGCGATCCCCGCCGGGATAGACTGACGGCCTTTCGACCGATCCGGGCGGATGATCACCCGGATCTGTTTGGTACGGGCTGAAGACATGCGGGGCAAAACTATGAAAGCGTGGCGGGTCTTGAACCTCCTTCTCCTGGCCGTTGTGTCAATCGGCGCGAGCCTCGTGCTCTGGCCTGCCATCCGCCAAGCGAGTGCCCTCAGCGAACAGCTGGGCATCAGTCTGCCGGTCGCGGCACAGGCCCCCATCACGCTGGATCGCAGCATCCGCGACTACCAGCTGCCGTCAGAGATCAAATGGGTCGAGCGCAATGGCAGTGCAAGCCTCACGCTCTACGGCAACGCGTCACAACCGGGCGGCATCTACGTCTCGCTCCTGAGACGCCCCTTTGACAATTGGGCAGCGCCTCACACTCACGCGACCGAACGCTATGTCACGGTGCTGCAGGGCACCTTCCTGGCCGGGACAGGGCCGGTCCAAGACAAGAATCGCGTGGAGCCCTTGAAGGCTGGCACGGTGGTCAGCGAAACCCCCAACCGAATGCATTACGACGGCGTCGGCGAGGATGGCGTGACGCTGCTCTTCATCGGCATGGGTGGGCCTGCCGGCCCCCGGCCCACCGAGGCACCGCGTCCCCCTGGTGGACCGAACGTCGACCCGACGGCGCGTCTGGCCAAGAAACTGGAGGACATGGTGTGGACCAAGGCCGCCGACGGCAGCACATTCACCAATGTTTTCGGTGATCCTGGGAGAGCCGGCATCTACGTTCAGTTCGTGCGCCGGCCGGCGAACAACTGGAGTACGGCGCACCGCCATGCCAACGATCAATTCGAATGGGTCATGGACGGACGCATGTACATCGGCACGGGATCGACCGTCGACAAGGACAAAACGGTAGGAATGCCGAAGGGGTCGTACATTCACGACTTCGCGAACAGCGTGCACTACGAGGGGACGAAGGACGAAGACCTCTGGCTTCTGGTTGTTGGCATGGGGCCGGCCGCGCCAGAGAAACCGTCTCACTAGCAGCGAGTGGATAGGCGAGAGCCGCCGTCGGTGAAGTCGGGCGTTTGCGACACTCCACTGGAATGAGCGAGATGAACCTCGACGACGGAGGCCTCGTCGCCGAGGCGATGGCAGTGTGGACTGGTCAAGGGACGTTGGCATGGCCTCAACTCGACGATTCGCGGGTCATGGCTCATTTCGGATCTGACCCCGGGCAACGATTGCTCCCACTTCTTCGTAAGCTTTACGACGAGTTCTACGCGTCGGACGCGTTCTTGAAGGCAAACAATCTCTCTGAGATGGCTGCCCTGGCTTCCGCGGCTTTCCGTGAGAAGTATCCAGCGGCGGGACCGGCGATCGTTGGCGCTCTCGCGTGGTGTTACACGTTCGACAACAAGTAGGCGCTGGCTAACACGCCAAGACAGACGCTGCGGAGAGACTCCTTCGGACGCGGGCTACGGATCGAAAAACTGCGCGGCGGTCACTCCAAGCGACGGGAGCACCCGCGAGACGATCGCGGAGTCTCCAACATAGCTGCGCTCATCGTCGCCGGCCACTTGGCAGTCGACGACGTCGATCGCTTTGCGCTGCGGGTCCATAAACCAGCACTCGGCGACGCCGTATTGCCGATACCAGCCGAGCTTTACGGTTGTGTCGCGGATCGCTGTCCGCCGTGAAAGTACCTCGACAACAAGATCGGGCGCACCCCAGATCCGATGTCGAATGATGCCGCGACGGGCTTCCGACACGAACACGACGTCGGGCTGCACGACGAGCGCCTTCGTCCGATCCAGCACGACGTCGACCGGAGAGACGCAGACCACGCCCAATCCGTGGTCGCGCACGTGCTGCGACAGGATCACGGTCGTCTGCGTCACGATGGACTGGTGACCATAGCGAGGGGCCGGCGGTTCGCGCACCACGCCGTAAACCAATTCCATCGGATAGACCGTTTCCGGCCCGTCGAAATATTCGTCGACTGTCATCGGCTACCTCACGGACGACGATGGCATCGTCCGCCGCGAGAGGTCAAGACGCCAGGCGAAATATGTGTGCAGCCTAGGGGGTGAGCTGCTCGCGCCGCTCGAGGTGCGCCTCAACGTCGCGGCGCTCGCGCCACACTGGATGCAGCGTCTTCTGCTGCATCAGCGGCAGCTGGTCCTCGAGGTGGGGGGAGCCAGGCTGACTCGAGTTGCCGTAGCCCAGCGTGCAGCGCGCGGTTTGCGTCCGGCCGAACTCGATCGCGCAGACGATGGTTTCGCCGTTCGCGGCGTAGTAGCGATTGCCCTGACGGCGCGTGAACGCAATCGTCCGAAACAGTCCTGACGAACCGGCCCCGCCGTTGCCCGCGACGTCGGCATTGCCGCTCGCGAAGCGGAACACGTCGCCCCACTTGACGTCGAGCGCGCCGTAGCGCGTCACGCATTCCTCCGCGGCCGCCGCCAGCGCGGCGAGCGCGCCGGCCGGATCCTTCAGACCCAGCGCCGTCTCCATCTGGTTGTCGAAGTCGAACGGGACCCGCAGCTTCGGCGTGATGCCGGCCTGATTGACGAAGTACTTGTCGACGAACAGCTGAAACAGGACGCCGCCGCGGCTGTCGGCGTCGGTCGTGCGATCCCAGCGCGCGAGCACCCGCGCCGCTTCGGTCGCGCCATTGGCCGCCTTGAGCAGATCCGGCAGCACGCGGTCGGCGAGTTCCATACGGGTCGAGTGCTTCTTGGCGATCAGCTGCTCGTAGCTGATTTTCGGATCTTCTTTCATCATCCGCAGCGATCGCAGCGTGCGCATCTGCGGAGTGGCGAGCCCGGTCGGCGCCACGTACGGTGCGTACTGGCGCCGATCGAGGTGCGGCTCGGTGACATCCCACGGCGGTTGATTGGTGTTCAGGTTCCAGCCGCTCTTCGGATCGATCGACTTCGGCAGCTCGTCGAAGCTCAGATAGTCGGTCCACATCGTCTGCGACGTGTCGCCGGGCACGACCTTGTTCCAGTAGTCGTAGTCCTGCCCCGTGCGGCGGGCGACCAGGCCGTCGAAGACGAACATGATGTGCCCCTGATCGTCGGCGTAATTGGCGTGCCACATCGGCACCGACATCAGGCGCAGGGCGTCCTTGAACTGATCGAGGGTCGTCGCCTCGCCCATCCTGAACCACTGCTCGAGCATCTTCGGCCGATCGAGGCCAGCGACGCGCATCGCCACCGTCACGCCGTTTTCGTCGTAGACGACCGGCCCGTGAACCGACGAGCGGACGCGGATGGTCTCGTCGCGCAGCGAGCCGTCGGCGTTGCGAATCTTGAAGTGACGTTCGGCGGTCGTGAACGGACGCCAGGCGCCGTCGAACTGATACTCCTCGCCGCGGGTCGTCAGTTTGAAGAAGTCGACGGTGTCGATCGTGTTGACCGTCCGGCCCCAACCGGCGTGGCGGTTGAAGCCCACGACCGGCGTGGGGAAGCCAATCTGTGGCGCGCCGTAGAGATCGTAGTTGGGCCCGACGAGATGGACTTCCATGTAGCGGTAGAAGGTGTTGCCCCAGGCGAGATGCGGATTGATCAGCAGCAGCGCGCTGCCGCTCGCCGATTTCGCCGGACCGATGCTCCAGGTATTCGAGCCGCCGCCAAAATCCAGATCCGCCGGATCCGGATCGCCCGGCCCACCACTGCCGCGCCTGAGCGCCGCGACTTCGCGGCGCATCCGCGTGACCGACGCCATGTAGCCGTAATGCACGGCGCGCAGGGAGTGGCCGACGACATCGACACCGGTGACCGGCAGGACGACGCGCACCTCGCGGCCGACCGCATCCGGATTGGCCTTGGCGAAATCGTTGATGCCGCGCGCGAAGGCGTCCATGTAGCCGCGGAACACCGGATCCTGCGCGTCGTACCAGGCCTTGGCCCGATCCGGCACGCCGTTCAACTGAACCCAGCGCGCGAGCTCGATGTCCTCCGGTGTGCCCCAGTACTCAGCGCCGCGCCCGCGCGATTCGCCGTAGAGGCGCAGCAGCAGGTTGGCCTGCGCCCGCATCTGCGCCCAGCCCTGCCCGTAAAACATCCCTTCGCGATCGGCGGCAAAGATGTGCGGCACGCCGTAGGTATCCCAGAGAATTTCGGCTTTGCCGGCGGCGAGGGTCTGAGCGGACACGCTGACTTGTCCGCCGTAGCCTTGGCGAAGGCGGACGCCCGTCCCTACCGAGGTGGGCGAGGAAAAGGAAACGAGCCCGCACACGACGAGAACGCCGAAGACGAATCGCCGCATACGAGCTCCTTGTTCCGGTGGCGTCCGGCTTTAGCCGGACTACCTAGATATGCGCCGTCAGGCCGTCCTGCGTCGGGTGCCCGGCTTCGAGCGACGTCAGGATCGAGTCGAGGTTCACCGGCGCGCGGCGGAAGATTTCGTCGCCGACGGCATCGGAGATGGCGTTGAGGACCGCACAGGCGCCCGCCGCGACCGGCGGTTCACCGATGCCGCGCGCGCCGACCGGAGTTTCCGGATCCGCAATCTCCACCGCCGTCCACCCCATCTTCATGGGCGCGTCGAGAATCGTCGGCGGCTTGTTCTGGTAGAACCGCATCGCGAGCGGCACGCCGTAGTGCTGGTCGTACACCCACTTCTGCCCGATCGCATGGGCGATGCCGAGCATCGATCGGCCGAGCACCTGTCCGCCAAGCGCCTTCGGATGGATCACCGTACCGACGTCCGCAACCGCCAGGTAGTCGAGGATGTCGTACTTGCCGGTTTCGACATCGACTTCCACTTCGGCAAATGCCGCGACGAACGAGAACGTCTGTCCGTCGTGCGGATAGTTGTCGCGGCCGACGCCCATCAACCCCTGCCCCGCCAGCGCCGTCGCCGAGCGCTTCGTGAAGGCGTTGATGTCCTTCGGCAGTTCATGGCCGTCGAACTCCCCGCCGAGATCGATCGCCTTCTGCGCCGCCTGGGCGAGCGTCATGCCGGCGCCGCCGCCCTTGCGCGCCACCCGCTCGTTCGCGACGACGTAGTCTTCGGGACGGCCGCCCAGCGACTTCGACGCGATGAGCTGCAGCTTCCGGATCGCGTCGGTCGCCGCCGCGTGCGCCGCGCGCGTCATCGCGTGCGTCGTCTGGCTGCCGCCGGACACGCAGGACCACGGCAGATTCTTCGACGTGTCGCCCCACGTGAGCTCGACCTTCTCCCACGGCACGTCCAGCATTTCCGCCGCGACGCGGTTGGTGTCGCTCATCGACTCGGTGCCGAGATTGCCGACGCCCGACTGGATGTACATCCGGCCATCCGGTTTGATGACGAAGAGCCCGTCGAAGCCCACCGAACCGGCGACGAAGGTGCTGACCGCCACGCCTACGCCGCGCTGCTTGGATCCGTAGCGCTTGCCGCCGGCCGCCGCCTTGCGTGTTTCCCAATTGAACGACTGCATGCCCTTGTCGAGCGCTTCCTTGACGAAGGCGCTCGTTGCGTAGGCACGCTGACCGCGCGGATTCGGCGGTCCGAGCTGGGCCTTGCCCTCCGGCGCATTGAGGCGCCGAATCGCGACCTGATCGATGCCCAGCTTGCGCGCCGCCTTGGCCAGAATCGGCTCGAAGATCGTGATCCCCTGCATGCCGCCCGGCTGGCTCTGCGCCCGGCGCGGCGGCGTGTTGGTGAGCACCGAGATGCCGCGGAACCGCATCGCCGCCGGCTGATACAGGAGCGACACGATGCGCCCGCTTTGCGCCGCGTCGCCCTGCTGCTCGTACGGACCGTTCTCGCCGAGCGAGAACATGTCGAGCGCGAGAATCTTGCCCTCTTTCGAGAAGCCGACCTTGATGCGGCCGTGCACGCTCGGCCGCGCGCCGCCGATGTAGTGTTCGTCTTCGCGGCTGATCCGCATCTGCACCGGCGCGTTGACTTTCTTCGACAGCAACGCCGGAATCACCGATGTGAGCGTGCCGGTCGCCTTGCTCCCGAACCCGCCGCCGGTGTAGTTGCTGATGAGGACGATGTCGGTGGGCTCCATGTGCATCCAGCGCGCGACCGACGCGACCGTCTGAATCGCGCTCTGCGTCGAGCAGTGGATGTAGAGCTTGCCGTTCTGCCAGTAGGCCATCGCGCTGCGCGGCTCGAGCGTCACGTGACTGGTGTTCGGCGTCACGAACGTCTCGTCCAGGACGAGCGCGGCGTTCTTGAATCCCGCCTCGACGTCTCCATAGGACCACTCGTCAATCGGCTTGCCCATCGGCAGCTGACCGTTGGTGGCCGCGGCAAAGTCCGCCTCGGTCCACTTGATTTCGCCGACTTCAGGCGGCGGCGGCGGCGTACCGGGCTTCGCTTCGGGACGAACCCACACGTTGCCCTGCGTGCGCGCGGTCGGCCGGCCCGGCCGCAGCGAATCCAACGGGTCGACGTTGAACGGCAGCGGCTCCCAGTCGATCTCGATCTTCTCGATCGCTTCGACCGCGGTCAGTTCGTCGACGGCACACACCGCGAGCACCGGCTCGCCGCGATAGACCGGCTCGCTCGCGAGCGCGCGCTCGCCCTGCTGATTGGCGCGAATCGTCGCGCCCAGGTCGGTGACCGTGTCGGCGGGACCCGGAATGTCTTCGGGGAGGAGAATCGCCTTGACGCCAGGCATCGCCAGGGCGGCGCTGGTGTCGATGCTGCGGATGCGCGCGTGCGGCAGTGGACTGGTCAGCAGACGAGCGTAGAGCATGCCCTCGGCTTTGTAGTCCTCGGCATACTTCGCCTGCCCCGTCACCTTCGCCCGGAGATCCGGCGTTTCGTAATTCTGTCCGACCAGCTTATTGGCCATGCTCATGCCTCCGCGTCAACGGGTCACGGCTTCGTCGATCGAAAACGACCAATCGACGTTATCCGACTCGACGACCGCAAAGAACACGCGCGGATCGTCGCGCACATAGGTCACATCCTGCCGCGCACCGGTCTCGTCGACGATGACCTGCAGCGGCCGGCCACTGATGGAACTGTTGAGCGTCAGCTGAAATCGGCCGCGACCAGCCGGCGCTTCGTTCGTGGTCTGCCAGCGCACGCGGAACGACCCCGAACCACTCTCGAACGACTCGGTCTGCCCACGCCCGTGGCCCGACCACGTGCCCACCGGCTTCCAGACCACCTCCGCCGGCTTCGACTGATCGAGCCCGACGGAGACGTCCCGGCAGCCGACCGTCAGGCCGGTCAGCAACAGACCCACAACCGCCCAGATCGTGACGCCGCACAGGCGGTGGATCAAGAAGAAACTGAATGGAGAAGGGGTGCCGGGTGCCGGGTGCCGGGTTACCGGGTGCTGGGTTACTGGGTGCTCGTGCAAGGTACTAGTGGCCTGTCCACGCTGAAG
>CAZOAZ010000036.1:0-67282 GCA_964577955.1 uncultured Bifidobacterium sp. | reverse complement strand
CCTACCGTGGGTTCGAATCCCACTCTCTCCGCCAAATCCGCTTTGCGGATTTGGCTGGAGTGATTGGTTTTCAGGCCGGCGCGCGGCTCTCGCCGCGACTCGGCTCGAATCCCACCTGTCTTCACCTCCGGCTTCGCCTCGGTGCAAAGACCGAATCCCACTGCGCCTCGCGCCTGTCCGCCGTAGCGTCTTCGCGGAGGCGGAACTCAGCTCGAATCCTCGCCATTTTGCAGGCTCGCTTCGCTCGCCTCGGCAACCTCACGCTACACGCCGGTGCTCTCGGCGTTCCGCGTTGAGCCCCCGGCCCCCAAAGACGCCTACCGGCTGACAAACCGGTATCATCCGTTCCGAACGAGAACGGCCGGATGACTTCGATGGCAGTCGTATTGGCACTCTTCGGCCTGGGGCTGGCCCTGCTCGTCGGTGCGTCGTCTGCCGTGCGCTTCCGTCACGCCCCCGACCGGGGGCTCTGGCTCGCGGCCCTCATGGCGGCACTGGCGGCGCAGATGGCGGCCAACGTCGGCCTGGCCACCGGCGCGATTCTCGAGTCGCCGCACCTCGCGCAACTCCACGTCCCGCTCGCCTTTGCCATCGGACCGTTCCTCTACCTCCACACGAGGGCGCGCGTCGGCACGACCGCCTCCGGAAGGCTCTGGCCGCACGTCATCGTCCCGTGCCTCGCGCTCGCGCTGCTGCTGCCCTTCTACGTCTCGGACGCTGCGACCAAGCGAGCCCTCATGGCCGCCGCCATCGAACGCTATCCAGCGGCGTGGCGGATCCGGCAAGCGCTGCTCCTCTCGCACCTTGGCGCCTACGTCCTCGCATCGTGGCGCCTCTCACGATCGATTCCGGCTTCGTCGGAGGTCTTTCTCTGGTCCCGCAGACTGGCCGGTGCGGGATTGATCGTGTGGATCGCTGCGGCGTTCCGGTTTGTCGTCGCCTACAACGCAGCCACTGCGCCATACGCAATGGCGATCAGCACCATGGCCCTGGCCACGGTGATTGTGGCCGGACTCGCCACGCCGCTCACGGTCAGGCGCCGCCCTCGACACGCACCGCCGCCGGTGTCACAGGAGGAGACCGACTGCCTTGAGCGCGTCCTTCACCAGCTTCGCGACGAGCATCTCTACCGGTCGCGCGATCTCACGCTGGAGAAGCTCGCCGCCGCTGTCGGCACCACACCGCACTTCCTGTCCGCGGTCGTCAACGCGCGCTGCGGCACGACCGTGCCGGAACTGGTGAACCGCTTTCGGGTCGAGGCCGCCCGGGCGATGCTGTCGGACCCCGCTCATGCCCACCGCCCGGTTCACGAGGTCGCCGAAGCCGTCGGCTTTACGTCGCGCTCGGCCTTCAACGCCGCCTTCAAACGACATGCGGGGGCCACGCCGCGCGCGTTTCGCAGAAAAGCCTGACCGAATCTGTGCGGAATCATAAGTTCGCACAACCGAAGCCTCCCTCGCGTCAACGTTTGCCCGGCGCCGACGTCCAAAGGCGGGATGACACACCTACTGCTTTGGCTCTCGCTGTTTCTGGCACCCTCTCGAGTCACCGCGCACGCGGTGCTCAGCCCAGCGCTCGACCCCGCCGTCGCAGCCGTCGTCGAACGTTACGTGCAGGCACTCGGCGGAGCATCGGCGCTGGCCGCTGTGACGACCCAGGTCAACCACGGGACCTTCGACAACGGCCGCGGCCTCAACGAACCGTATGTCATCTATGTGCGCCGCCCCAATCAGCGGGCCACCATCATCGGACGCCGGAGCATCGACGAAGCGGCTGGGTCCGGCAGGGGCTACGACGGACGCAGTGGCTGGGACAAGAATTTCATCGGCACGGGGCTGCGAGCCCTGACCGGCGCGGAGCTCGCGGACCTGGCGAGGAATAGCGATCTCTTTCGCGCCACGCGCCTCGGAACCACGTGCGATGCCACGAGCCTCGCACCCGCGGCCACGACCAGCGTCGATGTCATCCGCTGCGAATTCTCCGATCACATCGAGCGCTGGTGGTTCGATCAAAGCAGTGGCCTTCTCGTGCGCCTGGAATCGACGACGGCCCGAAATCGGACCGTGACCACCTACTTCGAGGACTACCGTCGGGCGGACGGCGTTCTCACGCCTTTCAGAGAGCGCATCGTGACGCCAGGTCCAACGATTACCTATACCGCCGCGACGATTCGCTACAACGAAACCATCGACGACCGCGTATTTCGGCAACCGTCGCGCTGATCGCGGCCGGTACACCACGCGGTTGTTCTTGCGCGAAGCCTTCGAAGCGCTTCGACACCTACGAGGACGAACTCCGCCGCAACGTCGTCCTCTAGGCTGCCGGCGCGCTACGGGTTCATCAACGCCAGCAGTTTTCTTGTCGTGTTGGCGTTCCGCGCCGTCATGTTCTTGTAGAACACAGACCCGATCATCTTCGGCACCTTGCTGCGCGTGTAGTCTTTCCGGTCGACGTTCCAGATCACCGCGCCTTTGACATAGATCAAACGATCGACGGCGGGATTGGTGGGGATCTCCGCCAGGATCTGTGGGCGATCGACTTCTGGCCAGAGGAACATCACATCGGTTCGAGTGATCGTGTCCGTGACCCATGCCGCGGGAATCTTCTTGCAGATCGCCGCCAGCTCTTTTTGACTCCGGACGGTCACCCGGATGTCCATCTTGCAGTGTTTCCTGATGCCTGCCTCGATGGTTTGTCCCAACCGAGCCGCGGGACCCGACGGCGTTTGGAAAATGACGTTGCCGCTGTTGATCAACGTCCGAACGTTCTCAAAGCCGAGTTTCTCGAAGCACGCCTTCAAGGCGGCCATGTTGATGATGCCGCGGCCTCCCACGTTGATGCCGCGCAGGAGCGCGACCCAGGTTGGCGTAGACGATTTGGGCACGTCCGCTTGTAACATATCCGCGGTTCGATCCGGGCAGCGAACAGTGTCAGGAATTCTTGACAGCCGTCAGCCCGTCGCCTAAGGTCTCACCTTGTTCAACAAGGTTAGTGGTGAGAAACCCATGAGAACAGCCACACCCGTCTTCCTCCGGTGGTCCACTGCGGCAGTCCTGATCGGCAGCCTCACCGTCGTTGGCGCCATCGTGCTGCTGGCCCAGGGTCGCGGCGGTCCGGGTGCACCGAACGCCGCCCGCTCGCCGGCGCGCGACTGGACCCAGGACGCGGCGATGAAGATCACCGACCCGTTCACGCTTGCCAGTGTCGGCGACGTGATCATCATGCGGCCGGCCTCGCAGACGACCGATCCCGGGCTGCAAAGCGTGATCAAGATCATCAAGGACGCCGATGTCGGGTTCGGCAACTTCGAGTCGCTGATTCGCGACGAGCAGACGTTTGTTGGCCCGCTCGGCGGCAGCATGACCGGCACCAAGGAAGTGGCGGCTGACCTCAAGGCGATGGGGTTCACGCTCATGAACCGCGCCGGCAACCACCTCCAGGATGCGGGGCAGGAGGGGCTCTTCGAGACCCTGCGGCTGATGCGCGAGGCGGACCTCGCGTACGGGGGCGTGGGCCGCAATCTCAACGAAGCGCGCGCGCCGCGGTTCGTCGAGACCCCGAAGGGGCGCATCGGCCTGGTCGGGATGTACAGCGAAACGGGCGGCGGCGGGCGGTTGGCGGCCACCTACGACACCGGAATCACTGGCGGCCGCCCCGGATTGAACGCCATCAACGTCACGCGCGCGATCACGGTCAGCGCCGAGCAGATCGCGGCGTTCAAGAAGGTCAAGGAATCCGTCTACGACCATCGGCTCGAGACCTCGAATCCGGTGGGCGCACCGGCCGCCGAGCCGGCGAACCAGGTCGATCTCTTCGGGACGACATTCAAGGCCGGAACGAAGCCGGGAGAGCTGACCTACACGATGAACCGCGGCGACCTCGCCGACACGCTGAAGAGCATCAAGAACGGCAAGCAGTACGCCGACTTCATGATTGCCAGCATTCACGCGCATCAGGGCGATACCGTGCTGCAGCCGTTCCTCTTCGAAGACCGGCCGCCGGACTTTCTCGTGTCCTTGGCGCACCAGTCGATCGACAACGGCGCGGACGCCTTTGTCGCGCATGGTCCGCATCTGCTGCGCGGGATCGAAATTTACAAGGGCAAGCCGATCTTCTACGACCTCGGCGAGTTCTTCCGCGAGTGGGACTGGAGCTGCGACTGCAACCCGAGCCCCAACGGCGATCTGACGCAGGCGGAAAACGTCGTCCGCGGCCTCGAGGCGCGCGGTGTCGTCGAGCCGATCAACTACGAGAGCGCGATTGCGGTCAGCAAGTTCGACAAGGGGCAGCTGCAGGAGATTCGCGTCTATCCGGTCTGGGGCCGCCAGGACGGCCCGCTCTCGAAGCGCGGTCTCCCGATGACGGCGCCGCCGGCGATCGCGCAGCGCATCCTGCAGCGTCTGCAGAAGCTGTCGGAACCGTTTGGCACGAAACTCACGATCGAAGGCAATGTCGGCGTCATCCGCGTGACGCCGGCCGCCGCCAGCACACCGCATTAGCCGTCACAGGTCTGCAACAACCCGGGACGGCGATGAAATTAACTTCACCGCCGCCGCCGGCTTCGTCATAGGATGCCCGCCATGGCGGACACAGCGCACCTCGGGAGCAAGATTCGCGTCCTGCGGCGGCGCCAGCGGCTCACCCAGACCGAGCTGGCGCGGCGGCTGGGCATCTCGCCGAGCTATCTCAATCTCATCGAACACAACCGCCGCGCCTTCGGCGCGGATCTGCTGATCAAGCTCGCCGAAACGCTGCCGCTTGATCTGAAGTCGCTGTCGCCCGAACACGAAGGGCGGACGCTGACCGATCTCCTCGAAGTTTTCGGCGATCCGCTCTTTGATCAAGACGAAGTGATGGTGCAGGACGTCAAGGAGCTTGCGGTCGGCAGCCCGGCGCTCGCGCACGGCATCATCCGCCTCTACGACGCGTTCCTGCGGACACGTGCCGCCATGCAGACGCTGGCGGAAACGCTGTCGGGCGACGCGGTGAGCACCGAGCTCCACCTCTCGCGCTTTCCGTCCGAGGAAGTCAGCGACTTCATTCAGCGCCACATGAACTACTTCCCGGATCTGGAAGAAGGCGCTGAGGCGCTGCGCCGGGAAGCGCATCTCGACAGCGAGTCGCTCTTCGCCGGACTCTCCGACTATCTGCAGCGAACCGCCGGCGTCGACGTGCGGATTGCCGAAGCGGCGACGATGAATTCGGCCGTGCGGCGCTACGATCCCGAGCGGCGGATTCTGTGGCTGTCGGACTTCCTGCGCCACGGCAGCCGTAACTTTCAGTTGGCCTACCAGGCCGGGTTGCTGACTCAGGGGCCGGTGCTCGATCGGCTCGCCGAGGATCCGCAGTTGACGAGCGACGAATCGCGCGCCTCGTGCCGCATCGCGCTGGCAAACTACTTCGCGAGCGCTGTACTGATGCCGTACGACGAGTTCTTCGCCGCCGCGCTCAAGGAGCGCTACGACATCGAGCTGCTTGGCCACCGCTTCAGGTCCAGCTTCGAGCAGACCTGCCATCGCCTGACCAATCTCAGAAAGCCGGGCGCGGAAGGGATTCCCTTCCACATGCTGCGCGTCGACATCGCCGGCAACATGTCCAAACGGTTCAGCGCGTCGGGGTTGCGCGTCCCGCGCTTCAGCGGCGCCTGCCCGCGCTGGAACGTGTTCGGCGCGTTCCTGACGCCGGGCGTGATCCACACGCAGGTCTCGCAGCTGCCGGAAGGGCAGATCTTCTTCGGCGTCTCCCGAACAGTGCGGAAGGAAGGCGGCGGCTACCGCGGTCCGCATGCGGAGTACGCCATCTCGCTCGGTTGCGAAATCAGCTATGCCGGCGAGATGGTCTACGCCGACGGCCTCAACCTGCAGAGCCGCGAGGCGATCGTCCCGGTCGGTCCGTCCTGCCGTCTCTGCGAGCGCATGGACTGCGCCCAGCGCGCGCATCCGCCGCTCCACCACACCTTCCCGATCGACGAAAACCGGCGCGGGGTCTCGTTCTACGCGCCGCCGCCAGGGCAAGGGTCGTCTTGAAGTAGCATGGCCGCGTGAAAATCATCGCTGCCGGTTCGCTGTTCCTGAGCCTGGCCGTCGCATTTACCGGGCTGACCAACGCGCAGACTCCTCAGACTGTTGACACCCACATCGCCGCGGCGCGGGCCGCCGCGCAAAAGGATTTCACGGCGATCTTCGACACGACGTGCGGCGCCGTCCGCCCATCGGTTGTCGTCAATCCCGAGCAGCCGCCGCCGGCCGTGCCCTCGAACAAGACGACATGGCACGCTGAACCGGCCAAGGTGTTCGACAACCTCTATTTCGTCGGGCAGACCGAGTACTCGGCGTGGGCCGTCACCACCTCCGACGGCATCATCGTCATGGACGCGATCTTCGACTACTCGGCCGAGGACGAGATCGTCAACGGCCTGACCAAGCTCGGGCTCGATCCCAAACAGATCAAGTACGTCATCGTCAGCCACGCGCACGGGGATCATGTCGGCGGTGCGCGGCTGCTGCAGGACCGCGGTGCGAAGGTCGTGATGTCGGCGGCCGACTGGGACTTGATGGAACGGTCGACGGTGAACTTCGCGAAGCCGAAGCGCGATGTGGTCGCGGTCGACGGCCAGAAGCTGACGTTGGGCGACACCACCCTGACGATGTACGTGACGCCGGGGCATACGCTTGGGACGATCTCGACGCTGATTCCGGTGAAGGACGGCAGTGCGCGGCATCTCGCCGCGTACTGGGGCGGGACGGCGTTCAACTGGGCGCGCGGATCGGCGGCGCAATACATCACGCCGGAGCGGCCGGCGAGCTTCTGGTACAAGGCCTACGCCGATTCAGCGCGACGTCTTGGCGGCATCGCCGCGCAGGCGGGCGTGGACGTCATCCTGTCGAACCACACCAAGTACGACCAGACGCCGGAGAAGACGGCCGCGCTCAAGACCCGCAAGCCGGGCGCGCCGCATCCGTACGTTGTCGGCGCCGCGACGATCCGCCGCTTCTTCACCGTGGGCGAGCAGTGCGGCCAGGCCGGTGTGGCCGCCGCGTCAACCGGGCGCTAAACCCCGAGGCGCTGCCGTTTCAGGTAGAGGCCTTTCCTCGAGATTCCGAGGGCGCGCGCCGCGGCTTCGACGCGTCCCTCGTGCCGGCTCAGGGCGACGCGGATCATTTCGCGTTCGATGCGGGCGACGGTCGTATTCAGCTTGTCGGTCAGCGGCACGGCCATTTCGAGCACGTTGTTGCGGGTGACAACGGCGCGGGTCTGCTGGCGGAGCGCGCGCGACAGCGCGCTCGGGCGCAACACGGTGTCGGATTCGGCGAGCGCGACCATCCGGCGGATTTCGTTCTGCAGCTGGCGGATGTTGCCGGGCCAGGGATGCAGGATGAGATGCTCCATGGTTTCCTCGGCCACGCGAACTTTCGTCTTGCCGAGTTCCTCGCTGGCGCGGGCGACGAAGTGGTGCACGAGCGCGGGGATCTCATCGCGGCGTTCGCGGAGCGGCGGGATGACGAGCGGCAGGACGTTGAGCCGGTAGTAGAGGTCCTCGCGGAACTTGCCTTCCTGGACCAGGCGATCGAGGTTGGCGTTGGTGGCGGCGACGATGCGGACGTCGACGGTGAAGGGGCTGGCCTCGCCGAGCGGATGGATCTCGCCGGACTCGAGAAAGCGCAGCAGCTTGGGCTGGAGGTCGAGGCCGAGCTCGCCGATCTCGTCGAGGAACAGGGTGCCGTCCTTGGCGGCGCGGATGAGCCCGGCCGAGTCGCGGTCGGCGCCGGTGAAGGCGCCGCGGCGGTAGCCAAAGAGCTGGCTTTCGAGCAGCTCGCGGGGGACGGCGGTGCAGTTGAAGGGGATGAACGGCTTGCGGGCGCGGGCGGAGTACTGATGAATGGCGCGCGCGAGGACCTCCTTGCCGGTGCCGCTTTCGCCCGTGATCAGCACGCTGAGCCTGGTCTGCGCGAGCCGTTTGGCCGAAACCAGGAGTTCGCGCATCTTGCCTCCGACGACACCTTCGCCGACGCTATCGGCTAGGTCCTCAGTTGGCCACAAGGTCATGCGCTCTTCGCGCGCGACGCGAGCTTGGCCAAGGTCGCGTAGCGCGCTGAGCAGCATCGTGACGCTGTTCAGGGCAGCTTGAGACTCGATGTCGCTCTCAGCCGCAGCCTCCAAGATGATTTCGCCGTTACGGTGGTCGCCTAAGGCATACGTCTGCCAGGGACCTGCGGCGTCAACCTCGCCAAACTGGCCTAGCAATTCGGTCGCACCGCCAGGAACTCGGCGAAGCAGACGTACACCTCTTGTGCAACCACTATCCTTCAAGATTCTGACAAGCTCGGGGCCCAGAAGTTCTGGGCGTTCTGCGAACAACATCAAGAACGCAACGCCTTCGAGCACATGCTTAGCTCTGAGATCCTCTCTGACGTCTGTTGATGCGACGGGTTCAGAACGGTCCAGGGCCGTCCATGAACGGGCGAGTTCAATTTCTGCGGCTTTGTTTCCCAGAACGCCGTAAATGCGCTCCGCTCTTTGGAGATGAAACGTGGCAGAGTTGTGATCCCCAACTCGAACAAGAAGGCAGGCAAGCGCCCGTTCGTAGAGCGCAAGTACGTCGTAGTGTTCTCGGGGTAGGCTCGGTACGATCGTAGCGAGCAGCTTCCAAGCACGCTCAATCTGATTCATGAACAGAAGATTCTCTCCACGAAGAATCCTGGATTGGGTGGCGAGACGGGTGTCGCCAGCCAGAAGCGCCAATTGAATGGCGTGCTCATAACAGGAATCACTCTCCTCGTGGCGGCCTAGCCTTGAAAGAATCTCAGCCTGTGACTGCACTGAGTATCTATGGACGTAACGTCCGGCTTGAGCAGGCGACTTATGGAGCGATTCGACGGTGAGAAGGAGCTCAAGGCCTTTTTCGAATTGACCTTGAGTCAAATACGCCCGTGCAAGGCTTTCCAGACCCGTCCCTTCATGCTGGCCCTGACGAGCATTCAGCGACAGCGCTCGCTGGAACTGATCAATTGCTCCTTCGCAGTCGCCGAGGGCCATCAGGACATGACCCATGTTGCCTATCGCACAGCGCAACAGTTTCGCCGCTCCTGAGATTTCGCTCAGTCGAAGAGCGTCGATTGCCTCGGTTCTAGCTTGCTCATAATCTGATCGAAGCAGCGAGAGGGACAGCCTGTTGGTTTTTGCCAACGCCTCAAGGTCCGCATTCGATCTTGATTCCAGCATCCGCTCGGCAAGCTCGGTGTGGTACTGCGCCTTCGTGAGGAGTCCCTGCTTGGCATCCAATTGCGCGACGCAAAGATGAAGAGTTGCGGTAGTTTTGGGATCGCCAAGAAGCGTGACGTTGGTTCGCAAGGAGCTCAGGAGCGACCCCACGGACGTGATTCCGCCACGGTCGGACAACACTTGCAGGAGTCTAAGCTGCGCCAGACACAATCTCCGGATGTCTTTCGCGCGTTCAGCGGCAGCGATTGATCTCTGTAAGTGTTGAACTTGGCGGTCGGCGTCACCGAAATCGGCGAACACTTCCGCCAGGACGAATTCTGCGTACGCCCTCTCGCTCTCCGGGAGCTCTTTAATAGAACCAACCTCTTGAAGTAGTGAGTGTGCTTTGTCGGCTTCTCCGACGTTCGTCAGCAGCTCAGCTTTGAGGACACGCGCGGCTTTACCCTCCCTATGAGAAGGCAGAGCCTCAAGAGCTCGAAGGGCATCCCGAAACAGTCCCCTCTCACGCAGTTGTTCGGCGTCTCTCAGTGCGTCCACGCGGCCTCCGTCGGCGGAGGATTCTGGGCGAAAACCTAGTTCGATTTAAAGAGCAAAGAAGCAGGCGCTTGCGGAATCTGTGCAGTGTCGGAATTGTCTTACAAACTCAGACACATTTCGACTAGTGCACTCGAACATTCGAGTTGTTCGAGGCGGCTTCTACCTTCAATTGCACCTGATTCAGCAGATCGTGCAGCGAGGGAGAGTTGGAAGCCAAGGAGAGGGTATGGGTGCTGACTCGGATGGGTATCGCCCTGCCGCTAACTTGGAGAGCAGGATCTCGTTGAACCGCCGTTCGAATGCGTCTGGCGGTTGCGGTTGTTGCCACGGCATCTCCAGTACCAAGGAGAACAACGAGCTCGTCTCCCGCGTGCTTGTACAGAACATCAGACGTGTGGAGGCACTGCTGGACACGCTCCGCGACATGGATCAATGCCTGATCGCCAGCGACACGCCCGTGTTCGTTGTTGATCTCGCTCAATTTGACCACGTCAACGAAGAGGAGGGAAACGGAGCGATCACTCAACGTTCCCAGAAGCTGAGGCAGGGTCGTTGTCAACGGAAGGCCCGTGAGAGGATCACGTTCTTCCTCTCCCTTCGGAGTTTGCTTAAGACTCCTTGCAATATGGAGGCTCGCAGATTCGGCGATCCGACGATGTTCGTCAGAAAATGAAGTATTGGACGAGTACAGTGCGAGCACGCCCACTAGCTCCGTATCCACAACCAACGGAACACTGAGCGTTGCCTTGAGCCCTGTTGAGAACGATTTGGCAAGTTCGCCCAGATCCAATACCGGGTCGGAGTTCACAATTGTTTTGCGATTCGCGGCGACCCAACCGCTCAGACGTTCGCCCAGGGACAAACGCAATTCTCGAATTTTCCCCTGGTCATCGCCGGTGACATGACGCGCCACAAGCTGATCGCGCTCGACGTCGTAGAGATAAAGGATCGAGACGGAAAACGGCACGACGGCACGTAAGTGTTTTCCGACCAGCTCGGCGACATCTGCAAAGTTGCGCGGGTGGGCGAGCGCCTGTTGAAGTGCAACAACAGCTTGAAGTTCACTCGGAGTGCTTCGCTCTGTGAAGGCGTGTTGCTCCTTTGGCTCAGGCAGAGCGAGGGGAGCCGCAAGTTCTCTGATTGCAGTGTTTCCCGTTAGGAGGTTCGGTTGCTCAGGTGCGATTTCCTTGTGTACTCGGATAAAAGTATCGACGACGAGGGGGTCGTACATGGAACCACGACGACTCAAGAGAATATCGATTGCCGCTTCATCACTCAATGCGGTGCGGTAGGGACGATCTGAGGTGAGCGCATCGAAGCAGTCGACAACCGAAAGGATTCGCGCACCAATTGGAATGTCGGTGCCACGAATTCCGGTGGGGTAGCCCGTGCCGTCCCAGTTTTCATGATGGTGCCTTACGATCGGAACAACTGGATACGGAAAGTCGATTGCTGAGAGGATGTCCGCCCCCACCGTTGCGTGGAGCTTCATCTTCTCGAACTCGGCCGCCGTGAGTTTTCCCGGCTTGTTGAGGATGTATTCAGGAACCGCGAGTTTGCCCATGTCGTGGAGGAGGGCGGCCGCTTCGATTGCCTTAAGCAGTCGCTCGTCCGCGACGCCGATTCGCTTTGCGAGTCCAACGGCGTAGGCTTGCACGCGACGAATATGGCCGTGAGTGATCTGGTCCTTGGCGTCGATCGCCATGGCGAGAGTTTCGATCGTCGACAGATACAGGCGGTTTAGTTCTTCGAGGTGGCTGTAGCTGTCTTCCGCGCGGCCCATAGCCGTTCGAAATGTCAGGTACGAGACGACCAATAACGGAATGATCACCGCCAAAGTGCTCAAGTCGAGCTCTTTGGTGTAGGTGACGATCAATGCCGCTAGCGATGCTCCACTGAAGTAGTTGACTGCAAGCCAAGCAAAATTCTTGAGCCAAATCTGATTGACTGGCGCGTGCTTCTCAAGGCCAACGGCGATTGCCACCAGCCAGCTATTTACGAGGAAGTACAGAGCCGTAAACGCTAGCAACGGCAGAAACAACTGTGGAAGCGGCGTAATTTCTCGAGAGTAGGGTTGGATTCCGGATAGTAAGTAGAACGCAGTTCCAGCAGTCCAGACTGCCAGCGACGGCGCAGCCATGTTGAAAAGAACTCTGTGCAGTACTCGCTTCTCCCGTTTCATCCACAGGAGAATGACCATGCACTCAAGCACCACAGTCGCTGTCCCTGCGGGTGTGCCAAAGAGCAGTACTGCCGCGAAGACGAAGGCTTCCGAAACGGAAATCCTGGCGTTGATCGAAGTGACCTTGACGTTGAAGGAGCCGGTCAACAGGGTTAGAGCGGCGAGAATGACCCACCGGTACCCGATTGGGTTTACGACGAGTTGATAGACCGAGTGCGAGATGGCAAGTGTTCCTGCAGCGACCACAGCCAAGATGTAGATCTGGGCTTTGGACTGCAGTCGTTGGAAGTCTTTGAGCATGAAGCCGTGCCTCATCATTATCGGCACGTGCCCTAACTGCCAACAGATGTGGCGGCGCCTAAACCCTTACGCGAGCTGGACTTCAGAGGGCGGTTCACGGGATCACCAGCGTGAGCAGGTGTCTCTAGGGGTGTGCAATCGCGAGCACTGTTGGTGCTCGATGGAGCACTGTGCGAATCGCGCGGTCGACGTTTTCGGCGTCCAGGGCGCTGAAGCTCTCGTCCAGAATCAGCAATTCCGGCTTCTGGAGGAGCGCCCGGGCCAGGAAAACGCGCACCCGCTCCCCCTGCGAGAGCTGCCAGCCGGTCTCACCGACCATCTGTTGCAGCCCCCCGGGCAAGCGCTCGAGTAGCTCGCCCAGGCCGAGCTCCCGGCACACCGCTTCGGCTTCAACAAGGTCGCCGCGTTCGGGTGGCCACGGGCGTCCCAGCAGCAGATTGAACGCCAGCGTCCCGGTCACCAGGTAGTTGTCGTGCGGCTGCGGCGCCATCACCACCCGCGATCGCCAGGCGCGATCGCCGAGCGCCGCGCGGTCCAGCCCGTTCATTGTCACGAGCCCCGAATCCGGGGCATGCAGCCCCGCCAGCATCGAGGCCAGCGTCGTCTTGCCGCTGCCCGACGGTCCTTCGAGCAGCACCCGCGATCCGGGGGCGATCGTGAGATTGCACGCCTGCAGCACGGGTTCAGCTCGTTCGCGATAGCGGAAGCCGAGGTCGCGAATCATCGCGCCTGAACGCTCCGCCGCGCCCTGCGCAGGGCGAGTGACCAGCGCTTCGGCAATCGGCGGCTGTTCGGTGCGGGCCGCGGCACGAGCCAGATCGAGCACTGCGTTAACCGAGATCGCGGCGCCAGTCAGATTCGACAGCCCGCTGGCCAGCCGCTGCAGCGAGCGATGGGCCAGCAGAATGCCGCCGAGCGCAATCGCCAGCCGCTCCGGCGTCGCGCCGTCCGTGAAAGAAAGCGACAGCACGGCCAGCGCCACGACCAGCCAGCCGCGCGGAATCACCGCCGTCAATGTCAGCGCGGCGCTGTCCATGCTGTGGCCGGCATCCAGGTAGCGGACCAGTCCTTCGTCCTCGCGCGATCGATCGCCGCGCGGATTCTGAACCGCTTGCGTCCGGTGTCCAGCCATCGTTTCCAGCAGGCGCTCGCTGGCGCCGAGCCGCTCCGTCGTCCACACGCGCCGCCGGCGGTAGTAGGTCCACGCGGCGATGACCGCGAGCGCCGTCCACACCGTGAGCAGCGGAACCTGAAGCGGGCTCGCGCCCGCCGCGAGGACTGCTGCCGCGAGGGCAAGTTCGAGCAGCGCGAAAACCGCGGCCATTCCGCCGCCGAGCGCCAGCGAGTCGATCGCCGCGCTCTCGACGATCGCGCTGAACCAGCCGCCGGCGCCCTTCCGCCGGAGTTCCTGGCGATCGATTCGGAACACGCCGCGCAGCAGACGGCGCCGCAGCCAGGCGCCCGCGGCAATCGCCGTGGTGCCCTGAAGCCAGGTCACGAGAAGGCGGAGCGGAATCAGCGACACGAGCAGCAGCAGCCAGCCGAGGATCCAGCCGCGGTCGACGGTTCCCTGGAGCACACCGCGCCCCAGCAGCCACCAGGAAAGGACGAACAAGGCGTACTGAGCGATCTGCGCCAGCGCGAGGCCGGCGATCCGCTGCACCAGTCGCGTGTCCATCACATGGGCCCGAATCGGCGCGCCAGGCGGAAGTCCGACCGCCCAGCAGCCGCGGAACCGTGCGGACTTGAGGCGCGCATCGAGCAAGGCGCGTCGCGCCCGACGTTCCGCCCGCGCTCCCAGCCGCACCGGCGCCAGCATCCGCTCGATGTCGCCGACAACCGGAGATTCGAACGGCGCACGGATCGCGTCGATTACATCTGCCACCGGGATCCGTGACACGGCCAGGTCCGATGCGAGGACCGAGACGGCGCGGCGCTGTCCGCCGACGACCGCAAGCACGCGTGCGGTGTCGCCGAGCCGAAGTCGGAGCAGCACCGGACCGCTTTCCGCCAACAGCGCGGCGATCTCGTCGAGACTGGCGAAGAGCTGCGTCACCTGCAAACCCGCGCGTTCCGCGACTGCGTCGAGCGACGCGCCGAGCTCCTCCACGGACGCATCACCAGCCGGCAGGATGTCGAGCGCGCTGCGCAGCGGCAGGCCCGCGTGCTGCGCCATGGCGCACAGCGCCTCGCCCGCCCGCGACGCGGGCCAGGTCACCGCGAACAATCGATCGTCAGGCGGTCTGTTCATTGGTTCCGCTCTGATCCTGAACGACGCGGCCCTGATCCATCCGCAGCCGCCGCCACTCGGTGCTGGCGAGGAAGCGCGCTTGCGTTGCCTCGTGCGCCTGGAGCAGCCGCCGGTACTTCGACGAGGCCTGCTGCGCGAGCTGCTGTGGGTGACCGTCTTCGACAATCCGGCCGTCGTCGATGACAACAATGCGATCGAAGGCGCGAGTCTCGGCGATGTCGTGCGTCACGTACAGCAGCGTCGACTTGGACCAGCGCTGCCGCGCGTAGGTCAGGAGGGCGCGCCGCCGATCGCGCTCGAGACCCAGGAACGGTTCGTCCAGGATCACCAGCCGCGGCTTGGGATGGAGGAGCGCGCGGGCCAGCCTCACGCGCTGCGCCTCGCCCGCGGAGAGGCGGGCACCGCCTTCGCCAAGCGGCGTCGCCATTCCCTGCGGCAGGCGGGCGACGACCGGCAGAAGACCGGTTGCGTCCATGACGGGTCCGACGCCGGCAGCATCCCCAGTGGCGCCGACCAGGTTCTCGAAGAGCGATCGGTTCCAGAGCTGGACAGTCGGATCCACCCACGCGGTCTGACGCCGCACGTTGTCGAGGTGCGCGCCGTCGAGCGGCTTGGTGTCGACTTCGAGTTCGCCCTCCGCGGGACGATGCCAGCCGAGGAGCATGCCGACGAGCGTGGACTTGCCGGCGCCCGAGCGGCCCAGCACCGCGACGTGCGTGCCGGGAGCGATTGTGAGATCGAGCCCCTGGAGAATCGTCCGCCCGCTTGCCGCTACCGTCAGGTTGCGGGCCGCGATACCGATGCCCACACTTGGCGTCTCCGCAGTGGCGCGCGATTCGTACCCTGGGGCCGCCGGTGCGTTGAGCGGTTCGAGCAGCCGGAGCAGCGTCGAGCGTTGTGTGGGATATTCCCGCGCGATCAGCGCCAGTTCGTAACCGAGCGCCGGCAGGTTCAGCAGCCAGTAGACCTGCAGCAGCAGGCTGGCGGGGTTGGCGGTGGCGGAAAACTGCGCGAGCACCATCCAGGCCGCAAGCCCGAAGCCGACCAGCATCTGCAGACCTTCGATGGCGACGGAGGCGCGCTGCAGCGCGAGCGAGGACGCCGCCCACTCCGCGAGCAGGTTCTCGTGCTCGCGTTCGATGGTCGCGGCCGCGCCGTGCGCGTCGATGGCGGTGCGGCCGTGAAGGGCATCGAGGTGAAACCGCCCCAGCGCGCCCGCATGCGTGCGGGCGCGCAGGTCGCGCTCCGAGGCGATCGCCTGACCGATGATCGGGATCAGTGCCGCCGCTCCCGCTGCCGCAAAGGCGGCGAAGGCGAGGTTTGGATTGAGCCACGTGAGCGCGCCCGCCGTGACCAGCAGTTCCACGCCGATCCGCGTCGACCTGACGCACAGCTTCGGCAGCAGACGCACGGTGTGAATCGTGTGGCTCCGCTCGAGCATGTCCGACACCGGACGGCTCTGGAAATAGGCGTCGGCAAGCGAGGGAATCTTGTCGAGGAGCGCGATCCGCAGCCGTCCCTCGAGATTGATGCCGATGCGCCGCTCGGCCGCGGCCAGAATCCACTCCAGGCCGAGAATCAGGACGGCGAAGACCGTCAGAAAGATGCCGGCCACGACGCGTTGCTCGGGCCGCACCAGCAGCGAGCCGATGTCAACCGCGCTTCTGAGGAGCGTCGCCTCGAAGATCGTCGCGGCGACGGCGAGCAGCATCGCTGCGCCGGCGACGGCCGGCGTCAGGAGGCCCATCGCCCGCGTCCGGCGGACGATTTCTCCGAGCGGCGAAGCCGGAGGCTCGGCGAGCGCTGCGCTCAATTCCGGCGAGTCGCTAAGCGTCGCGGCGGTCTCAATTGAGCGATCGTCAGCGGGTTGGCTGGCACGGACGAGGACGACGCCTCGCAGCATCAGCGCATCGCCGGCGTTCGGCGCAGGGCGAACTTGCCAGAAGTGATCGCCGATCGCCCTTTCATCCTGTCCGGCCGCATCGACCATGGCGTCGAGCGTAGCCGCGGCGTCCGATTTCGACAGCGCGTTGCTGTTCACGAGCGAGGCAACCAGGCGCGTTGCGGCGTCGAGCGTCGCGATCGGCCGCCAGCCAGGATCGCTCAGCGCAACCGCCGTGCGCGCTCTGGCGGCCTGGGCCCGGAGGCCAAGCGCTTCGAGCCGCGCGTGGAACGGACGGAGGAACGCGTCGCTGCCGGCGTACTGCCGCCAGCCTGCAGCCGGCACCGCCATCGTGTGAACCACGAGCTGGTTGAGGAGCGACGCGGCGGAGATCCACAACCGTCCGCGGGCAGGGTCCATGATCTGCACGAACGATCCGTGGCGCCGCCAGACCACGATGAAATGCGTGCCGCCCGAAGCATTGCGCACGACTGCCAGCGCCGGAATCGCCTGTGCTCGGCGCAGCAGCACGTGGTCTTGCGGAAGCATTACTTGCCGGGCGTCGAGCCCTGCGGTCCGCGCGAGCTCTTCGAGTGTGTCGATCGAAGTGCCGTCGAGACCGGTTTGGCAAGCGTCCCGAAGGCGGGCATAGCTGACCGGAATGTGAAAGCCTTCGAGCAGCGACTTGAGCGCCGCCGGTCCGCAGTCCATGCCCGAGGTCTGGATGACTTCGGGAACGAGAAAACGGCGGCCGCCCGGACGCGAAGCCACGGCGGCGTTACCGAAGACTGAGCGCGGTAGGTGAGAGGCTGGCGGTGCGGAGCCGCGCGCCGACGCTCCGGAGCACGACGTTCAGCGGCGACGTGCGTTCGACGGCGACGTCGACTTCGGCGGGAAGACCATGCTGTAGCGGAATGGCGGTCTCTCCAGCGGCGAGCGTCAGCTCGACCCGCACCCGGCCGTCGCGCACTTCGCCCGCAACCTGCGCGACTTCCGCCGGCGTGCTGCCGAACTGCGTCCAGGGAAAGCCATTGAGCCGAACCCGCGCTGGCTGCCCGCGGAACACGCGGCCGAGCGCCATCGACGGTTCGAAGAACGCAATCACCTTCAGGTTGCCGTCTGGAACGATCGTGCAGATCCTCGCGCCCGCTGGCACGACGCTGCCGACGCGGAGCGATGATACTTCCGCGACGACGCCACTGATCGGTGCGCGCAGCTGCCGCTGGGAGATTTCGTAGCCGAGACGCTCGGAAGCCGCCGCTGCGCCGCCGCGCGTGCCTTCAATGGCGGCGATTTCGTTCCGCAGCCGGGCGACGCGTGCGAGGCGATCCTGGCGGCGCGCGTCGAGATCGCGCGTCACGCGGCCGAGCGCGAAGGTTGCCGAGCGCAGCTCGCCTTCCCGCTCTTCTGTAGTCTTTCTGGCCCGCAGCGCCTCGAGCTCGCTGACCAGGCCGCTCTTCTGAAGATCGCCGAGGCGCCGCGACTCTTCGGCGGCAAATTCGGCGGCCGCCGCGGCTTCCTGCGCTTTTGCCTCGGCTTCCGCTTTCGCGGCGGTGGCGCTACGCTCTTCGTCGCTCAGCGCATCCTGAGTGGCGCGGAGCTCGTCGCGCAGCGACCGAATCTGATCGTCCGCCGGTTCGAGCCTGGCGATTGCTTCCCCCTGCGCGAGGCGTTCGATATTGGCGTCGAGCTCGATCAGGATGTCGCCGGCCTTTACGGTTCGTCCGGCGACGATGGGCGCGCTGATGACACGGCCGGCAACGGGGGAATCGATCGGATGGTTCTCGCGGTCGACTTCAAGTCTGGCCTGAGGCGTCGTCGCGTAGATAGTCACACGCGATCCGACGAGCCAGACGGTCCACAGCCCTAGTCCCACGCCGGCTATGCCCAAAGGAAGGAGAAATCGAAGCGCAGACTTTTTCTCGAGCCTGTGGAGGGAGCGTGAGAAATGGATCGACACCGTTGAAGCCCCGGGTTAGAAGGACCGGCGGAGGACCGCCGGTCCCATCTCTCTTACTCGCCCCAAATGATCGTGTCGTCTGAGCCAGCTTTGATCGTCGTCTTGACTTCCATTGGAACCTCCAGGGTGCTTAACGCACGTTTGCGAGTGTGAACTTGACGCCTAGTCGCCCCAAATGATGATTGGGTGCTCGCCCTTCATGAGCCCTCCTGTTCCTTCAGCGCTCCGCCGGCGAGAGGAAGGGCCTGACTCGAAACGTCCGTACACCTTTGGGGTGTTCCGTCCGATACGAGGACCGCAACCGGGTTCAGCCCCTGTTGCCGGCTGTTTTCAAGCTCCTTCGGATGCGGATATATAGGGCACGCCCGGTGCCCGCCGGGACCGCCGCGGCTAGCCGTGTCGTAACTCGTTGTACGATCGGTGCTTATGCGTCAACGCGAAGAAGGGTGCGCGACGCCGGACCGGGCCGCGATCGGTCAAGAAGCTGGCCGCGAATCGCGTGTCAATGCGCTGTCAGTGATTTTCCGACGAGAAATCACCGGACTTCTTGCGCAGATTCGTCCATTCGGGCGGCCAGCTTTTTGGCCGGCAGGACAATCCGCCGTCGGACAGCCGCGACTTTGTGGCGCATTAGCCGTTGTCGCGCTTTTGCTGGCCCTCGGATCGGCCGCGTGCGGCGCGCCTGGCGGCGAGTCTCCGTCGACTGCCTCGAGTCAGATTCCGCGCGGCGGCGACCTCCTGGTGATGTCCAGGACCGAACCGCAGTCGTTCAACGTCCTGACCCGCCGCGACGGTGCCACCCGGTTGGTGTTTCTGCTCGCACACGCGCGGCTCTTTCGGATCAACGCTGCCACGCAGGAACTCGAACCCTGGCTGGTCGAGAACTGGACGCGATCTGACTCGGGGCTGGAATACCGGCTGTCGCTCCGAGCTGGCGTCACGTTCTCCGACGGTCGGCCGCTGACGGCCGACGACGTGGTCTTTTCCCTGGCGGCCGCCTACGACCCGGCGAGCGTTGGCGGCGATTCGCTGCTCATCGGCGGCGAGCGCCTGCGCGCGACGGCCAACGACCAGCGGACCGTCACGATCACGTTTCCGGCGGCTTTTGCGCCGGGGCTCCGGCTCCTCGACTCCTTGCCGATCCTGCCGAAGCACAAGCTGGAAGCGGCGTTGTCTGCAGGCAGTTTCGGTACAGCCTGGGCGGTGTCCACTCCGGTCGCCGAACTGGCCGGCCTCGGTCCGTTCGTCGTCAGTTCCTACGCACCTGGCGAGCGCGTCGTCTTCAGCCGCAACCCGCGTTACTTCCGGAAGGACGCCGCAGGCGAGCCGCTTCCGTACCTGGATCGTGTGATTGTCGAAGTCGTGCCCGACCCGTCGGCCCAGCTGGTGCGCCTGCAGTCCGGACAGGCGGACAGCACGAGTGCTGAACTGCCGCCCGCCGACTACGCGCAACTGAAGCGCGCGGTTGGCGACGATACGCTGCAGCTGATTGAAGCGGGCATCGCGCAGGATCCGGACGGCCTGTGGATCAACCTCACGCCGAACGCCTTTGCCGCCGACCCGCGGCGCGTCTGGATTCAGCGCGACGAACTGCGCGAGGCGATTTCGCTGGCGGTCAACCGGCAGCTGTTCGTCGACACGGTGTATCTCGGCGCCGGCGTGCCGGCGTACGGTCCGATCACCGCGTCCAACAAGCTCTGGTACTCCGACCAAGTCGCGAAAACGCCGTACGATCCCTCTCGCGCGAAGGCGCTGCTCGGGTCGATCGGGCTGATCGACCGAAACGGCGACGGCATGCTCGACGATCCGAGCGGTCGCCCGGCGCGCCTCACCATCCTCACGGCCAAGGGGCAGACCGCGCTCGAACGTGGCGCGTTCGTGATCGCCGATGAATTGAAGAAGATCGGCCTCGGGGTCGACGTGTCGACGCAGGATGGCAACGCAGTCGCCAAGCAGTTCGTCTCAGGCCGGGGCTACGACGCCGTGTACTACCACCTCACCACGAGCGACACGGATCCGGCGACGAACGCCGACTTCTGGCGCAGCAGCGGGAGCGCGCACGTCTGGAACATCGAGCAGAAATCCCCTGCGACGGATTGGGAACGCGAGCTCGACGACTTGATGTCCCGTCAGGCGGCGACCTTCGACGACGCCGAGCGCAAGCAGCTGTTTGTGCGGGCGCAGCAGCTCTTTGCGGCGCACCGGCCGATGCTGTACTTTGGCGCGCCGAAGATCTTCGTGGCGGCGTCGAAGCGGATGCTGAACCTCACGCCTGGCGTCAACCGGCCGCAACTCCTGTGGGCGGCGGACACGATCGCCGTCCGGCATTAGGAGTCTTGACCGGTCCAAATCTGTGCGAATGATCCACCTATTGCTCCGGCAAGACGACTGCCCCGCGAAGCGGGGCCAACGCAACGGCGCGGCTGGCGAGGCCGGACACACTTGCCGGCCCAAGGCAGGGCCTCGCTAGCCATGTGGCGATATCTGGCGCGGCGGACGCTGGTGGCGCTCGCGCTTGCGATCGCCGTGTCCTCCGGCGCGCTGGTGCTCGCCAGACTCACGCCTGGCGATTACGTCACGCAGTCGTTCGGCGTGAAGTCCGGTTCGGCGGCCGCGGCCGCGGCCCGTGCGCGGTACGGACTGGAGCGCCCATTCGCATCGCAGTACTGGAGCTGGCTGACCGGAGCCATCCGTTTCGACTTCGGACGCTCGATGATGTACGACCGTCCGGTCACGGACCTGATTCCAGAGCGCGCGGCGAACTCCGCGGTTCTCGCTGTCGCCGCCCTCGTGCTCGGCACGCTCGTCGGCGTTCCGCTCGGCGTGTTCACCGGCAGCCGCACGCACGGCTTCTGGGTCCGCCTGACCCGCCTCACTTCGCTCGTGTGTCAGTCCGCGCCGCCGCTCCTGCTGTCGCTGACGCTCGTCGCCATCGCCGCGAGCACCGGATGGCTGCCGGCCGGGGGGATGTACACGCCCACGGCTGGTACCCGCGAGATCGGCGATCTGCTTCGCCACATGATCGTTCCCGTGCTGGCACTGGCGCTCCCGATCGCTGCAGGGTTCGAGCAGCTGCAGTCGCGCGCCAGCCGTGAGGTGACGGGCGAGCGGTTCGTGCTCGCGGCGCTTGCCAAGGGCGCGGGGTGGTCGCGCGTGACGTGGCGCAATGCCCTGCGTCCGGCGCTGGTTCCCGTTGTCGCCGTCTATGGCATCACCATCGGGTCGCTCCTCAGCGGATCGTTCGTCGTCGAAATGATCACCAACTGGCCGGGGCTCGGCCGCCTCATGCTGGACGCGTTACGCGCGCGCGACACCTATCTTGTCGCCGGCTGCGCGGCCGCGGGTTCGATCTTTCTCGCGCTTGGGACGCTCCTCTCCGATCTGTTGCTGGCGGTCGTCGACCCGCGGACACGCGAATGACGCCCGTGCTCTCCGGCCGGCGCGTCGGCATCGGCGGAATCCTGGTCGCACTGGGCATTGCCGCCTCCCTCGCCGCCCCAGTCGTCGCGCCGCACCGCGGCGACGAGCGATTCCCCGATTTGCTCAACGCGCCGCCCACCGCGATCCGCATTCGCGACAGCGCGGGGCACCTCCGAGCGCCCTTCATCCATCCGTGGCGTCTCGTCGATCGCCTGGAGCAGCGCTACGAACTCGATCGCGATCGTCACGTCACGCTGCACTGGTTTGCGGGCGGCCACCTGGTGAGCACCGCGGACAACACGGCACCGCTCCTGGTGCTGGGGGCGGACGGTTACGGACGCGACGTGTTGGCGCGGCTCCTGGACGGCGCCGGCGTGTCGCTGGGCGTGGCGCTGATCGCGGCGACCGTCGCGATGATCCTCGGCGGCCTGATTGGCGGCTTTGCCGGTTATGCCGGCGGCCTGACCGACGGCGTGCTGACGCGCGGCGCCGAACTGATCCTGGTCCTGCCGGCGATGTATGTCGCGCTCTCACTCCGCGCCGTCCTGCCGTTGGTCCTGCGTCCGTCAGACGTGTTTGCGCTCATGGTGGTGATCTTCGGCATCCTGGGCGCGCCGGTCGTCGCCCGCGGAGTGCGGGCCATCGTGCGATCGGAGCGGCATCGCGACTATGTCGTCGCGGCGGAGTCGCTCGGAGCCGGCCGGCTCCGCGTTCTGTGGACGCACCTGCTGCCGGCGGCGCGACCGTTTCTGCTCGCGCAGCTGATCCTGCTGGTGCCGTCGTTCATCGTGGCGGAAGCGACGCTTTCCTACGTCGGCTTCGGATTCCCCGAACCGGTGGCGAGCTGGGGCACGATGCTCCATGACGCCTCGAACCTCCAGGCGATGGCCAGCTTTCCGTGGTTGCTCAGTCCGGCAGCCGCGATGTTCGCGGTCGTTCTCGCCATCAACCTCCTTGGCACGACTGACACGAGTCTGCACGGACTGCCCCAGGACCCGGACGGAAACAGCTCGACGGCGTTTTACAATTGACGAGCATGATGTTTAGCGGTGTCTTTGCGCCGTTACCGACGCCATTCGACGAGGCCGATCGGCTCGATCTCGAACGGTTCCGCCGCGCGTTGCCGCGCTGGCTGGACAGCCCGCTGTCGGGATTCGTCGTGCTCGGCACCAACGGTGAAGCGGGCCTGTTGAGCGACGAGGAAAGCGATCGTGTCATCGCCGAGGCGCGCACCCTGGTTCCAGCCGGCCGCGCGCTGATCGCCGGGACCGGCCGCGAGTCGACGCAGGCGGCGATCGCCGCGGCACGCCGGGCCGCCGCGCTCGGCGCCGACGCGGTGCTGGTCCGGACGCCCTGTTTCTTCAAGGGCCAGATGACTGGCGAGGCGTTCGAGCGTCACTACACCGCGGTGGCCGACGCGTCGCCCGTTCCCGTGCTCCTCTACAACTTCACCGCCGCCACTGGAGTGAACCTGCAAGCGGCGACAGCCGCACGTCTGGCGGCGCATCCGAACATCGTCGGCATCAAGGAGTCCGGCAGCGACATCGCGCAGATCGCCGATCTTGTCTCGCTGTCGCCGTCGGGGTTTTCGGTCCTGGCCGGATCCGCATCGACGTTCTACGCCGCGCTGTGCGCCGGTGTCTCCGGCGGCATTCTTGCGCTCGCGGCGCTCGCGCCGCATGCCTGCGTGCGCCTGTTCGAGCTGGTCGGTTCGCGACGGTATGACGACGCCCGCGCGCTGCAGCGGCAGCTGCTGCCGCTGGCGCGGCTGGTGTCTTCCGGCTACGGGTTGCCGGGGCTGAAAGCCGCGCTGCACCTCTCTGGTTGTGACGTCGGCCGTCCACGTGCGCCGCTCGCGCCGGTCGACGCCGCCGGAATGAACGCCATTCGCGACGCGTTGTCGTCGCTGGAACACGAACTTGCCGTCCACGGTCACCGCGTTCAGGCGTAGCGTGGGCCGCGCGCTGTGGCAGTGGCCGCTCGGCGCGGCGGCGATCGCGCTCGGTTACTGCGCGTTCAACTACGTCACGCTCCCGGACGTACGGCCGCTCGCCACGACGAACCCGGCGACGACGGCGTTCATGGATCTGCGGGACCGTGAAGCGACGGCGCAGGGAAAAGCGCCGCGCCGCGTTCAGCGCTGGATTGGCTACAACCGCATTTCGCCGGAACTCAAGCGGGCGGTGCTGGTGGCGGAAGACGCCGCCTTCTGGCAGCACGAAGGCGTCGACTTCGACGAACTGCAGAAATCGATCGAACTCGATTGGGCGCGCGGACAGCTGCTGCGCGGCGCCAGCACGATCACGCAGCAGCTTGCCAAGAACCTGTACCTTTCCCCGTCGCGCAATCCGGTCCGCAAACTGCGCGAGCTGGTGATTGCGCGCCGCCTCGAGGCGGAACTCAAGAAGGCGCGGATTCTCGAGCTGTACTTGAACGTCATCGAGTGGGGCGACGGCATCTACGGCATCGAAGCGGCGTCGCGCACCTACTTTGGCGTCTCCGCGGGCGCGCTCGACGCGAATCGCTCGGCGCTCCTCGCCGCGGCGATCGTCAATCCGCGGATCATGAATCCGGCGAAACCGACCGCTCGGTTGATGCGCCGGCAGCAGATCATCTTGAAGCGCATGGGCGGCGTGACTCCGCCCGAGCCGGTGCCCGTTCACACCAAGCCCGAGAAAACCGCACCGTCGAAATCAGACGAAGTGGCGCCGATCGACGTGCCCGAGATCGAACCGCTGGAGCGTGTGCTACCGCCAGCCGAGCCGGCGCCGCCAGCGGAACCGCCAACTGCCGAGCCGCGATAGCGCAAGTTTGCATTCGTTCAGCTTGCGCGCCCGGAAACGCTTCGATATAGTCCTCGCCGTCCTGCGCACGGAATTTCATTCTCTTCGTTTCCGATTTCTCAATCGCAAACCCGACGCGTCTGGCATCTGTGCGGCGCAGCGGTTTGGCCGATAACGGGATCGACCACCTGCGCATGATCAACTACACCGACCACCTCACGACGCTGATGCGCGACATTGTCTCGCGCGTGCCGGCGCTGTCGTTCATCGAGGTCCCGGACGTGCTGGTGTTCGCGCGCTTCGGGAGGGCCGGCGCCGACGGTCCCTTCGCCACCTGCCACTGCCTGAACCTGCCGGAAAGCGAGCCGGGTTACTACTTCTGGCGCGACCGCGCGACCGGTCACGTCACGCGGCGGACGGAGTGGTTCGTCACCAAGTCGCCGAGCGTCACGCTCGACGCGCGCCAGGTGAAGTATCTGATCTCATTCACGCTGCCGCGCTTCTGCGATCAGTCGCTGCAGCGCTCGCGCAAGGCGCGGCATTATCGGCGCGGATCGCCGCAGTGGATCGCGAAGCTCGACACCGTCATCCACGAGCTGTATCACATCGATCCGACGCACACCGGCATCCGCCGCTTCGATGCGCCGGACGGCAACTGCTCGCGCAGCTGCCACGGACCGCAGTTCTTCTCGGATGTCGCGTTGATGGTGGACGAATATCTGGCGTCGAATCCCGACCCGGCGATGTACGAATTCCTGACGCTCGACTTCGAGGCGCTGCACGCGCGCTTCGGCGGCATCGCCGGAACGACGTTCCGCCGCTTTCCCTCGTATCCGCAGCGGTTCGTCGAGCGCCTCGAGCAGCAGCCGACCTGCGCGGCCGAACTGGCGGCGGTCAGCGTCGAGCCGTGGCGTTCGCGGAAGCGCCAGACCCGCTACACCTCAGACGACCTGCAAGTCCGGCAGTTCTTCCAGAGCACGTCGCGCGCCGTCGAACGCAAGCGTCAGATTCAGGCGGCGTAGCTTGTCCCGGACAGGCTAAAGCCTGTCCCTACCGCGGCTCGATCCGCCGCACGCCGACCAGGCGCGGACCCCAGTACGAACTGTCATACCGCTCAACTCTGACGACCCCGCGCGAGCTGGGGGCGTGGACGAATTCGCCTCGGCCGATGACGAGCCCGACGTGCGATGCGCCGGGAGCGACAGTCGTGAAGAAGACGAGGTCGCCCGGCCGTGCTCCATCCGGCCGGACCGAGCGGCCCACGGTGTATTGATCGGCGACCTCCCGCGGCAACGAACGGCCCTGCTTCGCGAACACGAACTGCGTGAACCCGCTGCAGTCGAAGCCCGCCGGGGTACTCCCGCCGTTGCGATACGGCGCGCCGCGGAACTCTAGAGCGGTCGCGATCAGACCCCGCGCCCATTCGGTTTGCTCGGCGGTCGGCTGACGGTCCGCCGCTTCGGGCATGGGAAACGGCCGTGGGCGGGCTCCAGTCGAGGCGCACGCCGCCGACAGCCCGGCAAGCGTGGCACACACGAGGCAGCGTCGAGCGAATCGTTTCATCGTCCCGTCATCTATCGGTTGCAGCCGTGCGGCCGATCAGAGGCCGCTAAGCGGCATGTTGCGAGGCGTTTACGGCCGCCCCAACTTGACACTCCGAGAGCGCGTCCGGCAGAATCGTTTTACGCTCGGCGGCAGGAACGAACCCGCTTATGGAACAGACGCTGCTATTGAACGCGTCGTACGAGCCGCTCAAGATTGTCCACTGGCAAAAGGCGGTCACGCTTTGGTGCCAGGGCAAGGTTGAGGTTATCTCTGTGTACGACAGAGAGATCCGGGCCGTTTCCTTCAGCTTCAAACTGCCGTCGGTGATCCGTCTGCTGCGTTATATCAAGATCAAGCGCCGCTTCGACTACGTCCCGTTTTCGCGCGCCAACATCTACGCGCGCGACGAACACACCTGCCAGTACTGCGGCGAACAGTTTCCCACGAGTGAGCTGACCTTCGATCATGTGGTGCCGGTCGCCCAGGGCGGCCGCAAGGACTGGGAGAACATCGTCAGCTGCTGCGTGACCTGCAACCGGCGCAAGGGCGGGCGTACGCCGATCGAAGCGTCGATGCATCTCCGGCGTGCCCCGAAACGCCCCGAGAAGTCGCCGGCGCTCCGCATTACGGTTGGTGTGCATCACGCGCCAGAAAGCTGGCGCGACTATCTCTATTGGAACGCCGAGCTCGACGACACATAATCGTCACGCTGTGCGGTAGTGTCGTCCTGCATGTCCCGCGTTCACATCGCCTCGGTCCACCCTTCACACGCCATTCCCGGAGCGCGCATCACGCTGACCGGCGCGTTTGCCGTCGACGGCACGCGGCTGCCGGAGGTGACCGTTCAGGGACAGCCGGCGCGGATCGTCCTGGCCACCGATGACCGTCTGTCGATCCTCGTACCGGCGGGGATCGCCGAGTCCGGTCCGTCGCGGGTCCGCGTCGCATCGGACGGTCACGCCGATGCGGTGGTCAACATCGCGGCGCCGATCGCCACCGGACTTCATCAAGTGGACAACCCCGCGATTGATCGCGCGGGCAACCTGTATCTGACCTATAGCGGCACGCGCGGCCAGGAAGTGCCGGTATCGATCTTCCGCGTCGGACCGAACGGTACGCGCGAAGCGTTCTCGTCCGGCATCGTCAATCCCACCTCGCTCGCGTTCGACGCCGCTGGACGCCTTTACGCGTCGAGCCGTTTCGAGGGGCTCGTGTATCGGCTCGAGGCGGATGGCACCGCCGAGGTCTTCGCCACCGAGCTGGGCGTCGCGTGCGGTCTCGCGTTCGGGCCCGACGGGACGTTGTTTGTCGGCGATCGGTCGGGAACGATTTTCGCCGTCGACCGACTGGGGCACGCCACGCCGTTGGCGACGCTGCCGTCGAGCGTGGCGGCGTTTCACCTCGCCATCTCGCCGGACGCGCTGTATGTGTCGGGGCCGACCCTCTCGACGAGCGACCAGATCTATCGGGTCGGCTTCGATGGACGGGTCGAAGTGTTTGCCGACGGCTTCGGCCGTCCGCAAGGGCTGACGTTCGGGCCAGACGGCGGCCTGTATGTCATCGAAGCGCTGGCGGGTGCCAGCGGGGTCTATCGCCTGAGGCGAAACGGCGATCGCACGCTGATCCTGGCCGGTGCCGGACTCGTCGGGCTGGCGTTCGACGCATCAGGGGCGCTCATCGTCTGTTCGAACGACACCGCGTACCGTCTGCCCGCGGCAGCCTGACCTCCCCTCGACTTCGCTCGGGGCGCGATGGGCGTCGAACCGCCCAGAGTACAATCCGCCGCGATGCAGCTCTTCGAGCGCAAACCGATCGCTGCGATGGCCGACTCCGAGCTCGAGTCGGGCCTCCATCGGGTGATCGGTCCGGGCGATCTCATCATGCTCGCCATCGGCGCGGTGATCGGAGCCGGGATCTTCTCGTCGATCGGAACGGCCGCGGCGGGGGAGACGCTCCCGTCCGGAGAAATCGTGCGCTACGGCGCCGGTCCCGCGCTGGTGCTGTCGTTCGTCCTGCTGGGGACGGTCTGCGGGCTGGCGGCGTTGTGCTATGCCGAACTCGCCGCGATGATTCCGCAAGCCGGGAGCGCGTATGCCTATTCCTACGCAACGCTGGGCGAGCTGGTCGCCTGGATCATCGGCTGGGATCTGATCCTCGAATACGCGGTCGGCAACATCGCCGTCGCGATCGCGTGGAGCGGCTATTTCAATTCGCTGCTGACCGGATTCGGCATTCACCTTCCCGACTACCTGACGCACGGGTATCGCACGGCGCTCCTCAGTTCGGACCCGGCGATTCATGGCCTGCTCGAGACCGCGCCGAAGATCGCCGGCGTGCCGTTTCTGCTGAACATCCCGGCGTTCGCGATCGTGATGGTCATCACGTGGCTGCTCTACATCGGCGTGAAAGAGAGCGTGCGCGCGAACAACATCATGGTGATCGTCAAGCTGGTGGTGCTGGCGGTCTTCGTCGGCGTCGGCGTGTTTCACGTGGACACCGCGAATTTCGTCCCCTTTGCGCCGAACGGCTGGCGCGGCATCCACCAGGGTGCCGCGATTGTGTTTTTCGCCTACATCGGCTTCGACGCGATTTCGACCGCGGCGGAAGAAACCAAGGACCCGCAGCGGAACATGCCGATCGGTATCCTCGGCGGCCTGGCGATCTGCACCGTGATTTACGTGATCGTCGGGCTTGTCGCCACCGGCCTCGTCCCGTACCAGCAGCTGAAGGCCGCCGACCCGCTGGCCAAGGCGCTGCAGCTGGCCGGACTCGAAACCGCCGGCTGGTTCGTGTCGCTGGGCGCGGTGGTTTCGCTGAGCGCGGTGCTCTTGGTGTTTCAGTACGGACAGCCGCGAATCTTCTTTTCGATGGCCCGCGACGGCCTGCTCCCGAAGTGGGCGTCTCGCATTCATCCCAAGTACCGGACGCCGCATGTCACCACCGTCGTCACCGGACTGGCGGTGGCGATCGGCGCGCTCTTTCTCGACGAGAACGAAATTTACGACCTGACCAACATCGGGACGCTCGCCGCGTTCGCCATCGTCTGCATCGGGGTGCTGGTGTTGCGGCGAACCGACGCGGCACGCGTCCGCCCTTTCCGCGTGCCGGCGCTGCCGGTGGTGTCCATCCTCGGGGCGCTGGCCTGCGCCTACGTGATGTACGGGTTGCCGGCCAAAGCCTGGGAGCGGTTCGGCTACTGGCTCACCGCCGGTCTCGTCATCTACTTCGTCTACGGATTCCGCCACAGCCGGCTCAGGCGTTCCTGACCGATTCCCTCCCCTGATTCGCCGCACGGCGCGGCGAATCGCCGTGCTACGATCATCGTTTCAAGTCGCGATGAAATTCCGGACTGAGGGCATGGCTTCGGCGGAGCCGAGCCCCGGCCCCCAGTCCCTAGTCCCTAGTCCCTAGTCCCGGGTCGATCACCTATGGCGCATGAGTGGATCTCGGTACGCGGCGCGCGCGTTCACAACCTGAGAAACATCGACGTCGACATTCCGCGGCATCGGCTGGTCGTGATCACCGGGTTGTCGGGGTCGGGGAAGTCCTCGCTCGCCTTCGACACGATCTACGCGGAAGGGCAGCGCCGTTATGTCGAGTCGCTGTCGGCGTACGCCCGGCAGTTTCTCGAGCAGATGGAGAAGCCGGACGTCGACCTCATCGAAGGTCTGTCGCCGGCCATTTCGATCGAGCAGAAGACGACCGGATCGAACCCGCGATCGACGGTCGGCACCGTCACCGAAATCTACGACTATCTGAGACTGCTGTTTGCCAGCATCGGCGTGCCGCACTGCCCGAACTGCGGCAAGGAGATCGCCAGCCAGTCGCTCGAGCGCATCGTCGACATGGTGATGCTCTATCCCCAGGACTCGCGGATCAACGTGCTGGCGCCGATCGTGCGCGGCCGCAAGGGCGAGTTCAAGAAGGAACTGGCCGCGCTCCGAGCGCGCGGCTTCACCAAAGCGCGCATCGACGGACAGTTCCGCTCGCTCGAGGAAGACGTCAAGCTCGATCGCCGCAAGAACCACAGCATCGATCTCGTGGTCGATCGGCTGATCATCCGCGGCGGCGTCGAGCGGCGGCTGACGGAGTCGGTTGACGTCGCGCTCAATCTCGCCGACGACATCGTCGTGATCAATTCGTTCGACGAACCAGACCGGCTGTTTTCGCGGCGGCTGGCGTGCGTCGACTGCGGTCTGAGCATGCCGGAAATGACGCCGCGGGCGTTTTCGTTCAATTCGCCACACGGCGCGTGCGCCGAGTGTCAGGGGCTCGGGTCGAGCGTGGACTTCGATCCGCAGCGCCTCGTGCCGGATGAAAGCAAGTCGCTCCTCGATGGCGCGATTCTGCCCTGGGCGCGCGGCGACAAGAAGCTGGTGCGAGAGACGCTGCAGGGGCTGGCGAAGGAATTCGGCATCGATCTGCACGTGCCGTTCGGCAAGTTGAGCAAGAAGCAGAAGGACGTGCTGCTCTTCGGCGCGAAGAACGGGACCGAAAAGTTCGAAGGGATCGTGCCGAACCTGCGGCGCCGCTACGAGGCGGGCAACTGGACCGAGCAGGCCGAACTCGAGCCGTACCGTTCACTGCGGCCGTGCGCGGCCTGCGACGGCCAGCGCCTGAAAGCGCAAAGCCTGTCGGTGCGGGTGAAAGGGCGGACGATTGCGGAGTACGTCACGCTGCCGATTTCCGAAGCGCTCGCCGGGTTCGACGCGCTGACGCTGACCGATCGCGAGACGATCATCGCCGAGCGGATCCTCCGCGAGATTCAGGATCGGCTGCGGTTTCTCAACGGCGTCGGGGTCGGCTATCTGACGCTCGGCCGGAGCGCGGCGACGTTGTCCGGCGGCGAGGGGCAGAGAATCCGGCTCGCGACGCAGATCGGCGCCAATCTCACCGGCGTGCTCTACGTGCTCGACGAGCCGTCGATCGGCCTCCATCAACGCGACAACCGCAAGCTGCTGACGACGCTGGCGCGGCTGCGCGACCTGGGCAACACCGTCATCGTCGTCGAACACGACGAGGAAACGATCCGGACCGCCGACTACGTGATTGACCTCGGTCCCGGCGCCGGCGAGTATGGGGGGCACGTCATCTTCCAGGGGACGCCGGCGGCCCTGATGGAGGCGGGCCGGCAGTCGGCTGAGGATCCGACCTCCGGATTCTCGATGACCGGCGCCTACCTGACGGGCGCGCGATCGATTCCGACACCGGCAACCCGCCGTCAGTCGCTCAAGGGCGAGGTCCGGATTTTCGGGGCGCGCGAGAACAACCTCAAAGGGATCGACATCGCGTTTCCGCTCGGCGTGTTCACGGCCGTCACCGGGGTCAGCGGTTCCGGCAAGTCGACGCTCGTCAACGACATCCTCTACCGCGCGTTGGCCCGCACGCTGTACCGCGCCGCCGACGAACCAGGCGCGCACGATCGGATCGAAGGGATTGAACTCCTCGACAAGGTCATCGAGATCGATCAGTCGCCGATCGGCCGCACGCCGCGTTCGAATCCGGCGACCTACACGGGGCTCTTCGCGTTCATTCGCGACCTGTTCGCGATGATGCCCGAAGCCAAGGCGCGCGGCTTCCGCTCCGGACGGTTCTCCTTCAACGTCAAAGGCGGACGCTGTGAAGCGTGCCAGGGCGACGGCGTGATCGCCATCGAAATGCATTTCCTGCCGGACGTCTACGTCACCTGCGAGCAGTGCAAAGGGCGCCGCTACAACCGCGAAACGCTCGAGATCAAGTACCGCGGCAAGTCGATTGCCGATGTGCTCGACCTGACCGTGGAGCAGGCGCTGCCGCTGCTCGAGAATTTCCCCGGCATCGCCAACAAGCTGCGGACGCTGCAGGACGTCGGACTCGGCTACATCGAACTGGGGCAGTCGGCGACGACGCTGTCGGGCGGCGAGGCGCAGCGCGTCAAGCTGGCCAAGGAACTGTCACGCCGCGGCACCGGCCGGACCCTCTACATCCTCGACGAACCGACCACCGGCCTGCACTTCGAAGACACGCGCAAGCTGCTCGACGTGCTCAACAAGCTCGTCGAGCAGGGCAACACCGTCGTCGTCATCGAACACAATCTGGACGTGATCAAGACCGCCGACCACATCATCGACCTCGGGCCGGAAGGGGGCGCGGCCGGCGGCCGGATCGTCGCCCAGGGGACGCCCGAGGAGATCGCGGCAAGTGACGCCTCGGCGACCGGACGGTTCTTGGCCGACGTTCTCCGCGGCGGGTCTGGATTTTCGAAAAGGGCAGAGGCGGTTTGAACCCTTGTGGTAGGATGGCCACAATTCGAGCGGCGTCAACTGTGGTTGCCTGACCACATTTGCGCAGTACGGCACTCTCGCCCTCGTTTCAGTGTCACTCGTAAGCTATTGATAGCGAGCTATTTGCTCGATAAGAACGAGCAAAGGTCTCGGCGGTACTTCGTTTGCTGAAGGGGAAGAGTCGCTTCGTTCGCTCGGGAGCCTAATGGACGCACAACGAACTCTTCGCCGCCCAGTGTCCTGCGTCGGGATCGGCCTGCACTCTGGCAACAAAGTGCAACTGTCGCTCAAGCCCGCGTCTCCCGATTTCGGCATCCGCTTCCGGCGCACCGACCTCGGTCACTTCGAAGTTCCCGCCACCGTTCAACATCTCGCCGGCATTCAGCTCGCGACCGGTCTGGCGCGTAACGAAGTCTCGGTCGAAACCGTCGAGCACCTGCTGGCGGCGCTCGTCAGCATGAACATCGACAACGTGCTGATCGAGCTGAACTCGCCCGAAGTGCCGATCATGGACGGCAGCGCGGCGCCGTTCATCTACCTGATTCAGGAAGCCGGCGTGAAGGTGCAGACCGCGGCGCGGAAGTATCTGAAGATCGTGCGCCCGATTGCGCTATCGCGCGGCGACAAGCGCATTGCGCTCTATCCGTCCGATCACTTCAAGGTCACCTACAGCGTCAGCTACGATCACCCGCTCCTCCGTCATCAGTCCCGCACCATCCGCATCACCGAAGAAAGCTTCATCGAGGAAATCGCGCCGGCGCGGACCTTCACGTTCCTGAAGGACGTGGAGATGCTGCGGCAGAACGGGCTGGCCCTCGGCGGTTCGCTCGACAACGCGATCGTCCTCGGCGAAACCGGCGTGCTGAACAATGCGCTGCGGTTCGACGACGAGTTCGTGCGGCACAAGATTCTGGATGCGGTCGGCGACCTCGCGCTGGTCGGGCATCCGGTCATCGGCCATCTCGTCGCCCATCGCGCCGGCCACGCGCTGCACACGGAATTCGCGGCGAAGATCCTCGAAGAGACGCAGGCGTGGCGGATCGTCGAAGCGCCGCTGCCGGTCCCGTCGATCGCCGCGGCCGCAGTCACGGCCGTCGCTCCCCGGCTCGCCCACTGATCGGACAGGCTAAAGCCTGTCCCTACCGTTCTTCGTCACTAAAGCCTGTCCGCTCACAGCACCCAGAGCGTGTGTGTCGTCGTCGGCGACCCGCAGCGCTCGAACCAGTCGACCCCTTCATTCACCAGATCAAACTTGAGTGTGTAGCGTCCCGGCTGCTCGAGCGCCGGGAGCGGAACGGTGACGTCCGTCGCAGCACCGGGGTCGAGACTGCGGGGAAGGTCGGCGCGCGCGTAGTCCAGCGTGAGCAGCGTGCCGTCGGCCGTACACAGTTGCGCGCCCAGGCGAACCAGCCGGCGTCCGTAGGTCGCGGTCGCCGGAAACGGCCGCGTGGACAGATTCCTGACTTTGGTCTTCAGCGAAAACGCCCGGCCGCGCGGCGTGATGATCGGCAGGCCTGGCACCAGCGTCCGCACGTCGATCCTCGCCCGCGGCGTCGCGCCAGGAATGGCGTTACCGAGGTTGTTGTCGTCCCAGGTTTCGCGGCGAATCGCTTCGTAGTCGGCCGAGCCTGGAATGAAACGCCGGGAGTAGGCGTTCTCGGGGTGATCGGTAATCTCCCAGCAGAGACGATCCGCGCCGAGGTCCTGGGCCAGCGCGCGCGCCTGATTCATTTCCGCGTCGCTGTCGTTCCAGGTGAAGAGGATGTAGCGCCAGTTCAGGAACGGCAGGTCGCGTCCCGAGCGGCGCTTCTCGTCGGACATGGCCCGCAGGTTGCGCAAGGCGATGTCCAGTTTGCCGCGCTGGCGATACTTCTCGTACGCCGCCTGCGTGGCGCCGTCGATCGAGAACGTCACTTCGTCGATGCCGGAGTGGACCAGCCGGCGCGACTGTTCCTCGGTCAGCGCGAGACCATTGGTGCTGGTGTAGAGGTAGATGTGCGGAAACCGCGTCTTGATGTACTCGCACATCTCGATCGCGCGTTTGTGCAGGAACGCCTCGCCGTAATTGAAAAAATCGATTCGTCCGAGCGTCGGCCCGGCTTCGTCGATGACCCGCTTGAACAGCTCGAAGTCGAGCATGCCGGACTGTCTGGTCCGCGTGATGCCGGTCTCCGGCGCGCAGCACGCTTCGGTGCAGGAAATGTTGCAGGCGGCAGTGCACTCGATATACATGCGGCCCGGTGTGGGCCCCGCCTCGAGCGGCCGCACCGGCGGCGCCTCATCCTTCTTGAGCGGCAGCTTCAGCGGGCAGTCGCCGCAGAACTTCGAGCCGCCGCGGTTCAGGTCCTCGCGCAGGCCGCGGATCGTCGGTCCGTTCCAGATGTCGTGAATGGATTGCGTGCGCGTATCGCCCAGCACGCGCTTGCCGTACGGATCGGCACATCCGCAGACTACCCGTCCGTCGCAGAGCATCACCAGGATGTCCCACGGCCACGAGCACCGGAACCGGGTGGCGAGGAAGTTCAGTGACACTATTTCTTCGACAGTCGCTTCATGTAGGAGTCGAGCTTGTCGTTCTCGTACTTCACGGTGTTGAGAAAGAGGCTTTCGGTCAGGTACTTGCGCCGCTCGCTGTCGTCCATCTGTTCGATCAGGTGCTGGATCTCCTTCATCATGTCGTCGAAGGAGCGCTCCAGCGCCCGCTTCGCGGTGACTTCGTGATAGAGGGCTTCCATGATCGCCAGCAGGTCGCCGTCGAGGGCGAGTTCGGCGCCGCTTGAGGTCTTGATCCTGCGCATGACTACACCCCGAAACTCTTGAGGGCGTGCTGCTCGTCGCCGTGGATCTCGATGAAGTTCTGCGCCCCGGTCATCGTCAGCATCGTCTCGACCCGTTTCTGGACGCCGGAGAGCTTCAGCGCCCCGCCGGCTGCGGCCACCTGCCGGTACAGGTCCATCAGGCAGCCGATCGTGGCGCTGTCGACGTAGGTGACCTTCGACAGGTCGATCAGCACCTTGTGGTGGCCGCTGCCGATCAGCGCGCCGACCGTGCTCGAGAAGTCGCCGAGCATCGGATACATCACGCGCTGTTCGGCGATGCGGACAATCGCGATGCCGCGGGTCTGTTCGGTCGTCAGATTCATCGATATGCTCCTGTGCCGGGCGAGCCGTCGGAAGACGAGCCGCCCGGACTGAAATCGTCGCCACGCAGCTTGCGGATCTGGCGCGCCAGTTCGTTGCGGCCGCGATTGATGCGCGACTTGACCGTGCCTTCCGGCAGCTTCAGCTCGGTCGCAATTTCCTGGTACGAGAGTTCCTGAAGGTCACGCAGGACCACGGCGGTCCGCAGCGTTTCCGGCAAGGAGGCCAGCGCCTGCCGCAACAGCGTCACGCGGTCGCGCTGCTCGAGCGCGGCCATCGGGCTGGCTTCCCGCGACGCCGGTGTCAGCGTGTTGGCGTCGATGTCCCGATCGATCGTTTCGCGCTCCTTGCGGACGCTGCGATAGTGATCGATGCAGAGATTGCGGCTGACGCTAATCAGCCAGGTCTGAAAATTGGCGCGGCGGTCGAACGTGTCGAGCGCCTTGAAGATCTTCAGGAAGATCTCCTGCGTCAGATCTTCGGCCTCGTCGTGCCGGCCGACGAACTTGTACGCGACGTTGAACACCTTGCGGCGATGCTGCCGGACGATGGCGTCCCAGGCGGCCTGATCGCCGCTCAGGCAGCGTTGGATCAGCGATTCGAGAGCGTCCGGCGACGCGGACTGTTCGACAGACATGAGGACCGACGGGACACAGGAACTCAGGATGATAGCAGGTGATATAGTCCATAGTCACCGCCCCCTTTCGTCGATGCCACCAACCGGATTCTTCTCGTCCAGTTCCGAATTGACGTGCGACGGCGTGTCGCTGGCGGCCGTCGCCGACGCCGCCGGCACGCCGGCCTACGTGTACAGCGCCGCTGAGATTCGCGCCCGCGTGCACGCCTTCGCGCGGGCCTTCGGCGACTACCCGCACGCCCTGCACTACGCGCTCAAGGCGAACTCCACGTTCGCGCTGGTCCGGCTGCTCCACGGCCTCGGCAGCCTCGCCGATGCGAATTCGATCTGGGAAGTCGAGGTCGCGCGCCGCGCCGGCTTCGCGCCCCACGAGATCGTCTTCACCGGCGTCGGCAAGTCCAGCGACGAACTCGAGCGCGCGGTCCCACTCGGACTGAAGGCGATCAACGTCGAGTCGGCTGGCGAGCTCGAACGCATCGAACGGATTGCCGAGCGGACCGGCCGGCCGGCCCGTGTCGCGATCCGGGTCAACCCGGACATCGACGCCAAGAGCCATCCGCATATTTCCACCGGGCTGAAGATCAACAAGTTCGGGGTTCCGGTCGACGAGGCACGGGAACTCTTCGACGGCATGCCGCGGCGGCCGTTTCTTCGCCTCGTCGCCGCGCATGTGCACATCGGGTCGCAGATCACGACGATCGAGCCGATCGCCAAGGCGGCGGGCTTTGTCGCAGGGCTCGTCGAGTACCTGAAGACGCGCGGGATCGCCCTCGAGTACGTCGATCTCGGCGGCGGTCTCGGCATCGCGTACGACGGCGCCGTCGAGCTTTCCGCGGCAGAGTATGTCGGCGCCCTGCTCGAGCCGCTGCGTGCCACCGGACTGCCGATCGTGATCGAGCCCGGACGCTCGATTGTCGGGCCGGCGGCGGTGCTGCTCGCGCGCGTCATCGACATGAAGCCGCGCAACGCGCTCAGCGAGTTCGTCGTCCTCGACGCCGGGATGACCGAGCTGATGCGGCCGGCGCTCTATGGCGCGTTTCATCGCATCGAACCCGTGCATCCGCGGTCCGGGCCGCTGCACGATTACGAACTCGTCGGACCGGTGTGCGAGAGCACGGACGTTGTCGGGCGCGACCGCAAGCTGCCGCGGCTCGAAGTCGGCGACCTCGTGGCGATCCGCGACGCCGGCGCCTACGGCGCCGCGATGGCCTCGAATTACAATCGGCGGCCGCTGCCCGCCGAAGTCCTCGTCGACGCCGGCCGGTGGCAAACTATCCGCCGGCGCCAGACCGTGGACGACATGCTGGCGCTCGAACAGTAGGAGCCACAACGCAGGAAGGGCGGGAAGGGCAGGAGATGTCGGGAGCGCTCATCGCCTTCGAAGGTCTCGATCAAAGCGGCAAGCAGACGCAGGCGGAGCTCTTGCGCGACCGCCTGAAAGAGGGCGGGCGCAAGTCGCGCCTCGTGTCCTTTCCCGATTACGCGACGTCAATCGGGGAAGAGCTGGCGCGGGCGCTGGCCGGCGAACGCGACTACGGTCCCGACGTCATGCAGTTGCTCTACGTGGCGAACCGCTACGAGCGCAAAGACGATCTGAACCGCTGGCTGGGCGGTGGTCTCGTGCTCGTGTGCGATCGCTACACCGCGTCAACCGTCGCCTACGGCGAAGCGTTCGGCCTCGAGCCGGCCTGGCTCACCGATATTCAGCGTTTCCTCCCGCCGCCCGCAGTGACGATCCTGCTCGACATCGCGCCGGAAACCGCGGTCCAGAGGAAGAGCGTCGACCGCGACCGTTACGAACGCGACCTCGCCCTCCAGCATCGCGTCCGCGACAGCTATCGCCGCCAGGCCGCGGCCGGCGACTGGGTCGTCCTGAACGGTGAACGGCCGAAGGCGGAGATCGCCGACGACGTGCTTACGGCCGTACTGTCACGACTCGCGCCGCTGTGAGCCCCCGTACCTCCAACACTCCGGCTTCCTTCAGCGTCCGCGCGCACGCTTCAAGCGTCGCGCCCGTCGTCGCTACATCGTCGACGAGGACCACCGTGCGACCGGCGAGCGAACGTCCGGCCGCGGTGACGGCAAACGCACCGCGGACGTTCGCATGCCGGCGCGCGGCGGGCAGCGTCGTTTGCGTGGCGGTGGAGCGCACCCGGACAAGGGCGGTGACGAGCGGCAGCGGCAGGCTGGCGGCAAGGTCGTCGGCCTGATTGAAACCGCGCTGCCAGCGGCGGGCGCGGTGCAGCGGTACCGGGATCACCGCACTGGCCCCGGCGAGCACATCACGGCCGCGCGCGCACATGAGCGCCGCGAGTGGTGGGGCGAGCGAACGCCGGCCGTCGTACTTCAGCGCATGGACGATCGTTCGGAGCGCGCCCTCGTAAGCGCCGATCGCTCGAGAACTGGTCAGCGCGCTGGCGGTGCGGCGGCAGCGGGGACAGCGTTCCTGCCGCGCGCGCCAGGTGGCCAGCGGATCGCCGCACTGGATGCACAGAGGTGGTGTCAGCGGACGGATGGACTCCCAGCAGTGGCGGCAGACCGTGCCGCGCGTCGGGGTGTCCAGCGGGCGCTCGCACGCAGCGCACACCGGCGCGAGCAGCACCGCGAGGAGCGCATCCAGCCAGGCCGGCACGGTGTCAGCCCGCCGGCGCCTGCGGCATGCGCGTCGGCCCGACGCGACGCGTCAGACCTGATTGGGTTCGATGCGGTCGGCGTTTCCCCAGAGACGCTCGAGCCCGTAGAACGCCCGCGTCTCCTTGCCGAAGACGTGCACGATGAAGTCGAAGTAGTCGAGCAGAACCCATTCGCCCCGTTCGTAGCCTTCGACGTGCGCGGGCTTGCTGCCGGCTTCCGCCAACGTGTCCTGCACGTGATCCGCGATCGCCTTGACCTGCCGCGGATTGGTTCCGGAGCAGATCACGAAGAAGTCGGTGAAGCCCGCGGCCTTGCGCAAGTCGAGGACGAGCAGGTCCTCGGCCTTCTTGTCGGTGGCGGCGGCGATCGCCACCGATACCTCTTTCGGAAATGTTGCCGTCTTGCGGCGCTTGTCAGCTTTGACCATGCAACCTGCCTGCCGCCGGATGCCCGATGTCGTCGCCGGCTCGCCGGTCCGAGTCCGCCGACGCGTAAAGTCCATGCCGAACAATATGTTCCTCGACACCCTCGGGTACGAGATCCCCAATCGACCGACCCAGCGCGCGGCGATCACGGATCGCCGTGGATGACACGTTGGCGGTCGGCGCGTCGATCAAAATGATCGCGGGCGTCGCCCACTGCGCGTGGCCAGGCGTCGTCATGCGCGGCGCCAGGGCCGGCAGCCGCTCGCGCAGCATGTGCGCCGCCATGCTGTCCCGTGACACGATCGCGAAGTGCGCGTGGTCCAGAAGCGCCGGGTAGTCGTGCCACGTTTCGATGCGCAGGAACGCGTCGGCACCGGTGAGAAACACCAGTTCGTGCGCGGCGTAGCCTTCCGTGTGCAGCCGCGCCAGGGTTTCCGATGTATACGACGGACCGGCGTGGCGCAGTTCCAGATCCGAGACCTGCCACGACGGATGTCCGGCGGCGGCGATGGCGGCCATCGCGAAGCGGTGGAACATCGACGTCACGGGTTGCGGCCGGTGCGGCGGGGCGTGGCTCGGCATGATCAGCAACCGCGTCAGGCCGAGCGCCTTCTCGGCGGCGCGTCCCAGATCCACGTGGCCGCGGTGAATCGGATCGAACGAGCCGCCCAGAATGCCGATGCGCCTCATTCGTGCAGGCTGACCGCGGCGCTCTCGCGTTCCGCGGCGCGGACTTCTGCCAGCAGCTTCCAGCTTTGTTCGAGGACGTCGTTGACGCCGACCCCGGTCACGGCCGAAACCCGGAAAAACGGCAGGCGCAGTTTTTTCGCGCGCTTTTCCAGTGCCTTGGCGCGGCTCTCGTCGTCGAGCGCGTCGATCTTGTTGGCGGCGACAATCTGCGGCTTGGCGGCGAGTGTCGGGGCGAACAGCTCCAGCTCGCGTCGCAAGGTGTCGAGGTCATCTGCCGGTTCGCGGCCCGTTGAACTCGACACGTCGACGATGTGGACCAGCACTTTGGTCCGCTCGAGGTGCCGGAGAAACTGATGGCCCAGTCCGAGGCCACGATGGGCGCCTTCGATCAGGCCCGGCACATCGGCGACCACGAAACTGCGGTCGTCGCTCATGCGGACGACGCCGAGGTTGGGCGTCAGCGTCGTGAACGGGTAGTCGGCAATCTTGGGCCGCGCCGCGGACACGCGGGCGATGAACGTCGACTTGCCGGCGTTCGGATAACCCACCAGTCCGATGTCCGCCAGGAGCTTCAGCTCCAGCCGGAGCAGCTTCTCTTCGCCAGGCTCGCCGGGCTGGACTTTGCGAGGAGCGCGGTTGGTCGAAGTCGCGAAGTGCGCGTTGCCCAGGCCGCCGCGGCCGCCTTTCGCCACGAGCACGCGATCGCCTTCGTGCGCCAGATCGGCCAGCAGGACGCCTTCCGGAGAGTCGGTGCGATCGAAGACCAGCGTCCCGGGCGGAACCGCCAGTTCCAGATCGTGTCCGTTCCGCCCGGTGCAGTTCGAGCCCTCGCCGTGCGCGCCGCGCTCGGCGTCGAACTCGTGCTTGAACCGGTAGTTAACCAGTGTGTTTACGTGGGGATTGGCGACGATGTAGACCGAGCCGCCGTGACCGCCGTCGCCGCCGCTTGGACCGCCGCGCGGGACGAACTTCTCGCGGCGGAACGCCATGCAGCCGCGTCCACCGTGTCCGGCGGTTACTTCAATCTGGACTTCGTCAACGAACATTGAATCTGGTCATGACGGTCAACTGGCGCTCGAGCCATTGAACCATGAATCGTTCAAGGCCTGAGCATCAGACGCCCGACGATCCAAATTCAGGCTTTGTCGACCGGGAGGATGCTGATGACCCGGCCGCGCGCCCCGTGGTCTTCAAAGCGGACGCGCCCGGCGGTTTTCGCGAAGATGGTGTCGTCCTTGCCGAGTCCAGCGTTGAGGCCTGGACGGAACCGGCGGCCGCGCTGGCGGACAATGATCGTCCCGCCCGTCACCAGGTTGCCGTCGTGCGCCTTGACGCCCAGCCGCTGCGAGTTCGAATCGCGGCCGTTCCTGGAGCTGCCTTGACCTTTCTTATGAGCCATTGCTGAAACCTACAGAAGGATGTCTTTCACGAGAATGCGGGTATACGTCGCACGGTGACCTTTGGTCCGCCGCATGCCCTTACGACGCTTCTTCTTGAAGACCCTGATCTTGGGACCGCGGGCCTCGCCCTCGACAACGGCGACGATGCGGGCGTTGGCGACAAAGGGCGCCCCAGCCAGGACTTCGCCGCCGTCTTTTTCGACGAGGAGCACCTGGTCGAGCGTCAGTTCCGCGCCGGGCTCGCCGGCGGTGCCGTCGACCAACGCTGTGGCGCCGGGAACCACCTTGACCTGCCGACCGCCTGCCTGAACGATTGCGTACATGATCTGCACCTGTGCAAAGGGGACAGTGTAGCCTATTCGAGCGGTTCAGTGAAGTCTGGCAGTTCCCGGGCCGATGGACACCTTATAGAATGCCACCCGTGTTTCACAGGCCTGCAGCGTCCGTCGGACGCGGCGTTCGGCTGGCCGTTTTGGGCCTGCTGGCGCTGACGCTCGGGTCGTGCACGGCCGCGCTGCCGACCGAACCATCCGACGCCGGCGCGGCCGGCAACAGCGACGACGTGGCCTACTGTGCGTCCGAGCTCAATCGCTACCGTGCGACGCGTGGCCTTCCGCCGCTGGCGCGCGCCGCCGATCTCGAGGAGTACGCGGCTCGCGCCGCCGAAGTGGACGGCGCGGCACACGTGGCGCACCTGTACTTCGCCGCGACCAACGGCGGCAGCACGTCACGAGCGGAAACCGAGATTTGCTGGTGGACCGGCGGCACGGCGCGCACGGTCATTCGTCTCGGGCTGGCGCAGATGTGGCAGGTCGGCCCGGGCGGCGAACACTACGACATCATCGCGGGACCGTTTACCGAAGTTGGCTGCGGGGTGTACATCAGCGGCGGTGAAGTGACCGTCGCGCAGGATTTCCGCTGACCAGCTGTGGTGGGATCCGGCTTTAGCCGGATTTCGGCTTCAGCCGACCTCGGACTATCGCAACAAAACCCGCGTGCCCTTGATCTTCTGACTGCTCAGCGCGCTCAGGAAGTTCGGCACCAGGCGATCCATCAGTTCGAAGTACGACGACAGCGCCGGCGTGTTCTGCTGCGAGTTGTAGAGCACTTCTTCGCGGTAGCTTTCGGAATAGATCGTCGCGCCGGTGCGCCCGTCGATGAAGACGAACTTCGGCCTGAGGACGAAGCCCTTCCGCTCGGTCATCGTGCGCGTCGGGATGACCCGCCGCCGTCCGAACGAATCGAAGTCTTCGACGTTGCGGTTGATGAATCCGGCGCGCTGATTCGGCGCGAACAGCACCGTGCCGGTGACGATCAGCGGATTCTGATATTCCTCGCCGATCCGCTTCCAGTAGGCGGTGTTGGCGAACAGACGTTCGTACGGCTCGAGGTCTTTTTCTTCTCTGATCTTCGCCGGCAGCGCGAGCGTCGGCGCGCCGCCGCCGGCCGCCGCCGCCTGCGCTGTCGCGCCGCTTTCGGTCGGAGCCGTAGCCGTGTCGGCGGGCGGGGCATCGGGGCCCCTGCTCTGCTGCTGCGCGATGTCCATCAGCGGCAGCGCGTCGGCGTCGATGACCCGCAGCGACGACTTGCTGCGCAACTGGCTGCGGAGCAAGCGCACCGTTTCCTGATTCGTATCCACGTCGTCGGTTCCGCCGGCGACGAAGCCCGCGATCAGCACGCGCTGAAACGGCGTCACGTCGAGTTTCGGCTGGATCGGCGTTTCGATCGGGATCTCGAAGTAGCTCGGGCCGCACGCGGCCGCGAGCAGCGCGATGCCGGCGGCGACCGTCGCCATGCGGATGCTACGGGCGATCGTTGCCACCGCTGCTCCGATCATTGATTTCCTTGAACAGTTCGTAGTTCTGACGAATCTGGGCGTTGTTCGGCTCGAGCTCGAGCGCCTTTTCGTACGCCCGGCGCGCCTTCGCGAGCTGTCCTTCGTGTTCGTAGGCGATGCCGAGGTCGTTGTAGGCGGCCGCGTAGGTCGGGTCGATTTCGACGGCTTTTTCCCAGCGGTAGATCGCCTCGCGCCACAGGCCGCGCTGCGCGACATCGATGCCGAAGTCCACTTGGGCCTTGGCGTCTTCCCGCGCGTCGGCGTAGAGCGGCGCGGCCGGGGCGGCAAGGAGAACGATCAGGGCCGCAAGACGCAGATGCATTGTGGACCGACGACTCACTATAGCGACTGCGATTCTCCGGTTGCAAGGCATTTGGGGACGCTCGACGCCAGCCGATCAGCAATGCACGTACCACACGCTCGCGGCGTAAACGCAGGGCTTTCATTGCCGCTTCAACGCCGATTTACGAAATATCTCCGGCCGTTGTCCTCCAACGAATGCAGCCCGACGACGCTATAATCCGGGCGAGGTCGGGTTCCGCTCAGCGGGGCCCGGCCTCTTTTTGTGCCCGGTCCCGCAGCGGAGTCGGACATGACGATGCTGGTGGACTGGGTGGCACTGTCCCTCCTTCCGGTGTGGCGTCTGCGGACGGTGGCCGAGCAGCTTCGCGACGGGCGCGACGCGAGTGACGTGCTCGACGAGCAATGCGCCGATCGCGTCCGCCGCTCGAAGCGCGCGCCGCGCGCCGACGAGCTGCGGCGGCGCGCCACCGACGCGCTGGCGCGGGCCGCGGCGAACGCGAGCGTCCCACTCGCCTGGCCCGATCTGCGCTATCCGGCGGCGCTGTCTACGATCGTCGACCCGCCGCCCGTCCTGTGGATTCGTGGAGACCCCGCGGCGCTCGAGCGGCCGTCGGTGGCGATCGTCGGGTCGCGCGCCGGTTCGGAATATGCCTGTGCCGTCGCAGAGCGTCTGGGTTTCGATCTCGCACAGCGCGGTTTGACGGTGACGAGCGGTCTGGCCCGGGGTGTCGATGCGGCGGCACATCGCGGTGCCGTCAGAGCCGGTGGACCGACGATCGCGGTGCTCGGCTCAGGCGTCGACGTCATCTATCCCGAGGAGCACACGGCGCTGGCGTCAGGCATCGCCGGCGCCGGCGCTCTGGTCAGCGAGTTCGTGCCCGGCACCGGTCCGCGGTCCGCCTTCTTTCCACGCCGCAACCGCGTCATCAGCGGGCTGTCGCGCGCTGTCGTCATCGTCGAAGCCGGCGAGAAGAGCGGCTCGTTGATCACGGCGCGGTGCGCGCTCGAACAGGGACGCGACGTTCTGGCCGTGCCCGGCAACGTGTTGAACACGCGCAATCGCGGCGGGCACGCGCTGCTCCGCGACGGGGCGCGGCTCGTCGAGAGCGCCGACGACGTGCTGGACGAACTCGGACTTGCACGGCCCGTCGCTCCTGCGCCTTCTAACCCGCCGGACGGAGCGGCCGATACGGAAGGGCAGCGTGCGGCCGTCGATCCTGTGCTCGCGTGCCTCCCGCCCGGCGAACCGTGCCCGCTGGATGCGCTCGCCGCGCAGTCCGGGCTTTCCGCCGCGCGCCTGCTGCATCGTCTCTTCGAGCTTGAAATGCGCGGCCTGGTCCGGCGCGCCGGCGGCGGCCGATTCGTCCGTGTTGACAGTTCGTGCTAGGTTCTAGGTCCGGAGGCGGGAGCGCAGGAAGCGAGTTCATGGCAAAGACATTGGTGATCGTCGAGTCGCCGGCGAAGGCGCGGACGATTGAACGCATATTGAAATCGGGCTACGAAGTGATGGCCAGCTACGGCCACGTTCGCGATCTGCCCGAGTCCGCCGACGAAATTCCCGACGAGATCCGGAAGAAGAAGTGGGGCCGCCTCGGCGTCGACACCGAAGGCGACTTCAAACCGTACTACGTCATCCCGAACGACAAGCGGAAGCACGTGCAGGCGCTCAGGGCGGCGCTCAAGGGCGCGACGCAGGTGCTGCTCGCGACCGACCCCGATCGAGAGGGCGAGTCGATCAGCTGGCACCTCAAGGAAGTGCTCAAGCCGAAGGTGCCGGTCAAGCGCATCGTCTTTCACGAGATCACGCAGGAAGCCATCACCGCCGCGGTGAAGGACGCGCACGACGTCAACGAGAACCTGGTTCGGGCGCAGGAGAGCCGCCGGATCCTGGATCGGCTCTACGGCTACACCTTGTCGCCGGTGCTTTGGAAGAAAGTCCAGACCGGACTGAGCGCCGGCCGTGTGCAGAGTGTCGCGGTGCGTCTGATCGTCGATCGCGAAGAAGAGCGGCTCGCATTCCGCGCCGCCGGCTACTGGGATCTCGAGGCGCAGGTGTCCGGCGACGGCCGTGTCTTCACCGCGACGCTGGCCCGCGTCGGCGATGCCCGGGTGGCGACCGGCAAGGACTTCGACGAAAAGGGCGCGCTCACCGGCAAGAACGCGCGCGTGTTGAGCGAAGCCGATGCCCGCGATCTCGCAACGGTCCTGCGCCAGCACCTGCCGTGGACCGTCACGGCGGTTGACGAGAAGCCCGGCGTCGAACGCCCGGCTCCGCCGTTCACGACGTCGACGCTCACCCAGGAAGCCAGCCGCAAGCTTGGCTACTCGACCGAGCGGACGATGCAGGCCGCGCAGCGGCTCTTCCAGGACGGCCACATTTCGTATCACCGCACGGACTCGACGACGTTGAGCGACCGCGCGCTTTCGGAATCGGCGCAGGCGATCCGCGAGCTGTTTGGCGGCGAGTACTACCAGGCGCCGCGCCGCTACGCGACCAAGGTCAAGAACGCGCAGGAAGCGCATGAGGCGATTCGTCCGTCGACGTTCTCGCACACGCCGGCCTCACTCGAGGGGACGCTGGACCGCGACGATCTCCGCCTCTACGAACTGATCTGGAAGCGCACGATGGCGTCGCAGATGGTCGATGCGCGTGTGCAGCGCACGTCGGTCGAAATTTCCGCGACCGGCAAGGCCGGTGAACCGGCGGTGTTCGGCGCCTCAGGAAAAGTGATCGAGTTCGCCGGCTTCCGCCGCGCCTACGTTGAAGGCAGCGACGATGTCGCCGCGGACCTGAGCGAACAGGAAAACGCGCTCCCGAAACTGAAAGTCGGCGACCGCGTCGCGGCCAGCAGCGCCGAACGGCTCCACCTCGTCGCGGTGGATCCGAAGGGCCACGAGACCGCGCCGCCGGCGCGCTACACCGAAGCGTCGCTCATCAAGGAGCTGGAACGCCTCGGGATCGGGCGTCCGTCGACCTACGCCGCGACGATCGGCACCATCGAACGGCGCGGCTACATCTTCCGCCAGGGCAAGGCGCTGGTGCCGAGCTTTACCGCCTTTGCCGTCACGCGCCTGCTGCGCACGCACTTCGGCGATCTCGTCGACGTCGCGTTCACGGCGGAGATGGAAGAGGACCTGGATCAGATCTCGCGCGGCGAGCGCGAGTGGCTCGACTTCATCCGGCAGTTCTTCCGCGGCGATCGGCACCATCGCGGTCTCGAGGATGCGGTCAAGCAGGCCGAAGAGAACGCCGACTATCCGCTGATCGACGTCGGCGAGGATCCGGATTCGGGACAGCCGGTCCGCGTCCGGGTCGGGCGTTACGGACCGTTCCTGCAGCTTGGCGCCGGCGGCCCCGGCAATACGGCATCGTTGCCGCCGACGTTGCCGCCCGCGGATCTCTCCGTGGCCAAGGCGATGGAGATGATCCGGGCCAAAGCCGAAGGGCCGCGCTCGCTGGGCGTCCACCCGCAAACCGCGCAGAACGTCTACGTGATCAACGGGCGCTTCGGCGCCTACGTGCAGCTCGGCGAGAATCCCGAGAAGGGTTCCAAGGAAAAGCCGAAACGCTCGTCACTGCTGCCGACGATGAGCGAGTCGACCGTGACGCTCGATCAGGCGGTCAGTCTGCTGAGCCTGCCGCGCGAGCTGGGTGTCCATCCCGACTCGGCCCAACCTGTTCTGGCGGGGCTCGGCCGATTCGGCCCGTACATCAAACATGGCGACGAATATCGGTCGCTCGACGCGTCAGACGATCTGATGACGATCGAGCTGCCGCGCGCCCTCGAGTTGCTCGCCGCACCCAAACGCGCCGGCCGCCGTCAGGCAGCCGCCAAGCGCGTCATCGCGAAGATCGAGATGCCGGAGGGTGGCAGCCCGCTCCAGGTGCTCGAAGGGCGCTACGGTCCGTACGTGACCGACGGCGAGACCAACGCGTCCGTCCCGAAGGGACTCGATCCCGCGACGTTGTCGCTCGACGATGCCCGCGCCCTGCTCGAAGCCAGACGCGGCGCCGCGCCGCGCGCGGGACGCGGACGAGGCCGCGGGTTCCAGATGCGCGGCCGCAAGCGCGCCACAGCGCCCGCCCGCGTCGTCGAACCGGTTGAGCCGCCGGCGAAGAAGAAGGCTGCGGCCAAGAAGAAGGCACCCGCCAAGAAAGCTGTCGCGCGCAAGCGCGCACGGGCCTAGAACGATGGTTCGCATTGTGGGCGGCGGCCTGGCCGGATCGGAAGCCGCCTGGCAGGTCGCGTCACGCGGTATTCCGGTCACGCTGTACGAAATGCGGCCGGTCCGTCCTACCGCTGTCCACAAGACGGATCAGCTCGCCGAACTCGTCTGCAGCAATTCCTTCCGCGGCGACAAACTCGACAACGCGGTCGGCCTCCTGAAGGAGGAAATGCGGCGGCTCGGATCGCTCGTGATGCGAGCGGCCGAAGCGAGCCGAGTGCCGGCAGGCGCAGCGCTGGCTGTCGATCGCGAGCGCTTCGCACAGACGATCACCGACGCGCTGGCCTCGCACCCGAAGATTGACATCCGCCGCGAGGAAGTGTCGCGCATTCCCGACGCGTCGCCTGACCAGCCGGTCATCGTCGCGACTGGTCCGCTGACGTCGGATGCACTCTCGGCCGACATCGCGCGCCTGGTTGGCGGGGATCACCTCTATTTCTACGACGCCATCAGCCCCATCGTCCTGGCGGAGAGCATCGATCGGTCGAAGGTGTTCCGGCAGTCGCGATGGGATCGGAGCATTGGGACGTCTGAGGTCCGGGCAGACCCCGAGGTCCGGCTAAAGCCGGACCCCACAACGAAAACCTGCGGAGTCGACGACGGACAGGGCGACTATCTCAATTGTCCGTTGACGCGTGAGGAGTACGCGCGGTTCTACGATGCGCTGGTTCACGCCGAATCCGCGACCGTGCACGACTTCGACAAGGAGAAGTTCTTCGAAGGTTGTCTGCCGATCGAAGTGATGGCCCACCGCGGGGTCGATACCTTGCGGTTTGGACCGATGAAGCCGGTCGGTCTCGTGGACCCGCGGACCGGCCGTGCACCGTACGCCGCCGTGCAGCTGCGCCAGGACAATCTGGCCGCCGACCACTTCAGTCTGGTCGGCTTCCAGACCCAGATCAAGTGGGGCGAGCAAGCGCGAGTGCTCCGGTTGATTCCGGGCCTGGAGCAGGCCGAATTCGTGCGCTTCGGCATGGTGCATCGCAACACGTACGTGAACGGTCCCACGGTCTTGTCGGAAACCTGGCAGCTGCGATCGCATCCGTCGCTGTTCTTCGCGGGTCAGATGTCCGGCGTGGAGGGCTACGTTGAATCCGCGGCGTCAGGGTTACTCGCCGGTATCAATGCTGCGGCGCTGGCCAAAGGGCTGAACACTTCGGCGCCGCCGCGCACGACGGCGATCGGCGCGCTTGCGTACTACGCGTCGCATGCGAATCCGGCGCACTACGAGCCGTCGAACATCACATTCGGGATCATGGAGCCGCTGACGCGGCCGCCGCGCGGGCGCATGGAGCGCAAGCTCGCCGTGGCCGATCGTGCGCTGGCCGACCTCACGGCCTGGATCCAGGGCCGTGCCCCCTTCGACTCTCGTTCAGGTCCCGAGCATGGTCGAGGGGCCGCATGATCGACACGCTGAAAGCGTTTCTCAAGCACCTCGCTCTCAACCGCAATGTGTCGGCACACACCGTGCGCGCCTACGACAGCGACCTGTCGCAGTTTCTGCTGCACGTCGCGACCGCGTCGGGCGTGAAGCGCCGGGATCTGCTGCCGTCGGCGCTCGATCGTCAGTCGATCCGCGGCTTTCTCAGCGAGCTCCACGCGGCGGGGCAGTCGCGCGCGACGACGGCCCGCAAGCTTTCGGCGATTCGGACGTTCCTGCGCTACCTGCGCCGCGAAGGGCTGATTGCCGCGGACCCTGGCGCGCTGATGAAGACGCCGAAGCGCGACATCCGGATGCCGAAGCATCTGTCCGAGGACGAGATGACGCGGCTGCTCGAGGCCCCAGCCACCGACGCCGCACTCGGCCGCCGCGATCACGCGATCCTCGAGCTGTTCTACGCGTCTGGCCTGCGTCTGAGCGAGCTGGCCGCGCTCGACGCCGAAGATGTGAATCTGAGTACGAAAATGGTGCGGGTGATGGGGAAGGGCGGCAAGGAACGGCTGGTCCCCTTCAATCGGACGACGGAAAAGGCGATTCGCGACTACCTGGCCGATCGGATGGTCATTCTTCGAAGCGGTACGCCGCCTGAGCGAGCCAGGGCGCGACGTTCACAGCCACTGCGGCGATCGTCCCGTCCCGAAGACCCGTTGTTTGTGAATCATCGCGGCGGACGGCTGACGGTCCGCAGCATCGATCGTCTCGTGCGGCGGTATGCTGCCGCCAGTCAGCAAGGCGTCATCAGTCCGCACGCCCTGCGTCATTCGTTTGCGACGCATCTTCTACAGCGGGGTGCTGATCTCAGGGCGATTCAGGAACTGCTCGGCCACTCCCGGCTGAGCACGACGCAGCGTTATACGCACGTCAACGCGGCGCAGCTGATGGCGACCTATAAGAAGGCGCACCCGAAGGCCTGACGGCCTTCGGAATTGGGAATTATCAATTGTGAATGGTCAATTCGTGAGGACGGGCAGCTTCCGCCCGCCACGAATTGAGCATTGATAATTCCGAATTGACAATTCGTTACGCGGCAGGCTCGCCCGACTCGACGCTCGTCAGCGGCGCGGCGCGCCGGCCGCGCGGGAACTCGATTCCGAGCGTCTTGATCTTGTAGTTCATCACGCGCGGGCTGATCGACAGGAGCTCCGCCGCGTCCTTCTGCACCCAGTTCGACATCTTGAGCGCTTCGACCAGCGCGTGCCGTTCGATGTCTTCGAGCGGGATGCCGGTCGGCGGAATCTTGACCGTCGGCGTCTGTTCGCGGCTGCTGCCGCTCGTCGGCGTTTCGCCAAGCCGCAGATCATCGGCGGCAATCGATCGGCCGTCGGCCAGCAGCATCGCCCGCTCGATGGTGTTCTCGAGTTCGCGGATGTTGCCCGGCCAGTTGTAGCGCATCAGCAGCTTCTGCGCGTCGGCGTCGAGCCCTTCGATGCGTTTCTTCAGTTCACCCGAGAAGCGGCGGATGAACGAGTTGGCGAGCGGCACGATGTCGTCCTTCCGCTCGCGGAGCGGCGGCGTTTCGATCGAGACCACGTTGAGTCGGTAGTAGAGGTCTTCGCGGAACTGTCCGGCCTGGACCATGCCCGGCAGGTCGCGGTTGGTGGCCGCAATCAGCCGGACGTCGACGCGCAGCGTGCGCGTTCCGCCGAGGCGCTCGAACTCGTGTTCCTGCAGCACGCGCAGGATCTTGGCCTGCGTGCTCGGACTCATGTCGCCGATTTCGTCGAGGAACAGCGTGCCGCCGTCGGCCTGCTCGAAGCGGCCGATGCGCTGCTTGTCCGCGCCGGTGAACGCGCCCTTCTCGTGGCCGAAGAGCTCCGACTCGAGCAGGTTCTCCTGGAGCGCCGCGCAGTTCACCTTGACGAAGTTCCGTGTCGCGCGCAGCGAGTTGTGATGAGTCGCGCCGGCGATCAGCTCCTTGCCGGTGCCGGTTTCGCCGCGAATGAGCACCGTGGTGTTGCTCTTCGCCACCTTCTTGACGATGTCGAGCACTTTCTGCAAGGCGGCGCTCGAGCCGACGATGCGGTCGAAGTCGTAGATGTCCTGCTGCGTGCCGCGGAGGTATTCGAGCTCGTGCTTCAGGCGCTTCATTTCGAGCGCCTTCTCGATCTTGACCTCCATCTCCTCGATCTCGAACGGCTTCTGCACGTAGTCGAAGGCGCCGATCTTCATGGCTTCGACGGCGGTGTTGATCGTGCCGAACGCGGTCATGAGGATCACCGCGGTGGTCGGGTGCAGGGCGCGCGTCGTGCGCAGGACGTCCATGCCGTCGCTGCCGCCCATCTTGAGGTCGCTCAGGACGACGTCGAAGTAGCTGTCGTGGAGGCGTTCGATCGCCGCGTTGCCGTTTGAGGCTTCTTCGACCTCGTGACCGGCTTCGGTCAGACCGCGCTTCAGCCCGCGCCGGAGCGCGTCGTGGTCGTCGGCAATCAGTATTCGACCCATACCTGTTCGTGTGCCTCTCTATTTGAACCAGCTCGACCCGTTCGACAGCGGCAGCGTGACCCGGAAGCGCGTCCCTTCGCCGGGGGCGCTGGTCAGGTCAATCCGCCCTTCGTGGGCATCAACGATCTTTCGGACGATCGCGAGCCCAAGTCCTGACCCCTGGGCCTTGGTCGTGAAAAACGGGTTGAAAATCCGGTCGCTCAGCTCAGCCGGTATCCCCGGACCGTCGTCGGCTACCTCGACCACAACGACCGGTGTCGGCGGATGGGAGTCGGCGGCAAACGCCGGATCCTGCTCGACGTCCTGCGTCGCTGCCGCGACCGTGATGCGCCCCTTGCCGTCCAGCGCTTCGAATGCATTGGCCAGCAGGTTCATGAAGACCTGGCACAACTGGTTGTGATCGCCGTCAATCAGCGGAAGCTGCGGCTGCAGATTGAGTCTGACGGAGATGTTGCCGCGCGGCGCCTTGCGCTCAGCGAGTGTGAGTGCCTGATGAATCACGTCGTTGAGGTCGGTCTGCTCAACCTGGAGCCGCACCGGCCGAACGAACTCCAGCATCTCGACGACGATCGAGTTCGCGAGCTTCGCCTCGCTCATGATGTCGGCGAGCAAGGCCTGCGCATCGGGCGAGTCGGGGACCTGGCGGCGGAGCAGACCGGTCATGACCTCGATGCCGGCGAGCGGATTCTTCAATTCGTGCGCGACGCCGGCGGCCATTTCTCCGAGCGACGCGAGACGATCGCGGAGCCGTTCCCGTTCCTCGAGCTGTTCGACGCGCGTCAGATCCTTGAAGAACAGCACGGCGCCGACGGTCTCTCCGGCTTCATCGCGGACCTGCGACAGCGTGTAGCCGATGACGCGGTCGAGATCTTTCAGACGGAGTTCGGCGCGGTTGGGCAGCGTCGAGAGCTCGAAGGCGCTCGACAGCATGCGCACCAGTTCCGGACGGCTGCGGAACACTTCGGCGCAGGGCCGGCCGACGTCGGCGGGGCCTCGCGCGATTCCGAAGATGCGGTAGCCTTCGTCGTTGACGAGCGCGAGCGTGCCGTCGCGATGGATCGCGATGACGCCGTTCCGCATGCTGCTGACCAGTTGACGGAAGAAACGGTCGTCAGGCGACGCGTCTTGTCCCAGCGGCCGGGCCGTCGAGAGGGGCATCGGTGCGGGCTGTCGCCGCACCCGTTCTTCCGAGCGTCTGGGCATGGAAGCCAATCCGAAGGGTTGCAGGCGCAAGGCCTGTGCCCGCGAGCGACCGTTCGTTTTTGTTGAAAACTCGCCAAAAATCAGCGATCTACTGGTTGGCTATCGGACGGGCGCTGACAGAACTGTAATCGGCGAACAGTTTCGTCAGCGGTCGGTTGCGGGCGTCAAATCCGCGGATTGCAGTTCTTCCCATTGGTGCATCAGGTCGCCGACCTTCCACATCAGCGCCTGGTGCTGGTCCAACACCGGTTGCGCGGCGGTGCGATCGTCGTAGAACCCGGGCGCAGCCATCTGATGTTCGAGCGCTCGCATCGCCGCCTCGGTCTCGGCAATCTTCGTCTCGAGCGCGTCGATTTCGGCCTTACGCGCCTGAGCGGCGCGCGCTTTCTTCTTGGCGTCCGCGTCGGCGCGCTTCCGCTCTTCGCGTGACGGCCCTTCCGCTTTTGCCGGCCTCGGCTGCCCAGCCTGCGCCTGCCCTGCCTGCGCGGCCGTTGCCTGCCCGGCCTGCTCTGCCCGGCCAGCTTGCCCTTTCTTACCGTCCTGCCGTTCCTGCCCCGCCCGCCCGCCTTCGCGCGGTTTGTTCTCCGCGCGCTTCGGCGCGGCAAGCCCCGCTTGTCCCTTTTTCGCTTCCTGCCCCTCCTGCCGTTCCCGCCCTTCCTGCCCGGAGTGTTCCTTGTGCCAGAGGAATTCCTTGTACGTCCCGGGGTAGGTGAGCGCGTCCCCGTGGCCGACTTCGATGATCTTGGTCGCGAGGCGTTCGACGAAGTAGCGGTCGTGCGAGACGAAGATCAAGGTGCCGCCGTAATCGACCAGCGCGTCGAGCAGGACTTCCTTCGAATCGAGATCGAGATGGTTGGTCGGCTCGTCGAGGAGCAGCGTGTTCGACGGCCGCAGCAGCATCCGCGCGACCGCGAGGCGCGTGCGTTCGCCGCCCGACAGCACGCGCACCTTCTTGTAGATGTCGTCGCCCGAAAACAGGAAGCCGCCGAGGATGTTGCGGATCATCGGCACCATGTGGAGCGGCGATCCTGACGAGAGCGTCTCGTACACCGTCGGACCGGGATCCATGCGCGTCGCTTCGTCCTGCGCGAAGTACTGGGCGACGACATTGTGGCCCTCGACGCGGGTGCCCGAGTCTGGGGACTCTTCGCCGGACAGCATCCGCATCAGCGTCGACTTGCCGACGCCGTTGGGGCCGACGAGCGCGATGCGATCGCCGCGCTCGATGTGGAGGTTCAGATCCTTGAAGACGACGATGTCGCCGTAGGCCTTGCGGCCGTGGGTGATCTCGAGCACGGTCCGTCCGCTCTTGGCGCAGCTCGGGAAGTCGAAATGGATCTTCTTCCGTTCCGGCGGCACCTCGATCGGCACGATCTTTTCGAGCATCTTGATCCGGCTCTGGACCTGCGCGGCCTTGGTCGCCTGATACCGGAAGCGGTCGATGAACATCTTGACGCGCGCGACTTCTTCGTCCTGTTCGCGCTTCGCCTTGCGCATCTGCTCGATGCGTGCTTCATGCGCGACCAGGTAATCCGAATAGTTGCCGACGTAGTCGGTCAACGTCCGCAGCGTCAGGTCGGCGATGCGGGTCACGACCGAGTCCAGGAAGAAGCGATCGTGCGAGACCAGAATCACCGCGTGCGGATAGGCGTTCAGATACTCCTCGAGCCAGTTGCGCGCTTCGAGATCGAGGTGGTTGGTCGGCTCGTCGAGGAGGAGCAGATTGGGCGCGCGCAACAGCAGCTTGGTCAGCGCGAGGCGCATCTGCCAGCCGCCGGAAAATGTTTCGGTGCGCCGCTCGAAGTCTTCGGGCCTGAAGCCGAGACCTTGAAGGACGGTCGCGGTCTTCAACTCGATGCTGTATCCGTCGCCGATGCGGAACCGTTCCTGGAGGTCGCTGTAGCGGCCGAGCATCGCGTCATGTTCGGCCTCGGGAATGGCGGAATCGCCGAGACGATGTTCGAGGTCGTGCATCTCGGCCTTGATGGCGAGGAGTTCTTCGAACGCGCTGCTCGCTTCCTCGAAGACCGTCTTGCCGGCGTGCGCGAGCCCGTCCTGCGGCAAGTACCCGACCGTCAACGCATTCGGCTTGAGAATCGCGCCGGAGTCCGGCTCGTCGAGCCCCGCCATCATCTTCAGCAGCGTCGTCTTGCCGGCGCCGTTCGGTCCACAGAGGCCGACCCGTTCGCGGGCGGTGATCTGCCAGGTGACGTGGTCGAAGAGCACACGATCGCCGAACGACTTGGTCAGTTCCGAAAGCTGAATCATGGATGGGGTTAACCGGGGTCAGACACGTGTCTGACACCACGTCTGACACCGTGTCAGTTTTTTCACGAGCAACCGTGGCGCGGTTGCTCGTTTTTGCTGCCGGTGTGTGCTGCCGCTACTAGATTTTGGGGTGCAATCGCTGTCGATCACAAGTCGGGGTCGGACACGGTGTCAGACACGTGTCTGACACCTGATCGCCGTCATTCGCCGAGCGCGCGGGCGGCGGCGGCCAGGACCTGGGGCACGCGGAAGGGCTTGGTCAGGTAGCCGGCGACGCCGAGGTTGACGGCTTCGATCGCGCTCGATTCGGTGGAGAAGCCGGTGATGATGATTACCGGCAGATTGGCGCGGAACCGTTTGGCTTCGCGGATGACCGTGAGCCCATCCATTCCCGGCATCTTCAGATCCGCGATCAGGAGATCGTACGGCTGCATCCGCATCCGCTCGAGCGCCGAGCGGCCGTCGGGCGAGACGTCCACGTCGTACTCGGCCAGCGCGAGGGTCTTCGCCAGCAGATCCCGGATGCTCGCCTCGTCGTCGACGACCAGGACGCGCGGCCGCTCGCCGTCGGCGTGGGCCCGAGGTTGCGGAGCGGCGGCGGGGGCGGCCGGGCGCGCCGCGCCGGCGCGCGGCCGCTGATTGTCGAGCCACATGTCGATGTCGCTCTTGCGGAACCGCCACTGACGTCCGACGCGCACGGCGGGGATCTTTCCGGCCTTGATGAGCCGGTATACCGTGCGGAGATTGACCTGGAGATACTCCAGGACTTCCTCAGTTGTCAGAAAGGTTTCGTCAATCATGGCCGTACTCCGCGCATAGTGTCGCACGATTTATCGGGGCCGGACGCCGTTTACTGCGCATGGCCGTTAATGGTTCAACTCAGTTCCGTTTGGTCTCCGGTTGGCCCCCTCCATCGCGCGCGATCACCACGCGACCGACCGGTCCGCCCGGTCCTCGGAGCAGGGTCACCGTCACATCCAGCGGTCCGCCAAGCCTTTGGTCAACCATGCGTCGGTGCTCACCGCCGCTTTCAGCCACCTCGACGGTAGTGACCCACGATGCCAGCTCCGATCCCGCCACTTCGGACAGGAGCCGATCGGCCAACTGTTCCCGCGCCAGGCCGGCGCGCGCCGCAAAGCGATCGTTGGAGTGGATGATGCGCCCGGCGCGGTCGATGACGACCAGCATGTGACCGAGCGTGTTGAACGCCGTGTCCACGGCGTGCCGCGCCCGGATGACCTCATCGAGCAGCTGCATCGTGTCGATGGCGCTCGAGAGTTCGCGGCCGACTTCGTCGGCGCGATCGAGGACGTCGAGCTCGCCGCCCGGCTCGATGCGGACGCCGTCAAAGACCAGCGTGCCGAGCGCCCGCCGCCGGCCGCGCAGCGGGACGGTGACGGTGTCGAGTTCGCCCTCGACCGAACCGGCTGAGAGTTCGGCGCGCAGGTTGCGCAGAGCGATGGCCGCCGGCGCGTACGGATCGTCGACGCTCATCGGTACGTCGCTTGCCGCGCTGGGGTCGGAGGTCGCCTGCAGCCGCAGCTGGCGCGACCGGCGATCGTGAATCCAGACCGACGCCCGATCGGCGGCGAACAATTGCGTCGCGCCGACACAGAACTGCGCCAGGCCCGCCTCGAGGCTGGCGCTGGCGGTGAGCGTGGCGCTGAAGGTGTCGATCAAGTCCCGCGTTTCGTGGTGCAGCCGTTCGTTGTCGCGCAGGCGAAACAGTTCGAGCGTGACGAGAAACGCCTGCTGGAGATCGCCGAGATCGCCAAGATCCGCTGCGTCAGGCGCGTCGGCGAATCCGACGGTGACGAGCCCGACCGGCTCCCCGCGCCGGAGCAAGGGAATCAACAGGGCCGATCGCGCCGCCAGGAGCAGTGCGAGCTCAGGCAGCTGACGCTCGAGATCGGCCACCAGCATCGGCACACCGCCCGCGAAGATCTCCGGGAGCAGCCGGTCCTCATCGTCGCCGGGCCACGGGTCGGTCTGCAGGGTGTCGACCGCGAACCCCGACGTCGCCTGAAGCACGCCGGTGCGCGGGTTGTGTTCGAACAGGAGACTGGAACGGCCTCCGGTGTCTTCGAGCGTGCGCTGGTGCAGCTGGGCCAGGACGTCGGTCAGGCGCTCGGTTTCGGCCAGGAGCGAGACGAGCGGCAGTGCGGTCTCGGCCTCCGACGCCGAAGGGCGGGTCAGGCGGCGGGTGGAACGATGTCGGGCCATGGGAGGCGCACCCGAAATTCTATCTTAAATCTTTACTGGAGAATCACTTGCTGTCACCAGTGCTACGATCCCGATTAGATCGGGCGCACCCGGCCATCGAGCGGGTTCGGCCGTCTAACGAAGAACAGGATGATCCCCCAGGCTCACATCTCGTGGACCGACGAGGAGCTCGTGGCCCGCTCCATGGGCGGCGACTCGGAAAGCTTCAACCAGCTGATTCGACGCTGGGAACGTCCGATCTACGCCCTGGCCTATCGCACGATTGGCCGCGAAGAAGACGCGCGCGATGTGTGCCAGGAAACCTTTCTGCGCGCGTTCCGCGCCTTGCCCGCCTTCCGCGGCCAGGCCAAGTTCTCGTCCTGGCTGTATCGCATCGCGCTCAACTTGTGCCGCGACTGGATGCGCCGCGAGCGGCGAGCGCCGGTTGTGCAGGCGCCGGAAGAGACCGATCTTCTCGACCTCGCGGCGGCGACCGAACCGTCTGAGTCGATCGAGGATCTGGTCGTTCGCAAGGACATGACGCGGCGCGTCGAGCGCGCCATGGCCAGCTTGCCGGAAGAGCAGCGGACGGCCATCGTGCTGAAGGAATATCACGGGCTGACGTTTCAGGAGATCGCCGATCTGGCGGGTTGCCCGCTGAGTACTGTAAAGACGCGTGTGTATCAGGGACTGTCGGTGCTGCGCCGCGAACTGGCGCGGAGTGCCGGACGAGTAGCGTGAGCATGATGACTGAGAATTTCTGTAGCTATGCAGGCACGCGCGGCGAAATCGTCGTCGCGTATCTCTACGACGATATTGCCGCCGACGATCGCGCGGCGTTCGAGCGCCATATGGTCTCGTGCGCGCTCTGCCGGTCGGAGGTCACCGCGCTCGGCGATGTCCGGAGCGAGATGTCGCGCTGGAGTCCGCCCGATTACGGTGTCCGTTCGATCGCGGCCGAACCGGTCGTCACGCCGGTGCCCGTGCGGCGGCGCGGACTCGATGCCGTGCCGGTGTGGATGCAGGCCGCCGCGGCGGTCGTGCTCCTCGGCATCGGGCTTGGCGCGGCCAACCTCGAGGTCCGCTACGGCGCCGATGGTCTCTCGATCAACACCGGCTGGCGTCATCAGGAGGCCGTGGTCGCAACGGCAGCGCCGGCCGTGGCCGCGCCGATCGCGGCGCCCGTCTCGGCGCAGGATCTGGCGGCGCTCGAAGCGAAACTGCAGCGCGCGATTGACGCACGTCCGGCCGCCGTACAGGTCGCGGCGACCGACACCGAAGGGACGCTCCGCCGCGTGCGCGCGCTCGTGGTCGAAAGCGAGCAGCGCCAGCAGCGCGAACTCGCGCTGCGCCTGGGCGAGACCGTCCGCGACATCCAGCTGCAGCGTCAGGCCGATCTCGTGAAGATCGATCGCAGCCTGGGACAGTCGGGGATCGAAGTGATGCGCACGCAGCGTCAGATGAACGCGCTCGCGCAGCAGGTCTCGCAGCAGCGATAGCCCGAACGGCGTCCGAGCGAAGCGAAAGAAGAGAGCGGAAGCAGCCAGCCGAGGAAGACAGTGAAGAGGCCAAGGATCATGTCTCGAGTCATCGCGAGTGCCGCCGCGTTCACCGTGCTCGCCGCCAGCGTGGCGAGCGCACAGTCCGACACCGTCCGGCTCAAGGAATCGCGCTATCAGATCGGCCAGATGGAACGGCTGCTCGAAGGCGCGGTCGAACACGGCGCGACGATCATTCGCGATCGCCTGCAGGCGATGATGCCGGCGGACATGCTGCTCAGTGAAAACGCCCGGGCGCGCGGCTTCCGGCTCGACAACTACGGCGTGTTCTTCGATGTCGAAGTGCCGCCGCTGTCGGGGACGCTGCCCTGGACGTTCATGACGCTCAACCAGAACAACCTCGGGGCCGACAACGCGCTGCGCACGCTCCGGACGTTCGTGAATGCCGCGAACAATCCAGAGGCGCAGCAGGCGCTCAAACGGCTCGAACTGCAAGTCGCCGCGGTGCCGGCGGCGGCCACGATGACCGCGGAATCAACCGCCGGAGGAACCGCCACCGGCGCGCGTCCCGCGGAAGTGCCCCCGGTCTACACGAGCCTGGACGACATTCGCGAAGCGTATCGGACCGAGATCCGCAACGCGCTCATCGACGCCATGCTCGAGCACAGCCGCGGCCTGGGGCTCTCGTCCTCCGAGTTCCTGACCGTCGCCGCGCGCGGCAGCGACGATCGGCCGCGCCTGGCGCCGGCCGACGCCGACTCGCGCACGGTGGTCATCAGCGTGCGCGGCGCCGACCTGGCAGCGTTTCTAGGCGGACAGATCACGCGCGAAGAGGCCCGGGCGCGCGTCGAGATTCGCGTCTTCTGACGTCGCGCTCCGGGCGTAAAATACGCCCATGCGCACCGCATTCCTCTCGCTCATCGCCGTTCTCGCCCTCACCGCCGCCGGCTGCGGACCCACAGTCGATCTGAAGACTGGATTGCAGACCGTCGACGTCTCGACCGGCTGGTGGGACGCGGGCGTGGTCAGCGGCCAGAACAAACTCGTGCCGACGGTCACGTTCAAGTTCAAGAACGTGTCCGAACACAGCCTCGGCACGCTGCAGGCGAACGTCATCTTCCGCCGCGCCGGTGAAGAGAGCGAACTGGGCGGCGCGTTTCTGCGCATCGCGGGCAGCGACGGCCTCGCCTCCGGCGCCACGTCGGACACGCAGACCGCGAAATCGCAGTTCGGCTATACCGGCACCGAGCCGCGGCAGCAGATGCTGGCGAACACGCAGTTTGTCGACGCCAAGGTCCAGATCTTCGCGAAGTACGAATCGACCCAGTGGCAGTTGGTCGGTGAGTATCCCGTCGAACGTCGCGTGATCAATCAGTAGCCGGGTGAGCGCGCCTGCCTCGCTCGAGCGCCGACTCGGTGCGGTCGACGCCGCGGCCATCGTCATTTCCAACGTCATCGGCGGCGGGATCTTCTTCGTCCCGATCCTCGTCGCCCGGCTGGTGCCTGATCCGAACGGCATTCTGCTGGTCTGGCTCGCCGGCGGCGCCTTTGCGCTGGCCGGGGCGATGGCGTACGCCGAACTGGCTGCGGTGCGGCCGAAAGCCGGCGGCGAATACGTCTACCTCCGCGAGGCGTTCGGACCGCTGGCGGGTTTCCTGTCCGGCTGGACGTCGTTTGTCGCGGGGTTTTCAGGCGCCATCGCCGCGAGCGCCATCGCCCTTGCGGAGTACCTTGGCCGCTTCGTTCCGGTGGCCGGAGACGGGACGATTCTCGCGACGCTGGCGCTGCCGTTCGTTCCTCTGATCGTCACACCCAAAAGTCTCGTCGCGCTGGCGGTCATCGGCCTGCTGACGCTGGTGCACTTCCGTGGGCTTGGTCCCGGACGCCTGGTTCAGAACACGCTCGCCGCCGCGAAGACGCTGGCGCTGGTCGCCTTCGTCGCGGTCGGCTTTTCGATCGGCGACGGCAACGCCTCGGCCTGGGAGAACGCCGGGGCGGTCCACCCGACGGGATTCCTGCTCGCCCTCGTTCCGGTGATGTTTGCCTACTCGGGCTGGAACGCCGCCTCGTACGTCGCCGAGGAAGTCCGCAATCCCGAGCGCAATGTTCCGCTGTCCCTCGGCGTCGGCACGGCGATCGTCGTGGCGATCTATCTCGCTCTGAACGCCCTCTATGTCTGGGCTCTGTCGACCGCGGGGCTGAGTGCGGTCTCCGGGACGCTGATCGATTCGGTCGCTGAACGGCTGTTCGGCGGGGCGATGGGCCGCATCACCGCGGCGTTCACGATCGTGTCGATCGCGGCCAGCATCTCCGCGATGATCCTGGCCGGGCCGCGCGTCTACTTCGCAATGGCACGCGACGGGCTGTTTGTCGGGCCGGCGGCCCGGGTGCATCCGCGATTCCACGCCCCGACGAGCGCGATTCTGGCGCAGGCGGCGTGGAGTGCGGTGCTGGTGCTGTGCGGCTCGCTGGCGCAGCTGGTGAGCTACACCGGCTTTGCGTTGATTCTCTTTTCGTCCGCGGCGGTTGGGTCGATCTTCGTGTTACGGCGCCGCCAGGGTCACCGTCCGCTGCCGTTCAAGGCCTGGGGATATCCATGGGCGCCGATCGCGTTCGTCACGGCCGGCGTGCTGGTCGCGGGCAACGAGATGTGGCGAAACCCGAAGCCCGCGTTCGCGGGCCTCGCGATCATCGCCGCCGGTGTGCCAGTCTACGGGTGGCTGTCGCGGCGAAAGAGAGCCGTGACGCCTACGGAAGTTTCTTCAGGTCCGCCGAATACGTGACGGTATCGTCCGGCGTGATCTTGACTTCGAAATCCAGCGGCTCGTAGCCGTCGAGACGGACCTCGATGCGGTGCGGGCCCGAGTCGAGATGCAGCCGCTGCAGCACGCCGTCGAAGTCGTCGACGTTGCCAGCCAGATAGCCGTCCACGTAGACCGCCGCCTCGCGGGGCGTGACCTTGAGCCGCAGCGATCCGTCGTAGCCGGCTCCGTAGTCTTCGTCGTAGCCGTCGTACCACCACGGGTCATAGTACCCGCCGTAGTAGGCGCCGAAGCCGATGCCGCTATATCCCCACGGATAGTAGCCGCCGTAGTAGCGGCGGTTGACGACAATCACCTGCCGCGATTTCCACACCGGACGCGATTTGATGACGTACGAGTTCCGTGTCTTGGCGCTGCGTCCGTTGACCGTGCCGGACTTTGACGAGGATCCGGACTTCACGCTGCCGCCGGAACTCTTGCCGGACCCGGACGACGAACCCGATTTCCCACCGCCCGACTTGCCGCCGCCCTTTTGCAACGCCGCAGACACGTCAGGCTTGGCCGTCCGGCTGCCCAGGCGCGCGCCGGCGCGGTCGGGACTCTGTGCCGTTATGGAAAGCGGTGCAGCCACGAGAACGGCCGCGATTGCCGCGACGACGGTGCTGGTTCGATTCATGGTCCTTGCTCCCGACCCCTCACGTAGCAACCTGTTTGCCAGCAGACTCGACCGCCAGAACGCTTGAATTCCTGTTTGTGTCCCGTTTTCTTGACACTCTGATCGCCGCGCCGATACAGTCAGAAACCCATGTTCCACGCGACCACCATTCTAGCCGTCCGGCACCGCGATCACGCAGTGCTGGCCGGCGACGGTCAGGTCACGCTGGGACAGACCATTGTCAAGCAGAATGCCCGCAAAATCCGGCGGTTGTACAACGACCGGATTCTGGCGGGGTTCGCCGGGTCGGCTGCCGACTCGTTCGCCCTGTTCGCGCGGTTCGAGTCGAAGCTCGAACAGTACCGCGGCAACCTCGAACGATCGGCCGTGGAACTCGCCAAGGACTGGCGGAGCGACCGCGCCCTGCGCCGCCTCGAGGCGATGCTCATCGTGCTCGACAAGTCGTCGACGTTCCTGCTCTCGGGTAACGGCGATCTGATCGAACCCGACGACGGGATTGTGGCGATCGGGTCGGGCGGGCCCTACGCGCTCGCGGCGGCCAAGGCGCTCGCCGCCAACACGGACCTGGGCGCTCGCGAGATCGCCGAAACCGCGATGCGGATTGCCGGCGAGATCTGCATCTACACGAACGCCAGCGTCGCCGTCGAAGAATTGTGAGCTCGTGCCGATCTACCTGCCCGCATCCTCGCAGACCTCCACCGACGCGCTGACGCCGCGGCAAATCGTCGCCGAGCTCGACAAGTACGTCATCGGTCAGGCGGCCGCGAAGCGCGCGGTCGCGATCGCGCTACGCAACCGGATGCGGCGCCAGAAGCTCGCGCCCGAGCTGGCCGAAGAAATCGCGCCCAAGAACATCCTGATGATCGGGCCGACCGGCGTCGGCAAGACCGAGATCGCGCGCCGGCTCGCGCGGCTGGCGCAGTCGCCGTTCATCAAGGTCGAGGCGTCGAAGTTCACCGAAGTCGGCTACGTGGGCCGAGACGTCGAATCGATGGTTCGCGATCTCGTCGAGCTCGCCGTCGACATGGTCCGAAGCGAGCGGCAGGAGGAAGTGCGGTCCAAAGCGGCCCAGAATGCGGAAGAGCGGCTGCTCGACCTGCTGCTCCCGCCGCCGCGCCCGTCAGGCTCCGAGGACGACAATGCCGCCGCCCGCGAGCAGCTGCAACAGACGCGGGACCGGTTCCGCGAGCAGTTGCGCGCCGGCCGTCTCGACGCGCGCGTCGTCGAAGTCGATGTGCGCGAGAAGAGCTTTCCGTCGCTCGAGATCATCGCCGGATCGTCGGTCGAGGAAGTCGACATCAACCTGAAAGACATGCTGCCGGGCCTCTTCCAGGGGAAGACGAAGAAGCGCAAGCTGAAAGTCCCGGAGGCACTCAGCCATTTCACGCAGGAAGAAGCGCAAAAGCTGATCGACATGGACAGCGTGGCGCGAACCGCCGTCCAGCGCGTCGAGCAGGCCGGGATCATCTTCGTCGACGAAATCGACAAGATCGCCGGCCGCGAAGGGTCGCACGGTCCTGATGTCAGCCGCGAGGGCGTGCAGCGCGACATCCTGCCGATCGTGGAGGGCACGACGGTCAGCACGAAGTACGGGATGGTCAAGACCGATCACATCCTGTTCATCGCCGCCGGCGCGTTTCACGTCTCGAAGCCGTCAGACCTGATTCCCGAGCTGCAGGGGCGATTCCCGATTCGCGTCGAGCTCGAAGCCCTCGGCAAGGACGAGTTCGTAAGGATTCTCACCGAACCGCGCAGCGCGCTCGTCAAGCAGTACACCGCGCTCATGGACACCGAGGGGATCGATCTGACGTTCACCGACGACGCGATCCGGCGAATCGCGGACTTCGCGTCGATCGTCAACGAGCGGACCGAGAACATCGGCGCGCGCCGCCTCCATACCGTCATGGAAAAGCTGCTCGATGAGATTTCGTTCGAAGGGCCCGACCTCGCCGACAAGGAGGTCGTGATCGACGAGGCCTACGTCGTGCGGATGCTGTCAGAGATCGTGAAGAACGAAGATCTGTCGCGGTACATTCTGTGAACCGGATCGCCGGCGTCGCCTGTCTGCTGGCCGCGGTGGCGGCCGGCTGCGGCAAGAAAGGTCCCCCGCTTCCGCCGCTCAGCGATTTGCCGGCGGCGCCCGCCGATTTCAGCGTCACGCGCCGGGCTTCGCAGGTGACGATTCAGCTCGTCGTCCCGACGATCAATACCGACGGATCGAGCCCGGCCAACATCGAACGGATCGATGTGTTCGCCCTGGACGGCGCCGCGAGCGTGTCGCTCGAAGACGTGGTCCGTCGTGGAACGCGCGTGGCGCAAATCAAGGTTGCGCCGCCGCCGGATCCGGACGAGGAGAGTAGCGCATCAAAGAAAGGCGTTTCGACGGAGCCCGCGAAGGACGCGGCCGGCGCGGCCGCCTCACCTGAAGGTGCGGCGTCGGCGCCGGCGCCGGAGGGCGAGGCGCAGGGCGCGACCGCGCGAGTGCGGGCCGACATCGGCGGCCCGACCGGCGGTGCGGCGATTGGCGTCCTGAGATCGTTTGTCGCCGCTGGGATCAACAAGCGCGGCCGCCGCGGTGCGCTGTCGGCGCGCGCGTTGATGCCGCTCGAGGAGCCGCCCGCCGCGCCGGGCGCTCCACGCGTCACCTACACGGAGTCGAGCATCTCGGTCGTGTGGCCTGCCAGCAGCGACGCCGCGGAGCGCACGGTTGCCTATCACGTCTATAGCCCCGGCGAGCCGGAGGTCAGGCTGACCGAGCGTCCGTTGAACGAGCTCCAGATGGCGGACAGCCGCATCGAGTGGGGCGCGGAGCGCTGCTACATCGTCCGCGCCATCGAAACAGTCGGCAGTCTCACGATTGAAAGCGACGCGTCGCCGAAAGCGTGCGTCACGCTGACCGATACCTTTCCACCGAAACCGCCGGCCGGTCTCCAGGCCATTGCGTCCGAGGGTGCGGTGAATCTGATTTGGGAAGCCAGCGACGATGCCGATCTGGCCGGGTACATCGTGCTGCGGGCGGTGGCGCCCGCCGACACGCTCGTTCGGGTCACGCCGGAGCCGTTGACGCAGGCGACGTTTGCCGACACCGTGCCGGCAGGGACACGGGCGATCTACGCCGTCCAGGCCGTGGACAAGGCCGGCAACGTCAGCGCGCCGTCGGCGCGCGTCGCGGAAACGGCGAGGTAGCGTAAGATTTCGGCGGCCATGGAGCGCATTTTCAAACTGTCGCGGGACGAACGGGTCTTCTACGCCGTCGAGCGCGACGGCCAATTCCGGCGCGCGGTCCTGCGCGGCCACGACATCTTCGACGGCTACTCGCTCGGCGAAGTCATGCCTGGCGGCCTCGGCGGCGCGCGGCTGCTGGCGCCGGTTCGTCCGTCCAAAATCATCGGCGTCGGGCTGAACTATCGCGATCACGCGGCAGAAATGAAGAAAGCGCTGCCGCCCGAGCCGCTCGTGTTCTTCAAGCCGTCGACGGCGATTCTCGATCCCGGCGCGCCGATCCGGCTGCCGCCGGGAGTCGGGCGGGTCGATTACGAAGGCGAACTCGCGGTCGTGATTGGCCGCCGGGCGCACCGCGTGCCGCGGTCGACGGCATGGGACTACATCTTCGGCATCACGTGCATGAACGACGTGACCGCGCGCGACATCCAGAACAAGGAACCGCAGTACACGCGGGCGAAAGGTTTCGACGGCTTCGCGCCGTGCGGGCCGGCGGTCGCCGTGGGGCTCGACCACGGGCCGCGCGCCGTGCAGTGCCTCGTCAACGGCGAGGTCCGCCAATCGTCGACCACGGCCCAGCTGATTTTTCCGATTGACGCGCTGGTCGAGTACATCACCTTCGTGATGACGCTCGAACCAGGCGATATCATCACCACAGGCACGCCGGCCGGTGTCGGGCCACTCTCGGCCGGCGACGTCGTGACGGTCAAGGTTGACGGAGTCGGGGAGCTCACCAACTCCGTGCAGCACGAAGGGTAGGTCGCCATGAAGATCTTCATCGACAGTGGAAATCTGAAAGACATCGAGACGCTCGCCGCGATCGGCATCATCGACGGCGTCACGACCAATCCGTCCTTGCTCGCCAAGGAATCGGGCGACTACCGCCAGAACCTCAAGAAGATCTGCGACATCGTCAAGGGGCCGGTGAGCGGCGAGGTCGTCTCGACCGACTGGGCCGGGATGCTTCGCGAAGGACACGACATCGCGAAGATCGACCCGCACATGGTGGTCAAGGTCCCGCTGACCCGCGACGGCATCCGCGCCTGCAAGGTGCTCTCGGGGGAAGGCATTCGCGTCAACGTGACGCTGGTCTTTTCGGCGGCGCAGGCGCTGCTCGCGGCCAAGGCCGGCGCGACGTTCGTGTCGCCGTTCGTCGGCCGGCTCGACGACGTCGGCACGAGCGGCATGGGGTTGATTCGCGAGATCGTGGACATCTACCGCCACTACAAGTTCACGACCGAAGTCCTCGTCGCCAGCTGCCGCCATCCGATTCACATCGTCGAAGCGGCGCGGATGGGCGCGGATATCTGCACCTGTCCGCCGGCGGTGATCGATCAGCTGTTCAACCATCCGCTGACCACCATCGGCCTCGAGAAGTTCCTCAAGGACTGGGAAAAGGCCTACGGCGCCAAGGTCTAAAAGAATTGCAGATTGCAGATTGCAGATTGCAAATCTATTGCGGAAGCTGACCGGGGACAATGAAGCAGTCTGAGATTCTGGAGGACCTCGAGCGCCGCGCCGAGCTCGGCGGGGGCGCCGATCGGCTCGCGAAGCAGCACGCCGCCGGCAAGCTCACCGCGCGTGAACGGATCGAACTGCTGTTCGATCCCGGCACGTTCGAAGAAGTCGACAAGCTCGTGACCCACCGCTGCCGCGACTTCGGGATGGACGAGCAGTTGATCCCCGGCGACGGCGTGGTCGCGGGGCACGGCCTGGTCGACGGCCGTCAGGTGTTTGCCTTCGCGCAGGACTTCACCGTCTTTGGCGGATCGCTGTCGGAAACCAACGCCGCCAAGATCGTGAAAGTCATGGATCTGGCGATGCGGCTCGGATCGCCGATCGTCGGTCTGAACGATTCGGGCGGCGCGCGGATTCAGGAAGGCGTGATGTCGCTCGGCGGCTACGCCGACATCTTCCTGCGCAACACGC